>JBMNPB010000048.1:0-18098 GCA_050943375.1 bacterium
CGATGGTAAAGAGCGAGTCGCCGGCGACAACGGTATAAGGGAAACTGCCGGGCGGGCAGGTCGGCGGCGGCGGTGTGGACGGGATGCAGATGACCTGACCGATCTGGAGATTGTTGCAGTTGAGGCCCGGGTTAATGGCCTGGATAGCCTGCACCGTAGTGCCGAAGCGCTGCGCCAGATTGAAGCAGGTATCTCCGGCAACGATTGTGTACGCGAAGCTGCCGGGCGGGCAGGTCGGCGGCGGCGGCGGTGTGGACGGGATGCAGATGACCTGACCGATCTGGAGATTGTTGCAGTTGAGGCCCGGGTTAATGGCCTGAATAGCCTGCACCGTAGTGCCGAAGCGCTGCGCCAGGTTGAAGCAGGTATCTCCCGCTCTGATCGTGTAGGCGAAGCTGCCGGGCGGGCAAGTCGGCGGCGGTGTGGACGGGATGCAGATAATCCGGCCGACCTGGAGATTGTTGCAGTCAAGTCCGGGATTGAGGTTAAGAATAGCCTGCACCGTAGTGCCGAAGCGCTGCGCCAGGTTAAAGCAGGTATCTCCCGCTCTGATCGTGTAGGCGAAGCTGCCGGAAGGACATTTGGTCGGACATGGCGGCGCCGGGTGCTTTTCACAGAGAAGTTTATCCCAGGTCGCCTCATTCATATTCCCGCTCGCGGACAAGCCTTGGGCGTTTTGATATGCTTTGACGGCTGCTTCGGTTTGTTCACCGTAGACTCCATCTACCGCACCGGGGTAATACTTCGCTTCCCGCAGCAGCCCTTGAACCACGTTCACATATGCGCCGGTTGACCCCCGCTTCAGATTGGGCAGTTTGTAGCCAGGCGGGAGAAGGCGATGCCAAGTCGCCGCGTCGACAACATTGTCAGAAGCCAGGCCGCGGCTCGCTTTGAATGCTCGGACAGCAGTCTGGGTCATCTCGTTGTAAATGCCATTGGCCGGACCGGGATTGAAACCCAAGTCTTTCAATCTGGCTTGCGAAAGTGTCACATAAGGACCGCTGCTTCCGGGCCGCAATACCGGCAAACAGGACGTTTTCATGCGTAATCCTCCTTTCGTCTCGAGTGGGACAATGTAGTATCGGTACATAATATGACTACCGGGGGCAGTAAGGTATAGTACATCTGTACTAAAATAAAGACCGGAATAACGGGACAAAGAAAGTTTTCCCGCGCGGGAGGAAATCGGAGTGGTCGGAATGAATAATTATGTAAACTTTTGTCTGAGGAGGTCAATGCCCATGCAACGGAATTTTTCTCGCGGTAAATTATGCACCACGGTTGTTTTCTTGTTACTGCTTGCCACTTTCGCCCAGGGGGGAATCGAAGCCGCCGTCATCGCCGTTTATGTTGACGGGAGGCCGCTGGCTTTCCCGCTGACCAGCCCCCAGGTCAGGGGAGGGCGAGTCCTGCTGCCACTGCGGGCTGCCGGGGAAGCCATAGGCGCCAGCGTTGACTGGGAGGAAGCCACCGGGGAAATCTCGGCCTTCCGCGGTGCAAATAAGGTGACTATATACCCAGAGGCCGCATGGGCTTGGGTGAACGGAAGAAGGGTTGAATTGGACATCCCGGCCCTGATTGAGAACGGGATTACTTTCGTGCCGGTCCGTTTTTTCGGGGAAAGCCTTGGCGTCGCCGTTGCCTGGGATGCCAACAGCGGAGCTGTTCTGATCAGTACGAATGGCAACGGGAAGGAGACGTCGGCCGAAACAACGGCACCGGCGGTCAGCGGTTCGGCTGTTTTTACAGATAAGATTAATTCTGCCCTGGCACTGCTTGCCGCGCAAGCACCCGGCCATTATCGGGAAGTCTGTGCATATCTGGCGACAATCAGTGAAGGGGAGCACTCCGGCGTCGATGTCTACAATCGTAATTTTGTTGTCGGCAACGGGACAGCCGCGGCGGCGGATTCGTTCTGGCTGGCCTCCGTCATTGTGCATGACGCTCATCACGTGAGAATGTACTCGGAAGGGAAAACTTTCGCGGGGGAAGCGGCCGAGCGGGAATGCATTGAAGTCCAGAAAAGGGCGCTATTGGAGATGGAGGCTCCGCGGCAGCATATTGAGCATCTCGATACTGTCACCGCGACCGGCTATTGGGAAGTGCCTTACGATAACCGGAATTGGTGAATGAGGCAATGCATGAGAATTTCCACCGAAAACCAATTGTTTCCACCGTCATCGGTTTTCTGAAAGAAGCCGTGTTTCCGAGACGGCTGCCGCCCGGCAGCCGTCTCGCCTTGCGGTTCGGCGGGGATAATGGTAAAATGATACAGAATATGGCATAATAACACCAGTTAATTAAGGAGAGGTCAAAATGACGCTGGATGAAATGCAGGCGGAAGTCCATGCCTGGATTGATCGCTTCGAGGAAGGTTATTGGCACCCGTTGTCGATGCTGGCCCGGCTGACTGAAGAAGTCGGCGAATTGGCCCGGGAAGTCAATCACCGCTACGGCGAGAAACCGAAGAAAGAAAGTGAGCCGGAAAACGACATCAGTCTGGAATTAGCGGATATTCTCTTTGTTGTCACTTGTTTTGCCAATTCCCTCGATCTCAGCCTGGAGGAAGCTTTCCGGGCCATGATGGAAAAGTATCGGCAGCGGGATGCCGGACGCTGGTCGCCGAAAAGGAAAAGCGGGCCGGACCCCGAAATAAAATAAGAAAGAGGAGGGAGGATTGACCAGATGAGGAAAAGATTAGTTGAGCCGGCGACTGTCCTTTACCCTGTTCCGGCCGTCATGGT
This sequence comes from bacterium, assembly GCA_050943375.1. Classification (GTDB taxonomy): domain Bacteria; phylum Bacillota; class SLNR01; order SLNR01; family JBMNPB01; genus JBMNPB01. The sequence goes on from JBMNPB010000048.1 coordinate 2,745, forward strand.
CACTTGCGGTGATTTTGCCGGTGAAAAAAATATTATCACTCTGGCCTGGGTCGGGACAATTTGCTCCGTGCCGCCAATGGTCGGCATCAGCGTTCGGCCGGAGCGTTTCTCCCACCCGATGCTCAAAGCATCGGGCGAATTCGTCGTCAATCTGCCGACAAGCGGCATGGCCAAGATGACCGACTACTGTGGGGTGGCTTCGGGCCGCGACGGCGACAAATTCGCCGCGACGGGGCTGACGCCTGCCCCGGCCAGTATCGTCCGGGCGCCGCTGATTGCCGAATGCCCCGTCAATCTTGAATGCCAAGTGAAGGAAGTCAAACCGCTCGGCAGCCACGATCTTTTTCTGGCGGAGATCGTTGCCGTCCAGATTGATGAGGATGCCCTGAACGAAGCTTCCCGACTTGATCTGAACAAGGCGCAGCCGCTTGTTTACGGAGACGGGAAATATTGGGCCTTGGGCGAATACATCGACAGTCACGGCTTTTCAGCCCGGAAACAGCGATAAAGGCGGGAGGGGAAAAAGTTGCTGGTGAAGAAAACACCGGACTTGGTCGTAGATGGTACTACCGGCGCGCCGGAAAAGGCTCTGCTGCTGGAAGACGGCACCCTCGCCGTACCGTTAGTGCCTATGGCCGCGGCTCTGGGCTGGGAGATCGAATGGGAGGATGAAGGAAACACTGTCCGTTTGCGAAAGCCAACGAAGGCCGGGGGAGAGACGATTCCGGACGGGCTGGCGCCGGTCGTCAGAGCGGGCGTGGAGGCTGCGGCGGAAGAAATCGCGGAAATTGCCCGCCGCATCCACCGCCACCCGGAACGGGGAAACGAGGAATATCAGGCTTGTGAATGGCTGACGGAGCGGCTGACCGCCGCCGGTTTTCGGGTTGAGAAAGGGTTGACGGGGGTGAGGCCGCTGAACGAAGAAACTGTTCATCTGGCTACCGCCTTCAAGGCTGTTTATGAGGGTAAACCGGGCGGTCCGACCATCGCCGTGATGCTTGAATATGACGCTCTTCCGATGGGTCACGCTTGCGGCCATAACTTGATTGCCGCTTCCGGCCTCGGAGCGGCGCTTGCCTTGGCCGGTATATTGCCGGAAATGTCGGGCCGCCTCTGGGTTATCGGAACGCCGGCTGAAGAAGGCGGTCCGCTCGGCGGCAAAATTCCGCTCCTGAAAGCCGGTCATTTTGACGGAGCCGATATTGTCTTGATTACTCATCCCGGGGACAGGTGGGATACGGGAGCTGAATTCCTGGCTGTGACCGGAGCGACCATCAAATTCGCGGGCGTGCCGTCACACGCGGCGGCGGCACCGGAAAAAGGCGTCAGCGCACTTGACGCCGCGATGATTACTTATAACGCGATTGAGACAGTCCGGGAACACATTCGCTCCGACGCCCGCCTGCACGGGATCATCTCGGACGGCGGCCAAGCTTCCAATATCGTACCGGAGAGGGCCGAATTGAAGTATGGAGTCCGGGCGCTTGATCGCGCCTATCTTGAGGTTCTCAAGCAAAAAGTGGAGAATTGCGCCAAGGCGGGTGCCCTGGCGACCGGCGCGTCGGTCAATGTGGAATGGACGTTCGGCTACGGCTCTCCCATTAATGTCCCGTTGCTGGATACACTAGTTCTTGACTGTGCCCGTTTCTTGGACGCGCCGGCGATAAAAAAATGGGAGGCGCTCGGTTCTTCGGATCTGGGCGATGTCGGATACGAAATCCCCACGTGCAATCTCTGGTTTGCCGCGGCAGCGGAAGGAGTCCTGCCGCACACGCATGAGTTCATGGAGGCGGCCGGCAGTCCGGAAGGCATCCGGGCCGCTCTGCTGGCGGCAAAAGTAATTGCTTTGGCTGCCGTCATCCTGTTTCGCCGTCCGGATTTAGTCGGACAGATAAAGAAGGATTTTGCAATACGGCGGATGAGCAAATAAGCACCGGCTGAATAAGGGTGCTTTCGGGAATGGCTGGCCCGGTCTACCACCGTGATATCGCATAACCCGCTTCTTTTGCCGACACCCGGGAAAGGGAGCAGGATAATAACAAGGAGTGATTATTATGGTCCGGAGCGGCAGGTCGGCCGGTTTACTGCTGCGAGCTGTGCTAGGGTTGCTTGCCGCAGCCATATTGGTATTCCTGCTGGGAGCGGTTTATTATACCGATTGGCTTTGGTTTGCTTCACTCGGGTTTACAGCGGTATATTGGAAATATCTTACCGCACGCTTCTACTGGGCGGCGGTTGCCGGAGTTTTCTGCGGCAGTTTCCTTTTTCTGAACCTTGCTTTTGCCCGCCCCAAGCTTAATTCGGCTGGATCGGATGTCCCGGAATACGACTACCCGCACATCCTTAATCCGCAGCACTTGTACTGGCTGTTGCTTATTACCGCGGCCGCCACCACTATCGGCGCGGCGTTTTTCGCCGGCGACAACTGGCCGGTTATCGAAGCTTTTCGGCATCAGACGCCTTTTGGAACTGCCGATCCGGTTTTCGGTAAGGATATTGGCTTTTTCGTTTTCGCCCTGCCGTTTTGGCGAATCGCGCTCAGTGTCGTCATTTTTCTTCTCGCCCTGACGACAATACTTAGCGGCCTGATGTATCTGCTTGGCGGCGCCATCAAATTCGGCGACCGTCGGATAACAATGCTGCCGCGGGCGAAAGTTCATTTTTCAATTCTACTGGCCGCCTTTTTTCTGGCCAAAGCCGGGGAATACCGTCTCAATATGTATAATCTGCTATACTCACCGCGCGGGGTCGTCTTTGGGGCCAGTTACACTGATATTCACGCTCAGCTGCCGGCTTTGCGCATCCTTACTGTTATCGCCCTCCTTTGCGCCGGGCTTTTGCTCCTCAATCTATTCTTCCGCAGCCGGAAGCTTTTCGCCGGGGCTTTCGTACTCCTGCTGGCAAGTTCCCTTCTTCTGGGCAGTGTCTATCCAGGCTTGATTCAGCGATTTGTGGTAGAGCCAAATGAGATTGCCAAAGAAACACCTTACATCGAGCCGAATATTTCCGGCACCCGCCGGGCTTACGGCTTGGATTGGATTGCGGAGCGCGATTTCCCGGTCAGCAATAATTTGTCGGCGGCAGATATTACCGCCAATGCTGCGACGGTCGATAATGTGCGACTCTGGGATTGGCGCCCGCTGCTTCAGACATTCGGTCAATTGCAGGAAATCAGACCGTACTACCGGTTTACCAGTGTGGACAGTGACCGTTATACTATCGGAGGGCAGAAAAAAATGGTGATGATCGCCGCCCGTGAACTGGACCAAAGTCGTCTGCAGACAACGGCGCAAACTTGGGTCAATCAATATCTGAAATACACGCACGGGTACGGCATTGTCGCCAGCCCGGCCGCCGAGTTCACCTCGGAAGGCCTGCCAGAGTTTTATATTGACGATATCCCACCGCAATCAATTCCGGAGATGGCGGTGAGACGGCCGGAGATATATTTCGGAGAATTGAACGACAATTATGTTGTTGTCAATACGAAAGAGCCGGAATTCGATTATCCTTCCGGAGAGCAGAATATCTACAGTGTTTACGAGGGCAGCGGCGGTGTGCCTCTTTCGTCGGCCTTAACCAAAGCCGCTTTTGCTTTCCGCTTCCGGAGCTACCGCCTGCTGATCTCGGGCGCGCTGACAAATGAGAGCCGGGTTCTTTTCCGCCGGAATATCAACCAGATGGTCCGGCGCATCGCCCCCTTCCTGCACTACGACTCCGACCCGTATATTGTGCTGAGCGGGGGCAGACTGTATTGGATTGTTGATGCTTATACGACGTCTGACATGTACCCGTATTCCGAGCCGTACGATGCCATGGCGACGAAATCGTTGTCCCACCTGGCCGGAGTCAATTACATTCGGAATTCCGTGAAAGTAATGATTGATGCTTATGAAGGGGACACTGTATTTTATCTCGCCGACCCCACCGACCCGGTTGTTCGGACTTACGAAAAAATTTTTCCGACGCTTTTCCGGCCGCTGGAAGAAATGCCGAATGATATCCGCGCGCATATCCGCTATCCGATAGAAATTTTTACCATTCAGGCGACAATGTACCGGGCGTATCACATGAAGGACACAACTGTGTTCTACAATAAAGAGGACTTTTGGGACCTGCCGAAGGAAAAATACGCCGAGACCTCTATTCCCCTGGAGCCATTCTACACTTTGCTGCGGCTGCCGGAAGGAACGGAATCGGAGTTCGTCCTAATGTTGCCGTTTACGCCCGTCCAGAAAAAGAATTTGATCGCCTGGCTGGCGGCCCGTTCCGACCCGGAACATTACGGGGAGTTGATCGTGTACCGAATGCCAAAATCGGAACTTGTTTACGGGCCGGAACAAATTGAAGGGATTATCGATCAGGATGCCGAGATATCGCAAAGCGTCACCCTCTGGAGTTCGGCCGGCTCACAGGTAATTCGCGGTAACCTGTTAGTTTTGCCGATTGAAAATTCTTTATTGTATGTGGAGCCACTCTTTCTCCAGTCAACCGAGACGCAGCTGCCGCAGCTGAAACGGGTAATAGTGTCGTACGGAAACCAGGTTGTCATGGCTGAAACTCTGGGCGCCGCCTTGGAGACAGTCTTCGGTCGGGAGGACGGCCAAACGCCGGGCGAACCACCATCTGGGATGCCGCCGGCGGATGGAACCGCAACTCTGGGCGAAATGATTGAAAGAGCCAACACTCTTTATGCCGAGGCGCAAAGCGCTATTCGGGCCGGCGACTGGGCCGGGTACGGAAGGGTAACCGAACAGCTCGGCATGGTTCTACAGGAGATGAAGAACCGGGCGCAGGAGTAGGGAGTAGGGAGGAGGGAGATATCCCGCGTGTTGATTTTCTGATTTCCGGAACAAGCGGGGATTATTGCTCCCGGCAGCTACGGCTTGACGCCTGTGTCCGGGACGAATATAATTGAATCGAATACCCCACATGGTATATCGAAAGGAGGCATAACCATGCCCGAGATTAACGAAGAGTGGGAAAATCCGTCTGACGCCGACCTTAAGAGAATGCTGGAGGATGTGAAAACCATTGCCGTCGTCGGCATATCCCGCAACCCGGAGAAACCGAGCCATCACGTCGCCAAATATCTGCAGGAGAAAGGTTACCGGGTGATTCCGGTCAATCCGGCAATAGACACTGTTTTGGGCGAGAAAGCTTACTCGGACTTGTCGGCCGTACCGGAGACGATTGACATGGTGGATTTGTTCCGCCCGTCGGAAGCAGTTCCGCCGTTTGTAGACGCAGCTATTCTGGCCAAAGCGAAAGTTGTCTGGATGCAGGAAGGTATTGTCAATGCGGCGGCCGCGGCAAAAGCGGAACAGAATGGGCTAACCGTTGTCATGGACCGCTGCCTGATGGTGGAGCACGCCCGCCTGCTCGGGTGAAATTATTCGGAAAGGATGACGGGGCATTGTCAAACGACAAGATTTATGATGTGGCAGTCATTGGCGGCGGGCCGGCCGGACTGAGCGCGGCGCTGTATTCTGCCCGGGCGCTTCTTTCCACGTTGGTGCTTGAACTCGGACTGCCGGGCGGACAGGCCTTCAATACAGACGCCATTGCCAATTATCCCGGTTTCCCAGGTGAAGTTACCGGTCCGGAACTGATGGAGAAAATGGAGAAGCAGACGCGCAGTTTCGGGGCCGAATTCGTGACGGCGGAAATCAACGCTCTGGCGCCGGATAATAACATTTGGCTTTGCCGGGCTGGCGACAACGTTTATCGGTCGAAGACGGTCATCGTCGCCGCCGGTGCCAATCCGCGCCGGTTGGGAGCACCCGGGGAGTCCGAGTTTGCCGGAGCGGGGGTTTCTTATTGCGCTACATGCGACGGGGCTTTCTACCGGGACAAGGAAGTAATTGTTGTCGGTGGCGGCGATGCCGCTTTGCAGGAAGCAATTTTTCTGACCAGGTTTGCCAGCCGGGTGACAGTCGTCCATCGCCGGGATGAGCTCAGGGCGACGAAAGTAATTCAGCAGAAGGCTTTCCGGAACGAAAAAATATCTTTCCGCTGGAGTTCGGTTGTTGAGCGGATTCAAGGCGGCAATAAAGTCGAAACCGTTGTCCTGAAGAATGTCAAAGATGGTACGCTCACTACCCAGCAAGCGGACGGCGTCTTCATTTATGTGGGGACTCGGCCGAACAGCGAATTTCTGCCGGCGGAAATTGAACGCAACCAGAAAGGATATCTTATCACCGACGACGCGATGCGGACGACGCTGCCCGGGGTTTTCGCCGCCGGCGACATCCGCCAGAAGCTGCTGCGGCAAATTGTCACCGCAGTCAGCGATGGGGCGACGGCGGCGGTAGCCGCCAACGAGTATATAGACAATCTGTAAAACAGCCGAAAGAGGAGAGGAAAAATGGAAAGCACTTCCGAGGGGGCCAGGAAAGAGATTATCCTGCGTCTGCGGCGAATCGAAGGGCAAGTGCGCGGACTGCAGAAAATGGTGGATGAGGAGAGGGACTGTGACGAAATCGTCATTCAGCTTTCCGCCATTCGGGCCGCCCTGGAAAAAGTCTCCCTGTCCATCGTCGGCTCCTATATGGTGGAATGCATCACCAAGGAAGTCAAGGAGAGCGGAGAATGCGTCAGGGCAATTGAAAAAGCGAAAGAAATGTTTATGAAGCTTTCCTAACCTTCACAGCCGCCGTGCCATGAGCGCGGCGGCTGTGAAGGTGGGAATCGTTGTAAGAGCCGCTATCTGACTGATTTGGAGGCACGATCGTGATCAAAGCAATCTGGTTAGCCCTGGCAAGATTCCTCCTGAACTGCCCGCCGCCGGTCCGGAAGGCGGCAGCAACTGTCATGGCTGAGTTCTTGGTCTGGAAGTATGCCCGCCTGACCGTTGCCGGACGGGAGAATCTGCCGAGGGCAGATGCAGGGCCATATCTTTTTATTGCCAATCATCTAAGCAATGCGGATGCTCTTGTCATCGCTTCGGTTTTGAAATCTTACCGGCCTTATTTTTTGGCCGGCGTCAAATTAGCCGGGGCGGTCAACAGCCGCCTGATGCTCGATGCCGTCAATCACATTCCGATTAATCCGGGTACGGCCGATCTGCATGCCATCCAGAAAGCCTTGCAGGTTATCGGGACCGGCAATTCGCTGATGATTTTCCCCGAGGGAACCCGGAGTCGCACAGCCCGGATGAATGAAGGCAAGAAAGGCATTGTCCTGCTGGCCAAATTGGCCGGAGTGCCGATCGTTCCTCTTGCTTTGGCCGGTACGGAGGATCTCTGTCCCATCAACGACACGGCGATGGAAAAAGAGTTTTTCCAGGCAGCCGATGTTACCGTTCGTATCGGCCGGCCATTTCGGCTTGCTCCGCCCGCTCCGGAGGAACCAAAAAAAACGTGGGAGGAGAGAAACCTGCGGCGGCTGATGGTGAGTATCGCCGAAATGCTGCCGCCCGCTTACCGCGGCTTCTATGGGACTATTGATTAATTTCGTCACGAAAGGAGAGCAGGAAATGAATCTGCACGATCTTGCGCACCAACTGGCCCGCGCTATCCGGCAAAGCAGTGAATATAAAGGAATGCTCGCGGCCAAGGATGACATTAAGGACAATCCGGCCGCGCAGGAGATGATTAAGGATTTTCACCAGAAGCAGTTTGCAGTTCAGGCGGCGCAATTAAGCGGTGAAGATGTCCCGGCGGATAAGATTAAACAGTTGAACTCCCTATACGAGATTTTGGCGGCAAACCCGGGCGTCAGAACTTACCTGGAAGCGGAATATAATCTGAGTCGCCTGTTGGCGGATATCCAGAAAATCATCAGTGAAGCAGTTGAACCGGCCTTAGAATAATTCCAGACAAATTTTTCAACAAAAAACATGAAAAGAAGGAATCACGGTCTTGACATCGAATATAATATATCTTAGTATCTATAGCAAAGCGATATTGCGAAAAGAGTAATGAAGGGGAGAGTAGGGTAGGGCGAAGGCGCAGAGAGCCGGTTGTTGCTGAGAGCCGGTACGGGTCTCTACACCGAAAGTCACCCCGGAACTGCAGGCTGAAATCAGTAAGTCGGGCCGGCTCAGCGTCCGTTAATGCGCTGAAGTGCCGCAGAGGCGGCACTTGCAGAGCCTGCGTCAGCGATGGCGCGGGGAAATAGGGTGGTATCACGATTGCCATCGTCCCTGAAAGGACGATGGCAATTATTTATCTTGCTTACGAAAAAGACAGTGAGCGAAGGAGGTGTAAGCGGGGTAAACAGGTTTGTTAATCCACAGATATAAAAGGGGGTAAATAATTTGCAGAAAAAAGGATTGAGTCTGGCTCTCGTGCTTGTTTTGGCAGCTTCCCTCCTCGCCGGCTGCGCTGGCGGCCAGGAAGCGGCGGAAGAGATCAAAATCGGTAACATCGGCCCTTTGACGGGTGACTACGCTTCGTACGGAGAAAACGTGCGGCGCGGCGCCGAAATCGCGGTGGAAGAAGTCAACGCGAACGGCGGCATTGACGGCAAAATGCTGAAGCTCATCGCCGAAGACACAAAGGGCGTGACGGATGACGCCGCCCGGGCGGTAACCAAGCTTATGGAGCAGGATCAGGTTACGGCGATTGTCGGCGCCGTTCTCAGCGGTGAAATGAATACGGCGGCGCCTCTTGCCAATGACGCCAATGTCGTCATGATTTCTCCGTCAGCGACCGCAACCGGAATTCCGGATATCGGCGAGTATATTTTCCGGAATTGCCTCTCGGATGATGTCCAGGGCGCACAGCTCGCCGAATACGCCATCACCAACCTCGGCGCGGCGAAGATCGCTATCCTGTACGCGAAGAACGACTACGGCGAAGCCCTGAAAAACGCGGTGGAAGGGAAGGCTTCCGAACTTGCTTCCGTCGTCGCCGTTGAAAGTTATAACGACGGTGAACAGGACTTTAACGCCGTTCTGACCTCGATTAAATCGAAGCAGCCCGATACTCTTTATATCGCAGGCTACTACACCGAGGCGGCTAAGATCGCCCAGCAGGCGGAAGATCAGGGGCTCAGTGTTCAGATTCTCGGGGCGGACGGTTTCTTCTCCACCAAATTGGTCGAACTCGGCGGCGAAGCGGTGGAAGGCGCTGTCTTTACGGCCAGCTTCTATCCGGACGACCCGGCGGAAGCGGTCCAGAATTTCGTTTCGGCGTACCAGACCAAATACGGTGAAGCTGCCGATATGTTCGCGGCCCAGGGATACGACGCGATGATGCTCGTCGTCGAAGCCTTGAAAGTCGGGGGCACCGACCGGGCGGCCGTGCGTGACGCTCTGGCGGAAGTCAAAGATTACCCCGGCATTACCGGTAAAACTTCCTTCCTGGAGAACGGCGACTGCGAAAAAGAAGTTATGATTCTGAAAGTGGAAGACGGCAATTTCGCCAAAATCAGATAAACGGTTACGATGTCAGAGACGGGCGGGGCGCGTCTCCGCCCGTCTTTCTCCGCTCCATATTTTTTAATTAGGAGTGCTGCCGGAATGCTCATACAGGAAATGATCACATTTTTCCAGCAATTGTTAAACGGGCTAACCCTGGGTAGTACTTATGCCCTGATTGCGCTCGGCTATACGATGGTCTACGGCATTCTGGAGATTATCAATTTTGCTCACGGTGAAATCTACATGTTCGGGGCTTTCGTCGGGATGTTTCTGATCCGGAGCGGGGTTCCTTTCATTCTGGCGTTTCTGATGGCTATGGCGGCCTCCGCTCTTCTTGGCATCACGATTGAGCGGATCGCTTACCGTCCGCTGCGCACTTCGCCGCGGATTACGGCACTGATCAGCGCTATCGGCATGTCCATTCTGCTGCAGAATCTGGCTATTTTGCTGCTCGGGCCACAGACTCAGGCTTTTCCCAAGCCTTTTGCGGTTTCGGTGTTTAAGATTGCCGAACTGCCCGGTTATCCGAATGCTTTGACTGTGCAAATTAATTCGTTGCAGATTTTTATTATGCTGATTTCCTGTTCCTTGATGCTGGGGCTCCACTTTCTGGTCCAGAAGACCAAAATCGGCAAGGCGATGCGCGCTACTGCCCAGGACAAGGAAACGTCCAGTCTCATGGGGATTAATGTGAACAACGTCATCTCCGTTACTTTCGCCATCGGCTCTTCTCTGGGCGCGGCGGCCGGAATATTGATCGGCATTTATTTCAATGCTGTTTATCCGACGATGGGGGCTATGCCCGGACTGAAAGGTTTTGTCGCCGCCGTTATGGGCGGCATCGGCAATATTCCGGGCGCGATGGTGGGCGGAATGTTGCTTGGCCTGATGGAAGTATTCGGAGCTGCGTACATTTCTTCTTCACTGAAGGATGCCATCGCTTTTTCGGTTTTGATAATCATTCTCCTGTTGCGCCCGGCCGGGCTGCTCGGTAAAAACGTCCAGGAGAAAGTGTAGGTGAGAAAGACTGAATACTTACTATCTGAACATCCTGATTGCGGTCGGAATTAATGCTATCCTTGCTATCAGCTTAAATTTAGTGACCGGTTATACGGGTCAGCTTTCTCTCGGACACGCCGCCTTTATGAGCATCGGCGCTTACACGGCGGGCATCCTGGTCGTTCATTACGAAGTGCCGTTTCTGGCGGCTCTGCTGGCCGGAGCGATCGCGGCCGGATTTAGCGGCCTGCTGATTGGAACGCCGACGCTGCGCCTGCGGGGAGACTATCTGGCGATTGCAACCTTAGGTTTCGGGGAAATCATCCGCGTTGTCTTTCTTGATATGGAGATAACCGGCGGAACGATGGGACTGCGCGGCATTCCTAAGCAATCACAGCTGCTCATTACACTGACTGTTTTCATCGCTCTTGCTGTCACTGCCTTTGTTTTGTACCGGATTATGCGTTCTCGTATCGGCCGGAGTTTCATTGCCATCCGGGAGGACGAGGTGGCAGCCGAAGCAATGGGCATTAACACCACCCGGTACAAAATCATGGCTTTTACCGTCAGCGCTCTTTTCGCCGGTCTTGCGGGCGGCTTGTACGCTGGTTTTTATCGGTATATCAGCCCGAACTCATTTGGTTTTTTGAAGTCAATCGAGATACTGAGCATGGTTGTCCTCGGCGGGATGGGGAATTTCCTCGGCGCCGGTATCGGAGCTGCAGTGCTGACGGTGGCGCCGGAGATGCTCCGCTCGTTCGCCGTTTACCGGCAGGTTTTCTATGGGGCTCTTCTCGTCGTGATGATGCTGGTACGACCGGCCGGTCTTCTGGGCGGCGTCAAATTGAGCGCGGAACTGTTTAAGAAGAAGACGGCGGACCGGACGGCAGAAAGTGGGGGTGAGACACGTGCATTTACTCGAGACTAATAATCTTACCATCACTTTCGGTGGCTTGAAAGCAGTCGACAGCGTCGACATGTACATTAACCCGGGTGAGATTTTCGGTTTAATCGGGCCGAATGGGGCCGGGAAGACGACAGTCTTTAATCTTCTCACCGGGATTTATCGGCCGTCGGGCGGACAAATCGTGTTCCAAGGCCAGACATTGAACGGACAAAAACCTTATGAAATTACCAGCCGGGGGATGGCCCGGACGTTTCAGAATATTCGTCTTTTCGGCAGCATGACGGTGGAGGAAAATGTTCTACTTGGACAGCATTGCCGGACGAAAACGGGCCTCATCGGCTCCATTCTCAAGCCGCCGGCGGTACACGCCGAAGAAAAGAAGGCGCGCGCGAAAGCTCTTGAGTTGCTTGCTTTTGTCGGATTGGGGCATCGCCGCGACGAGTTTGCTCGTAATTTGGCGTACGGCGAGCAGCGCCGTCTGGAAATCGCTCGGGCGCTGGCTACCGACCCGCAGCTGCTCCTGCTCGATGAACCGGCGGCCGGAATGAATCATCAGGAGTCGGATGAACTGATGGAATTGATCGCCAAAATCCAAGCAAACGGTAAGACAATTTTATTGATCGAGCACCATATGAAAGTGGTAATGGGGATTTCGCACCGGGTTGCAGTGCTTGATTACGGAAAAAAAATCGCCGAGGGAACTCCACAGGAAGTCCAAAACAATCCTGAGGTCATCGCGGCTTATCTGGGGAAGGGGGCTGCCGATGCTTAACGTCGAAAATCTAGCGACCAATTATGGTAGCATTAAAGCGCTAAAAGGCGTTTCGCTTACAGTCACTGAAGGCGAAATCGTTGCTCTCATCGGTGCTAACGGCGCCGGGAAGACGACATTGATGAAAACTCTTGTCGGTCTGATTGCCCCGGCGGCCGGTACGGTTCGTTTTTGCGGCCGGGATATTACCCGGCAGCAACCGCATATTATCGTTCAGGCCGGCATTTCCCTGGTCCCGGAAGGGAGACGCATCTTCCCGCGGATGACTGTCCTGGAAAACCTGGAATTGGGCGCCTATCTGAACAAGCAGAAGAAAGAAGTGGCGTCCGATCTGGAGAATATCTACAGACTCTTCCCTAAATTGCAGGAAAGACAGCGGCAGACAGCCGGAACATTGAGCGGCGGCGAGCAGCAGATGCTTGCTATCGGCCGGGCCTTGATGTCCCGCCCGAAACTGCTGCTCCTGGACGAACCTTCCATGGGACTGGCTCCAATTATCGTCGAGGAGATCTTTGAAATAATCAAAAACATCAATAAAAACGGAACGACAGTTCTTCTGGTCGAGCAAAACGCCCATATGGCTTTATCCATCGCCGCCAAGGGCTACGTCCTGGAAACCGGCACGCTTGTTCTTGAGGATCGGGCAGCCAATCTGCTGGCGAATGACGAAGTGCGCAAAGCTTATCTGGGTCAATAATAAACGGAATTGCGAGGGCACGGCCGGAAACCGGCCGCGGCCCTATTTTTTTCACTCCCGGCGGAAATGATAAGAAAAAACAGGGAGTGAAAAAAATGAGAACAGAACCGTGTTGCCGCAATTGTCTGCATTTTGTCGGCGGGAGATGCGGTACTGGAGACCGGAATCTGTCGGAGGTGCTGCTGGAAGGGAACTGTCCTTACTTTGAAGAGCGGTTGGCCGATATGGCGGAAATATCGGAATTCCGCTGAGTTAAGGAACTCAACCAGACGGGTGTTTTCCCCGTCTCTTTTTATAGAGCGGAAGCAGTACTCCGTCAATCAGATCGGCTTGTCAATGCCGGTAAGTAATGGTAGAATTAATGAAAGAATCTGAGAGTCAAAGGGGATAGAAGCAGTGAAAAGCAAGGACTTATCTTTAGCGGCCGGGACGACGCTGGCGGAGCGCTTCGCCGTGGATTATGCTTCCGTCAGTAATTTTTATGCGTATGACCCGGCCGACCCGGTTTCTTATCAGCGCCGCCTTGCTGTTCTGCGTAAAACGCCGTCTCCGGACCGCGCGGTGCTGATCGACGCCTTGCACTCTTATAATAATTCTCTTGGCGGCACGACAGCGACCCGCCGAAATATCGACCGTCTCCGGGCCGGGAACAGCGCCGCGATTGTCACCGGTCAGCAAGCCGGCGTGCTGACCGGGCCGCTGTACACGATTTACAAGACTATCACAGCTGTGCTCCTGGCTCGCAAATGCGAGGATGAATTTGGCGTCCCGGTGGTTCCTGTTTTCTGGGTAGCGAGCGAAGATCACGATTATTATGAAATCAATCACATTAACATCTATAACGGCCGGGGCGGAATAACCCGTCTCCAATTGCCATATACTCCGGACGGCAAACAGTCAGTCGGCCATCTGCCGGTCCTGCCCGCCGCGTTGTCTTTAATAGAAGAATTGGAACAAATCACGCCGGACGGGGGGTTTAAAGGGGAAATCGCCGCTTTGCTTCGCCGGACTGCCCGGTCGGCGGGAAATCTGGGGGAATGGTGCTCCCGATTGATGACGGAGCTGTTCGGCCGGTACGGCGTCGTCTGTTTCGATCCGCTGGAACCGGCCGGCCGCATCGCTTTGCGGCGGTTTTTTGCCCGGGCGCTCCGGGCCAATCGATCTGTCAGCGAGACTATTGTGCAGGCGACGGAGCGGCTGACTAAGCATGGCTATAAGCCGCAATTGGCGCTGGACGCGGATAACGCCAACCTCTTCCTTTATGTTGGGGAAGAAAGGCTAATCCTGACGAGACAGGAGGACGGATTGTTCCGGCTACGGGATCATCCGGAGAAATGTTACTCCGAGTCGGATCTTTTGGCTTTAGCTGATGGGAGTCCGAACCACTTTAGCCCGAATGCGGCGCTGCGGCCGATCGCGCAAGATATGCTTTTCCCGACGCTCGCCTATGTGGCTGGTCCGGGGGAAATCGCTTATTACGCTCAGCTAAAAGATGTTTATCCTCTTTTCGACCGGGAAATGCCAATTATTTACCCGCGCCTGAGCCTTACGCTCGTGGAGTCGGACGACGCTGCCGTCTTCAGCCGTCTCGGCCTCGACCCCGCGGCAGTCTTACAAACGGGGCCGGCAGCCTTGTACTCGTATCTGGAACGGGTTGATCCTGTCGGTATCGACAGAGTGTTCGATGCGTTGGAAAACGATTTTTCCTCCGCTTACACCGATCTGGCGGACACATTAACTACCCTGAACCCGAATTTGCGACAATTGAGTGAAGGGAATCTGGGCCGTATTCTTTATCAGGTGAATTATTTGCGGCGTAAAGCAAAACAACGGCTGCGCCAGAATAATCGGCCGGCCATCCGTGCTTTTGAGAATGCCCTGGCCAAATTGATGCCAAATGGGCAAAAACAGGAAAGAATTTTCAATATTTGTCCGTATCTATTCCGGTACGGTCCCGGATTTATTGATATGCTGACCGAACATATCAATCTGGACAGTTTCGCGCCGAAAATGCTGATTTTGGAGGATGAGGAAGATGGAAACTGTTGATATGATCGCTTTCGGCGCTCACCCGGACGATGTCGAAATCGGCGCCGGTGGTCTGGTGGCCGGAGAAGCGGCGAAAGGATATCGAATCGGTATTGTCGACCTGACCCGGGGCGAGATGGGCAGCCGGGGCACGGTCACCGCAAGAGCGGAAGAGGCAAAGCGGGGAGCGGAGCTGCTCGGCTGCGTCTGGCGGAAAAATCTGGCCATTCCGGACCGGCACATCGCGGTCAATGATGGTACGCTTGCGGCTGTCGTCCGGATCTTGCGACAGTACCGACCCCGTATTATCATCGCTCCTTATTGGGTTGACCGCCATCCCGATCATATCAAGGCCAGCGAATTGATTAAAGAAGCTCATTTTGCAAGCGGGCTCGTGAAATTCTGTCCGGACCTGCCGCCTTACCGCCCGCCGTACTTGTTTCATTACTTTATCAATAAAACGGCCGAGCCTTCATTTGTCATCGATATTTCCGATTGGCACGACCGTAAGAAAGAGGCCGTCCTGGCTCATGTCTCCCAATTCGCAGGCAATTATCCTTATGGTCTGGAGAGCCGGGAGCGTT
>JBMNPB010000011.1:0-67197 GCA_050943375.1 bacterium
ACCCTGGAAGCGGCCGGTATTCCGGTCAATTACGCCGCTTTCATCGGCTATACCACTATGCGGGAAGCTGTCGGGGCGACCGACCGTTACGCTCCGGCCACGCCGCCGCAGCGCAAGGCAATTGCCGGCTTAATCCGGGAAGAGATGGCGGCGGGCGCCATCGGGATTTCTTTCGGACTCGAATATGCCCCGGGAGTGACCTATCAAGAGGCCCTCGCGGCCGCCTCAATCGTGGCGGAATACCCGGGACGGATCCTTAGCGCTCATTTCCGTTTTGACGCTGACCGGGCGGTGGAGTCGGTCCGGGAATTGACCGAATTGTCGCGGCAGTCGGGCGTTCCATTGCAGTTCTCACATCTTGGCAGCTGCGCCGGTTTTCCGCAGATTATGGCTGACTCCCTGACGGCGCTTGCAGCGGCGCGGGCGGAGGGAGTCGATATCATGGCCGATTGTTACCCTTACAACGCCTTCAGCACGGCGATCGGTTCGGCTGTTTTTGACCCCGGCTGTTTTGAGCGCTGGGGGAAGTCATATTCCTGCGTCATGATAGCAGAAGGAGAGCATGCAGGAGAGTATTGTGACGCGAAACTTTTTGCCCGTCTGCGCCGGGAAGCGCCTGACACCCGGGTGATTGGATTTGTCATGCACGAGGCGGAGATTGTCCGGGCTTTGCAGCATCCTCTCGTCATGGTCATCAGTGACGGAGCTATCCATGCCGGGCAGGGACATCCGCGTGCTGCCGGCGCTTTCCCCCGGGTGCTCGGCCGTTTGGTGCGCGAACAGAAAGCTTTGCCGCTTGCGGCGGCGCTCGCGAAGATGACAGCGCTGCCGGCGGAGCGCCTGGGCCTTGACCAGAAAGGGAGAATTGCGGTCGGAGCGGACGCTGACATTACTATCTTCGATCCGAGCGTGGTTGCGGACAATGCTGACTTTGCTCATCCGACGACCCCGCCGGCCGGGATCGGGCCGGTGCTGGTCGGCGGTGAGATTGCTGCCGATGGCGGTAAGCTGACCGACAGCCGGGCTGGGCGGATTATCCGTCACCAATAGAAAAAGGGGGAGTTAGCAGGGATGGAAGAGACCGGCAAGCAGGGAGATTGGGTGATGGTGCACCAAGTGATTCTGACGGCGGAAGAGCGCGCACCCCAGGTGCCGGCGGACACCAAAGCAGTACCGTTGGAACTGCGGGTCAAAGGCTTTCTCACTCAGGCTGCGAAACTGGGCGAGACAGCCACGATCCGGACTGTCAATGGCCGGAAGATTACAGGTAAATTACTGGAAGTCAATCCTCAATACACTCATACCTTCGGCTCTCCCCTGCCTGAACTGCAGGCTATCGGGGCGGAACTGCGCACTTTGCTGCGGGAGGGCTGCTGAATGAGGGATATGAGTTATCAGGCCGTAATGGCCCGGAAGAACGAGATTATGAAGAAGTCGGTGGGCATTGACTATGCTCAGTTTGAAAGGGGCTCCATCGCCTTCGACTACGAAGGAATGATGGAAAAGGTCGGTTATACCTTGGAGGAAGTCCGGCGCATCCAAAGCGAGGCTAATGTGGGCAATACGCCGCTCCTGGAGCTGAAGAACATCACTCGGCTGGTGCGCAAACTGTCACCGGCGGGAAAAGGCGCGACCATCCTGATGAAGGATGAGGCGTGCAACCCCTCCGGCAGTTTCAAGGCCCGCCGGGCGGCTGTTTCCGTCTACCACGCCGCTCGTCACGGTTATCCGGGAGTAATTGCCGCCACCAGCGGCAATTACGGGGCAGCGGTCGCTTCTCAGGCAGCGATGCGGGGGCTGCAAAGCATCATTGTCCAGGAGGTCTTCGACAGCCAGGGCCGCGGGCAACCGGAGATTTTGGAGAAAGGGCGCAAGTGCGAGGCGTACGGGGCCGACGTCTATCAGCTGACAGTCGGGCCGGAATTATTTTACGTCGCTTTGCAACTGCTGGAGGAAACCGGCTATTTCAACGCTTCTCTGTACACGCCGTTTGCCATCGCCGGAATCGAGACGCTCGGTTATGAGATTGGCCGGGAAGTGGAGCAGAAATACGGGTGCCAGCCCGCTGCCGTTGTCGTCACCCATGCCGGCGGCGGGAACCTGACTGGTACGGCGCGGGGTATCCGCAAAGCGGGCTGTGCCGGGACGCAAATGATTGCGGCCAGTGTCGACCTGCACGGCTTGCATATGGCAAGCGACAAAGATTTTAACCGAAAATCATTCACAACCGGGCATACCGGTTTCAGCGTCCCGTTCACGACGGTGCCGGACCGGGCCGACGTGCCGCGTAATGCCGCCCGAAGTCTCCGTTACATGGACCGGTATGTAACGGTGACCCAGGGCGAGGTTTTCTATGCGACGGAGATGCTCGCGCAGTTGGAAGGGCTGGAGCGCGGGCCGGCCGGGAATACGTCGCTGGCGGCAGCTTTCGCCATCGCTCAGGATATGGATGACGACGCCATTATCGTCATTCAGGAGACGGAATACACTGGGGCCGGCAAGCACCCTATTGCGCAGTTGCAATTTGCCCGGGAAAACGGGATCGCTGTCCGCCGCGGTGATCCGCGGGACAATATCCCCGGCCGGGCGATTGTCATCCCCGGACACCCCTCCCAGATGCGAGTAAATGATTTTGACCTGAACGCCATCCGGGCTTCTTATGTGCGTAAAGCCGCCGAAGCAGCGGGAAGCGGTCCCTTGATGGCCCGGGATGTTGAGTTTTTGACCGCCGATACCCGGCTCCCGGTTGATAGCGTATTGGCCATCCTCAGCGAAATCGGTTTAAAAATCAAGGATTAGGGTACGTTAAATGAAACGGGTGAATGCAGGGAGTGGTTTTTAGCATGAGTGGAATAATCTGGGGAGGGATCTCCCCCCATCCACCCATCATCATCGCGGCCATCGGCCGGGATGAGTTGCCGCGCGTCGCCAATACTGTCTCAGCCATGCATGCTCTGGCCCGAAGTTTGGCCGAGGCCGCCCCGGACGTGCTGGTGGTGATCACGCCGCACGGCCCGGCCTTTGCCGATGCTGTCTCGGTTTGGAC
This sequence comes from bacterium, assembly GCA_050943375.1. Classification (GTDB taxonomy): domain Bacteria; phylum Bacillota; class SLNR01; order SLNR01; family JBMNPB01; genus JBMNPB01. The sequence continues at coordinate 3,047 of JBMNPB010000011.1, forward strand.
GGTGGAGGAAATGGCGGGGAGTTTCGCCGCTTTCGGTGCGGCTGATTTGTGTTATACCATTAACATCGATTTTTCTCTGGTGGCAGCAATTGCGGCAGCAGCTACCGGACTGCCGGTGCTGCGGCTGGACCAGGAGACGGCGGCGCAATATGGCTTTCTGCCGCAGCTTGATCACGGCTTACTCGTCCCTCTGCATTTTCTGAAGGCAGCCGGGATTGAGGTGCCGATAGTGCCGGTGAATATCGGCTTTTTGCCGCCGGATAATCTTTATCGCTTCGGCAAGGCTATTCAGACCGCCGCCGACCGGACGGGGAAAAGGGTTGCTGTTCTCGCCAGCAGCGATTTGTCCCATCGTCTCACGCCCGGGGCGCCGGCCGGATACCACCCTTCCGGTGCCGTTTTTGACCGGGAAATCGCCAGATTGCTCGCGGCCGGGGATGTCAGTGGCATTCTCGACCTCCCTGAGGGCTTGCGGGAAGAGGCCGGTGAATGCGGTTACCGTCCGCTCGTCATGCTGTTGGGCGCTCTGGACGGCTGGGAGATAAAGCCGGAAGTTCTCTCCTATGAGGGACCGTTCGGTGTCGGTTACCTCGTCGGGACATTCACGCCGGTCCGGGCGGACTCCGCACGGGAATTTCTGACCCGGCGTGGCCGGGCGGCGGAACTGCAACGGGTCCGGCGGGAAAAGGAAAGCATCTTTGTTCAGCTGGCCCGCGCCAGTCTGGAGGCCTTCGTCCGCCGCGGGGAAATTATCCGGCCACCGGCCCCGCTGCCGGTCATGTTGGCGGAGCAGGCTGGAGTTTTTGTGTCTCTTCAGAAAAACGGGCAGCTACGGGGCTGCATCGGGACGATTGGGCCGACCCGGGACAGCATTGCGGCTGAGATTATCGAGAATGCCATCAGCGCCGGTACCCGGGATCCGCGCTTTGATCCGGTAACCCCGGACGAATTGGCGGAATTGGTTTATTCTGTCGATATTTTGCGAGAGCCGGAGGCAATCGACCACATCTCTCAGCTTGACCCGGCTCATTACGGAGTGATAGTGCGCCGCGGGCAGCGCTGCGGACTGCTCTTGCCGAACCTGGAAGGAGTTGACACGGCGGAAGCCCAGATTGCCATCGCAAAACAGAAAGCAGGTATAGGGCCGGGTGAGGCGGCAGATATCGAACGGTTTGAGGTTATCCGGTACCATTAAGCGGGGTGAGGGTTTTGCGCGAAGCGCTTCATTATGAGCGGGAATCGTCCGGAATTATTCATTGTCTGCTCTGTCCCCAAAACTGTCGTATCAAGGACGGGGGGGTCGGTTTTTGCCGCGTCCGCCGGCACCAGGACGGGAAATTATATACGCTTAACTATGGACGTTGTACCGCGGTTGCCCTCGACCCGATAGAGAAAAAACCTCTTTATCATTTTCACCCCGGCGCCGTTGTCCTTTCTCTCGGAACGGTCGGCTGCAATTTACGCTGCGGGTTTTGCCAGAACTGGCAGATTTCCCAAGGCGAAGGAGCAACGGAATCTATGCCGCCGGAGCGGGCCGTGGAGATGGCGGACGATCTGCAGGCGGACAGCGGCTGCCTTGGCCTTGCTTATACTTATTCCGAACCGTTCATGTGGTATGAATATGTCCTGGATACGGCGAGGCTGGCCCGGGACAGGGGGCACAAGAATATCTTAGTGACGAACGGTTATGTCCGGGAGGAACCGCTCCGCCGTCTTTTACCGTATATCGACGCCATGAACATCGACTTGAAAGCCTTTACCGAACATTTTTATCAGGCGACTTGTTCCGGGCGGCTTGAGCCGGTCAAGAAGACGATTGCGGCAGTTTACGGACAATGCCATCTGGAACTGACCACGTTAATTATTCCCACTCTTAACGATTCGGCGGCCGAAATAACCCGCCTGACTGACTGGATTGCGGATTTGGGTGACGATATTCCGCTGCATTTTTCCCGCTATTTCCCGGCTTACCGGTTTTCCCTGCCGCCGACGCCGCTGGCTACCCTGGTGCAGGCCCGGGACATCGCCCGGCGTCGTTTGCGCCATGTCTATATCGGCAATGTTGAAGCGGAAGACGGTTTGGACACTTATTGCCCGGGTTGCGGCGCAGTAGTTGTCCGTCGGGACGGCTATCGGGTTTCTGTCGCCGGCCTCTCTGGCGGCAAGTGCAAAGAATGTGGGACGCCGGCAGGCATTGTCAGTTGCTAAGACCGGGTCACAAGACCCGGTCTTTTACCGATACTGCCATGGACTCGGTTCGCGGCGGCAGCAGGTTTTCTTGCCCCGGCGTCGAAAATAGACGGAACGGGTGGTCAGCGCCGGGTGTTTTTCCCGGTATTCAGGCAGGGAGCGGGGTGATGGGAGATAACAACATTCAGAATCCAGGATTTTATTGATATCATCATTGTTGCCTATGTTATCTACCGGCTGTTCATCCTGATTCGAGGCACCCGGGCCGTCCAGTTGATCAAAGGGATAATCGTTCTTTTGGGTGCGATGCTGATCAGCGATTGGCTTCAGCTGTACACGATTCGCTGGGCGCTCCGCAATCTGCAGACAGCCCTTCTGGTGGCTCTGCCGATCGTCTTTCAGCCGGAACTGCGGCGGGCGCTGGAGCAGATCGGACGAGGCAAGTTTTTCGCCCAGCCGTTGGCTACTTTTCAGGATGTGGACATGACCAGGGTTATCAATGAAATTATCAAGGCGGCCCGGGTCCTCGCCCGGAATAAAATCGGCGCGCTCCTCGTTATCGAAAGAGAAACCGGCCTAAGCGATTACGCCGAGACAGGGATTAAAATCGACGGCCTTTTGTCGTCGGAATTCCTCGTCAATATCTTTATCCCCAACACGCCTCTGCACGACGGTGCGGTGCTTATCCGCGCGGAGCGGGTGATGGCTGCTGGCTGCTTCCTGCCGCTGACGGAAAACCAGGATTTGGCGAAAGAATTGGGCACCAGACACCGGGCGGCGCTCGGCATCACCGAACAATCTGATGCCATTGTAGTCATTGTTTCGGAGGAAACGGGAGTGCTGTCACTGGCGAACTCAGGGAAGCTGACCAGATTTTTGGATGAGACGACCTTGAAGGAAATGCTCGTTGCTCTCTGCGTGCCCAAGGACCATCCCAATAGCTTACGATTTTGGCGTTGGAGGAAGTCATAATGGATAGGTTGCTAGAGAAAGATTTTGTGGTCCGGGTGATGGCTCTGGTGATCGCAACTTTGCTGTGGTTCCAGGCGCTGCAGGGGCAAAACCCATACATTGAAAAAACCATCGACAATGTGCCCGTGACTGTTCAGAATGTGTCATCCGGATATACCGTCTTGGGCGGAGTCGAACCGGGGGCGGTGAAAGTAAGGGTCAGCGGCCTGCAACAAGAGGTAGCCGGACTGACGGCGAAAGACTTTGTCGCCTTTGTTAATCTGACCGGCGCCACAACCGGAGCCCAATCTCTGGTTGTGCAGACGGCCGCACCTGACGGTGTCAAGGTTACGGAAGTAACCCCGCAGCAAGTTATCGTCACTCTGGATACGGTAGTCCGGCAGAATTATCCGGTAACTATCGTCCAGCAGGGCTTGCCTGCCGCCGGACACTCCATCGGTAAGGTTAACTTTGAGCCGGCACAGGTTGTGATAGAAGGGGCCAAGAGTAAGCTGTCGATGGTCAAGAGTACGGCGGTGGTGGTTGACGTCAACAATGTTTCGGAAAGCTTCACGCGGGCCGTGACAGTCAACATTTTTGACGCCGACGGGGCCGCCGTCCGGGATCTGACAGTGACGCCGGCTCAGGTTAATGTTACCATCGACATTGTCCAGGCCCAGACCCAGAAAACTATTCCCGTCAATCCGAGCCTGACGGGCGATCCGGCGGAAGGTTATCGGATTCGGGAAATCGTCCTGGAACCGGATACGGTGACGATAACCGGGCCGCAGGATAAGGTGAGCTCAGTTACCGCTGTTTCCACTCAGCCAGTGGACATCTCCGGCCTTACCGCGAACTACTCCGGACCGGTGGGGCTGCAGTTGCCGGAAGGAATTGCCGTTATCGGGCCGGCTGTCTACAATCTGGTGGTGGCTGTTGATCCGGAGGAGCCGCCGCCGCCCGTGGAGTAGCGGAGAAGTCACAAATCCGTCCCGGGGCATATAATAATACTGGCGGTATAATGTCCCGGCCGGGGTAAGCGCCGGCTGTGCCGGCGGGATAATCAGCGCGGCGGGCGAAGCAGCGGCGGCGTATCAGCCGTTATACCGCTCCGGTCAAGGCAGAACGGGCCGGGGAGATTTTTTTCCGTCGTCCGGCCGCCGGATGGGAGAGGATGGAAGAATTATGGGTAATCTGTTTGGGACTGACGGGGTCAGAGGGATAGCTAACACGGAATTGACGCCGGAACTGGCTTTTCGGCTGGGGCGAGCCAGCGTACCGGTGCTGGCGGGCGGCGAAAAGCGCCCCCGCATTCTGATCGGTCGCGACACCCGGATATCGGGGGATATGCTGGAGGCGGCCATTGCGGCCGGTTTTTGCGCGGCCGGGGCTGATGTACTGCTGGCCGGAATAATGCCGACTCCGGCGGTCGCTTATCTGACGCGGGAATTATCCGCGCAGGCCGGGGTGGTGCTGTCCGCCTCTCATAATCCGGCGGAGTACAACGGCATCAAATTCTTCTTCGGTGACGGCTACAAACTGCCCGACGCCGTGGAGGACGAAATCGAGCGAGGGCTGGATAATGAACCGGCCGGTCGCCCCGCCGGGGGAGCGGTCGGCCGGGTGTTACGGTTGGAGAACGCGGCGGACAAATACATCGACTACGCCGTCTCCACCGCTGACGTCGACCTTTCCGGCCTGAAAGTGGTTGTTGACTGCGCCAACGGAGCGGCGGCGCGGATTGCCCCCGCCGTTCTGAAACGGCTGGGGGCCTCGGTGCGGGCCGTCAATGCTGCGCCGGACGGGCTGAATATTAATGCGGGCTGCGGTTCCACACATCCGGAGGCGATGCAGGCAGCCGTCCGGGAGAGCGGTGCCGATGTCGGCATTGCGCACGACGGGGACGCTGACCGGGTGCTCGCGGCGGACAGCCGCGGGGAACTGGTGGACGGCGATCAAATTATGACCATTTGCGCCCTCGACCGCCTGCGCCGGGGCGAATTACCCGGCAATACCCTAGTGGCGACAGTCATGAGCAATCTGGGGCTCGATCTTGCCTTACAGCCGGCCGGCGCCAAGGTGCTCCGGACGAAAGTCGGCGACCGGTATGTGCTGGAGGAAATGCTGGCCCGCGGCCTGCGGATGGGCGGCGAGCAGTCGGGCCATATCATCTTCCTCGATCTCAATACCACCGGTGACGGCATTATCACTGCCCTGCAACTGCTCAAAGTCGTCCGGGAAAGCGGGGAGCCGTTGCATGTTCTGGCCGGGCAGATGAAAAGATTGCCTCAAGTCCTGCTCAACGTTCCGGTCAGTCGCCGGGAGGCGCTGCCGGGCAATCCCCGGATTACCGCTGCCGTCCGGCAGGCGGAAGAAAGATTGGGTGAGTTCGGGCGCCTTCTGGTCCGGGCGTCCGGAACGGAACCTTTAGTCCGGGTCATGGTGGAAGGTGAAGACGAAAAAGCGCTACAGGAAATTGCTTCTCAAATCGCCGGCATCATTCAGCAAGAACTCGCGTAATCGGAGGGCGGTTCTTCTTGAATACAGGATTATACCTCCGGTGCTTGAATTATGGCATCGGAGGTGTTATTATGCCCGGGTTGGCGCGCATCAGAGATGAAAGCGGTATCTATAATGCCCTGCTGCGGGGAAGCAACCGCCAAAGGATATTCGGGGATAAAGAAGATTGCAGGATTTATCTTCAATGCGTCGCCGAAGGTAAGGCCATCAGTGTTATTTGCCTGAGCGCATTGTCTCGCGGGAAATCGTATCAGTTTCCTGCTCAAAGCGGGAAAAGAACTCCTGCTGCAATTTTTCCGGGGTTTGCTCTGTATTGGGTGAAAAATGGGAATACTTTATTTGTACTGCTTTGCCAGTATCGGTATTCCGGTTAACTTTAGCGGAAGGGCTGATAATGATAAACCATAAAAAGGGGAAAGCCAAAGCAAAGACGGAAAAGGAAACCTGCCTCACCGTCCTCGAGAACGACGAACTGCTAAGTTTCCTGATCGCCCGCTTGCCGCGACAAAGCCGCAACAATGTCAAATCTCTGCTGACGCACCGGCAGGTTTCCGTCGACGACGAAGTTATCTCCATGCACAATTACCCGCTGCAGGCCGGTCAGAAAGTCCGCGTAGATTGGGGCAAGGCCCGGGGGGAGATTAACCTTCAGGGCCTTAAGATTTTGTTTGAGGATCAGTATCTTATCGCGGTGGAAAAACCGGCCCGGATGCTTTCCGTGGCGGCGGCGTCGGCAGAGCCGACAGCCTATAACATATTAAGCGGATATTTGCGGCAGAGCACTGCGAAGAGCCGGATATTCATTGTTCATCGACTGGACCGGGATACTTCCGGGGCAATGCTGTTTGCCAAAAGCGCCGCGGTGCAAGAAACGCTCCAGAATGAATGGAAAGACGTTGTTCTGGAACGGAGTTATGCTGCCGTGGTCGAGGGCTCGGTGGCAAAAGAGCAGGGAACCATAACTTCCTGGTTAAAAGAGAATAAGGCTTTTAAGGTGTATTCCAGCCGTACCCCCGGCGACGGCCAGAAAGCAGTGACCCATTATCGGGTATTAAAGAAGAACAACGCCTACTCTTTACTGGACGTGAAGCTCGAGACCGGCCGCAAAAATCAGATCCGGGTTCACCTGCAGGATATCGGGCACAGCGTCGTCGGGGACAAAAAATACGGGGCGACTAAGAATCCGTTGCACCGGCTGGGATTGCATGCTCAAACGCTGTCTTTCGTTCATCCGGTGACCGGGCACAAGATGAGCATAAACAGCCCGCTGCCGCCGGAGTTCCTGTCTCTGTTTGGCAAATAGGGCCGGGGAACAGCACTTCGTCCTGACCGGACGAAGGAAGCGTCCTCCTGTCTGTAGGCTGCCAACGCGGGAATCTTACTATGTACAATATGCCATTATTAAAGCAGCCGGCGATAGCAGCCGGTTGCTGTTGCTCGCGCAGCAAAGCACCTGTCATCGCGAGGAGTCGCAGACGACGCGGCGATCTCTGGTCTCGCAGCCCGCGTTCTTCCTCTCCCGCTGTGCTGCTCGCCGATTCGAGGGCACATTTTATGCGTCCCGGCCTGCCGAACCGCTTGCTGCCTTTCCGGCAGTAGTGCGAACAAAGCGGCGATGCGGCAATCTCTTGCTTCGTTCTCTGCGGCGGAGTCATGCCAATCCTTCCTTTGTACCACACCGTAGGTAGCGTGATTGTACCCCCATATTATTTCCGGTTTTTACTTGTTCACCAGCTGGGAATCAGGTTGTGATAAATACAGAGGGAGATGCCTGTAAGGGCAGCTCCCTCTGTATTTATTGTGTTCTAAACCAACTTGGTGACCGGGCGCGCGGGTGCAATCCTGCGTCGCATGTTCTTCCATCGTGGGCGAGAATGGTCTTACCCCAATTCTTGCCGCAGGCAGAGTGTCAAATTCTGACTGGTTTTTCTGAGCGAGCGGTCGTCTTTTTGAGGAGAAGATCTTACCCGCCGCCTTTATTCTCCGTCCGGATTCCATCCGTGCTTACGGTGCTCTCCACTGCAGAATGGGCGGTTGTTCGAAAGCCCGCAACGACACAGGGCCATTTTACTGCCTTCCCTGATTTTTGCCCCATCCGGGCCAATTATGACGGCCGGGCCTCCAACCAGTAACGGTCCGTTCGCGGTGCCCTGATTTTGAAAACAGCCGGATTAGCTTTTTCATAGTTGATATTTCCGTTTCCGGCGGCGATTTCCGGGTCTATTTTGGAGCCTTCCGGCAGGGAATACCTCGAGTCGCCCGAGGGGCATTTGTCAATCGTACTAATGATCTCTTCCGGGGCTGCCGCGTTAACATTAACCCAGGGGCGTTTGTTCAGGTCGAATACCTGCGGCAAAAGCCTTGTACAAATTCTCAGGTGAGCGCACAGCTCAGGTATCCAGTAAACAATAATATCGTGATTTCCGTACTCTTTCATAAACTCTTTCCTTTAATCTCATCTTAACATAACAATGGCCCAAAGCACCATAGGCCGGGAAAAAGCTCGAACAAATTTATGGTTATCGGCCATAGCGGTTGGCACTTGCGGTGCATTTCTATTGAGTACACATTGTCTTTTGACCGAGCATTGCGAAGGTTGTTGCTTAATTATCAACAGCCTTCTGACCATGGAACTGCTGTTTCATCATTCCTGTTTCTCCGGTTTCCGCTGTTTCCGCGGCCCATCCGGGCGTTTCCGGCGCAATCCGGTGCTTTTTTGCCGGCGCTGCCAATTCCTCTCTTTTGCCAGATGAGACGGTTTGTCTCGATGCTCCTTTCGGGCGGTCCGTTCGGTTCGTCGGCTGTCGCTCCGAAGGACGGAAAGCCTTGCCGCTCTTTCGGCCATCCTTCGCCCCGGCCGCCGCTTTTCGGCTTTTGACCTGTTTTTTTATAGCCTCGCCCGGCGCCAAATTTCTTCAGTTTCGAAATCCGGGTGTATATTTTTCCCACGGCGCATTATTCGGCTTTATAGATATGCAAACCGGGGTGTGGGCAAATTTTGCAAAATATTTTTTCCAAAAAAAGGGATTTGTTCACACATATAGAAATTATCTTCCAAAAGACCGTTCTGAAAATAACGCTAAGGCAACCACTATTTGCTAAGGCTCCTCTGCATCAGAGTACCCACCTTTTCACCTGAGTTGAGCGGGATTGGGGGTGGCTGATGGAGACTGAAGAAAGCGCTGTATCCTTTTCCCAAATGACGGGTTTCGCAATGGAAGCCAAATTTATATTGATTGGAGAGGGGAAAATGAAAAAAAGAGCGATTGTCACCGTTCTGGTGTTCATTCTGATTCTGGCGATGGCTTTGCCAGCCGCGGGCTTTGCCAAAGGCGGCAAAGGGCTTGGGCCGGCCAAGGCAGTTCCCGACGCGGAGTTTCTGGAACGGGCCTATGCAATGTACAAGGAGCCTACGCCCAAGCTTGAGGGTATGATGTTCAAACAGGAAGATATTTTGCCGCTGATTTATCAGCGTCTGGGCAGCGACCTGTTCGAAGTCAAAGAGATCGGGCGGTCATACGAGAATCGCCCCATCTTCCAGCTGAAATATGGCGACGGCGATATCCCGGTCCTGCTGTGGTCGCAGATGCATGGCGACGAATCGACTGCCACCCGGGCGCTCTTCGATATCTTCAACTTCCTGGAAGGGGATAAGGATGACTTCAAACATCTGCGGAGTTTGATCAAGAAGAACCTGACCCTTTATTTCATCCCGATGCTGAATCCGGACGGGGCGGAGCGTTTCCAAAGAAGAAATGCCCAGGATATCGACCTTAACCGGGATGCCGCGAATCTGGACACGCCGGAAGCGGTAGTTCTCTGGGAAGCCTGGAACGAAGCCCAGCCGGCCTTCGGTTACAATCTGCACGACATGGGTGCGACTTCCGGCGTCACCGGCACCGTCCATCCTGTCTCGCTCTCTCTGCTGTCCCCCGCCTTTAATGAACTGAAGCACGTCAATTTCGTCCGGAAGGCGGCCATGCAGGTAATCGCCGGAATGAACGATTTAATCCAGGAAGACATGCCGGGCGTCGGCCGGTACAGCGATGCCTGGGGCTCCCAGTACTTCGGGGACGGCATCACCATGGCCGGCACCAGCGTTATCTTGATCGAGTCCGCCGGCTATCGAAATGACCCCGAAAAAGTCTTCCTCCGGAAGATGAATTTCAAGGCTATCCTGCGGGGTCTCGCCGAAATCGCGTCCGGCAATTACGAGAGTTACAGCGTCGACGATTATTTCGCTATTCCGCCGAACAAATCGAATATGTATTCCGATGTGGTTCTCCGGGATGTCATGATTGGGGACAGTAAGCAGGATGTGGCGGTCCGGCAAAACAAGGTGCTGACCGACAACTACACTGACTGGTATTTCAAATCCTCCATTTACCGCGTTGTTGATTCTCTCTCCGAACATTACGGATACAATGAACTGGATGCCAACGGCTATATCTGGCAGGCGGGGGCAATTTATGAGCCGGCATTCGCTTCCATCGACGATATCACCGCGGCGGACGCCTGGCAGCTCCTGCGGGAAGGGTATTATGCCGTCCGCGTTGATAATGCCCCGGCCAGCCTGCATCACGGACTGCCGATCATGGTTCTGGATGCCGACGTGTCAATCGCCCCGGAGCCGGTCCAGGGTAGCGAGGCACATTTCTTCCTCACGGGCGCTGGCGGCGAGATTGATTACGCGGTCGTCAACGGTTACCTTCTTGACCTGGAGACCGACCCCTCCGGCAGCTATAAAAACTACGTGCGGGTTGAAACGGAGGAATAACTGCGGAATTGCTTGCAGCGGAGCGCCTGGACCATCTCGGTCCGGGCGCTCCGCTGGCGTTCTTTACTGGTTGAATTGCTTGCAATAGGGGTGTTCTGCATACTTTATTGCTTTCAGCTCGGTAACTTCGTTGGCAGCATTGTCTTTCATCTTAAATGGAATTTTGATTTCGTCAGTATCATCAACTTCCATTACCCAATCTTTAAGACCCAGTTGGCCAGCATAAAATGTGTCATCCTCCGCCGACGGTAAACGACAAGGGAAAAGACTTTAATGTTGAGAAAACCGCTGCCAGAGTGGCTGCCGGCCTCGGCTTGGCCAATATGCGCAATCTGGCGGTGGCTGGGGGCGGCAAATTTGATGTTAGCAGTAAAGTCGGTGAAGGGACGCTGGTGAGCGTTATTGTTCCTCTCGCAAAATCGGGGGGAGCAGAGGATATTCCGGAAGAAAGGGCGCGGTTATTGAGGCTGGCGGTTGTGGATGATCACCCGCTTGTCAGGCAGGGCATCGCTTATTTGTTCTCGGTTGAGGCAAACGTTGAAATTGCCGGCGAAGCGGGGAGTGTCGAAGAAGGATTGAATCTTATCCGCCAAAAACAACCGGACCTGGTCTTACGGATTTGAAAATGGTCAACGAGGATGGCCTTGATTTGGTCAGAAGAGCTAAAGATAAACAGCAAAATTGTCGCTTTGTGATTTTAACTTTCTCCGGCGGTAAGCGTGATTTTCTGGCAGCTGTCCGGGCAGGTGTCGATGGTTATGTGATGAAAGAGGCGCTGCCGGAAGAGATTTAATGGCAGTGCGTCTAGAATAAGATGACCCCGGGTTGCTGGAGCTCACGGCGAGTGATACTGAGGACAATAATCTTAATGGGCTGTCGGCAAGGGAAACCGGGGTGTTGCGGCTGTTGAGGCGGGGGTTAAGCAATAAGCAGATTGCCCAGACTCTTTTCATTCCGAAAGCACAGTCAAAAAGCATGCGGGACAGATATTAAGCAAGCTGAATCCGGAAGATCGGACCCGGGTGTCGCTGTTCGCCAGCGCCCATGGCTTGGCCAAATAGATGCGGATTAATTCTGCATCGATTTTTTTGCAGTAAACTGCTTCCGCTTTTCTTCACTGCCTGTTTTCGGCAGGAGAGAAAATCCAGTATACTAATAACTGCCGGCGCCAATACTACTAAATGAAAAACCAGGCAGATTCCGCAGCGCTATTTTTCCCAATTCCGCTCTTGGCATTGCTTACGTTCATTTCAATTAACAGGAGGTTGCGGTAATGAAAAAGGTGATAGTATTAGCGCTTACTTTAAGTTTACTGGCACCGATTGGCTGCACCCCGGCGCCGCCTCCCGCGGCTGAAACCGGCGCGGCGCGCATCGGTCTCGGCAGTGTCACCTCAATCGCCAAGTCGAAAGACAAGACTGACGATGCCACTGCTACCGGTCAGGTTGATACGGTTATCGCGGCTGTTGCTTTTGATGAAGCCGGCAAAGTGATTCAGGTCATCATTGACACGGCCCAGTCCAAAATTAACTTTGACAAAGAAATGAAGGTCACTTCTGACAAGGCTGCTCCGGTCAAGACCAAAAAAGAACTCGGCAACGATTATAACATGAAAGGTGCTTCGTCTATCGGCAAGGAATGGTTTGAGCAAGTCAACGAACTGGAAAAATGGATGGTCGGCAAAACGGTGGACGAAATCAAAGGGATGAAAGTGAAGGCCCGGGATGAAGATCATCCGGCCGTTCCCGATGTGCCCGAACTGACTTCCTTAGTCACTATTTCGGTGGAGGATTTCATCGAGGCGGTGGAGAAAGCGTCGAATAATTCCATGGACGTCCAAGGAGCGGCTCAGCTCGGCCTTGGAACCGAAGTGTCAATCGCCAAGTCCAAGGATGCGACCGCCGATGCTCCGGCCGCTGCTCAGGCTGACACGGTGATGACCGCCGCCGCCTTCGACGAGGCCGGCAAAGTCGTCGGTGTTTTGATTGATACGGCGCAGGCCAAAGTCAGTTTTGACGCCGAAGGTAAGGTTACTTCCGACAAGGCGGCCGATATTAAGACGAAAATTGAACTCGGCGACGAGTACGGTATGGGTGCCATTTCCACCATCGGCAAGAACTGGCACGAGCAAATCGCTGAACTGCAGAAATGGATGGCCGGCAAAACGGTGGAAGAAATCAAAGGACTGAAAGTGAAAGCCAGGGATGACGATCATCCGGCCGTTCCCGATGTGCCCGAACTGACTTCCCTTGTCACCATCACAGTGGAGGATTATCTGGCGACAGTTGAGGAAGCTTCGGAGGTCAAGAAAGAACTCTAACCCAATATTCCAATAGGCTCCCCCGCTGCGCGCGGGGGAGTTTTGCTTCCCGTCGGTTTTCATCCGGCGTTGCCAAACGGGGCGCTGCGGCGCCGAACAGCGCCGACCGGATTCGGAAGTTTCGGAAGCTGCATCAACTGTGTATTACGCATATACTGCTAAGTTATATATAAAATATTTCTTGCGGATCCAGGCAAAATCAATTATACTAATAAGAGCCGGCGACTATACTGTGTGGATATGAAAAGTTTGCAAACTGCGGAGAGTAATTTCCCGGATTTTAGTTTCGGCATTGGGACAAATTTAGATTACATAACAGGAGGTAGTGGTAATGAAGAGAGTCATTGCTTTGATATTAGCACTTTCTTTCGGTGTGCTTCTGTTCGCCGGTTGCGGGCAGACCCCGGCAGCGACCGGAGTAGTCAAGATCGGCCTCGGCAGCGTCTCGTCAATCGCCAAATCGAAAGATATGACGGCCGACGCCACCGCCGTCGCCCAGATAGACACGGTCATGGCGGCTGTCGCTTTTGACGGGGACGGCAAAGTTGTCGATGTGATCATCGATACGGCTCAGGCTAAAGTCAATTACGACCGGGACATGAAGGTCACCTCTGACAAGTCCGCCCCAGTCAAGACGAAAATCGAACTCGGCGACGAGTACGGCATGGGCGCCGTCTCCACCATCGGCAAGAATTGGGATGAGCAGATTGCCGAACTGGAAAAATGGATGGTGGGCAAAACGGTAGCGGAGATCAAAGGTCTGAAGTTGAACGACGGTGTTCCCGATGCGGCCGAACTCACTTCCCTTGTCACCATGGGGGTTGAAGACTATATCGCGGTTGTTGAAGAAGCGGCAAATTATACAGTGGATGTGGAAGACGCCGTTTCCCTTGGCTTCGGCAGCGTCACGAATATCGCCAAATCGAAAGATGCCACCGCCGATGCGCCGGCCTCGGCCCAGGCTAATAATGTCATGACGGCCACCGCCTTCGATAAAGATGGCAAAGTCGTCGGAACGCTGATTGACAATGCCCAGGTAACGGTAGCTTTTGATGTTGATGGCAAAGTCACCTCCAACAAGACCGCTCCCATCAAGTCGAAAATCGAACTCGGCAACGAGTACGGCATGGGTGCCGTCTCCTCTATCGGCAAGAACTGGCACGAGCAGATTGCCGAATTGCAGAAATGGATGGTGGGCAAAACGGTGGCAGAAATCACCGATTTGCAGGTCAAAGCCCGGGACAACTCCCATCCGGCCGTCCCCGATGTGCCTGAACTGACTTCCCTTGTCACCATCACGGTGGAAGAATATCTCGAAGTAGTGGAGGAAGCTTCTCATAACGCCAGAGAACTGTAGACCAATGCCGCCTTTTCAAGCCTCCCCCGCCAGCGGCGGGGGAGGCTTGCATAAACGGGCGGTTTTCCGGGATATTAAATAGTGCCGGTCAAGGCAAGCTTAGGTGATACGATGAAAAGATTAACCGCTCTCATAATTATAATTTTCCTGCTTGCTGGCTGCCGGACGGTGCCGCGCAGCGAATACAGCAAATACGCCGATAGTTTTTTTGACGTCTTCGACACGATGACTACTGTGGTGGGTTATACGAAGAGCGAAGCGGAATTCATTGCCTATTACGAGCAAATCCACACCCGCCTGCAGGAGTTGCATCAGCTGTACGATATCTATAACAATTACGAAGGCGTTAACAACCTGAAAACAGTTAATGACAATGCCGGGAAACAACCGGTGCCGGTCTCCCGGGAGATTATCGACCTTCTGCTTTTCGCCAAGGAGTGGTACGGTCGGACGGGCGTCGCCAATATTGCTTTCGGGCCGGTACTGCGTCTTTGGCACGATTACCGGACGGAAGGAATTGACAACCCGCTACAGGCCAAGCTGCCGCCGCCGGCGGCGTTGCGGGAGTCTGCCCGTTACACCGACATTGACAAAGTATTGGTTGATGCGGAAAAGTATACCGTCTTTCTGAGCGATAGCCGGATGCGCATTGATGTCGGCGCCGTTGCCAAAGGCTTTGCCGCGGAATTGGCGGCCCGGGAAGCGGCGGCGGCGGGGCTTGCATCCGGCATCATCAGTGCCGGCGGTAATATCCGCCTTATCGGCAAACCCCTTGACAATGTACGGGAATATTGGAATATCGGCATTCATGACCCGAGCGGACCGCTGTTTTCGGACGGGGAAAACATTCTTGACACCGTCTACGTGAACGACGCCGCGATTGTCAGTAGCGGCAGCTATCAGCGTTTTTACGTCGTCGACGGCAAGATCTATCATCATCTGATCGACCCGAAAACATTGTTGCCGGGGGAATATTATCAGGCGGTGACGGTCGTCACCGGCGATTCCGGCGTAGCCGATTTTCTGTCCACTGTTTTGTTTTTGTTGCCGCCCGCGGAAAGCCGCGCTCTGGCGGAAAGCCTGCCCGGCGTCGAGGCGGTCTGGGTTATGCCCGATGGGACGATGGAAGTGACTGAAGGGATGAAGAAAATGCTCAAAAGCTACGGCGCCACGGCTGCGGCGCCGGGAAAAAAGGAAGATAACCTGCAAAAATAAGGCAGATTAGGCAAAGACGTAACAGAGGTTACGTCTTTGTTGTTTTCTTTTTGTTATGCTGTTTAGTGTAAGATCTGCGGCAGCAGGAGTATAATAAAACAATTGTTTCTTGTTAAAGCAAATTGGCCGCATTGGGCATAATAACATCGATTATGCGAATGGGAAGTGACAGCATGAACAGATTATTATCATTCCGCGGCGGCACCCATCCGCCGGAAGGCAAAGAAAGGACTGCCGGCAAAGCAATTGAAAGAGCGGCGGCCCCCCCAGTCGTCACTATTCCGCTCAAGCAGCACATCGGCCAAATTTGTGACCCGCTTGTATCGGTCGGCTCCCGTGTAAAGGCGGGGCAGAAAATCGGCGAGCGGAAAGACGCGCTGAGCGTCCCCGTTCATGCCAGTGTCTCTGGAACGGTCAGGGCTGTCGGCGACGCTCCGCATCCGGTAGACGGGCGGGGGCCGGCCATCAGTATCGAAAATGACGGTTTGGACACGCCGGCGGAAGTAATCGGCCGTGCCGACCCGGAAGACATGAGTCCCGGGGATATCGTGCAGGCGGTGTACGAAGCCGGTATCGTCGGAATGGGTGGCGCCGCCTTTCCAACTTACGCCAAACTGACACCGCCCTCCGATAAGCCGATGCGAACCGTCGTCCTCAACGGCGCCGAATGTGAACCTTATCTGACGGCCGATCACCGCTTGATGCTGGAGCAGCCGGAAGATATCATTTTCGGCCTTAAAGCAATCATGAAAGCGGTGGGAGCGGAACTGGGTTATATCGGAATTGAGAATAACAAGGCTGACGCGGTCAGAGCCATGATTGCCGCCGCGGCGGCAGAGAAAAGCATCCGGGTTGTTTCTCTGCGGACGAAATATCCCCAGGGGGCGGAAAAGCAGCTCATCAACGTCATCACTGGCGAAGAAGTTCCTTCCGGTGGGCTGCCCCATGACATCGGTGTTGTTGTCAACAACGTGGGGACGGCGGCCGCCGTCGCGGCGGCGCTGCGGACCGGACGGCCTTTGATCGAGCGGGTCGTAACCGTGACCGGGACCATCGTCCGGGAACCGAAAAATCTTCTGGTAAAGATGGGGACTTCTTTCGGCGACTTGCTGGAGCAGTGCGGGGGGACGACCGAAGAACCGGCAAAAATGCTTTCCGGCGGGCCGATGATGGGGATTGCCCAGACGGACTATGCTGCTCCGGTTATCAAGGGGACATCCGGCATTGTTGTTCTGTCGGCCGCGGAGGCGGTCGCGCCGCCGGATAGTCCTTGCATCAGATGCGGTCGCTGCGCCGAAGCCTGCCCGATGCGTCTGATGCCGCTGACACTGGATGCGATGGCTGCCAAAGGTGATTACGACGCTTGCCGGGAAGCCGGCGTTCTCGACTGCATTGAATGTGGCAGCTGCAGTTTTGTCTGTCCTTCCAAGCGCCGCCTGCTGGAGTCGATTCGGGAAGGCAAAGCGGCGGTAAAAGACAGGATGAAAAGTAAGCGGTAATTTGATAATGAAAGGAAGAAGACTATGGCCAGACTGACTGTTTCCGCTGCGCCGCATATCCGGGCGGCCGATACTACCGCGCGAATAATGCTCGATGTAGTAATTGCCTTGCTGCCGGCCGCCGTCGCAGCCGCCGTGCTCTTCGGCCCCCAGGCAATCTTTTTGATTGTTCTGACTGTCGCGGCGGCGGTTGTGACCGAGGCGGCCGTTCAGAAACTGCAGGGCCGGCCGGTGACAGTCAGTGATTGGAGCGCGGTCGTCACCGGCATGCTGCTCGCCTACAACCTGCCGCCCCGGGCGCCCTGGTGGCTGGCGCTCGCGGGTGCCGTGATCGCCATTGCCATTGTCAAGCATGCCTTCGGCGGGCTGGGGCATAATTTCATGAACCCGGCGCTGGCGGCCCGAGCTATCATGCTTACGGCCTGGCCGGCCAGTATGACTGCTTGGTTGGAGCCGGGCACCGATGCCGTCAGCGCGGCGACGCCGCTGACCGTCCTGAAAGCTGGTGCGGCCGGAGCCGAGCTGCCTTCCCTGGCCGAAGTGTTCATCGGCAATATCGGCGGGAGCATCGGCGAAGTTTCCTCTCTCGCTCTCTTAATCGGAGCAGCTTATTTGCTGTGGCGACGGATTATCAGTTGGCGGATTCCGCTTTCTTTTATCGGGACAGTCGGAGTAATGACGTGGATTTTCAGTGGTCCGGAATTATTCCAGGGCTATTGGCTCTATCATATCCTTCTGGGCGGGGTCATTCTCGGCGCTTTCTATATGGCGACTGATTACTCTTCTTCGCCGATAACTCCGCTCGGCCAATTGATTATGGGCGCGGGTTGCGGGTTCATCACCGTTTTAATCCGGATTTATGGAGCGTACTCGGAGGGGACTTCCTTTGCGATCCTGATTATGAATACGGCAACCCCGGTAATTGACAAATATACAATGCCCCGCATTTATGGCACCGGGCGGAAAAAGACCCGGCCGGAACCGGTCGGGGGACAGCCCAAAGCATCACCGGCAAGGAGTGTTTGAGTCCGGGGGAGGTGAAGGGAATGCAGGAAGTTTCGCGCGAGAGATATTTTGCCGACCGCTCTGCCATTATTCGTGTCGTCGTAGCTATAGGACCCACATTGGCGATTACGGACAAAGCCAGCAGCGGACTTTGCATCGGTCTTTTCACTTTGAGCGCGCTGCTCGCGGCAATGCTGGTCATCACGGGAGTAAGGAATTTTATTCCGGCGAAATTGCGCGGGGTGTTGCTGACCTTGACAGTGGTAACCTTGACATTGATTGCCGGTATGCTGCTGGAGGTATACTCGCCGGACTGCTTCGCCGAGGTCAGCCTGCTGCTGCCGCTTTTGGCCGTTAACTGCCTTATCCTGCACCGCTGGGATTTGTTCTTCGCGGCCGACTCTGTCTGGCCTCAGCTGCGGCAGGCCGGCATATCTGGCATCATCTATGCTGCTGTTCTCGTTCTTCTTGGAGCCGTGCGTGAATTCCTCGGCTTGGGTACGGTTCTGGGCCGGCAGGTTTTGCCGGCCGGATTGCTGATATTGCCGCCGGCCATCTTCGTCGTGTTCGGACTGCTGCTGTTTGCTCTCAATTTGCTGACGGGGAAAGACGTCTAGAAAGAAGGTGCGGTATTGGCTGACATTCAGGAGACAATTCTTGCGATATTCCGTCCTGTCCTGGACAACAATTATGCTCTTTCCGTCCTCCTGGCCACTTGTCTTTATCTCCAGCCGGCCCGGCGTGTCAAAACAGCCTTGCCGGCCGGAACGGCGCTGACCGTGAGCATTTCTTTAGCAGCGCTTCTCACTTTCGTTGTCAATACTCTGTTGCTTGCGCCTTACGGTCTTGGTTATATGCTGAATGCAGTTCTGGCACTTTTTGCCGTTCTGGCGACGCAGGCGGTTATCTTTCTGTTGCACCGCCGGAGACCGGCGCTGCTCAGGGAATTCGGGGATGAAACTCATTTATTTGCCGCCGCATTTACTCTGCTCGTGCTCGCTGCCCGGGGCGTCCGTGCCGACTACGGGTTTGTCCGGGTTATGCTCAATTATCTCGGGGCAGGATTTAGCTTCCTGACCGTGCTCTTCTTTTACGCCGGCATTCGGGAGCGCTTGGAGCTGTCGCCGATTCCCCGGCATCTGCGCGGGCTGCCTGCGGCATTGTTGACCATCGGTTTGGTGGCGGCCGCTTTTCGGGGAATTGAGGGCATCGTCAAATAATATGACCGTGATTAGCCGGGATTGGTTTCTGCGGAACTGCCGCCGGTAAAAAAATTGCGAATTCCCTCATTATCTCTTGACAGGAAGACCGGCAGCGGCTAAAATAAGAGTAATTTTATCCAAACAGCATCGATGACCGGGAAGAGTAGGCAGCGGCCAAAGGCATAGAGAGCCGGGGAGGGTGGAAACCCGGCGCGGCGGCGGTTGTTGAATTCCCCCGCGAGATCCGGGCTCAACACCGTAAGGTAAGTAGGCGAGGCGGAACTCTCACCGTTAACCGGGAGGGGGTATAAGAGCATGGTTTTCGTCCGGCTCCGTATCCTGAATGAAGCAGGCCGCAGGCAGCGGCTAATTGGGTGGTACCGCGGGTAAATCCCGTCCCTTTGGGGGCGGGATTTTTGTTTACTTTTCACCCGCGTTGCCCCGACTAACAGGCAGGAAAAATAATGTGGAAAGGAAATATATGTAAATAAGCGACCTGCACTATACTTTTGAAAGGGGGTGTTTTGCTGCCGGGTTTACTGCATTATACTGCGGTGCATCCCGGGCGGGTTCAGTTACCGGTCCAAATCTATTCTTAAGGAAGGTGTAAAGATGAAAAGGTACAGAATTATCGCTCTTCTTGTGGTTCTCCTGCTTTTGTGCAGCACCCTCGTAACTGCTTTACCTGGTCCGGCCAGCGAAGATGGCTCCTGGTCGGGTGGCTGTACCGATATCCTGGTGGGTAAGGATGCCACCGTGGACGGCTCGGTTATCGGGACTTATTCCTGCGACGGCGCCGTTTACGCCGAGCTGAAAGTTGTCCCGGAGGCGACATACCGGAATGGAACGATGCTCCCAATTTATTACCGCCCCTATCCTAATAATTACAATGCTTACGTCAATGCTTTGGAGGAAGAAGAGCTTTTGGGTGAAATTCCTCAGGCGGCCGAGACTTACCGCTATATCGTCAATTCCGTCTACTATGACGACCAGAACTGCGGCGGAGTCAATGAATACGGCGTTGGCATCGGCGAGACGACCATTGGCGGGAAAAAAGATCTCCGGGTTCCAACGAAAGTCGGTTGGATGTGGGCTTATTCCAACTATCCGAGTACCAGCCTGATGACTCTTGGCTTGCAGCGGGCGAAAACGGCCCGGGAAGCCGTCAAAATCATGGGTGAACTGGCCGAGACTTATGGTTATGTCCAGAGCGGCGAGCATATGACTGTTAGTGACAAAAATGAAGTCTGGGCGATGGAGATTTTCGGCGGCGGCAAGGATTGGACTCCCGACAGCGGCAAGCCGGGCGCCGTCTGGGCGGCGAAGCGGGTCCCGGACGGAGAGATGGCTATCTCGGCTAATTCCAGCCGTCTTGGGTTGATTGAAGAGATAAGCGAAGATGGGGAAGATTTTCTCACTTCCGCCAATGTTTTCACCTTGGCGGAAGAGATGGAATGGTGGACTCCAGGCGAAGACTTCATCTGGTACAAGGTTTACGGAAACCGCGGCGACGCTCATTCCGAGCGTGAATGGTCCATCGTCAACAAGTTCGCTCCCTCTCTCGGCGTCGAAGTGGAAGATCCCATTTTCTTCTCCTTTAAGCCGGACGAGAAGGTGTCGGTGCAGGACATTATGGGTATGTACCGCGATTACTTCACCGGCATTGAGGGTATGGACATCACGCTGGATGAGGCGTATAAACTCGCCAACGGCAATACGAGCCCGCTGGCTTCCCCGTTCGGGCCTTCCGCTTTGCACAGCCTGCTTGGGCTCAAAACGAAGCGTTCGGTAGCGACCCGGAGTTCCGTGTTCACCTATGTTATGCAGCATAAGGACTGGCTGCCCGACCCGGTGGGAACCGTCATGTGGTACACGCCCGGACCGGCCTTGTCCGGCAGCTATACACCCATTTATGCCGGAACTACGGAACTGCCGGAAGAGTGGAGTTACACTCCGATGACCGGAATTGACCGGGATTCGGCCTGGTGGGCTTTTACGATGGTGGACGGCTTGTCCCTGATCGAGTGGCAGAATGCCATTAAGGACATCGCGGCGGTGCGCGACCCGATGGAGGCGACGCTGCTGGCGGAGCAGGCCGAGGTGGAAGCGAAGGCGGCCGAATTGTATGAGAACGAGCGCGGCAATTCGGCCGTCAAGATTAAAGGTAAAAAGGCAGCGGAGAAACGAGAAGAACATGGTAAACGGGCCGCCGAACAATATCTGACTAAGTACACGAAGGCGAATCTGAATGCCGTTGCCGATACTTACTGGGACCTTGTCGATTATCTGTTGTTCAAGTATTATTTCCGGGTTGGCAAGAGCGTACCAACCCCAGCACCCGAATACCGGGCTGCTGCCGGCCTTTAGCCGGAACAAACAAAAAGAGGACGGGGCAGCACTCCCGCCCTCTTTTTGTTGTATCATCCTGCTTCCGTAATCATCTTCAGCGCTTCGATATCTTTCAACTTTACAGAAGCCATATGAAAATCAATCAGCCCTTCTTCCCGCATCTGCCCCATTTCCCGGGACAGGGAAGGACGGGTGACATTAAAAAAGTCAGCCAGTTCGTTACGTTTCATCGGCAGCATGAACGTCGCGCTTCCCTTCTTATTGTATTGTTCCAGCAGATAAAGACTGATTTTACCGCGAATGCTCTTGAGCGCCAGATATTCCAGCTTCTGGTTCAGACGAAGCGCCTTTTCGGAGACGAGCCTGAGCGTGTTCGCGATCATTTTCCGGTGGCTTGCGCATATTTTCGGACATTCTCCGATGATCATATCCGGCGGCAAAAACAGGACTGTACATTCCTCCTGGGCGTAGACCGTTGCTGGCCAGACCCCGCCGCCGCCGAAGGCCGCGACTTCACCGAACAACTCGCCTGGGCCGATAATGGCGATGATCACCCGATTCCCGGCGGCATTTTCCTTGGTCACCGCCGCCGTGCCGGAAAGGATGATGCCGATACCGGTGAATTTGTCACCGGCGAGGGCGATAGCCGCCTCCTTCCGATAAGGAATGACTTTCGGTTGCAGACAGGCCAGCATCGCTTCCATTTCGGCCGCGCTGATGTCTTGGAATATCCTGGTGCGCTGGAGCAAGTCAGTCCATTCTTCATACATTTTCTTTACCTCCCCCGTTCGGTAACTAATGTTACCGATGCCCTTCCCATATTATATTATAATGGGAGCAAGAAAACAACGGAAGAAGGTGCGGCAATGAAAAGAAAGATTATCAGTATTGATGCCGGAAAGTGTAATGGCTGCGGACTGTGCGCACAGGCCTGCCACGAACGGGCGATTGAGATAATTAACGGCAAGGCGCGGCTTGTCAGTGACGAATATTGCGACGGGTTGGGCGACTGTCTGCCGGCCTGCCCGACCGGGGCTATCACAATTGTCGAGCGGGAAGCAGCCGCTTACGACGAGGCGGCGGTACGATCCAGAATAGACGCTGCCGCCGATGTTTCCGGTTCCGGCCGGGGGTGTCGGGCGGGATGTCCGGGGCAGGCAGCCAAGACACTGAAGCGGGACAGCTGCCAATCCGTCTGCGTTCACGACTGCGGCAGTGAGGAGAAGCCTAGCCGGTCTGAGCTCCGGCAGTGGCCCGTCCAGTTGGCTCTGCTCAATCCGGCTGCTTCCTATCTGAACGGCGTGGATTTGTTAATTGCGGCCGATTGCACCGCTTATGCCTATGCCGATATGCATAAAGATTATCTGAAAGGCAGAATAACGGTTATCGCTTGCCCGAAACTCGACCGTTATGACTATAGCGGTAAATTGGCCGAAATTTTCCGGCGGCACAATATCCGGAGCGTCACGGTGCTGCGCATGGAAGTTCCCTGTTGTGGAGGGCTCGTGCAGATTGTCCGGCGAGCTTTGCTCGCCAGTGAGGCGTCTGTCCCTCTGCGGGTGATAACCGTCGGAACTGACGGGGCGATATTGGAGGCTCGGGAAGAGGAAATTCCAGGAAGGGGGTGAAAGAAACAAAAAAGCGGCAAGGCTTTGGTCGGCCAAATGGCCGTGGATTAGGCTGGAAGCAAAGGGAATAATAAAATGATAACGATGAGAGGAGCGAAAAGAATGAGCGGAATGTTTTGTTATCAATGTGAGCAGACGGCGGGCGGGAAGGGGTGTACCAAAGCGGGAGTCTGCGGGAAAGACGCGGAAGTTGCCGCTTTGCAGGACCTGCTCCTGCACGAACTGAAAGGTATCGGTTATTACGGGCAGAAAGTGCTTGCCGCCGGCGGACGGATTGAAGCCTCCGTGCATCAATTCGTAATGGAAGCAATTTTTGCCACCTTGACCAATGTTAACTTCGACGCCGGTCGCTTCGTGCTCTTCCTGCGGGAAGCGGCGGAAACAAAGCGGCGTCTGCGGGACTTGGCCGGCGGCGACGATGGGAAGGCGCCGGCGGCGGCGAAATACGAACTGCCGGCGACTAAAGAAGCGATGCTGGCTGACGCCACGGCCATCGGCATAATGTCGGACGCGAATCTCGACCCGGATATCCGTTCCTTGCGGGAGACGCTCATTTACAGTCTCAA
Source organism: bacterium (assembly GCA_050943375.1). Classification (GTDB taxonomy): domain Bacteria; phylum Bacillota; class SLNR01; order SLNR01; family JBMNPB01; genus JBMNPB01. Next base: position 26,626 of record JBMNPB010000011.1, read on the forward strand.
AGGAATGGGAGCTTACGCTCATCATGCGGCTGTTCTCGGCTATACCAATGAGGACGTCAGTAATTTCTTCTACAAGGGCCTCGCGGCGTCCGCCGACGACTCCCTCGGGGCCGACGAATTGCTGCAAGTGCTGATGGACTTCGGCATGGCCAATCTGAAATGCCTGGAGCTTCTCGACAAAGCTAATACCGGTTCTTACGGCCACCCGCAGCCGACCCAAGTGCTAATCACCAAGAAGAAGGGACCGGTTATCGTCGTCTCCGGCCACGACTTGAAAGATTTGAAAGAATTGCTGGAGCAGACGGAAGGCAAAGGCATCAACATCTATACCCACGGTGAAATGCTTCCGGCCCACGGTTATCCGGAACTGAAAAAGCATAAACATCTGACGGGCAATTTCGGCAGCGCCTGGCAAAACCAGGCGAAGGAGTTTGACCATCTGCCCGGGTGCGTTCTGATGACGACGAATTGTATTCAGCGGCCGCGTGAATCGTACAAAGACCGGATTTACACGACCGGAGTTGTCGGTTGGCCCGACGTGAAACATATCCAGGAGAAAGACGGCCGAAAAGATTTCTCCCCCCTCATTGAACAAGCGCTTTCTCTCGGCGGCTGGACGGAAGACGAACCGGAGAAATCCATCACGGTCGGTTTCGGGCATAACGCGGTGCTCAGCAACGCCGGCGCTGTCATTGAAGGTGTCAAGCAGGGGAAAATCAAGCATTTCTTCCTGATTGGCGGCTGTGACGGGGTCAAGCAGGAACGTAGCTATTATACCGATTTTGCCGCCCGGACGCCGGCGGACACAGTCATTCTGACGCTTGGTTGCGGGAAATACCGGTTCAACAAAGAGGAGTTCGGAACGATTGGCGGTTTGCCGCGACTCCTCGACCTCGGGCAGTGCAATGACGCTTATTCCGCGCTGAAGATCGCTCTGGCTTTGGCCGATGCTTTCAACTGTGAAGTCAACGATTTACCGCTCACCCTCGTTCTGTCCTGGTATGAGCAGAAGGCGATCGCTATCCTGATGACTTTGCTTGCCCTGGGAATCAAGAATATCTACATCGGACCGTCGCTGCCGGCCTTCGTTTCGCCGAATGTGCTGAATATCCTGGTCGAGAAATTCAATCTCCGGCCGGTTTCCACCCCGGAAGCCGATCTCGGGGCTATCTTGAAGAGCTGAAGCAATTTCGCCCGGAACTGATTAAGGAGGAATAGAGATGCCGGAAACTGTTTACCGGTTTAATTCGGCGGACAAAAAGCTCATCGAGCGGATTGTGGATGATGCGAACGTGAACATCAATCACATGGTCCTGCCGCAGGGAGCGGCTATGCCCGAGCATTTTTCCAACTCGAATGTCTATCTGATTGTCGTGCGGGGGGAAATGACGCTCCGGCTGGGTGAAGAAGCGGAGCAGGCCTACCCGGCCGGAAGTATCGTCAATGTCCCGTTCAATGTCAAAATGAATATTGGCAACACCAGGGAAGATGTACTGGAATTCTTTGTTGTGAAAGCGCCGCATCCAAAAGATATGCAAAGGTAAACGGCCGCGGGCGGGGACTGTCCCCGCCCGCATGTTTTTATTGTTGTCTGGTAAACCCCCAACCATTCCATTGCCAGACGGTTATCCGGACCGCCCGGAAATTATCGTAGCAGCCTTCAAAGGCGACCAGTTCATTACGGCCGTCCCTGTCCAGATCGGACAGGAGGACGGCATGATTGGGCCGGTCCAGGTTGGAGGATTGCCAGACGGATTTGACGGTGCCGTTCACTAAATTGAAGATGAACAAGTGATTGCGGTAACTATCGTCGTCACCGCTGACCCAGAACGGTTTTTGCGGTCCGAAACTGCCTGTTTTCCAGACGGACAGGAGAATATCCGCTTTGCCGTCGCCGGTGGCGTCGCCGATGAGGCATTGGGTTACCTGCCAGGCCGGTGGCGTCTGCCAGATGACGCCGCCGGCAGTTCGCACTACCAGTCGGGCGGATTGCAAAGAGTATTCTTCCGGAACGCCGTTCTCATCTGCGTCACCAACAATCGTCTGGCCGGTTGCCGGCGATTGCGGCGGGGGAGGCCCCTGATCCGATATCCCGTTCAGCAGTCCGAAGCAGTCCCGGCGCGCCATTGTTACCGGCAGGGAAGGCACGGCCCCCCAGGCGAGAACGGTGCAGGCAAGCAGGGTGATGATGGCTGCCGGCGGGAAGCGTTTTCCTCTCATTTCGCTGTGAATTGTGTTGTCCATTCCGGCGGCGGCGGTGCCTCACCTGCTTCCAGCATTCCATGCCATTTCTCATCCATCAGGCGATCAGTGAACGGCCAGGGGAATTCATAATAGGAATAGACGCCGCCAACCGCAATCCGGAGGGAGCCTTCTACCGGCACTACGGCGTAGATGCGGGAAATGTAGCCGGTCCCTTCTTCCAGGACAAGACCATGAGCGATGTCAGTGGCCACATCTGTTACCAGCGCCGCCGGCCGGTCGTAAGCGGCTGAAGGGTGGTCGACTCCCTCGTCCCGCAGAGCTTCGAGCCAGAAATGCTCCAGGCTTACCCCGTAAGAGCGGATGATATCATACTCTTCTTCAGTGAGCGGTGCATTGTTCAGCTCTTTTTCGGAAATATGTTTCAGATGGAGGGCCAGTTGTTCGAGCCGCTCCAAACTTGCCCGGTCCGTCGCACCCAGGAGATCCCGCTCCGACAGGCCTTCCCGGGTCATCCGGGCGAGCGCGGCCAGACGGGCGTACAGATCCGGGTTGGGCTCGACGTAACCTCGGTCGTCGACGTCTTCCCCGCCGCCGCCGGCTTCTGCGTAAACCTGCTTCGCATAGAGGATGGTGTCATGCTTCAGTTCCGTCCAGCTGCCGAGGAAGGTGTTTAGCTCTTTTCGCGTCCAAGCGGCGTTGCGCATGAAGGAGGGATAGCCCGCCGGTTTTTCTTCCAGCAGCGGCCGGAGCGTATGCAGCCACCCCCAATACAAATTCTGCGTCCAGGTCGCCTCATCCAGGCCGGCAATAAAGTTTTGCAGGGCAGTCATGGTTTCCGGGTAATTTTTGTAGCCGGTTTCGCCCATATTCTCCAGAAGACTGTAAGCTGTCCGGGAGCCTAGGGCTGCCGGCAGATCCAGACTCTTCGGCAGCATTCTCCGCTCGCCGCCGGCGTTCTCCTTGACGTCCCGGTAGACGAGGCGCTGGAAAATTGCCGCGTCCAAAGTGAAACGTTGCCCCAGGAAGCGGAAGCCGTGAATTTCTCTTTCCCGGTCCGGCTGGATGGTTTCGTCGAAAATAGGGATTGAGTTGACGGCCGGCGGCGGCAGTTCAGCCACGGCGGCAAGGAATGTTTCCCAACGCTCGCCGTTTTCCAGCAAGGTCTGCAGGTCGATACTGCCGTCGTAAACGTCCGCGAGCAATTCCCCGAGTTGGTGGACAGTGATATCGTCGCTCCGGCCGACGAAGAAGCAAGTGGGTGCATAGATCTGCTCCCACAGCGCCAGATTTTCGTCCCGGGCGAGAGCCAAAGTGATCAGGACAGCCGACCGTGTTTCATCCTCTTCTTTTAGCCGGAACGTTGGCCGGCCGTACCACATCATCGCCTTGAAATAAGCTTTCAGCTGATCGCTGCTTGTGTAATGCCCCCGGGGGATGTATTGGGTATAATCTTCTTTGAAGCCTTCCAGCCGATCGGGAGTTTGGCCCAGATTCATGACCGGCGACAGAGCAATCTCCTCGTGCGATTCAATTAAGGCGATTTCGCCCGCTACTTCTGCAGCTACGGCTGCCGGAACAGCCAAACCCGGGTCCAGGATCTTGCCGGCGACGGCGAAGAAACCGAGATTTCGCTTTGCCGCGTTTTCCCAGGCGGTGCCGCGCAGTGCGGTCCAGTCTTTCTCTGCCTGCGTCAACATGACCCGGCTCAATTCGGCCAGTCCGGGCGCGAGTTTTTCTTTCTCCGTTACCCGCAGCAGGTGGGCGAAAAAGAGATGGTAATTGTGGAGAAGGGAATCGGTGGTGATGAACAACGGCACTGCCTGGTAACGGTTCATCTCATACAGGGTAAAAAATTCCGGCTCGCTGCCGGGGACGACCACGAAGCCGTTGCTGCACAACTGCTTCCGGGCTGCATCGGAAAGCTGGAACATATTCGGATTAGTTATATTGCTAAGGTTGGCCGCCGTGCGATAATCCGGCACCGCCGGATCGATCTGGACCGGCTCAGCGGCGAAGGCGGCAAAATCGCCGGCCGGGACCGTGGTGACCAGGGAGATTTTCTCCTGCAGGGTTCGGCTGTCCGGGGCGGACGGATTGGTGCAGCCGCCGGCCAGCAGGGCGATCAGCAGTAAGACGGCGACCCGCCGCAGATAAGCTCGGCCGGAATAGCGGCCATCAGTCGGATTTCTCCCGGGTTCTTTGGGCATCGATTTCACTCCTTTGTTCTGCCGGGATGGTGTTTGCCAGAAAGCGACGGACATCCCTGTAATATTTTACTAACTATTTTAGTGACGCCGCCAGCCGGCAAAAGTTCCCATCCGGCCGAACGAAGCGCTTGCGGACGGGAATGCCGCCGGGCAGTTAAGGCAGGTATAATTGGCAGCGGTATCGAAGTTTCTAATATTATGTCGAAACCGCGGACAAGCAAAGGGGTAAAACATGATTATCTTTCGGTCGCTGGAAAGCATTCTGAGCATTGTCATCATTATCTCTCTTGGCTATTATCTTACCGAACGGGGCTGGTTCGACGATGGAACGTCGGTGCTGCTTACGAAACTCGTGACCCGGCTTTCGCTTCCGGTTTACATGGTTGTAAATCTGGTGACAACGTTTGACCGGGCGAAATTGTACGAGCTATCCGGCGGTCTGGTGGTACCGGTGGCTTCCATCCTGCTCAGTTATTTGATCGGCGTCGCTTTGAGCCGCCGGCTGAACCTGCCGCCCGGGCGGCGGGGAACGTTCCAGACGATGTTTTGTATCTCGAACACCATTTTCATCGGCTTGCCGGTCAATCTCGCTTTGTTCGGAGAAAAGAGTATTCCGTACGCCCTTCTCTATTATATTGCAAACACGGTTTTTTTCTGGACAATCGGTGTCTACAGCATCAGCCGGGACGGTGACGGCCGGGAGGCCGGTTTATTCAGTCCTGCCACGTTGCGGAAAATCTTCTCCCCGCCGCTGTTGGGTTTTTTGCTCGGAATTATCCTGGTTGTCCTGGAATTGCCGCTGCCGGCTTTCCTTCTTGATACCGGCAAATATCTTGGTAACTTGACTACTCCGTTGTCCATGCTGTTCATTGGTATGGCCATCCATGCTGTGGATTTCCGGGCCGTCCGCTTCAGTCGGGATATGGCCGTATTAATGCTCGGGCGGATGCTGATCACGCCAGCAGTGGTTATTATTCTGTCTCACTTCGTCCGTGCCCCGCTCTTGATGAAGGAAGTCTTCATTATTCAGGCTTCCCTACCGATTATGACCCAGGTATCCATTATTGCCCGGGCGTACAACGCCGACAGTGAATACGCGGCGGTGATGACCACATTGACGACTTTGCAAGCGGTGGTATCCATTCCTTTCTTCATGTATCTCATCGATAAGATCCGCTTTTTCATCCTTTGAGTCTGAAATGTCTCTTCCGCCGGAGCTTCCGTTGCCGCACCGGCACCGGTTTTTAATGCTTCCAGCCCGCGCCGGGCATGGCTCCGGCGGTTATTTCAGCAGACGACGGTAATAGGAATGGAGAGTATACAGGGCGGCGAGAGGGTTGTGCCCGGTCACGCGGTCTTTGACGGCGAACACTGTTACCGGGGCTTGCGAATGCTTGAAAAAAAGGGAGTCGTGACCGACGCAGAGACCAAGCGCGATGTTGAATTCTGTGCCGGCCCGGTTCAGGGTTTCGGCTTGCCCGACTGGATTGCATGTCGGCTCGAATGACCCGATCCGGATTTTCTCCCCGTCGGCGACTCCCATGTCTTCTTTGGGAATGCATCCGACCTTGCAGACGACGGAAACGATTGTGAAACCCTTGTTTTCCAACACCTGCGATAGTTGGGCTGCTTCCTGCTGCAGGCTGATGCAGAAGGCGAGGCCGAGCTTCTGATAACCCATGCGGGCGGCGAATTCGCTGATTTCCTGCAACCGCGTTTTGACCGGGTAAGGACGGCTGTCCCGGGCAGCGTAACCGGAACCTTCCTGGATCACCGACTGCCGGGCGAATTCCCGCCAGGACGGGTTAGCGTATATCTTTCTGGCTGCTGCGGTGACCGCGGCACCGGAGCGGGTCGGGCAAAAATCCGGCCCTTTTCCGTCGACTGCCTTCTGGCAGAGCCGCTCGCGGCGCGGCAGTCCGCATTTGGCACACTGCGAATAATTGTCGGTCAATATTATACCTCCTTCCGGAAAGATGAAATGCTTCTTTTCGGGTTATTTATTTCTCTTTGCCCGATGATCTTCCTTTTCCGGTTAAGCAAGGAAATTTACCCCGCAGCTCGGGTGTTCACCGCGGCAAGATTGCCGGCCTGGCCTGACAAGACAGGGGAACGGTCAGGAAGCAGGAATTCCTTTGCCGGGGCGGAGAATATTTTCTTATAAATATGCTGTCTGGCCTGAGCAATCAGGTTGCAGGTTGGCGATAAGAAGAGGAGATGCTTTCATGCTGAACATGGGATTGCAAGACTCGGTCGTCCTGATTACGGGGGCGGCACAGGGGATTGGGGCCGCCTGCGCCCGGCAATTTGCCCGGAACGGGGCAAAACTGATTCTGGTTGACCAAAACGAGGCGGAACTGAAGCGGACGGCGGCCGAAATCGGCGGCGAGTTTTTGCTGCAAGTTAGTGATGTCACTGATCCGGCGGCGGCGCCGGACACCGTGGCTGCGGGCGTCGCTCATTTCGGCCGTATTGACTGTCTGGTTAACGACGCAGCCATCAACATCCGGGAAAAAGCGCTCGACATCAGTTTGGAGCATTGGGATCGGATTCTGCAGGTCAATCTCCGCGGGTATTTCCTGTTCGCTCAGGCGGCCGGAAGGCACATGGTTGCCCGCGGCCAGGGTAATATCGTCAATATAAGTTCGGAACTGAGCATCGTCGGGACTTCGTCCGGCCAGACGGCTTATGCCGCGAGCAAGGGCGGTATCAATCAGCTGACGCGGACCCTTGCGGTCGAATGGGCTCCGCACGGTGTTCGGGTCAACGCGGTGGCGCCCGGACTGACTGTTACACCGCTGGTAAAGGAAAAACTGCAGGACGAGCAGTATCGGCAGATGTGTCTCAGTGAGGTGCCGCTGGGACGGCTGGGCCAACCGGAAGATATCGCCAACGGTGTTGTCTTTTTGGCTTCGAAGATGGCCGCCTTCATCACCGGGCACATCCTTGTCATTGACGGCGGGTATACCATAGTTTAGGTGGGAAAACGCTTGGCCGAAAAACAGAGCGGGAGGTTGAGAGATGGAATTGCTGGCTAGGGCGGTCGAAATGGGAAAGACAGGGATTATCGTATCGCAGGTTTGTTTCGGAACGGAACACATCAATTGTTACACGCCGCGGCTCGGCGGGAAAGTACTGGCCGACGCCGCCCGTTATCACGGTGTTTTCTTCTGGGATACGGATATGGTTTACGGCAGCCATCCACAGATTGCCGCCGGCCTCAAGGAGTTGGACCGGCAGGACGTCGTTGTGTGCAGCAAGACTTACGCGACGACGGCGGCGGCGGCCGAACGGGACCTGGCGAGGATTTTTGCTGAGCTCCGTCCCGGCTATCTTGATTTTTGTCTTCTGCATCGGGTGCGGGTTGATTTGGAGCAGACCCGGCCGGCGCTGGAGGTGCTCGGGCGGGCAAAACAAAAAGGCCTTATCCGGGCGGTTGGCATCTCGACCCATTTTGCCTCCATCGCCCGGCAGGCGGCGCAGATGCCGGAAATCGAAGTCATCTGCGTTCCCTTAAACCGGGATGGGTCTCGGATTGACGAAGGCAGCCGGGATGAGATGGTGGTAGCTTTAAAAGAAGCGCATGGGGCCGGGAAAGGAACATATGTAATCAAGACGCTGGGGCGGGGCGACCTATTATATGATCTGGAGGACGCTCTCGAGTGGGTTCTGCAGCACCACGAATACATTGACGTCTATAATATTGGTTTCGCCAATCTGGCCGAACTCCGTCAGGATCTCGGGATAGTCAATGCTTATTTTGCGAAGCTGGGGAGGGAATAGATGATGCCGCGGCTTATAATCCATGGCGGAATGATAATGACGTTTATCAATGAAGCGTACGAAGCGCTCAAAGTCGAAGAAGCGGACATTCTGATCGAGGGCGGCGAAATTAAAGAGATCAACCGTGGCATAGCGGTGGAGGCGGATGATCGGGTTATTGACGCGACAGGCAAGCTGATTATTCCCGGCTTAATTAACGCGCATAATCATTGTCTGACTACGGCTGTCTGCCGGGGAATGACGGATGACTATAACCGGGAAAGGTATGGCGGGTCAGCCTTGTACAGCCGGGTTTTTCCGCTGAAACGGATTGCCCTCACCCGGCTTGCGCGGGAGGAATTGAGCGACTTGTTGCGGTTGACCCTGGCCGAAATGATCAACTCCGGCACGACGGCAGTGGTGGAGCAGTGCACCGGGCAGGAGTTGGAGATTTTTATCGAACTGGCCGCCGCGCTTGGATTACGGGCCGGCATTGCTCCGATGTTCACCAGCGGCGAGCATTTGCCGGAGGTCTCCGCCGACGGGAAGATTGAGACGGGAGTGAACGCGGCGCAGTTTAAGGCCCTGGAGGATAACGTCCGGCTGTTTGAACAGTACAACGGCGTTGCCGAAGGGCGTATCAGCATCTGGCTCGGTCCGCACGCCCCCGATTCTTGTTCCGCGGAATTACTGAAAGAAGTCCGCCGGGCGGCAGATGCGTCCGGGATGCGGATCATGACTCATCTGGCTCAGACCCGGGTCGAGATGGCAAAAATCAAGGAGTGCTTCGCGGCTACTCCGACGGAATATTTGGAACGGCTTGGTTTTCTCGGTCCGGATGTGGTGGCTGCCCACGCTTTGTTTACCGACGCTGCGGATCGGGAGATTATCAAAGCGAACGGGGTCAGCATCGCCCACTGTCCGCAGGTTTTCGCCAAAGGCGGTATGCTTGCCCCCTTCCAGCCGTTCAAAGAGATGGAAATCAATGTGGCTCTGGGAACCGACAGCTACGCCGTCGACGCGTTGGCCGAAATGAGAATGGCCGCTCTTATGGGCAAGCTGCAGACCAGCAATGCGCATTCGGTTTCGGCGACGGACGCCTTCTTCGCCGCAACAGTAGGCGGGGCGATTGCTTTCGCCCGTAATGATATCGGGCGGATTGCTCCGGGACTGCGAGCCGACTTGGCGATCTTGAATTTCTGCCGGCCCCATATCCAGCCGGTGGTTTTCCCAGTGATTAACCTTGTCTACCATGCCCTGAGTTCGGACGTCGAGTATGTCATTATCGACGGTAAGGTTGTTAAAGAAGGGGATCGAATCTTCGGTTTGGAGCAGGCGGAAATGATGGAAAAAGCGGCCCGGGTTATCGACAAAGTATGGGGTTTCGCCCGTGAGGGAGGGGTAATCTGACGGGAGACCGCTTGCCGCCACGAACGGGGAAGCATCTGCCAAATGATGATACGGCCGGAGCAGGAAGGTAAAGTGCCTTCCTGCTCATTTTTTCGCTTGTCGATTAATACCAATCAATATTTGCCTAAACAGCGTGACTTTTCCGGCCAAAACTCGTCACATATAGTGAAGAGGCGACACGGGACCGACTTTATCGGGGCGCCGGGTAAAGGCGGGCGGCACAATCAGCTTTAACTTGGCAAACAGAGAGAGACAGAGAAAAAGGTTTAGGGAGAGATAACCATGAGCAAGATGTTTAACAAGCGGGCGGCGGTTATTTGCCTCGCTTTGGTGTTTATTTTTTTGTTTAACTGGCCGCTGACCGGCCGGTTGGGCTTTCCGGAGTTATCACCGCCGGCGGTGCCGGACAGCGACATTACTGTTCCATCGTCCAAGGTGCCGCCGGATACAGGAACCGCTATGCCGCCGGGCGCTGTGGGGGCTGCCGTCCCGGTTGAGAACAGTGGCGGGGACCCGGCTAAAACAATCTATCTGACCTTTGATGACGGACCAAGCAAGAACACGGCGGCAGTCCTTGATATTCTGCGGGAGTACGGGATAAAAGCAACCTTTTTCGTTAACGGCCGCGACAGCGAATTTGCTTGCGAGATGTATCGCCGGATAGTTGGCGAAGGTCATGCTCTCGGCAATCATACCTATTCGCACGATTATTCCTATATTTATGCCTCGCTGGACAACTATCTGGCCGACACCGAGAAGCTGGCGGACTTACTGGAGGCAGCAACCGGGGTCCGGCCGCAGCTGATTCGTTTTCCCGGCGGCTCCAACAACCAGGTGAGCTGGCGCTACGGGGGAAAACAACTTATGATTGATTTGGCCCGGGAGATGACGGCCCGCGGCTATGAGTTCTTCGACTGGAATGCCGGCGGAATAGACGCGGTGAAAGGCGTCACGGCTCGCGACACAATTGTGCGGACTGTCTTAAAGCAAATCTCCCGGCGGCACGAGACGATTATCCTTCTGCACGACGGCGCCAAACAGACGACCACGGTCGAAGCGCTGCCGGAGATTATCGGGACGCTGTTGGCGGACGGATATGAATTTCGCCCTCTCACTCCGGATGCCTACAACGCTCATTTTATCGACGTTTCCTTGTGCCGGGCGGAAGCTGGCGCGTAAAGGCGGGGGGCAATTAAAAATAGGGCGAATTCTCGCTTCAGCTTGTGGACAGACCCCCGTATCGTCGTTGCAATGAAAGAATACAAGACAGGCGGGATGCTTATCCGCGGCATCCCGTATTAACCATCACCTCTGCCGCCGGCATCATCAGCAAATCGCCTTCTGATTACAGTAACCACTCGCAATGGAAGGCGGCGGCAGCCGCTGGCAACCTTAGCCTCCAGCCAGCTCTATGCAGTAACCCTTCGCATTGGAAGCCAGCGGCGGGGTGATAGTCTGTTCACGAATCTTTCCCGATTTGTTTCCGATTCGTTCCCGGTTCTTTCCCGTTTTCTCCTCGGAAAATTCCCGCTTTTTCCCGTTCGCAGGCCGGCAATTATATTTTTATGGATACAATGGGAGCCGTCTGCCAGGATGGCTCTTAAGCTTATCCGAAGTCCACCCGGCCTGAGAGTATTAGCAGGGGAATTATTCTCATTTCAACCTTTGTTTTTAGCCGCCTTTTTGCGGGGTCGGACAACGTCATGGGCGGTTCTATCCGACTACCCTGTCCGGCTTTGCCGATCACCTGTCCAGGAGCGGTGAATTGCTTGCGGCTCTTAGCATAGCTTTCGCTCCGACCTTTGACTTTTACTTTCGGTTTCCGAATTTTTTATTCCCCCGTCCGGCGTCAAAATTCCGGAATCTCGATTCCGGCCCGAATATTTCGGCTTTGTCTACGGTTTGGGGCGAATTTTCGCCTTATTTTAATTGCCGGGGAGCGGGTGGGATACTAAAAAATATCTCTGCCAAAACAGGAGGATATAGTGAATAGGGGCTGCGGTTTTCCTGTTGCCAGAGGCGAAGGCTCAGGCTCTCCTGCGAGTGAGCATAGGCAGAGAATACCCGGTATAGTATTGCTCGCCGCTCGGTTATCTTACACGAATTTTTCGCTTTCCCCGAATGATTCTGGATTGCCGGCCGGGCGGTCGTGCCGGCGCATTATTCGGTTCCGGCCGGGCAGATTAACACCGAACGGTGTTAGAAATAGGATTTGAACGGGTGGTGAAAAAATTGCGTCTCTGGCATCAGGATTTGCTTCCTTTGTTGCCCCGGCAGCAGCTGCTTGGGCAGCACCGGGAAATCTGCGCTCTGCGGGGCAGGGGTTGGGGGCGGAAGCACGCGACGGTGGATTATGTCTTCCGGTATAGTCCGGAGCGGCTTTACCGCTTCCACCGTCTCGTTCTGGCCGAAATGGTCCGCCGTGGGTATCGACCTGATCCGGCCTGGGCTGAACCGTGCTACCGCGGACGGAATTGCCCCCCGTATGAGCGGATGCCGGTTGGTGGGACGTTCGGAACAGGGTTGGTTTATCCGGAGCACGATGCGGCTTACCGGGAAAAATGTTTGGAGAATCTGCGGAAGAAGGGGGTGGAACTCCCGGTGTAGAAAAGGGGAAATAGCAAACGGAGGCGGATCGGATTGATGCGGGAGAAGGAAACCGTGCGGGTTGCTGTGCGGGATTTAGTTGGTTTTGTCCACCGGGCGGGGGATATTGATATCGGCTTTGTCGGCGGAGACAGGGCGCTGGAAGGAATCGCCGGTCATCGGGCGGTGCGCCGGGAACGGCCGGAGGGTTACCGGGCGGAAGTTGCTTTAAGCTTGGCAGTCGAGGGCGAGAAAGTAATCATGGAAGTCGGGGGAAGGGTGGACGGCGTTATTATTGGCAGCGAATACGCCACGGTGGAGGAAATCAAGACGACGACGTCTCCAATCGGCAGCATCGGCCGGGAAGCCAATCCCGTTTATTGGGCTCAACTCAAATGCTACGGCCATATGCTTGCCCGGCAGTACGGCTTGGCGGAAGTTGAGCTTTGTCTTACTTATTATCATTTGGTTGAGGTGAAAGAGGTCAATTACTACCAGGTTTGCCGGGCGGAAGAACTGGCGGCAGATTTCGCCTCGCTTGCCGGGGCTTACCTTGCCTTGCTGGAAAAGAAAGCGGCGTGGGCGGAGCGAAGGGACGAATCTATCTGCAAGCTTGGTTTTCCCTACTTGTCCTATCGAACGGGGCAGCGGGAACTTAGCATCGCCGTGTACCGGACGCTCCGGGACGGAAAGAGTCTTTTTGCCCGCGCCCCAACCGGCATCGGCAAGACGGTGGCCGTGCTGTTTTCGGCTTTGAAAGCAATGGTGGACGGTGGCGAGAAAATCTTTTATCTGACAGCCAAGACGACAGTGCGGGCAATTGTCGAAAAGACGTTTGCTGATTTGCGGCGCGGCGGACTCCAGTGCAAGACGCTGACGCTGACGGCCAAGGAGAAACTTTGCTTTTGCGCGGAGATGAACTGCCGGCCCGAAACGTGTGAATATGCCAAAGGTCATTACGACCGGGTTGGGGCGGCGGTTGCGGCTATCTTCCCGCAAGCGGCGTTTACGCGGGAGTTAATCCTGGAATACGCTGCCCGGTATCAGGTCTGCCCCTTCGAATTTTCCCTGGAGTTGGCCGAATGGGCTGACTGCGTTATCTGTGACTATAATTACGTTTTTGACCCGCGCGTTTATCTGCGTCGGTTTTTCGGTAGCGGCGGAAATTATCTGTTCCTGGTGGACGAGGCACACAATTTGGTCCAGCGGGCGCAAGAGATGTTTTCGGCGGAACTGAAGAAAATGCCGCTTCTGGCGTTGAAGAAAGTTGTGCGGGGAGTAGCTCCGGAACTTGGCCGCGCTCTGCACCGTCTCAATACTTTGCTGATTGCCCAGCGAAAACAGTGTGAAGCCGGGGGTGATTGGCGGCCGCAGGAGTCAATACCCCCCGGTTTGTTGGAAACATTGCGGGAGTTCTTAGTCCTGGCCGAGTGCTGGCTGGGGCGGCCGGAAGCGGATTCGTTCCGGGCTGATTTGCGGGCACAATATTTCGCGGCCCGGGATTTTCTGCGGACGGCGGCCGATTTTGGGCCTGATTATGTTGTTTATAGTGCCCGGGCAGGCAGCGATGTTCGTTTGAAACTGTTCTGTCTCGATCCGGCTCGTCTGCTGCAGGCGGCGGTGCGCCGGGGCCGGGCAACGGTGTTTTTTTCTGCCACTTTGTCTCCGCTTGGTTTCTACGTTCGGATGTTAGGAGGCAATTCGGACGCCGCCCGTCTGGAGCTTCCGTCACCGTTTCCTCGCGCCAATCTTCTTCTTCTCGCCGACAACCGGACGCCGACCCGTTACCGGGAGAGGCATCTTTCGTATGGCCGGATCGCTGCGGCCGTCGCAGTCCTGGCCAGGAGTAAACCGGGAAATTACCTGGCCTTTTTCCCTTCTTATGAATACATGGCGGCAGTATACGACGTTTTCCGAAGTGACTACCCTTCCATTCGGACAGTCCGGCAGACTACCGGAATGAGTGAGGCGGAGCGAGATGATTTCCTTGATCTGTTCAGCGAAAAGCCGGCGGCGAGTCTCGTCGGGTTTGCAGTCATGGGTGGAATCTTCGGGGAGGGAATTGATTTATTGGGTGAACGGCTGTCGGGCGCCGCCATCATCGGCGTCGGGCTGCCTCAAGTGAGTCCGGAGCGGGAGATTATCCGGCAATATTTCACTGCCGCCGGAGAGGACGGGTTTGCTTACGCCTATGATTACCCGGGAATGGCCCGTGTCTTCCAGGCAGTCGGCCGGGTTATCCGGACGGAGACGGATAAAGGAGTGGTGCTGCTGCTCGACGAGCGCTTTGCCCGGATGCGGTACCGCCGGTTGTTCCCTCCGGAGTGGCATCCGGTTCCTCTTACCGGCAGTCAGACCGACCTCGCGGAACGGATCGCCAATTTCTGGCGAAGCCGTACGGGACCGAAAAAACCGGTTCGATCCGAGGGAAACGAAAATGTGGAGGGGTAAGGGTGGAGATTGAGATAAAGTGGCTCGCCGGGACAGACGACCTATCGCCGGTCCGGCAGGTCCGGGATTCGGTATTCATCGGGGAGCAAGGGATTGCGCCGGAATTGGAATATGACGCAATGGATGCGGCGGCGGAGCATTTGCTTATTTGTGCCGATGGCCGCCCGGTGGCTGCCGGGCGGTTGTATCAGGCAGACGGACAATTCCGGTTTGGGCGGGTCTGCGTCCTGATGGAGTATCGGGGGGAGCATCTCGGCGTTCTGGTTGTGCGCCTTTTGCTCGCCCGGGCTTTTGCGGCCGGAGCAATGGAAGTGCATATCCACGCTCAGGCGTATCTGGAGGGTTATTACCGGCGTTTCGGCTTCGTGCCTTACGGCGAACGTTTTAGCGAAGCCGGCATTGAGCATGTCAGTATGGTGGTCAGGAAAGAGGAAGTGTCCGGCAATCCGGAGCGAGACAGAGACCATTAGGAACTGTCGGACTGAAGGAGGTTTCGATAATGCGAAAAACGGCGACGGTTTTGCTAATCTGTCTGCTGACGGCGATGGCGGCTTGTTCCCCGCCGTCGCCGGGCCCGGAAGAACTGACACAGCGGGCAACGGCGGCGGTCGTAAAACTGGCGGCCGGCGATTATGCTGCGGTGGTAGGCGAATTTGACAAGACGATGAAGAAAGTTCTTCCGGCGCCGGAATTGGCGGCTGCCTGGGAGAAAGTAATTGCGCGGGCCGGTGAATTCCGGTCGGTAAGCAACGCCGAGTATGAAGAAGTAGTACCGAACCGGCAGGTGAAAGTGACCGGTGAGTTCGAACGGGCTGATTACTACGTCCGTTTCGTTTATGACCGGGCGGGGAAAGTAGCGGGGCTGTGGATTGAGGCTGTGCCGCTTCTGCCGGATGTTTCTCCGGATCAGTTCACGGAACAGGATGTGAGTATCGGGAATGAACCGTGGCGCCTGCCGGGGACGCTGACTTTGCCGCGGGGAGAAGGACCTTTCCCGGCTGTGGTGATGGTGCACGGCTCCGGGCCGAATGATCGGGATGAGACCATCGGTCCGAACAAACCTTTCCGCGATCTCGCCTGGGGTCTCGCTGCCAGGGGGGTGGCGACACTCCGTTACGACAAGCGGACAAAGGTTTACGCCGGCGAAGTGGCCGGAGATTACGATTTTACAGTGTGGCAGGAGAGCATTGAAGACGCGGTGCTGGCCGTGGAATTTTTGCGGGGACGGCCGGAGATTGCCGGCAACCGGATTTTTGTTCTCGGGCACAGTTTGGGCGGGATGCTTATTCCCCGCATCGGCGCGATGAGCGAAGCGACTCGCGGCTTCATAATCATGGCCGGATTGACCCGCCGTCTGGTTGATGTGATGGTCGAGCAGTACAACTATCTCTTTGCGCTGGACGGAACGGTCACGCCGGAAGAGGAGAAGACGCTGGGTCAGTTGACGGCGGAAGTGGCTAAAGTTAAGGACTTGTATGAGCGGGGAACGGCGGGAACAGGCAATATCCTGGGAGCGCCGGAAGCGTATTGGCTGGATTTACGTGACTATGACCCGCCTGCCGCGGCTGCCGGCCTCGGCAAACCGCAGCTAGTCCTGCAAGGGGAGAGGGATTATCAGGTGACCATGGTTGATTTCCGGAATTGGGAGGCGGCTCTGGGCAGTAAACCGGGCGTCCGGCTGCTGTCTTATCCCCGTTTAAATCATTTATTCCTGGAAGGAGATGGAGTGCCGAATCCGGATGAATACATGATTGCCGGCAATGTGCCGGAATATGTGATTGACGATATCGCCGCCTGGGTGAACTCCGCCGAATAAAACTAAGGGGCCGGTTCACCCGGCCTCTTAGTTGTGGTGTCAAATCAGAGCTTTTTGACTCCGTCGACTTTTGCTTGGCCGGAGTCTTTTGCGACAAACGTTTTGCAGCATGTATCCATGCATGTGTTCACCGGGGTTGAACCGAAAGTCTGGTAGCTGGGAGCGTCGATCGAGTCGCTCAAAGAGCTACCCAAGGCGTCGGAAGTCACCATGATTTCCTGGGCGTCGCAGATATTGCCCTGCTTCCAGTAATGGCAGCTGTTGACGCTGCAGTGAATCTGCGGCATTGCCTTCCCTCCTTTCTTCGCATTTAAGCATGTTTATTATTCCCTGGGCTGGCGGTGTCATGCACAAACGGGAAAATTCGGGGGAAGTGCCGCAGATAAGTAATCCCCGGTGCGCGAAGCGCAGGCAGAAAGGGCGGGTTGTAATGAAGCGGCAGTCATTATTGTCCGGAGCCGGCAAAGGACATGCCGGTCCGGGCGGCAGCAGCGGGAGGGAGCGGGAATGATTTGGGGAACTGGCATCGATATCGTTGAGATAGACAGAATCGAGCGGATGGTCGCACGCAAAGGAGATCGGTTTCTGAACCGGGTATTCACCGTCGGGGAGATTGCCTACTGCCGCCGCTCCCGCCGGCCGGGGGCGCGGCTGGCGGCTCGGTTTGCCGCCAAGGAGGCGGTTTTGAAAGCGCTCGGCCTCGGTCTGCGCCGGATGAAGTGGGCAGATATTGAAATTATCCGGGATGAATTAGGTAAGCCGATAGTTCGTTTGAGCGGAAAGGCGGCGGCGGTCGCGGCGGAGCGGGGGATAAGGGAGATTCATCTGAGCCTCTCCCACGGTCGGGATTACGCCTGCGCGCAGGCGATTGCGGTCTGATATCGGACAAACCAGAGAAGGCGGGGCGAAGCGATGAAGGTAGCGACAGGAGCGGAAATGCGGCGGATTGACGGTACGGCGATGGCATACGGGTTGTCGGGCGCCGTTCTCATGGAAAACGCGGGTTTGCGGGTCGTTGGGGAAATTCGCCGCCAGCTTGGCGGCCTGGTCGGGCGCCGGGTGGTGATTATTGCCGGACCCGGCAAAAACGGCGGCGACGGTTTTGTCGCCGCCCGCCATCTTCACCGGGCCGGTGCTGCCGTCCGGGTCTTCCGCCTGCCTGGTAAGAAAGATGCCACGGCGGAGACGTCCGCCAATCTTGCTTTATTGCAGCTAATGAGTGTTTCAGTGGAGACAGTGCCGGATGCGGCTCCTCCGCCCGGACTGGAAAAGGCTTTGGCTGAGGCTGACGCCGTCGTTGACGCTCTTTTGGGCACTGGTCTGCGGGGGAAGCCGGAAGGAGTTTTCGCCCGAATGGTTGAAAAAATAAATGCTTGCGGCCGGACGGTGATTGCCGTGGATATTCCCTCCGGGCTTGACGCCGATACCGGGGAAATCCGGGGTAATTGCGTCCGGGCTACGAGTACAGTGGTGCTTGCCTTGCCGAAGCCGGGAGTACTATTGTATCCGGGAGCGGAATATGCCGGACAGATAGTGGTGGCGGATATATCCATTCCGGCGGAGCTGACGGAGAATCTCCGCCTTAATCTGATAACCCGGGATTTGGTGCGGAGAAGCCTGCCAGCCCGCCGTCCGGACACGCATAAAGGAGATTACGGTCGGGCGCTTTTGGTAGCCGGTGCCCGCGGTTATCTCGGGGCGGCAGTGCTGGCGGCTATGGGGGCAATGCGTGCCGGCAGCGGTCTCGTTACCCTGGCTCTGCCAGTCAGCCTTCAGTCTGCGGCCGCCGTCAAGCTGACAGAGGCTATGACGCGCGGGCTGGCAGAAACTGCGGCCGGCTCTTTAAGCCTTGCCGCCTTCCCGGCTATTGCCGGAGAAGCGGCGGCGGCGCAGGCATTGGCTGTCGGGCCGGGTCTGACGACCCAGCCCGAGACGGTCTCTTTAGTTCGCCGGATAGTGACGGAATTGACGGTGCCAAAGGTGCTTGACGCTGACGCTTTAAACGCGGTTGCGGAAGATACGACCGTTCTGAAGGAGGCCGCCGGTCCTGTCATTTTGACGCCGCACGGCGGCGAAATGGCCAGACTGCTTGGCTGCACCGCTGCTGACGTGCGGGCCGACCGCCTGGGAATAGCGCGGCTGGCGGCAGATGCCTGGCGAGCGATCGTCGTGTTGAAGGGGGCCCGGACAATTATCGCCGCCCCGGGCGGCGATACATACATCAATTTTACCGGTAACCCGGGAATGGCAACCGGCGGTTCGGGCGATGTCCTGACCGGTGTAATCGCCGGCCTGCTGGCCCAGGGACAACCGCCGCTGGCAGCAGCGGTCACCGGCGTTTTCTTGCACGGGAGCGCCGGCGACCGGGTCGTGACCGACCGGGGTGAGACAGGGCTGGTGGCCGGAGATTTGCCGGCCGAACTGCCCGCGGCGTTCCGGGCGGTCCGGCAATATGAGTCGGCTGACACATGGCCTTATTATTATTGCGATTAATCGGAGAAGGGGCGGTAGCATGAAAAAACAAGCAAAAACAGGCAGGAAGATGCGATTTGGAGAAGATGATATCTGGCTTCTGCAGGAAAGGGAGAAATTGCCCGGTTTGCCGCTACAGTCGAAAATAAAAAAACTCAGCCGCTGTTTTCCTGTATTTACCGCGCCAGAAAAAGAGAAAAATGAGACAAATGGCAGGATAATCCGTCCGGAATAATGAATCGAGTAAAATTAACCGCATGGGAGCAGGATACAGACAGGGGGGTTAGGATTGGTAGGACTGGACACAACTCGTCCGGCTTGGATTGAAGTTGACTTGGACATCATTGACAGTAATATCCGGGCGGTCCGGCGCCGGCTGCAGCCAGGCACGAAAATAATGGCTGTGGTTAAAGGTAACGGATACGGTTACGGTGCGGTAATCACGGCAAAACAGGCGGTGTCTTCCGGTTGCGAATATCTGGCAGTAGCCATCATGGATGAAGCCCTTGAACTCAGGAATGCCGGCGTCACAACCCCGGTTCTGGTCCTCGGCTTTACCCCGCCGGAGCAGGCCGAAACCTTGGTGGCTAACGATATTACCCAGACCGTCTATTTGCCTGAAATGGCCGAAGCGATTTCCCGGGCAGCGGTAAATCTTGGGAAAACGGCGAAAGTCCATATTAAGGTGGACTCCGGGATGGGGCGAATCGGCTTGGGCGACGCGGCGGCAGTAGTTGCTTTCGCCCGGCAGATAAGCAGTCTGCCCGGTCTGGTAGTGGAAGGAATATTTACTCATTTTGCGGTGGCGGAGATGGAGGAAAAAGGCGACCGTGAATATACTGAACAGCAGATTGCTTTTTTCCGCCAGGTGATAGAGGCGCTGGCGGCAGCAGGTTTCAGGATTCCGTTGCGGCATGCTGCGAACAGCGCCGCCATTCTTACTGCCCCGCAATCACATTTTGACATGGTTCGCACCGGGGCGGGAGTGTTCGGAACAACAATTACTCATTCCATCAACCGGGAATTCGGCCTTCGTTTGGCTTTGTCCCTTAAGGCGCGCGTCGTCCACAGCAAGACATTGCCGTCCGGCAAAGATATCAGTTACGGCCGGACTTACCGGACCGATAAGGATACCATTGTTGCGACTTTGCCCATCGGCTACGCCGACGGGTACAGCCGGATGCTTTCCAATAAAGGTGAGGTGTTGATCGGTGGGAGGCGGGCGCCGATAATCGGACGGGTTTGTATGGACCAGTGCATGGTTGACGTCGGGCAAACCGGCATACCGGTCCGGATCGGCAGCGAAGCGGTTCTGATCGGGAGCCAGGGCGGGGAGACGATTACGGTCGATGATTTGGCTACCCTGATATGCCCGGGCAATCTCGATGTGGAAATCACGAGTCTCCTCAGCCGGCGGTTGCCCCGCTTGTACATGAAAGGCGGCGAAGTAGTGGCTGTCAGCGATCTGCATGGATTGCGGGAAATTAAACGGTTTTGCTGAACGGAGGTTTTGTCCGGGCAGAGGGTAGCAAATGGTGCGGCGGGAAGATATTGGTATATATCGGCAAAGCTGGTGGTATAAATAAAGTAGCGCAATCGGCGGGAAATAGCGGGAGGTGCCGTCCGTGGGCGAATTGAGACGGATAATGGTCAGTGTTCCCTTGGGACTGTTGCAGGAAATCGACGGGATAGTTGCCAAGGAAAACAGAAACCGGAGCGAGTTCATCCGGGAGGCGGTTCGCCTTTATTTGACGGAGCGCAAACAGCGGGACTTTTACGAACGGATGCGGGTCGGTTATCTGGAGATGTCCCGGATTAATCTGGCGTTGGCCGAAGAAAGCGCAGCCCTGGAAGACGAAGTGGCCAGACTGTACGATGTCCGCCTGGCGGAGTGTGAGTAGGTTGGTAGTCAAACGGGGCGATATCTATTATGCGGATTTGAGTCCGGTTTTTGGGTCGGAGCAAGGCGGCCGGCGCCCGGTGCTCGTTATTCAGAACGATATTGGCAACAGATTCAGCCCGACAGTGATTGTCGCGGCAATTACATCCCAGATTGAAAAAGCCAGGCTGCCTACGCACGTGGAGATTTTGGCGGCGACGAGCGGTCTGGAGCGGAATTCGGTAATTCTGCTGGAGCAACTGCGGACAATTGACAAACGCCGTCTTCAGGAGAAAGTTACTCAATTGTCGGCGAAGAGTATGAGTAATGTCGAAACGGCTTTATGTGTCAGTCTGGCTCTCCGTGGGATGTGATTATAGACAAATAATCAACCGACAGCAGGATAATCATGGGAAAGGGAGAATTGTTACGCTGGGAGCGGATTCTCCTGCCCTTTGCAGTGGTATAAAGAAACCCTGCTACATTATGCTCGGCAGATGCGTTGCTCGCTAAACCGAGCCATGTATGTAGCTGGGCTTTTTTTATGATAACCGGATTGCCAAGGGGAAGAATACCTGCATACATCGGCGGGGATGACGGAGAATAATGCTATAATGAAACCGCAGAGACTTGCGGCTTTGTCACCATGGCGTTTACAGTTATTGATGAAAAGGAGGCTGGTACCCGTGATCGAAAAGGATGAACTGGTTCGCATCGAGACGGATAAAACCGACTGGGAGGAAAACAGGCTCAAGAAAGTGCTGGCCCGGTTTCCGGAGCGCAAGAAAGAGTTCCTGACCGGTTCGGAACTGGCGGTAGAGCGTCTCTATACTCCGATCGATACAGCCGGCGCGGACTATCGCCGCGATCTTGGTTTTCCCGGTGAGTATCCGTTCACCCGCGGCGTGCAGCCGACTATGTACCGCGGGAGACTGTGGACTATGCGGCAGTACGCCGGTTTTGCGACGGCGGAAGAATCGAACGAACGGTATAAATATCTGCTGCGGCAGGGGCAGACCGGCCTCAGCATCGCTTTTGATCTGCCGACGCAGATCGGCTACGATTCCGACCATCCCATGGCGGCCGGGGAAGTAGGGAAAGTGGGTGTGGCCATTGATTCGCTTGCTGACATGGAGATACTTTTTGACGGCATTCCCCTGGAAAAAGTCAGCACTTCGATGACCATCAACGCTCCCGCGGCCATCCTGCTGGCCATGTATGTCGCCGTGGCAGAAAAGCAGGGAGCTTCGGCCGCCAAGTTGTCCGGGACCATTCAAAATGACATTCTGAAAGAATATGCGGCACGGGGAACATACATATTTCCGCCCCAGCCTTCCATGCGTCTGATTACCGATATTTTTGCTTATTGCGCCCGGGAGCTGCCCGATTGGAACACCATCAGCATCAGCGGCTATCATATCCGGGAAGCCGGCTCGACAGCAGTCCAGGAAGCGGCTTTCACTATTGCAAACGGAATAGCGTATGTCGAGGCGGCCGTCAAGGCGGGGCTGGACATTGATGCTTTTGCTCCTCGCCTTTCCTTCTTCTTCAATTCTCACCTTGATCTGCTGGAAGAAGTGGCCAAGTTCCGGGCGGCTCGCCGTCTTTGGGCAAGAATAATGCGGGAAAGATTTGGGGCCAAGAATCCGAAATCATGGATGCTCCGTTTTCATACTCAGACTGCCGGCTCTACTCTGACCGCCCAGCAGCCGGATAATAACATTATCCGCGTGACTATGCAGGCGTTGGCCGCGGTTCTGGGCGGCACCCAGTCGTTGCACACTAATTCCCGGGATGAGGCTCTCTCACTGCCAACTGAGGATTCGGTGCGCATAGCGCTCCGGACGCAGCAAATCATCGCGGAGGAAAGCGGTGTGACAGAGACGATCGATCCTTTGGCCGGTTCTTACTACATCGAAAGTCTGACGAATCGAGTTGAGGCGGCGGCGAAGGAGTACATCGACCGCATTGACAAACTGGGCGGAGCGGTTTCCGCCATTGAAAAAGGGTTCATCCAGAAAGAAATCCACGAGAGCGCTTACCGTTACCAGAAAGAGATAGAGGCGGGGACCCGGACTGTCGTCGGAGTCAATAAATATCAAGTCGAAGAAGCAGCGCCGCAAGGCCTCCTCGTTGTCGACCCAAGTATTGGCGAACGGCAGATGCAAAAATTGGCCGATCTGCGCCGCCGCCGAGACGGTGCGGTGGTTGGCCGGACTCTGGCTGCGCTGCGGACGGCGGCGCAAGGCGAAGAGAACCTTTTGCCCTACATTCTGGACGCGGTGCGCGCTTACGCTACTTTAGGAGAGATGTGCGATGTGCTGCGGGAAGTATTCGGCGAATATGAGCCATCCGTCGCGTTGTAGAGCCGGAAGGGCAGAGAAGGAGGAGGACAATGAGCAGGGAAAGACCGATTAAAGTTTTGGTAGCCAAACCGGGGCTGGACGGGCACGATCGGGGAGCGAAAGTAATTGCCCGGGCCTTCCGGGATGCCGGCATGGAAGTTGTCTATACCGGATTGCGGCAAACGCCGGAGCAGATTGTTCAGGCTGCTTTGCAGGAGGATGCGGATGTCGTGGCCCTGAGCATCCTGTCCGGGGCGCACATGCATCTTTTCCCGCGAATTGTGCAGCTTTTGCGGGAGGAAGGGCTGGATGATGTTCTGATTGTCGGCGGCGGAGTTATCCCAACGGGTGATATCCCGGCTTTACAGGCAGCCGGAGTAGCGGCAATCTTCACTCCCGGCGCACCCATTTCCGGTATTGTCGATTTCATTGAAAACAATGCCCGGGGATAACGGCGGGGGGAAGGCGGGTGAACGGACATTAATCCTGGCCCCGCGAGTCCGGGACGGATGCCGCCTGTCCCTGGCGAAACTGATCACCATGATTGAAAACGAGGTGCCGCAGGCGGTGGCAGAATTGGCTGCTCTGAGCCGGAATACGGGGGAGGCCCATATAATCGGCCTGACCGGGCCGCCGGGGGCGGGGAAAAGCACACTCGCTGGACGGCTGGCCAAAGAATACCGCCGGCAGGGGAAGACAGTCGGTATTGTCGCTGTTGACCCGACGAGCCCATTCAGCGGCGGGGCGTTGCTCGGCGACCGACTGCGCATGCAGGATCTGGCGACGGACAAGGGTGTTTTTATCCGTAGCATGAGCACCCGGGGCAGCCTGGGCGGTCTTGCCCAGACAACGGGAGAAGTGATTAAAGCACTGGATGCGGCCGGCAAAGAGATTATCATTGTTGAAACGGTCGGAGTCGGCCAGGCCGAAGTCGAAATTATGTCCATCGCCGACACTGTGGTGGTAGTCACGGTTCCCGGTTTGGGAGACGAAATACAAATTAACAAGGCCGGCATCATGGAAATCGGGGATGTTTTCGTCGTCAATAAAGCGGACCGGGACGGGGCGGAGCAGGTGGCCACAGCTCTAGAGATGATGCTTGACTTAAATCCGGACGTTTCCGGCTGGCGACCGCCGGTTTTGCTGACGACGGCGACACGGGCCGAGGGAATTGCGGAAGTGAAGCGGACGGTTGACGAGCATCGGTCTTCTGCCGTGGCATCCGGCTTGATGGAGCGGCGCCGCCGAGAGCGCGTCAGCCGGGAGATAACCCGCATTGCGGAAAAGCAACTGCGGCAGAATTATTTCGGTACAGAAGCGGCGGTACGTCTACGGGCGGATCTGACCGAAAGCGTCCTAAGCAAGGAAATGGATCCGTACCAGGCGGCGCAGGCTTTATTGCGAGCGCCGGGGCTGGATTGCCGGGGGAATCTGTGAACAAGAGGAGGTAGGAGAATGATCGGGAAAATCAGCCACATTGGGATTGCTGTCCAAAGCATTGAAAACGCGGCTAAATTGTATACGGATGTCTTCGGGCTGCTGGAGGCTGGCAGGGAAGAAGTGCCGGACCAAAAAGTGAAGGTATGTTTCATCCCGGTCGGTGAAAGCCGGGTGGAACTGTTGGAGCCGACCGACCCGGAGGGGGCGGTGGCGAAGTTTATCGCAAACAAAGGCGAAGGCATCCATCACATCGCTTATGAAGTGGAGGACCTGGTCAAAGCTCTTGCGATCTGCCGGGAAAAGGGCTTGCGTCTGATTGACGAAACCCCGCGCCGCGGGGCAGGCGGGGCGATGATTGCTTTCCTGCATCCGAAGAGCACCGGCGGGGTGCTGGTCGAACTATGCGAACATGCACCCGCGGCGGATAATGATGTGGAGGGTTGAATATGACAGCGGAAATTAACAAGCAGTTAACAGAACTCGCAGCCGCTCGGCAGAAAATTACGGCTGGCGGCGGCGAAAAAAGAATTAACCGACAGCATGAAGCCGGCAAGATGACTGCGCGCGAGCGAATTGAATCTTTCTGCGATCCCGGCAGTTTCGTGGAGATCGACATGTTTGTCCAGCATCGTTGCGGCAATTTTGGAATGGAGAAAGTAGAGGCGCCCGGGGAAGGCGTTGTCGTCGGTCACGGGACAATCGGCGGCCGTCGGGTTTGCCTGTCAGCTCAGGATTTTACCGTTATTGGCGGATCCCTCGGGGAAATGCATGCGGCGAAAATCTGCAAGGCGATGGATTTGGCGCGGAAAATCGGCGTTCCCTTCGTCGGCCTGAACGATTCGGGCGGAGCGCGTATTCAGGAAGGGGTCGATGCTTTGAAAGGGTATGGCGATATTTTCTACCGGAACACAATTGCTTCCGGCGTCATCCCACAGATTTCGGTTATCCTCGGCCCCTGCGCCGGCGGCGCCGTTTATTCGCCGGCCTTGACTGATTTTACATTTATGGCCCAAGGTGCAAACATGTTCATCACCGGGCCGGAAGTAATCAAGACGGTCACTGGCGAAAGCGTGACGTTCGAGGAATTGGGCGGGGCGATGACCCATAACCGCCTGAGCGGCGTGGCTCATTTTGTCGCCGAGAATGACGCCGAGTGCTTGGCGGCCGTGAAGAAACTCCTTTCTTTCCTGCCCGACAACAATCTGGAAGAGACGCCCCCGGTCGCGACGGACGATGATCCCGGCCGGATGGATGAAACGCTGCGGGATATCGTGCCCGCAAATCCGAACAAACCTTACGATGTGCGGGATATTATCGGCAGTGTGGTGGACGGCGGTGACTTCTTTGAAGTGCAGCCTTATTTCGCCCAAAACATCGTCATTGGCTTCGGACGCCTGCACGGCCGTTCAGTGGGGATAGTGGCGAATCAGCCGAAAGTTATGGCCGGCTGTCTTGATATTAACGCTTCCGACAAGGCGGCCCGGTTCATCCGGACCTGTGACGCTTTCAATATCCCGCTTCTGACCTTTTCCGATGTTCCCGGATATCTGCCGGGGGTTGGCCAGGAGCACGGCGGGGTAATCAGGCACGGGGCGAAGCTTCTGTACGCGTACTCGGAAGCAACGGTTCCCAAAGTAACGGTCATTTTGCGCAAAGCTTACGGCGGAGCGTACATTGCCATGTGCAGCCGCCATCTGGGGGCCGATATGGTTTATGCCTTGCCGACGGCGGAGATTGCAGTTATGGGACCGTCCGGGGCAGCGAATATCATCTTCCGCAAGGAAATCGCCGAAGCGGCAAATCCGGAAGAGACGAGACAGCAGCGGATTGAGGAATTCCGCGACCGTTTCGCCAATCCTTATGTGGCAGCGGCCCGGGGGTATGTGGACGATGTGATTGACCCGGCGGAGATGCGGCCGCGGCTCATTAACGCCTTCACGATGCTCCGCAACAAGAGCGAGACGCGCCCGGCGAAAAAGCACGGTAATTTCCCCGTCTGACGGACAAGGCAGATAAAAGGAGCGAAGCAGTATGGACAAACTTGTGCTCGGCATGCAAACAACCTTGCTTGGGATGGGAGTGGTTTTTGTCGCCCTCTTCGTCTTGGCCAAAGTAACGGAAGCTCTCAGGCTGCTGACCCGGCCGGGCGGTGCCAAGGCAGCGGCGGAACCCGCCGCGGCGGATGCTGCGGAATCGCCCGCCCCGGCTGGCGAAACGACTGCCCCGGAGGAGTTGGTCGCCGTAATCGCCGCTGCTTTGGCAAGTTATCTCAACCGGCCGGCAGACAGTTTTCGGATTCTCGCTGTCAGCCCGGCGGAACCGGCGGCCGGCATCCCGACCTCGGCCTGGAAAACAGCCGGGCGGCTGAAACTAATGGAAAGCCGCCTTGCCGCTTACAGCCGGGAACGGAAATTCCGCCGCTAACCTGAACGTTGAAAGAGAAGGGAGTTCTCGACACGATGAAAAAGTACAATGTGACAGTAAACGGGACGACTTACGAAGTAGTCGTCGAAGAAATCGGCGGCGCTCCCGCCGCCGCATCGCAGCGGCCCGAGCCCAAACCGGCAAAAGCTGCACTACCGGCCGTCGCCGCTTCGATACCGGCTCCCTCCAAACCGGCCGTTGCCGCTCCGATGCCGGCTCCTTCCAAGCCGACCGCCGGGCCGGTCCCGTCCGGGACAGGAGTTGTGAAAGCCCCGATGCCCGGAACGGTCCTGAGCGTCAAAGTTGCTCCCGGTGCTACGGTCAAGGCTGGTGACGTCCTGCTCATTCTGGAAGCGATGAAAATGGAAAACGAAATCACGGCCCCCAAAGGCGGTACAGTCAAAGAAATCCCAGTCGGCAATGGTACAGCCGTCAATACGGATGACATCCTGGTCGTCATTGAATAATTGCCGCGGGCACCGAGAGGATTGGGGGGATATTCGGGCTTATGATTGATAAAATTGTGGAGTTTGGCTTAAACACCGGTTTCGTTGCCATAACGGGCGGACAGATTATTATGCTTTTGGTTTCCTTCGTGCTTCTCTATCTGGCAGTCGTGAAGAAATACGAGCCCCTGCTTCTCGTTCCCATCGGCTTTGGGGTGCTGCTGGCGAATCTGCCGCTAGCCGATTTAATGGCGCCGCCGGCTGACGGCAACATCGGCGGCCTGCTGTATTATCTGTATCAGGGCATCAAGCTGGGAATATATCCGCCGCTTATTTTCCTCGGGGTGGGAGCGATGACCGATTTCGGCCCGCTGATTGCCAATCCCAAGACGCTTCTGCTGGGGGCAGCCGCGCAATTCGGTATCTTCACCACATTCATCGGCGCCCTTCTGCTCGGCTTCGGCCCCAAAGTGGCGGCGTCCATAGGCATTATCGGCGGCGCGGACGGTCCGACGGCGATCTATCTTGCTTCCAAGCTGGCCCCCGAGTATCTCGGGCCGATTGCTATTGCCGCTTATTCCTATATGGCGCTTGTACCGATTATTCAGCCGCCCATCATGCGGGCGCTGACGACGAAGAAAGAGCGGATGGTAGTAATGGAGCAGCTTCGGCCGGTTGCCAAAATCGAGAAAATCCTTTTTCCGATTATCGTAACTGTTCTAGGCTCCCTGCTCGTTCCGGCGGCGGCCGCCCTGCTTGGTTCACTGATGCTCGGCAATCTGTTCCGGGAAACGGGAGTAGTGGAGCGCCTTTCGAAGACAGCCCAGAACGAGCTGATTAACATCATCACTATCTTCGTCGGTCTGACGGTCGGGGCGACGGCGAGCGCGGAGAATTTCCTGCGGGCGGATACAATCAAGATCATCTTCCTGGGACTGGCGGCTTTTGCCGGCGGCACGGCCGGCGGGGTATTGCTTGGTAAGCTGATGTATCTGACTTCCGGCGGCAAGGTCAATCCACTCATCGGGTCGGCCGGGGTGTCGGCCGTGCCGATGGCGGCCCGTGTTTCTCAGACGGTTGGGCGGCAGGAGAACCCGGACAACTATCTGCTGATGCACGCCATGGGACCGAATGTGGCCGGCGTCATCGGCTCCGCGATAGCGGCCGGAGTGCTTCTTTCCCTGTTCCAATGATGGCGACTGACAACAATAGCGGAGGTGAAAGTATGGAACGGCCAAGACTGCGGGATATCGGGGTTGGGATCGGAACTGTTCCAACCGGAGACTACAATGCGATAACTGATGTACCGGGAGTAAAAGTGGGACATGTGACTCTTATTACCGGGGAAGGTCGTCTCCGTCCCGGCTTGGGACCGGTTCGGACCGGAGTGACGGCCATTCTGCCCCATGGCGGCAATCTTTTCCGCAGCAAGGTGAGGGCTGTCGCGCATGTCGTCAATGGCTTCGGGAAATCGATCGGCTTGCCGCAGATTACCGAGCTCGGCAACATTGAAACGCCGATTCTCCTGACAAACACCTTAAACGTCGGCTCGGTTGCCGATGCTTTGGTCGAGTACATGCTCGACCGGAATGAGGATATCGGAGTGACGACCGGAACAGTCAATCCGGTTGTCGGGGAGTGCAACGACGGTTATCTGAACGATATCCGGGGGCGGCATGTCAAAAAGGAGCACGTTTTTGCGGCCATCGACAACGCCGTGTCCGGGCCGGTGGCGGAAGGGGCCGTCGGCGCGGGTACGGGGATGTCGACTTTCGACTTCAAGGGCGGCATCGGGACTTCCTCCCGCGTCCTGGCGGCTGCGGACGGCGGTTATACACTGGGTGTGCTGGTGCTCTCCAATTTTGGCTCCAGAGGTGAATTAAGGATTGACGGTATCCCGGTCGGCCGGGAAATCAAAGACGATGCGGACAGCCGCAAGGAAGACGGCTCGATTATGGTCGTCTTGGCGACGAATGCTCCGCTTTCCTGCCGGCAGCTGCTGCGGGTTGCCAAGCGGGCCGCCATTGGTATCGCCAGGACCGGCTCGCTCGCTTCGCACGGCAGCGGTGACTTCATTATCGCCTTTACTACGGCCGGCCAGGAAGCGGCTTATCCCGCTCAGATGGTCTGCCCGGACGAGAGGATAGCCGAGGACGGGGATTATCTGATGCCGTTCTTCCGGGCGGCGGTGGACGCAACGGAAGAAGCGATTATCAATTCCCTGTTGCGGGCGGAAACGGTCGTCGGCCGGGACAACAACCGGCGGGACGGCATTCCGGTCGATCAGGTTGTGGAGATACTGCGTCGTTATCACCGGATTTGAAGTGCCAGGCGGATGATTAAGCGGAAGGAGTTGAAGAGGAATGTCGGAAATCTTGGTACAGGTGACCAGAGGCGATATTGTTGAATGTGTGCACCGGGGGAGTCTGGCGATTGTTGATTCAACCGGAAAGATGCTGTTTTCGGCCGGCAGCCCGGGGATGTATTCCTATCTCCGCTCCTCGGCAAAACCGATACAGGCGATTCCGGTCGTTGAGAGCGGTGCGGCTGACCATTTCAGCCTGACCGAACGGGAAATCGCTGTCTTCTGCGCTTCGCACAGCGGCGAAGAAAAACATACGGAGACGGTGCTGGGGATTCTGGCCAAAATCGGCGTTGAAGAAGAGGCGCTCCAGTGCGGGACACACCTGCCGCTGTATGGACCCTGCGCGACGCAAATGGTCCGGGAAGGCCGCAAGTCGACAGCCCGGCACAGCAATTGCTCCGGCAAACATTCCGGAATGCTGACTTACGCCGTCTACAAGGGATATCCTCTGGAAGGTTATTATAAGCCGGAACACCCGGTCCAAAAGGCGGCGCTGGCAGAAATCGCTTACTTTGCCGGGATGGACCCTCAGGATATTGTCTGCGGAGTGGACGGCTGCGGTGTGGTTGTGTTTGCGATGCCGGTGTACAATATGGCTTACTCTTTCGCCCGGCTGGCCGACCCCGACCAACTGCCGGTAACCAAGGCCGCGGCGGTCAAACGGATTACTGCCGCCATGCGCGCTTACCCGGAAATGATTGCCGGGACGGACCGGTTCTGCACCGATCTGATGACGGCGGCGAAAGGTAAAGTCTTCGCCAAATCCGGGGCGGAGGGCGTTTATTGCGTGGGAATTCCGGAACGGAAGCTTGGGATAGCACTGAAAATTGATGACGGCAACAGCCGGGGCATCGGTGCAGTCATCGTTGAAGTTTTGCTCCAGATGGGAGTTTTGGGGGCAGAGGAAGCAGCCGGTTTGCAAAAACATCACAAGCCTGTTCTTCATAACTTCCGCGGTGACACTATCGGAGAAATCAGATCGCTCATCGATTTGGACCGGAAAGCTTGGTAAATAACCGGCCCGGCAGCAGCGCTGCCGGGCTTTCCTTATTTGCCGGAAGAATAATCGGCGCCGGCGTTGCTAATGCTCATAGAAGAAGGCTTCCGGCCCGTACCTGTTTGCGGACAGCGGTCAGCCTGGAAATCTTGCCAGGGAAGTGAAAAAAAGTTTACAACGCCGCTTATATATAATATAATATTGGTGATATAAGCAAACAGCGATAATGAGTGAGCAGAACAAGGAGGTGCGGAGCGGTTGAATATTGACAAAAATAAACCCATTTACACCATCAGCGTGGCGGCCGAGATTTTGAATGTTCACCCGCGGACATTGCGGATATATGAGGAAGAAGGCCTGGTGAAGCCGCAGCGAACAGGCGGTAATACCCGGATGTACTCCCAGAGTGACATTGAACTGATTGCGCACATCCGTGAGCTTACCCAGGACAAAGGAGTCAATCTGGCCGGGGTGAAAATTATTTTGGAACAGGAAAAGCTCCTGCAACAGCAGGAGCGCAAGACTTTAGACAAAATTATTTCCCGGCTCAATAATGACAAGCATCTGGGCGATGTGAACATTGATGTGGATTACGCCGGCGGAACGGTGACTCTTTCCGGTAAAGTCTTTGACCGGAAGCAGAAAGAAGCGGCCGAAATGCTGGCCCGGGCAGTGGAAGGAGTCAATGAAGTGAAGAGCGATCTGGCAATCGCTGAGCCGCAATATGATACCCTGACGGAACTGGAAGTCATCAGCAGCCGGAATATCCAGATTATCGCCGCAATTCGGGATGCGCTGGATTATCATCCTTCCCTCAATGCCTCAGCCATCAAAGTCATTTCGGCTAAGCGGCCGGGTGTCTTTTATTTGCGCGGTTATGTCCTGACCCCGGATGACCGGGCTGTGGCGGAAGAACTGGCGATGAAGACGAGCGGCGTCCGCTATATCATCAATGACTTGGTCGCGGATGAGGATTTTGTGGAAGCGGCAGAAAACCGTCTGGAAAGCCGGAGCAAAGGGAAGAGAGGAGTGCCGAGCCGTTCTTTGACTGAGAAATATGTAATTGGAAGCGCTAATAAGTCCGTTCTGGTCAGTCTCAGAGATGCCTTGAACCGGAATAAGCGGCTCGATGCGTCCGACATCAAGGTGATTGCTGAACCTTTCGAAATCGGGATTTTCCATTTGACCGGCACCGTACCGAAGGAAGAACATAAAGAACTGGCCGAAGAAATCGCCCGCCGGGTATCAGGAGTGCGATATATTGTCAATGAACTTGACGTCCAGCCACGGGAGTGAAGAGCTGAATGCTGGGCAGAGTCTCCGGAGCAAAGTTTCGATTGTCCGCTGCGCCGCGTATGAGCCGGAGGCGGTAGAAGCAGCGCTGCGGCGAAATCTGGAGCTGATTGGCGGCATCGAAAGCATTGTCCGTCCCGGCAACCGGGTGCTGCTAAAAGTAAATCTGTTGAGTCCCAGGCCGCCGGAGCAGGCGGTGACAACTCATCCGATTGTTGTCGGAGCGATGCTTCGTCTCGTCCGTGCGGCCGGTGGCAGACCGGTTGTCGGCGACAGCTCTGGCGGTCTTCTTGCCGGTCAGGCTCAGACCGAAAAAGCTCTGAGTGTTACCGGTATCCGTGCGGCGGCCGCAGCGAACGGTGCGGAATTGGCTAATTTTGACGCCGGCCGGATTGCGGTGGTCGAAAACTCAGCCAGTTCTCCCGTCCCGGTATTGCATCTGGCGCAGTCTGTACTGGATGCGGACGTGGTGATTAACATGCCGAAGCTGAAGACGCACGGAGCGACGCTGTTCACCGGCGCGCTGAAAAATATGTTTGGTACCGTTCCGGGCGGCCGGAAAGCTGCCTATCACCGGATGGCGCCGACGCTGAACGAATTCGCCAATCTGCTGGTTGATATTTACGCGGCAGTGAAGCCGGGCCTGACGGTGATGGACGGTGTTTGGTCTATGGAAGGGAATGGTCCGGCACACGGGCGGCCGCGGCGGGCGGGGTTGCTTTTGGCCAGCACCGACGGGGTGGCACTCGATACTGTCGCTGCTGCCGTTATCGGGTTGCGGCCGGATGACGTGGCGACTACCCGGGTTGCAGCCGCGCGAGGTATCGGGGAAGGTGATTTTGCGGCCATCGATATTGTGGGCGAACGGCTTTCGGAAGTGCGCATTCCGGACTTCCGGCTGCCGCCGACGGCCGTGCTGGCAGTGGCGCCGCGTTTCCTGTTGCGCGGGGCGTTCGGTATGCTGCGGGCCCGCCCGGTTGTGGACCCGGAACGGTGCGTTCGTTGCTGGGTCTGTGCCGACAATTGCCCGGCCGGTGTTATTCGGCGCGGCGGGGAAATCCCGGTAATCGATTATCATTCCTGCATCAGTTGCTACTGTTGTCAGGAACTTTGCCCGCAAGCGGCGGTCACCATCCGGTACGACAACCGCCTCGTCCGCTGGCTCGCCGGGCGTTTAGGCCGCATTGATTAGCGGACCCGGATGGAAAAGTATTCGTATTCGATACCGGGCGCTCCGGACGGCGGCGGCGGCCGGTAATATTTCGGCGGGTAAAAAGCGGCGTTGTAGAAGGGGCGAATATCGTCCCGCCGAGCCTGCAACAAGAAATCGATACTAGCCTCGCGCGGGAGAGCGAGGCTGGCCAAGTCAAAGGAGAAGATATCTCCTTTTTTTGTCAGGAGCAGCGGGCCGGACCAATCCGGCGTTCCGGTCCGGCGGTAATAAAGAAGGACATCGCCTTCCCGGACGGAATGATAGCCGTATTCATCATTCGCGTAAACAACGGCGGAAAGATAGCGATTCTCCCGCCAACTGACATCAGTGATAAAATCAAGATCCCGGCCGTGATTCCAATGCCGGATGCCGCGGTAATAAGGATAAGCCGGCAGGGATGCCCAATGCACTCCTTCGTCAGTGCCGGCATAATCAAAATCAGTGTTGAATTCGAAATGGAGATGCGGGTCGTAGCCGCCGGACCCGCCGGATAAAGCGACGGCCGTGTTCTTGTCGACAATATCTCCGACTTTGACGAAGCTGCGGCTCAAATGCATATAGGTGACATACAGGTTGTCGGGAGAACCATCCCGATTCCAGTCAAGTTGGATAACCATAATCCGGTTGCCGCCAGTACCGGTATAAAGGCGGACCACCTTCCCGCGGGTTGGGGGGTAGACAGTCTCACCTTTGCCGCCGGTGTCAAGGTCAATGCCCTGATGCGGATTGCTGCCGCCCCGGACCGAGCGGGGTTGGTTGTATTTGCTGTTCACATTGGCGTAGCGGTAAACGCCGCGCAGCGGCGGAGCGAAAAATGCGAAGCCGGCGCCCGGACCGCTGCCGGCAAATTTGATTCGGGTTGCTTCCGGGGCGGCGGCCGGGTGAAGCAGGCAGGCGGCAATAAGGAATGTGACAAGCAGCCCCGGCTTATTCGGCGGCAATGTTATCACCTCCGCCGGCCGCGAGCAGCCAAGTCACCGGTTGATCTTGTCCCGGTTCCGGCTCTCTTGTTACGCAGATGAGGCGGCCGGTGCCGAGCCAGGCCGGCGGCAGCGACTGGTCGAAAACGGCGGCCGGCGGCCCGTAGCAGTCGATTTGCTCCGGTTCGGAGCGAAAGAAGGTGACAATGGCCAGTATACTGTCCCAGGGGGCGGCGCCGTGGTAAGCGAGGAAGGCGAATCGCTGTCCGTCAGGGGACCACGAACCGGCGGCATTGAAGCGATAACCCGGCGGGAGAACCGGCAGAACGCTCTCTGTTCCGTTCGCTGGGTCAAAGGCATAAAGCTGCGGGGAGATTAGCGCAGCGCTCCGGCGGTCGAGCTTTTGGAACAGCAGGCGGCTGCCGTCCGGGGCAAGCGACACCGGGTGGACGTTGTTGAGAAGCTCGTCTGCTTGTTGGTTGGCCGGATTGTAGGAAAGAATGCTGCCGTCACCGCCGGCCAGAAGAAGATGCGGGCCTGCCCAGCCGAGGATGTCCAGGAAAGTGCTTTTTCGGCTGCAGGCCAGTTCTTCCCGGCCGGTTGCCCGGTCCAACCGCCAAAGCGCAGTGCCGCGACTCGCACCACCGGACGTCCGGGTAGACAGATAATAAATAAACCCTCCGTCCGGTGACCAACAGGGTCGCTCAGCCCAGTTCAGGGACCAGCCTTCGACTTCCTTCGTTTTCCCCGCCTGCAGGATGGCCTGTTTGTCAAAACCCGGTATTTTATCCTTCGTCATCTGTACCGGTTCATCTTCTCCCATCCGCCACAACCAGATGGCGTTATGACCGCGGTCGGTCAGAGCGAGACTGATACCGTCCGGGGAGACGGCCATTTCCCGCGGGAGGCCGTCCGCGGCGAAGTAGTAACAGTTGCCGCCGGCAGTAGCGAAAGAGCGGAATGACAGTGTATCCTCGGTTGCCCCGAAGGCGGGAACAGCATTCTTCACTGTTAGATTGTGCTCCCGGACGGCGGCCGGGGTCAGACTTGGGACGGCGGAATCGCCGGAACTGTAGTCAAGCTTGTAGATATTCGGCATTGCCTCTTCCGCCGGGCGCAGTAGATAAGCCTGCCGGACTGCGGTATCGTTATGAAGCAGACGCAGGGCCTCCCGGGTGATTTCCGTCCAAATAGCTGAGTTGCCTGGGGCGACGGCGGGGTAATTATCGGCGTTTTCACCCGGATTCCCGGCGCACAGCAGCCCCGTGCTACCCGTCAGGCAGCAAAGCAGAAGCAAATATAGAGCACGCCGCATTCCTTTCATTCCTTTCTTATCTCGGTCCCGCAAAGTCGCGCAGCTTATGTCTCCGGTATCCGGACAGGTGAAAGCTATGTTTAATCCTATTAATCTCGTTGGTCCTCTATGCATCGGGTCGATTTCCTTTACTTTTCCACGCTTAAATGATATAATTTTTTCAGCAAAATATGGCCACCGGGGGAGCTCGTAATGCCGGGCTGAGATAAGGAAGCGGATCCTTTACCCTTAGAACCTGAAAAGGCGGTCAACAGGCCGCTCCGGATAATACCGGCGTAGGGAGGTATATTGAAGTCGGCGAACTGACTAAATGCCGCGGTTACCTTCCAGGTGCCGCGGTTGTTTTTTTTCGTTGCGGCAGTCCGGACTGACACAGGTTTGCGGCCGGTCAAGCAAGGAGATGGCAGTTATTATGATTTTAGTGTTCGGCACTGTTTCGCTTTTTGCTCTGATGGGAGTTGCCTATTCTTACGCTACCAAGGATCAGTTTCAAACTGTCGACGCCTATTTGACGGCGCGGAACGCGCTGGCGACGGGGCCGGCCGCAGCCACCACCCTGGCTTCGATAATGGGTGCGTGGATTCTGTTCAGTCCGGCCGAGGCAGGAACTTGGGGGGGCATTACCGCCTTCGGCGGCTACGCCGTGGCGCAGGCCGCGGTTATTGCCCTGTACGCCGTGCTCGGGCCGCGCCTGCGGCGGCTGGCGCCGCAGGGATCGACTTTGCCGGAATACGTCTATTACCGTTACGGCAAAGCGATGTACCTGGTAGTTCTCACCGTGTCTATCTTTTATATGGCGGTTTTTTTGGCCGCGGAACTGACCGGGATTGCCCTCGCCGTTAATCTGGTCGCCGGCGTGCCGTTGTGGCTGACGGCGCTGGCGGTGGGGGGAGGGACGCTTGTTTATGCCGCTTACGGCGGTATCCGCAGCTCCATATTTACGGACGGTATTCAGACCGCGGTCATCATTCCGACCCTCATCCTGGCCTTTGCCGGGACCCTGTCCGCCCTGGGCGGGGCGGGCAGCGTCGTTACCCTTGTCCGGCAAGCCGACCCGACGCTGCTGAGTTTCGGCCACCGGGGCGGCTGGGAATTTACCGCTACGCTGCTCATCTCGGTGATTGCGGCGAATCTCTTCCATCAAGGCTTCTGGTCCCGGGTGTACGCTTGCCGCGATGACGCCGCGGTGCGCAATTCTTTCACCCTCGCCGGTTTGCTGGTGGTGCCGGTGATGGTGCTGGCCGGTTCGTTCGGATTGTTTGCTGTCGCCGGCGGCTATCTGACTTCTCCTTCTTCGGCCATGTTTGAAGTCATCCTGGCCGTGGCCCCGGCTTGGGTAATCAATACCGTTTTGGTTCTGGCCGTCGCCCTGGTGATGAGCAGCGCCGACACTCTGATTAACGCGATTGCCGGCACCTTCACCGTTGATATCGCCCGTTTCCGCAAAGATATCGACGCCGGCCGGCTCCTGTTCTACGCCCGGCTGCTGACCGGTCTAGTCTGCGCCGGCGTCGTCGCGGTCGCCGCCCGGGGCTACAGCGTTCTTTATCTCTTCTTTATCGCCGACCTGGTCTGTTCCGCCGCCGCTTTCCCCACTGTTTACGGCTTGTACGGCCGCCGCTTCTCCGGCGGCTCAGCCGTGGCCGCGACGCTCGTTGGGGTTGCCGCCGGCGCCCTGCTCTTCCCCGACCCGGCGTTTACCCGGGGCAATCTCCTGTATTCTTTCGCCGCCGCCTTTTTCATCCCGGTCTTGCTGACTTTACTGTTAAGCCGCCGGGGCGAGGAAGTGGACCTGGAGAAGCTCGGCGAAAGGATTCACGACGTCAGGATGTAAAGTACAAGGGCTGCCACAGAAAGCAACATCTTTCGTGGCAGCCCTGTAAATGCGAGCCGCGTTTCAACACAAGGCTGGATTTCTGTACTGATGGTTTATTTGCCATATAGTATTAGGCTTTACTCCATGTTTTTGTACCTCCACACGGCGCCCGCAGCCTAGGCGCTTTCCATTTGCAGGGGCCGGACACTGGCCTGCCCGGCTTCAAAAGTTTGGCCCGAACCGTTCCCTTGTAGGGGTAACCCCGGTGTAAAGCCCGCCTAATCCCGTTCGTTCTCCACGTACTCCTTATGTACATACAGCCCGGGTAACCACCGCATCGCCACGCTACTGTCATTGCGAGGAGCCGGTGCATTTCCGGCGACGCGGCAATCCCGGGTTTCGTATCTCCATACCTGTATAGCCAATCCAATGTCATTGCGAGGAGCCGGTGCATTTCCGGCGACGCGGCAATCTCGGGTTTAGCATTCCATGCCTGCATTGCCAAGCCAGTGTCATTGCAGCCGCTGGCTTCCATATAAACGGGTTGTTGCCTGGAGATAGCCTTCTTCTAATGTAGCCAGCGGCTGGAGCCGGTGCATTTCCGGCGACGCGGCAATCTCGGGTTTCGTTCTCCTACTGCGCCTGCGCTCCGTACATGATCGAACTTTTATAGCCACCAGCCCCATAAAGAAGTATAGCTAAGCTTTTCTTGTTTAGCACAGGCTTCATCGGCGTTTAATGTACTACAGTAATTGACGGACTTTGGTCCGCCGGTGCTCAAATTCACACAAGACTAAATACAGCTCATAGGGGTGCGAGTTATTCCCCTTTACCGGCAAGCTATGCTGAAATTACCCAGACTCTTGGCTATATCAAGTACACTCAAGCGATGACGGGTAATCTTTTCTATGGCATCCGTATATAAGCCCCCTGCGTGGTATTAATGGCGTATCCTGCCAACAGTATGCCACGGGAGAAGGCTAGCTACACAGATAAAGCGTTCTGGACGGAGGTGCGGTTGAGGCGCTTCATTACGCCGGTAGTGGATGGGTTGCTCATAAAGTTGCAGACATGCTAAGTGGTTGAAAAAAGGCTTAAGCCGCCTTTAGTGGGTGCAAATTAGGGATATATAATCCCGGAAAAAATATCGGCATAGTTTGGTATGTATTTACCGGCTATGCCGATTTTTCCTTTTCTGTAATAGCTGGTGGTGTAAACTCGCCTATGCAGTTCCATACGATTCGGATGCGCTGTACCTTCTGGCCACCTATACGCTCCATCTGGTGAACATAGACTTTCTCAACAAACTCCCGGATAATCTCAGCTGTGAGCTCTTTGACATCAGTGTACTTACGCACAAGACTGAGGAAGCGGTCAACATTGATGGAGCTTTCTTTTTCAAAATCAATGAGCCTTTTCAGCTCATTTACCCGGTCACCGAGGGCGCGCTGTTCTTCCTCGTAGTTAGCGCTCATCTTAATAAAACGCTCATCGGAAATCTTACCCTCAATGTTATCCTCATAAAGCCGCTGAATAATCTCGTCCAGCTTGCGGATGCGGCTCAGCGCCTGTTCAAGCTCGCGTTTCCCATCCTTGAGGCTCCGGTCAAGCTCGGCCTGTGACTTCTTCGTAACAAGCTCTATGAATTCCGCTTCGTGTTCTCTGACATAAGCAGTCACAGTCTGGATTCCGTCAAGGAGCAGTTTCTCAATTACCTCATTGCGTATCTGGTGGGAGCTGCAGCCGCCTTTAATTTTTCGGTAGGTTGAGCAGACCATGTATTCCTTTTGTGGTAGGTTCCGTCCGCGAACTTGATAAAGTTTCCTTCCACAATCTGCACAGAACACCATGCCGGAGAGCAACGGCATCTCGCCCATAGGCGTAAGCCGGCGTCTGCCATCACGAATGCGTTGCACAATGTCAAAGGTTTCTTGGTCAATAATGGCCTCATGTGTATTCTCGAAAATCTGCCATTCTGAAGGATCATTCTTAAGCTGCTTTTTGTTCTTGTAAGATTTGCGGTAGGTCTTGAAATTAACCGTGTGCCCTAAATACTCCATCCGGCCAAGCATGTGGGAAACGGTACTGTCCTGCCAAGTGTAATCATCACCCACAGTTCGGGTATCTGGCTTACTTCTGCCGTTTGCTTTCGCATAAGCCGTAGGATTCATGTAGCCTCGTTTCATCATTTCCCGGCCTATCTGCTGTGGTCCGTATCCACAAACACATAAGTGGAATACTTCACGAACAACCTTTGCGGCTTCCTCGTCAATAATCCAGTGGTCCTTATCCTCCGGGTCCTTTATGTAGCCGTAGGGGGGATTTGTACAGAGCGGCTTGCCATTCTGACCTTTGGCCTTAAACACAGCGCGTATTTTCTTGCTGGTGTCCTTGGCATACCATTCGTTGATGATATTGAGGAACGGCGTAAAATCGCTGTCCTGCTGATTTGCGCTGTCGACACCGTTGTTAATAGCAATGAAGCGGATGTCTGAGCCGGGAAAGAACACTTCCGTGTAATAGCCGACCTTGAGGTAATCGCGCCCAAGGCGGCTCATGTCCTTCACAATGATGGTGCCGATGCTGCCTTCCTCAGCAAGCGCAATCAAGCGCTGCCAGTCAGGACGGTCAAAGTTCGTGCCGCTGTACCCATCATCAACGAAAAACTGTGTGTTGCCGAAGCCGTTGTCATCAGCGTACTTTTGGAGCATGGCCTTCTGGTTCTTAATGCTGTTACTGTCGCCCTGCAGCTCGTCATCGCGTGAGAGGCGGCAGTAAAGGGCTGTGACCTTGCTGTCATTCTTCGCAGTAGTAAAAGACTGTCTGTTAATATTCATTTTTTCCTCCTTTCCGACAGTCTTCAAGCGGTACTACATATTCGCGTACTACTGCGAAGAAGTCAAGTGTATATTGTTAAGATGCCAGCTTCATTTTTTGACTTTCTACTTCACCTAGAATCATGCGTTTCAGCTTGTCATAAGCGGTTTCTTTGGCGGTATCACTGACCGTCGATTCTATAATGTAGCGCGTGTCTCCGATGACTTTTTCGGTCACGCTCACAGGTTTGTTCTCCATGTGGGCCTCCTTTCTCCCGGGGTGGGGTGAAGTGCTCCCCTCAGCGTGGACAACATGAGCAAGCTTTGAAACCGAGTCCTCATTCCATGGTATAATGTAAATGCTTTACCAATACGCGGGATAGGGCAACGCTGG
>JBMNPB010000012.1:0-65842 GCA_050943375.1 bacterium
TCTGATATTGGGTCATCGTCTTCGCCTCCGATACTTTGGTTTGTCTTGTCAACTACCAATCTATCAGAGGACGATGGCCATTGTCTTTATCTAAAGCCAATTTTACAGAAACTATTTTACACTACTTCAAGTGATGAAAAGATTGTGAATTGAAGGTTTGGATTGTCATAAAAAGATGATCAATACTTGTCGGTTGGTTTAGCCCATCGTACAATTCTCCAAAATTGGCATCGCGCAATATACTACGGAAACAACTTAAACTCTGGGTCAGAATTTCCCGACGATGGGCAACGAATAGTAAGCGGTTAGGCTTACCAGAATTTTCACGACAGAAACGCTTATAGTCAAATGCGGAGATTACGGTCTTACCTGTACCCGTAGCCGCCACTATCAAATTTCGATAGCGCTGATGCAGTTTGCGCTCGGCATTAAGTTTTTCCAAAATCTCTTTTTGAAACTGGTAGGGCTGAATATCAAAACTAAACTGCGTGTTATCCGGAGAGTGTTCACCTTGTAACGCTTTCCTTAATGTCGGCTCGTCTTTTTCCTGGTAGGAGATAAAGCCATAATCATTCCAGTAAACTTCAAAGGTACCTGTGACATTCTTAATGATGTGTGGCATGTCACGCTCAGTAACCTTAATATTCCACTCCAAACCACTTGAGATAGCAGAATTCGACAGATTAGATGAACCAATATAAGCAGTTGAGAATCCAGTATCACGATAAAAAGCATAGGCTTTAGCATGAAGGCGGGTGACTTTAGTATCGTAGGAAACCTTAACCTGAGTATTAGGTAGATGATATAGTTCCTTAATAGCTTTCAGGTCTGTAGCACCCATGTAAGATGTAGTAATAACCCTTAAGGGGCGGGTTTCAGTAAATTCTATCAGTTCATCTAATATTAGGCGTAACCCACTCCATTTAATGAAAGATACCAGCATATCAATACGGTCTGCAGTAACGATTTCCTTCTTAAGCTCGTTGACCATTGATGGCTCAACAGCAGAACCGGTAAATAGTGAACTCTGTGACAGAGGGGTTACAGGTCGGATTACTTTGTTATCTCCTAATGCATATATAGAGTTACGCTTCCTAAAAACAGCTAGCAGTTGTTGCGCTTTCGCGCCAATACGCCAGTCTAACAGTTCCCGTTCGTTTGACTTATTTGCCAAATACTTGATTATGGTATTACAAACCTCAATCTGCTGCTTGATAGCCTCATCCTTATCATACTGTTCCTCAATGTAAATCAGGCCACGCTGTAAAACTTCTGCTAAATAGCGAGATAAAACATGCTGCGCCTCGCCCTGGTCAATTGGCTCTATTTCAACCATCACGTCTCGAGGGTCCAGATCTTTAAGGCCTTCGTCAAGGGCTAGACTGATTACTTTCTCGTAAAGACCTTGCTTTAATTGCATTCTAATCGCTCCACTCCACAGCCGCTTTTTCGCACCATATCGGCACAATAGAGATATTCTCCACTGAATACAATAATTTCCTGTCTTAAATAGAGATGTACTGTTATTACATATCCACTATACGAAGATTGTCTTCTAACACACCAATTATCCTGGTTCTATTACTCCTTCTCCCCCACCAACAAAAACCGGTGCTCCCGCATCTCCACATACCCCTGATCCCGCACGGCATTGTATATCCCGACGAGCGGTTCGTAATACCGATCGATACCGAAATCGGGCACCTGCCAGGGAATGGCCTTCAGGTAATAGATGATGGCCCCGGTGTCGTAGACCCGGGTAACCGGGTACTCCTCCGCCTGTTCGATAATGCGAAACCCGGCTGCGCGGAGTGCGGTAACGGCAGAGTCGAGATTCCAATGGAGGGAACCGAAGTCGGCCGGCGCACCGAGCAGCCGGTTCAATTCCAGATTGTTCTCGCCACCGACCTGCTGGGTGACGAATTGGCAGCCCGGTTTCAGAATCCGGTGGATTTCCCGCGGAACGTAAGAGCCGTGCCGGTTGATAACCAGGTCGAAGGAGTCGGCGGCGAAAGGCAGGTTATCCTCTTTGCCTATCTTCGTGGCAACGACACTGACCCCAAGCGGTTCGAGCGTGGCCCTGGCGACGGGGATGTTGGGCGGGTACGCCTCCGTCGCGGTCGTCTTCGGCGGCAGCGGCTGCAGTCCGGCGAGAAATTCGCCGCCGCCGGTGTCGAGGTCGAGGAGGGACCGGACGTGCGGCAGCCGGGCAACGACAATTGCCCGGTAGTCCCAGGATAAGGGAGCGGTGACCATCCGGCCGGCGAGGGCGGAAAAGTCCCAGCCGCAAAACGGCCGGTGCCATTCGGCGGTGAAGTAAGCGCGAAGCTGATCGGGTGGAAAGACAGGCTGGACGGGCATGGGGACACCTCCTCTCGGAATTGGTCTCCCGGGAGCTGCGCTACCGCCTTCTTTGGCAAGGCAGGCATTCAGCCTAGCAACACGGCTCCCGGCGGGAAAGCCGGTATCGAGCAACGAAAGGGTTGCCGCAGTTTGCGGGCGGAGAGAAAGAACGCAGACGAAAAGGTTTGGGAATTTTTATAATTTTTTCCATAAAAAAGAAGGATGCAGGCGTTTAATGTCAAATAAAGGTAATCAGGAAAGCAATCCAGGCTTCCACGCATTCCGATAACGGCAAAACCGGCGAAAGCCGGCAGCGCAAAGCCATGGGCCTAAGGTCAAACGACTACGGCTGCCAGGTTACCGAAGGTGCGGTTTTGTTTTGCCTGCCCTTCCGATAACCCGGAAGGGTTGATTTTGCGGGTACAAACAGCCGGGGCAAACCGGCGGCTGCTGAGGATAAAACAGCAAACAAACACCGCCGTTATCTTCGGCACGGACGGGAGATTCTTCCTGCTACGGCGCCGAAATCAGCGGGAGACTGCCGGGCGGAAGAGCCCGGTGTACGCGCGGACGGCGAAAATGGCACCGCGCGGTGGAATAAAGGGGAATGAGCCGGGCAGGCATTATCAGCGATCGAAAGATGCCGGCCCCGGCCGGGAAAGGGAGGGATGCCATGCCAGACTGCGGACCCCGGAACCGAAAGCAAATTAACAAGAAAGGATTGATGAAGATGCGGAGATTCCTGGTTCTGGCCCTGGCGGCCGTACTGGCGGCCGTACTGGCGGCCGCGGGCTTCATCGGATCGGCGCCGGCAAGCAAGCTGAGCGCGGCTCCGGTTCCTCACTACGACTTGCTTA
The DNA here is from genome assembly GCA_050943375.1 of bacterium. Lineage (GTDB taxonomy): Bacteria > Bacillota > SLNR01 > SLNR01 > JBMNPB01 > JBMNPB01. The sequence continues at coordinate 3,201 of JBMNPB010000012.1, forward strand.
TCAGGGACGGCTTCATCGTCGACGGGACGGGCGGCGGCGGATACACCGGTGACATCGCCGTCCGCGGCGGCAAAATCGCGGCCATCGGTGACCTCACGGCGACGGCCGACCGGGTCATCGATGCGGCCGGGGCGATCGTCACTCCCGGCTTCATCGACATTCACACGCATTCGGACAGCGGAATTAAATCGACACCGAAAGCGGAGAACTATATTCTGCAAGGCGTGACGACAGTGCTCGGCGGCAACTGCGGCGGCGGCTCGGCCGGTACCGACGTGGGTGCTTACCTGGCGGATGTGACGGCGGCCAAACCGTCCATTAACTTCGGGACGCTGGTCGGGCACGGCGACCTGCGGGAGACGGTGATGGATGAGGCGACGGGAGAAGTAACCGAAGCCGATCTGCGGGAGATGGAAAAGCAGGCCAGAGAAGCGATGCGAGGCGGGGCCTTCGGCATCTCCACCGGCCTGGAATATATCCCCGGCCGTTATGCCGATACCGATGAGCTGGTCCGGATCGCGGCGGTGGTGCAGAAACACGGCGGTTTCTACGCAAGCCATACCCGGGATGAGCAGACGGGCGTGATCATTTCGGTGGCGGAAGCTATTGAAATCGGCCGGCGGGCGAACATCCCGGTCCAGATTTCGCACCTGAAGGCGTGCGGCGCCGAAGTCTGGGGCTACGGCAAAATCCTCTCCGGCATGGTAGCCATGGCCCGGGCTATGGGGGTCGATGTACTGGCCGACCAGTACCCGTACGGAGCGTCCAGCACCGGCTTCAGCCAATGCTTCCCCGCCTGGGCGGTAGAAGGCGGCAAGCAGGAACTGGCCGCCCGGCTGGAAGATCCGGTCCTGGCGGAAAGAATCCGGGCTTACGCCACGAATCAAATCCGGATCCGGGTCGGGGAGGACATGTCGCTGATTCAGGTCGCTTCTTACCGGACCGACCCCTCCTTTGAGGGCAAGACATTCAAGGAGATCCTGGAAGGACGCGGCCTCGAACCGACCCTGGCTAACGGTATTGACCTGGTTATCGAGACATATCTCAGTCCGAGCAGTCCCTCGGTAATCTATCACTATATCAACGAAGACGATATCAAGACCATCATGCGGAATCCGTATGTAATGGTCGCTTCCGACGGCGGCATCCGGGTCTTCGGCTCCGGCGTGCCCCATCCCCGGAACTACGGCACTTTCCCCCGGGTCCTCGCGAAATACGTCCGGGAAGAATATGTGATCACCCTGGAAGAGGCGATCCGGAAAATGACATCCCTGCCGGCTTCCCGCCTGGGACTCGCCGACCGGGGTGTCCTGAAGGCCGGGAACTGGGCCGACATCACCATCTTCGACGAGAAGGAAGTTTACGACACCGCTACCTTCTTCGAACCGCATCAGTACCCGGTCGGCATTGACTACGTCATCGTCAACGGCGCCGTCACGGCCGAAAAAGGCGTCCACACCGGCGCAGCAGCAGGTTACGTCCTGTACGGGCCGGGCAAAACAGGCAAATAAACACCCTCCCAGACAGCAGGCCCTGCGGGTAAAGCCGCAGGGCCTCATCAATATCTGGAGAAAAATTGCGCCGCTCAGCGCTCCCCCGCCCATTCCCGGTCGGCGATCACGGCCCACGCGTCCGCGTAAGGACGAATCTTGCCGGCGAATTCCCCGGCCGTCTCGTCCGGATGGAGCTGCGTCGACCTGGCGCCCGCTTCCCGTACCATCTCGACCATCGCGTCAGGCACATCAATCAGGGGACAGGGCCGCCGCAAATTCGGCGAAAAAGGCTGGCGGCGCTGGTAAGCCCGCAGCAGCGGCGAGCGGAGGGCGTCCGGCAGCGATGTGTCTTTGATATTGCAGGTGGCGTAATGGACGAAGGCGCACGGCTCCACATCGCCGTGGGCGTTGATGTGGAGATAGCGGCGTCCCCCGGCGATGCAGCCACCGGCCGCCACCCCGTCGTTCCAGAAATCCATTAGAAAAATCGGTTTGGTTTGCCGGTATTCCAATATCTTCTTGTACATATAAGAGCGCTGCTCCGGCGTAGCCATCATCGTGAGGTCAACATCCCTGCCAATCGGGATATACGTGAAATACCAGGCGAATGAGGCGCCTTTGGCAACAAGCATATCGATGAACTCCTCACTCGCCAGTTCTTCCGTATTCTGACGGCCGTAAGTAACCGAAACACCGTAGATAAGCCCGCTCTCCCGCATTCTGGCCATGGCTTCCATGACCCGGTCGTAGACCCCTTCCCCACGCCGCTCATCCGTGTTCCGCCGGAAACCCTCGATGCTGAACGCGAGCATGATATTCCCCAAGCGCTTCATGTCCCGGACAAAAACATCGTCAATCAGGATGCCGTTTGTGAACAGATGGAACATCTGCGCGCTGTGCTTCGCCGCGAGGCGAACGATATCGTCTTTGCGGATAACCGGTTCCCCGCCGGACATAATGACAAGATAGATGCCAAGTTCCTCGCACTCGGTCAGAACCCGGTCCAGCGTGGCATAATCGAGCTCGTCCTCCCGGGAATAATCACCGGCCCAGCATCCGGTGCAGCGAAGATTGCATTTCCCGGTCGGGTCAATCAGGACGGCGCCGGGCACGGAGCAGCCAAGCCTTGCGGCCCATTCGCGCTGCCGTGGCCCGCCGAAGATATTGCTGTTCAGGACCAGGTTGGTGATGAACTTCGTTTTGACCATGGGGTCAGCCTCGGCAAGCAGCCGGGCGACGAGCTTGTACCAATTGGACTCCTGATCATCGAGAAACTCTCTGATGCTGCGCATATCCTCTTTATGATGCGGCAGCATCGGCAGTTTCTCCAGCCAGCGGACAATCCGGCCGATGTTTTCCACCGGCTTATTAATAACGAGACGGATTCCTCCTTCCAGTGCTTTCGCGCCCAATGCGGTCGCGGCCAAATCCACCTTTCCCCGCCTCCTTCGGGATGATGATAGGCCCCCGGCCTGTCCCTGCCTTGTCCGGGCGGCCTTCCGCTACCATATATATTCGGGGCAGGGAAAAATATGCTGTGAACGCGCGGCGCAATAACCGGCCCACATTGTTTACTTCCGGTCCGGCAATTAATATAATGATAGATAGTGTTAACGGGACCCGCCGGCAGGACAAGCCCGCACCGGGAAATAACGGCCGGGGACGGCGGCGCCCGGAGCGGAGGTAAATATGGTCTTCAGCAGCCTGATGTTCATCATCGTTTTCCTGCCGGCCGCCCTCTTCTTCTATTACGCAGCCGGACGCCGCGGCCGGAACATTGTCTTGCTTTTCTTCAGCCTCGCGTTCTACGGCTGGGGCGAGCCGAAATACCTGATCGTGATGCTGGGGTCAATCATGCTGAATTACTTCGGCGGTCTCAGTATCAACCGGTTTCGGGCGGAACCGGAAAAAGCACGCTGTATTCTCGCGCTTGCCGTCTTCGCCAATTTAGCCATTCTCGGCTATTTTAAATACGCAAATTTCTTTATTGAGAGCGTCAACAACGCCTTCCGGACGGATTGGCCGGCGCTTGCCGTCGTGTTGCCACTGGGAATCTCCTTTTTCACCTTTCAGGGGCTGAGCTATGTTATTGATATTTACCGGGGGCACGGCCAGGTACAGAAGAACCCGCTCAATGTCGCGCTGTATATTTCCCTCTTCCCCCAGCTCATCGCGGGACCCATTGTTCGCTATGAGACGGTGGCGGAACAGATTACGGAGCGGACGGAAAACCTTGATCGCTTCGCGTCGGGAGTCGAGCGATTCATCGTGGGCCTCGGCAAAAAGACGCTCATCGCCAACAGCATGGGTGCGGTTGCCGGAGAAGTGTTCGGCGGCGCTGTTCCGGAGCTGTCGACGGCGGCGGCCTGGGCCGGCGTACTGGCGTACACGTCCCAGATCTATTTTGATTTCTCCGGCTATTCGGATATGGCCATCGGACTGGGCCGCCTGTTCGGCTTCGAATTCCTGGAGAACTTCGATTACCCGTATATCTCCCGTTCGGTCACGGAGTTCTGGCGGCGCTGGCACATCTCCCTCGGGACGTGGTTCCGGGATTATGTGTACATCCCTCTCGGCGGCAACCGGGGCGGCACCGCAAGTCATCTGCGGAATCTGTTCGTGGTCTGGCTCCTCACCGGCGCCTGGCACGGCGCCGCCTGGAATTTCATCGTCTGGGGTCTGTACTTCGGCTGCCTGCTGGCATTGGAGAAATACTGGACCGGACGGATCCTCGCCGGCGCGTGGCGGCCTTTGCAGCATCTTTATACTTTGTTGCTCGTCGTCGTCGGCTGGGTGCTCTTCCGGGCCGACACTCTCCCTGAGGCAGCGGAGTATCTGGGCGTACTGGCAGGCAGCCGCGGCAGCGGCCTGATCAGTCCCCAGGCAGTCTATTATTTCGTTGAGTACCGGTGGGAGTTTCTCCTGGCGGCGGCGGCGTCCACCCCCGTTTTTCGGACGCTGCACAACAGAATCGAAGGCCTGGGTGAGTCACCGCTCCGCAATCTGTTGCTGAATGGCGGGAAGCCAGTCCTGTACGGGGCCATCTTCCTTCTAAGCCTCATGTATCTCGTCAATTCGACGTTTAACCCTTTTATCTATTTCCGGTTTTGACCGGAGCGCAGTCATTTTACCCCGGGAGGCGACGGAATGAACAGAGCAGGCAGAATAACAATAACCATCATGTTTCTGGCTGTCATCTTCGGCCTGCCCGTGCTGACGAAGCTGCAGCCGAACCCATCCGTCTCCCTGACCGAAAACCGGCGCCTCGCCACTCCACCCGTCTACTCGCCGGCAGCCCTGCTCAGCGGCGATTATTTCCGGGAATGGGAGACGTTCCTGTCCGACCATATCTTCGCCCGCGATATCTGGATAAAGACATACACTTCCCTGAACCTATACGGCCTTGGCAAGCGGCAGATCAACAACATCGTCATCGGCCGGGAAGGCTATCTTCTCCCTTTCCATTCCTACACAACGGGATACGACCGGGAAAGCCACGCGGCGTCCCTCTGGACCATGACGGGGCGGATTGCCCGCCTTGCCGCCGCGGTGGAAGAGTACGGCGGCAGCTACTATTTCATCGGCGTCCCGGAACAATCTTCCTTTCACCGGGACAAATATCCCGCCTATTTCCTGAATAACGCGGAACGGCTCAACGCCAGCGAGGAAATACTGCTGGCGGGCCTTGCGGCAAACGGCGTCGCATTCATCAATCTGCGGGAGGTCTTCGCGACTGCCGAAGAAGAATATTATTACAAAACAGATCACCATTACAATTTCGCCGGAGCGCTCGCCACGTACCGCGCCGTCATCGGCCGTCTTCAGACCGACGGCCGCATCGGCGAAACACCGCTGGGACCGGAAGAGATACAGTTGATCACTCTTGCCCCGCCTTTCGCCGGGACGCGCAACCGTCAGCTTTATCACCTCTATCCGGTCCGGGAGAAGCTGCAAATCGGCTACTTAACACCGGAAATCGCTTACACAAAAAGCACCAATTGGGAAGAAAACCCGGAACTTTATGACCTTGCGCCGGACGCGGCGGGACGTATCTCTTACAGCGTATACATGGGCGGCGACAATGCGGAGACGGTCATCCGGACCGGCCGGCCGGACCGGCCGAACCTTCTGCTGTTCGGGGATTCGTTTACGAACGCCGTCGAGCCGCTGCTGTATTATCACTTCAATGAAACCCGGATCGTTGACCTGCGCCACTACCGGAACCTGAACCTGTACGGGTATGTGGCGGAACACCGCCCGGATATCGTACTCATGCTGCGGGATGATTTGAACTACGCCACTCTGGACGGGAACGGAGATTTTGGCGGGGAGTAGGACTCTCTGCCGGTATCCACCTGCCGCTAAGGAAAAGCCCGGGACAGGGAACAGGCAAGCCTATCTCTGCTTTTATTCTTTACCTCTTCAAGGAATGCCGCTGCAGACGGCAGAGATGTTGCGGAAACAAATCTGCGCCGTTCCGGTTGTCTACTACGCCGGGAAGCATTCCCGGCTATGGAAGGATGATGGATTATGCCTCTCGGCAATATTCGTCTTGTTGTGTTCGATATGGCAGGGACGACGGTGGACGACAGCGCGGCCGGCGCTTCCCTGGTCGTTACCGGCTTCGTTGATGCTTTCGCCCGAGGCGGCATCACGCTCGACCCGGCGGCGGTGAACAAATACCGGGGCAAACAGAAGGATCTGGCCGTCCGCGAAATCCTCGCGGCGCTCGGCATCCCGGCCGGTCCCCGCCGGGAGACATTAGCCCGCGCCGTCTACCGCGACTTCCTCGCCGGCCTGAAGATGAGCGTTCCCAAAATGCGCGAATTCCCCGGTACTTCCGACGTCTTCCGCTTCCTGCGCGGGCGGGGCATCCGCATCGGCGCGGCGAGCGGCTTCCCGGCCGAACTGGTCCGGATGATCACCGCTCATCTGGACTGGCAAAGCGCCGGCCTCGTCGATTGGGCCATGAGCACGGAGGAAGCCGGAGCGGGCCGCCCCGACCCGGCGCTGCTGCGCCGGATGATGGAATTGAGCGGGATAACTGATCCCGGCGAAGTCCTCAAGGTGGGCGACACAGTTATGGATATTCGGGAAGGCAGGAACGCGGGCGTTCCGACTGCGGCCGTTCTGACCGGAACCCAGACCCGGCCGGAATTGGCGGCAACGGAACCCGACTTTATTCTGAACAGCGTCCGCGAACTGCCGGAGTTGTTCAGATAATCCAAAGAACAAAGCTGCCGGCTGCTGCTAAATGCGGTCAGATCCCGACTCCATCGAGAGCGGGCCGCCGTCCGGCTTTGTGAACATTCGAACGGGCCAAGCCATCAATCATGGTTGAAAACTTATCCAATTTTTGTTACGATTAGAAACACAGGCAGCCGGAAGAGCGCCGGAATGACGGCTTGGCGGACTATTGCCGCCGCACTGCTTTCTGCTTATTGCCGGCTTTCACTTTAGGGCGGAAGACAGGAGCAAACCGGCTGGACGGTCAAAATTTGAATTCAGGAGGCGCAATATGTCAGAAACCGCATTAAATGCCCTGGCCCAGCAGTATTTGGATTTGACTCTCTGCAAGAGCCGCTGTGACGAAGCCGATATCCAATGGTATACGGAAGGTCCTTTTTGGCGAAGGACGAGCATGCGCTATTCCCGGGAATACAAAATTCTGCCCGACTACGAAATCGGGGATATGAAGCATGGGAAAACACTTGAGGATGTTCTGGATGAGGCAGGTCATCTGAAAGCCGGCCTTGAACTGTATGGGAAAACAGCCAAGCCCGAGGAAATGCAGCGGGTCGATTATCTGATCGATCACGTGGAGAATCTCCGCACCAGAACCCGTCTGTTATTGGGGGAAAAAATGCCGTACGATACCATGACCGACGGAATGTATGGGCTGGTGACGCCCGCTTATGACCACAAAAAATTTGACGACATCGTCAGTGAGCTGCGGCAGGAACTGCCGGGGGACGGATCCGTTCAGGATAAGATTGGCGAATTCCGGCGCCGGATTACGATTCCCCGTGAGAAACTGCTGAAAGTCATGCAGGACTGCACCCAGGCCTTTCACGACATGTCGATGCAGCGCATGCACCTCACCGGCAACAGTATGCCGCGGGTACGCGTACGCGAGCTTCCCGACCCAAACATGCATTTTTTGTCCATTCTGTTTGGCTACGATTATAATCATATTGAATATGAGCGCAATTTTAACTTGCTCGTTAACTGGACAGCCGATCATGTGGTGGAATGCATCGGGCACGAGATGGAGCCCGGACACCTCACTTATTATGAAAAGCGCACACAGACAATGATCGACACCTGCTGGCCGGAGATGGCGGTGGTCTCCCTGTATTCCTCGTCATCTGCATTTACCGAAGGTTCGGCCCGGTATGTGATCGATTTGTGCTTTGACCTGTCAATGGACAAAAAGATTGATTTTGAACGCGAATACATATTCCGCAACGCCGGCCTGGATCTGGGCCTGACCCGGTTGATGCCGCTCTGGCACCGTTATATTGATATCGCCGGCTACGGAAAATTGGAGGCTTCCCGCAACGTCTGGGACGGCGTCTGGTCCCGAGAGGAAGCTTTGGCGTTTCTGAAAAAATACGGCTTTGCGGATCAGGACGCGGACGTGACGTTTGTGGACAATCTTGCCGCGGATATGGGTCACTTCACATCCCATGACTATGCCCGCGATGTGGTCATCGATTACTTCAATACTGTGGCAAAAACAGTTGATGAGCAATGGCTTCTGTATGAACGGCTTTGCTGTGCACATATGTCCATGCGTGGAATGCAGGACAAAACATACCGCATCGATTCCTAAAACACGCTTTGGCGGGCTGACCGGAAGGACGGCTGTTTCGTAAAGCATGACCTGCGGGCTTGACACCCGTACACTTTCTATCAACAAGTCGACCCTGCAATCTTCGTGATTGCAGGGTCTTGCTTTTGTCCAGACATACTCTCCTTTGATATTTATGTAAAGATGGCACAGTGAAACAACCGGTTGCGGCGTCTTTGCGGTGTTGATAGTGAATATACCAATTACACATGGTATCATCGTCCTGTCTTAAGCAGATATCAGCCTATTTCACTGACCAGGTCCTCTTCACCCTGTGCACCGGAGAACATCACATAAATTCACGAATATGATAATTGCAAATCAATCTATGAAAGGACGGAACAAGATGAGCAATATTAATAATCCTTCTCCGCCCCCTTGCCAAGCTGACAAAACGATGAATATGGGCGGTGGCTACCCGATGCGCCCATCTCATTGCGGTTTTGTGTGCCCCTGGTGCTGCTGGCCCGATCGCCCAAACTGTCCGAATCCATGCCTGCCGCTACGGGATTATGGACCGGAGCCTTTCGTCATCAATATCGAGGAAGCTGCCAAACAAAACAATTATTTTCGCCTTGCTCTCTGGACCGGAAGGTATCTGCAGCTTACTTTGATGAGCATTAGAGTCGGCGGGGACGTCGGACTGGAAATGCATCCGGATGTCGATCAGTTTATCCGCGTTGAAGAAGGACAGGGCTTCGTGATGATGGGAGACAGAAAAGACTGGCTGGATTTCCGGCGCCCCGTCGCTGACGATGACGTTATCCTGATCCCGGCCGGCAAATGGCACAACCTGATCAATACCGGCGGCATTCCGCTGAAACTGTATTCCATCTATGCGCCGCCCGAGCACCCCCACGGTACAATCCATGAAACCCAGGAAGACGCTGCGCACCACGAATAATTAATATTGCGCCGGTTTTCTATGCATACTGCCTGGCCTCTCCCGTAATCAGGAAGACGGTAAAAGGCCGGGCAAAGGATGATTTGATCTCATTTCTGATCTCCCGCCCCGGACATCTTCTGAATTGGATTACCCAGGGAGATGCAAAGAGTGTATTATCCTGGGTTACCTGAAAAACAAGAGTAAATAGCCGCCCCGGGCTTTCCGGGACGGCTATTCTACGCCTGCTGCCACCAGGTCAAACCAGATTGATCAACAGGATGGAGCAAATCACCATGCCCAGGAGAGCGGACGGATAAGTCGCCCCGTAACCGGCCGCCACATCATCGCTTTTGGCCGCGTCGATTGCCGCGCCGAGTCCCGGAGTGCTCGTCATCCCCCCGCACAGCGCCCCGGAAAGGATAATCCAGTTTAAGCCGAAAACGTAGCGCCCCAGGCCAAACCCGACCAAAACGGCGAACAGGCCGTCGAGGAAAGAGAAGACGGCCAAAACGGCACCGCCCCCAGTAAAAGCGGCAACCGTGTCGTATCCGTAGCGCAGCCCGACAATGGCAAGAAACAGGGCGAGGGAAAGCTCGCGGATTTCGCCCAGAATACGCGGATTCATCCGGAACGTCAGCGGCCCGAGCCGGCCGATGTAACCGAAGAGCAAAGCCGCAATCAGAATGCCGCCGGTAGCCCCAAGGCTGAAATAACGGATGACCGGACCGAGATAAATTTTCAGGGAACCGAGATAATAGCCGGCGAGGCAAACAAAAGCGAACGCGGCGATATCCAGCGGCACTTCCGGGATATCCCGGCCAGCCGCCCCGGCCGCGGCCATCTCCCGCCGGTACCGTTCCTTCTCTTCGGCGAGATCAATCCGGAAGAGGAGCGGGAAAAACTGCATCGCCAGAATGACAATCAGGACGCCGGGAGCGTAGGCGACCGCATAACCGTAGCCGACGAGCGCTTCGGCCTCCTGCCCCTGGGCTGCCACCATTTCGAGCATGGCGGCCAGTCCCGGGGAACTGGTAAGGGCTCCGGTGTATACTCCCGCAACCGCGAACGGGTTCTGACCGCCGCTCAGGCGAGCCAGCGCAAAGATGCCCACCGCTCCGGCGAGTGTCACACTCATGCCCAGAATAACAAATTTGAACCCGTAAAGCCTGATTACCCTTCCCAAGTCCCGGGCGGCCAGCAGGCCGACCGAGGCAACAAACAGGATGAGCGACAAGGTGAATAATTGTTTGGGAACAAGGCCATCCCGGAGAATCGCCGCCGCGAATTGCGGCACGACGGCGGCCCCGTCATAAGGCAGAGCATAATGTCCATAGACATACCAGCCGATGCCCAAGCCGACGAACAGGCTCCCGGAAACCCCGAGGTCAAAACGGCCGATTCTGATCCCGCCCAGCAACAGTCCGAAAAAGACCGCGCTGAAAACAAGCACAAACGGGTCGGTTAAAAAAGTTACCAAGTCAAACTTCATTCTATCTGCCCCGCTTCCGGCTTCTATTGCAGCGTCAGATGCCGCCATTCTTGCCGCATTTCCGCTTCCGCCGCACGGAAGCCAAAAAAAGTATACCATAAGGCGGAAAAATCAACTATCCTTGCCATTCTCCGGTTAACCTGATGCACTCCCGGCAGAGGGAATAGAACCGGTTTAAGTCGCTTGGCCGCAGGATTGGTTGGCTTCGCGCCCGGAAACCGGGGTGCCCGGCAGCAAGGGAAAGCCCAGCCGGGAAGCAGGGAAAGCCGGCCGTTCCTGGCCGGCTTTTGGCGGATGAAAATATAACGTTGACAACAAGCCAAAGGGGAGATATAGTGAAGGATGCTGTTAGTGTTATATAAATACAACAAGCCTATGTTACAATTAATATATCATATCGCAAGCTATTTGTCAAGCCGTTCCGGAAAATTTTCTGCCCCATTGTGCGGAGAGGAGGAATCACATGGATTGGCTGCCGGTCCCACGGGAATTCGCGGCGCGGCTGAAAGCGCAGCAGATCAAGGAAATCACGGCGACGAACGCCGTGAGCGCCCGGCACGGCCTGGCACTCACGGCCGCGCAGGCGGCGGAGATCCTCGACGAGCGCAGCCGCATTCTTCGCGAGCACGGACGCGTCGATATCGGCACAAGAGTTACCCAGCGGTTAATTCTGAGTTTCTCCCCCTCCCCTTTCGTCCGGCAGGAGGAGTATCCTGCTCTCCTGCATGATCTCCACGAAATCTTCTATTATCTGAAAAACGAAACGGAAGACACACTCGGGGATGACGAGTTGATCACCCGTCTGAAAGAAGCTTACGAAAACGAGTGCCGCGGCGATATTGAGCTGTTGAAGGGAAAAGTGGCGGCCGGAATCGTAGCGCGGTTCCGCTGGGAGCAGAAAACAGTGAATGCCTGGGGAAACGAGGCGAAGAACAGATGAAAGAAGATATCAAGCAAGCGGTAATTCCGGCCCCGAACAGACCGCAGCCGGCTTGGAATGAACCGGAAGAAACCGCGCTCGCCTTCCTGCAAATAGTGCCGGCCGATCCGCCAGCGGCGGACGCTTGCCGCGAGCAAATCATGGCTGTCCTGCAGGACTTAATTCAGCGCTACACGGCGGGAGGAAGCACATCCGTCCGGGTGGAAACGGCGGAGAGGCTCCTGCGCTCCCTCCTGCTCGCCGTCAACGCCGCCATCAGCAGCCCCGCCGGTCGGGCAGAAGCGCGGCGCCGCCTGCGGGAAAAACCCTTCCGGGAACTGTACCGGGAGGGAGTGCAAAACATCGCGGCGTGCCTGGCGGAAGCGAAGGAAATGTATAAGAAAGTGCGGCGGGGAAAGCTGCCGATATCGCTCGCATCTTACAGTTACACCATCAACGAAGCTTTGCCCGAGTTTTTTCTGACTTACGAAGTCTTATTCGGCGCCCATGAGATAATGGCCGGCATCGACTACCCCCTTCTGCGCCCCGTCCCGGATTTGCCGGGCGTCTTCTATATCCACCGGTATCTTAAGCAGCTGGCGCTGGAAAATGAGATCTGTCGCCGCTTCCCTCCGGAAGAAATCCGGCGGCTCCTGGAAAGTTTCGGGCGGATTAACAGAATCGATTACCGGGTGTCCATGGTCAATATCTGTGAAACAGTCGTCGGCAATGCCGTTTTCGCTACGCTGTCCGGGCGGGCAGCCGGCAGCCTGCTTCTTACCCCGGCAGAAGCTGCGGCCGTAGAGCGGCAGATTGCCGGGCTGGACCCGGCCGAAACGGAAGCGGCCATTCGCGACTCCCTCGCCCGGATCGTCACAGACCTCTCCCTTGACCCGGAAACGGCCGAATACGTGCGCAGCGGCGTGGCGGAGCTGGCCCTGCGGGTGCGGAATGCGGCGGAATGCAGCAGCCTCGGAAATCTTATCCTGACCGAGGCCGCGCCCGGGCCGTCCGGACCGGTCTTCCTCGGCGGGGCCAGAATGGATGACCGAACCTTCGCCGCCGTCTGCCGGCGGATTGCGGAAAGCCGGAATAAAAAAACCAAGGCGGCCGTAATTCTGGCCGAGGTCAACTCCCCGGAAGATCTCGTCGATGTGCTGGAAGCGGACTGCCTGTACGGGGAAGAATACACGGCTGTGTTCCGGCGGCTGGACGTCACGACCCTCGCCGTTCTGGGCCGCGTCGTATTCGAGGCAGAACTGCGGGCAGGTCCGCTGCGCCTGGCGGCGCTCGGTCGCCGGGAAGAAGCCGCGGAATGGCAGGAGCGGTTCGTGGATTACCTGAACAGCCTGAACCGCCGGAGAAAGGAAGCGGTGGAGGAAATGATTAACACGCTCCGGATAGTCTGAACAAACATCGCTGTCCGGACAGAGAAACCGGCTTTGCCCGGCCTGACTTCAGTCCGGCATTTCCCTGATGCAGTAAATCACGTACCCGCCTCCCGGATAGAACCAGGTGAATTCGTGCGGCCGGCCGTTAAAGATCATTTCCAGCCGCGCAATATTCTCACTCGTTACCGCCTCCTCCAGGCGGCAGTGACGGCAAACCGCGTTAGCCCCAAATACGGCGTCAAAGCAGCTCCGTCCCGGCGCAAGTCCCGATACTTCCGCCGGTCGGTTGACCGCGACTATCCGCCGCTCGTCCGATATCAGCAAGGCCGGGTAAGGCAAGAGTTCCAGAATCTGCCTAATCTTGTTCCGATAGCGCAGGCTGGTGCCCTTGTGCAAGATGTCACTGTACCTGGCTTTTTTGATCTGATAGCTGTTCAAGGCCTGAAAAAGGCGTCTTTCCTGCCGGACGGGCAACCCGACGAAACTGATGCCGCAGGCGTATACGCGTTCTTCGCTCCGGCTCCAGACTACTTCGCCGCGCAGATCAGCGAAACTGCTCTCATCCAAGTCGAAGGACAGATCAACGACGACTTTTTTACCGGGCGGCGGTTTGGCTTCGATCCTGACCCGCGCGCCGGTTGTACTCAAATCCAGGACGGGCGCTACCTCCCCGGTGGCGGGTACAACCGTCTCCGTCTCGGGGTATACTGGTTTGAGCCTGCCCTTGAGCGGCTCGACAAACTTCACCCGAAAGAAGCGCCGGTCCTCTCTGGCCTTACTACCCTTCGGCGGTGTGTCCATCCTCTTCCCTCCTGTCCTAATCCCGGATTGCCCGCTACGGCAGGCGGAGCGGCGAAAGCCCCGCGTAATGCTGTTCCAACATGGTCATCCACGCAAAATGTCCTTCCCCGCTCCGCGTTAATTCTCAATTCCCGGCCGGGCTTCCACTCCCTGCGTATAATAATGTTTGATTTCGCGCATCTCGGTTACCAAATCGGCCCGCTCGACCAGTTCCGGTGGGGCGCCCCGGCCGGTCAGGACGAGTTCCACGCCTTCGCTTTTTTGCTCCAGAAGCGCTTTCACTTCTTCCCACGTCACCAGACCGAACGACAGGGCGACAATCAGCTCGTCGAGGATTACCAAGTCGAATTCCGTCCCGGCAACTGCCGCCCGGGCCCGCTCCATCCCCCGCCGAATCAGCGCGACATATTCTGCCGGCGGTTTGCCGGGCGGGAAAATGACGGCTTTTTCCCGCCACTTCGCCAGTTCCGTATCCGGCATCGACCCTTCTTTAATAATGAAGAAAGGTTTTCCCACCGTCTCCAGAGTCAGATGCGGCGAAATGCCGGGCAGAATCCGGTGTTCGCTGTAACTCTTCGCCTTCATGAACTGCAGGAAGAAGACTTTCTTCCCCGCCCCGAGGGCGCGGACGGCAAGACCGATGGCGGCCGTCGTTTTGCCTTTGCCGTTGCCGGTGTAAACCTGGATATATCCTTTTGTGCTCATTAGCAGAGGCCTCCCCTTCTGAACTTTCAGGCTCATTGGATTCCATTATTACCCGCATCCCGCTTTATCGCCCGGCAACCGTAATCAGGTAATTGCTGGCTGCTTTGTCGTAAGGCTCAAAGGAGTAGGAACCGTAAAAGGAAATATCGCGGAAGCCAGTTTCCCGCAGCAGTTCCTCCTGGTCGTCCCGCAGATAGAAACGGGCGTAAGCCGCGCTCCAGATTTCCAGCCGCGGTTTCTCCCCGTCCCGCAGAATATCGAGGATATTGTACCGGGCGCCGCCTCCGTCCAGGTAATCCAGAACGAAAAGGCGGGAGTATTCCGGTTCGTCCGCCGCGAGGATGAAGCGCGGTTTTTCCGCCCATTGTTTATCGGTCGTCCCCTGGGTCAGCACCAGGATACCGCCCTCCCGCAGCACGCCGCGCATACTGGTGAAAGCCCGGACCGCCTCCGCCCCATCCGGCATGTGATCAATGGAACTGGAAAGACACAGCACCGCGTCGAACGGCCGGTCATAGTACCGTGGCAATTCCCGGTAATCAGCCTGCCGCAAAGGGACAGCCAAGCTACTGCCCGCGAGGTTTCGCCGCGCCCGCGCCAGCATCGCCGGCGAGATATCCGATCCGTGCACCTCGCAGCCCAGACTGTGGAAGAGCTGCAGGTCGTTGCCCGTCCCACAGGCACAGTCCAGCACCCGCAGCACCCCGTGCCGCTCAAACAAGCGGCGGAAAAATTCGCTTTTGGCGGGGCTGTGACGGCCGAATCCGCCGGAAAATAAATCGTACCGGTCCGCGAAACCGGCATACAGGTCATCCACTTCATCGCCTCCCAAGCGTTATTCGCTGCACCGTTATATAACCGCTGTGAAGGCGGTTGTGCTGATTATTGTATGGCAGTATAGATAAGGATAGTTTCGGCAAACCCGGAAAAACACCTGCAATTAATTGCCAATTCTCTTCCCGCGAGCAGTCAATCCCGGCCTTGAGAAAAGAGCCGGCCGGGCACGAATTACCGCGCCCGGCCGGCTCTTTTCTCTTTATTTCAGCAGTTCGGCCATTTCGTCCACATTGGGGATATCAGCCAAGTCTTTTGCGTAATGCACATAAGTTATCCTCCCGTCCGTGTCCACGACAAAGACGGCCGGCAGTTGCTGCTCCTCGCCTTCGTATTTCCCGTGCTTGAGGCCGGTACCTTCCAGTTCGGCGATCTTAGCCTTCGTCTTCCCGCCGAGCATTTCCTCGACCGAAGCCGCCACCGGAATCGCAAATTCTTTGTACAGCGTCTGCGCCGGGTCGCAGATAAGCATGAACGGCAGGTCATTCTCAGCCATCTGCCCGGCAATCGTTTCCGGTTCGGACTGGAGAACGACAAAAACCTGACCACCCGCGGCCTCAATCTTGTCATAGTTTTGCGCCAGACGTCTGATATCAAGCTGGCAGAGGGTGCAGCCATAATAGCGGAGAAAAAGCAAAACTGTTTTTTTGCCGCCGGCGGCCGGCCGAAAACGCAATCCCGGCCGGAAAGGAGTCTGAAACTGGAAGTCAGGCATCATCTGCCCCGCGGTCAGTCTGGGCATGACATTTCCCCCTTTTCATTATGCTGATTGACAGTTTGAGAATAACAGCAAGACTGGGGCTTGTCAAGACTGGCGGCGGAATGCCAGCACCGTTCGGAGCATAAAGCCGGAAAACCGACGGTTATTTCCCGACGGAAAAATTAAAAAACTATCTTGACGCGAAAGCATATTCATGCTATTATCTGAATAATTATTTCCACCGGGCGTGATTAGACGCTTAGCATTAATATCTATGCATCGTACCGCCTGGGAAATACGAAAGGAGAGAAGCAATGAAAAAGACAGCACTCGCCATATTTCTCATTCTGACAATAATCGGCCTTGCCCTGACCGGTTGCTCCGGGCAGCCGGCAGCTGAAAACCAAGACGACGACTATATCGGCGGCACTCTGAACATTCTCGTGATGCCTGGTTACGAGGAAGCGCAGATTATCCAGCCTTTTGAGGAAAAATACGGCGTCAAGGTCAATGCCAAGATTTATCCCAGTTCCGATCAGATGTTTTCCATCCTGTCGAGCGCCAAGCCGGGTGAATGGGATGTCACTACTCCTGACACGCCCTGGATCGAAAAGCTCGTCCAGGCGGATCTGATTGAAGAATTGGATGAAAAGGATTATCCGGAGATAACCAATTTTTACGACCACTGGCAGAATTTCGACCAGGTATACGTCGACGGCAAAATGTATGGTATCGTCAGCCGCTGGGGCTATTACGGCATCGTCTACAATTCCAACCATGTCACCGCAGAAGAAGCCAAGTCGACGGCTGTCATGTGGGATCCAAATTATCAGGGTAAAGTCGTTCTCTTCGACTGGTACCTGCCGAACATGGGCATGCTCGGCTGTTATCTCGGCCATTCCCAGCCTTACGATATCGAAGGCGACGTCATGACCGAACTGGAGAACAAACTGTTCTCACTGCGGCCGCAGGTTGGAGCAATTGCGGCGACCAACTCCGATACCATCCAAGCTTTGGCGAACGAAAGCGCCTGGCTCAGCTTCGGCGGCGAATGGCTCCAGGTGCTGCTGAAAGAACAAGGCTATCCAATCGAAGTCGTCATGCCGGAGGAAGGCGGCGTCTCCTGGACGGAATCCTTCGCAATCCTGAAAAACAGTCAGAATCCGGAGGCGGCCAAAACGTTTGTCCAGTACATGACCACACCGGAAGTGCAGGCCAAATTAGCTTGGGCCGACGCCTTCCATTCAACCGTCCCGAATAAACTCGCCGCCCAGCACCTCGAACCTGATCAGGCCGCTTTGCTGCGGATGGACGATCCGGCCTTGATGGACACGATGCTCGCACGAATCGCCACCCGCAAGGTCCCGGCCGATGAAGCAAAATGGCAGCAAATCTGGGAGCAGTTCAAAAGCCAATAACCCGGCGGGAGATATTTACCGTTCCGGTATTGCAGCAATCTCTCCGCAAAACTACCAGGGGGAGGCAAATCTTTATATGCCTCCCCCACTGCGTGAGGTGAAGACAGATGCCGCATGATGTAGAAATTGACGGAGTTGTGAAACGTTACGGGCGAGTCGAGGCGGTCAGGGGAATCAGCCTCGCAGTGCCGCCGGGAGAATTCCTGACCCTGCTCGGCCCTTCCGGCTGCGGCAAGACGACGACACTGCGGATGATTGGCGGCTTTGAACTGCCCGACGCCGGCCGGATCTTTATCCAGGGCAGTGAGGTCACCCGAATCCCGCCGGCCGGGCGCAACACGAGCATGGTTTTCCAGGATTACGCCCTGTTTCCGCACATGACAGTAGAAGAAAACGTCTCCTTCGGCCTCCGGATGCGTAAAACCGGGCCCAATAGAATCAGAACAAAGGTCGGCGAGATTCTCCGGTCCGTAGGACTGCGGGAATACGCTAAACGCAAACCGCACCAGCTGAGCGGCGGGCAAAGACAGCGGGTGGCGCTCGCCCGCTCTCTCGTCCTGCAACCGGCCGTTCTTCTTCTTGATGAGCCGCTGGGTGCCCTCGACGCACAAATCCGCCGGCAAATGCAGATGGAACTCAAGAACATTCAGAAACAACTCGGTCAGACATTCGTCTATGTAACCCACGATCAGGAAGAAGCCATGACCATGAGCGACCGGATTGCCATTATGCACAATGGCCGGATTGAGCAGATGGGTACTCCGGCCGAGGTGTACGAAGCACCGGCGACACCTTTTGTCGCCGCCTTCCTCGGGGAATGCAATTTGATGGAGGGTAATTACCATCCGGCCGGACAGGTACAGGCAGAAACTTACGGCGTCCTGCGCGGCTGCCCGGGCCGGACAGTGAAACCGGCGGACGGTGCCGCGGCCGTTCTTTGTCTGCGGCCGGAGAAGATTGCCATCTCCTCTCCAGATGCGAATATCGCCCCGGAGCGGGGCACAGCGGAAGGAATAGTCCGGCAGGTCATCTACCGGGGGCTGTCGACGAAGTATATTGTCACCATCGGCGGCGGAGTCGTAATGGCAGCCGAGACGCTGGGGAAAAGCGGGATTGCGCCGGGAACGCAAGTCCGCCTGAGTTGGGATATCCCCGACGCGATCATCCTCCCCAAAACTGAAGTGGCGACCGGGGAGGAAACAGGATGAGCCGTCCGCCGCGACTGAGCGGCCAGCAGGCGGACCCGGCCGTCTGGCTCCTGCCGATCAGCGGCTGGATGCTGCTTTTCTATGTGGTTCCGGCCGTATATATCTTTCTCGCCAGCTTTATGACGATGGAGAATTACCGCCTTGTCCCGGCCTGGACGCTCAGCAATTATCGGTACATCCTTTCCCAGGCCATGTATCACAAAGCATATCTGAATTCTCTCTGGCTCGCGGGCAAAACCGTCGTCCTGACGACGTTGCTCGCGTATCCGCTGGCCTATGCGCTCGCCTTCGCCGTTCCGAAACGGTGGCGGCTGCCGCTGCTAGTCGCCGTTATCGCCCCTTTCTGGACAAACTATCTCGTCCGCGCCTACTCCTGGCAAATCATCCTGGCCAACAAAGGCCTCCTGAATTATCTCCTGGCCTTGCTGGGACTGGTGCGCGAGCCGGTCAATATCCTGTACACCCCGCAGGCTACGACCATCGGCCTGGTCCATTACCTCCTGGCGATAATGACCCTGAACCTGTACACCACCCTCGAGAATATCGACCGCCGCCTGCTTGAGGCAGCGAAAGACTTGGGCGCGAACGGCTTTCAGGTTTTCCGGCAGGTCATCCTCCCCTTAAGTTCCGGCGGACTCGTTTCCGGCGCGATGTTCATCTTCATTCTCGCCTATTCGGATTTCGTCTCCCCGTCCGTCCTCGGCGGGCAGATCCAGCGCGTCTTTCCGCAGTTGGTGGCCGACGCCATCCAATGGAATATCGACTGGCCGATGGCCTCGGCCTTCGCGGTAATCATGGTCACGACAATTCTGCTGGTACTCTCCGTCCTGTCGCGTTGGATGAAAACGGGCAGCCGGGTGGAAGGAGGCTGGTCTAAATGAAATTGCACAGCCGGCGAACCGAAACTTCCCTGCGGATATACCTTGGCCTCACCCTGCTCTTTCTGTTCGCTCCCATCCTGGTGACCATCGCCTTTTCCTTCAACAGCGACCGTTTTTCCAGTCTGCCCTGGCGCGGCTTCAGCCTGCATTGGTACGCACAGATGCTCAGCCGTCTCGACCTGCTCACCGCGCTGCGGAACAGCGCGGTCGTCGGCGTCGGGGTGGCGGCGGCGGCGGTGCTTCTCGGCTGTCTGGGAGCGTACGGACTTCGCCACAGCAAAATCCGGGGGAAGAATCTCCTGCTCCTCGGGATGATCTCCCCACTTGCCGTGCCTTGGATGCTCCTGGGGCTGGGGCTGCTGATCCTTTTCACCCGTCTCGGCATCAGACAGTCGCTCCTGACCGTCTGGATCAGCCATCTCGTCTTCAGCGCGCCGCTGTCGCTCGTCCTGATCAACACCCGTCTCAACACCGTCCCTAAGAGCCTGGACGAGGCGGCCTGGGACCTGGGGGCAAGCCATCTGCAGACTATCCTGCGGGTCATCATCCCGCAGGCGCTACCCGGGATAATCGCAGCCGGGCTCCTTGTCTTCACCTTGTCCTTCGACGAGTTTATCATCTCCTGGTTTGTCTGCGGCTTCAGCCAGACGCTGCCGGTATATATTTACGGAATGATTCGGAGCGGCATCAACCCAACGATCAATGCCATCGGCACCGTCGTTTTCACCGTTTCCATCGCTCTTACCATCATCGCCCAACTGACGTTGCGGCGGGCGGAGTAAATTCTGAGGGGGGATAGCAATGACCGAAAAAACGACCGCAATGACCGAGATGGCGTGGACCGAATTCGCCGCCCAAAAAGACAATTCGATCATCGCCCTGTGCGTCGGCTCAGTGGAGCAGCACGGACCGCATCTGCCGCTGTCCGTCGACCTGCTGATTCCTTATCACCTCACCCTGCAGCTGGGTGAAACAGAGCCGGTAATCACCGCACCGCCGTTGCATTACGCCTACCGTTCTTCACCCGCAACCGGCGGGGGACAGTCTTTTCCCGGCACGACCGCGCTCTCTGGGGAAACGCTGATTCTCCTGGTCAGGGATATTCTGAACGACTTCGTCCGTCAGGGCATTCGGAAATTCCTGATCATGAACGGCCATTTCGAGAATACCGCCTTTATCGGCGAGGCGGCCCAGCTCGTGACGGCGGTCCGGCCAGATGTGAAAGTCGTCATCGTCAACTGGTGGGATATCGTCAAGGCTAAAACGCTGGAGACCCTCTTCCCGACCGGCTTTCCGGGCTGGGAAGTAGAGCACGCCAGCCTAACTGAAACATCGCTGATCATGCATTACCGCCCCGACCTGGTCCGGACGGAGATGATCCCGGATCAGAAAGGGGAAAAACATCAGCCGGGTCCGCTCGTTTACCCGGAACCGAAAGGGCTTGTACCGGCAAGCGGCATCCTGTTCACGGCGAACGGGGCTAGCGCGGCCATCGGCGCGGCTCTCGCGGAGGAGATTGTGAAGAGTGTAAAGGAGATTATCAAGGCAGAGTTCGGAAATTGAGGCAGAATAAGCGGTAGACGCGGAGGCAATAATGATCCCCCGGCCTGGCCGGGGGTATCTCTTTGGCGGGCAGAAATACAAAAACAACGGCGCAAACCCGCGCCGTTAGTGCGTTTTGATGGTGGGCCATCAGGGACTCGAACCCGGGACACCCTGATTAAGAGTCAGGTGCTCTACCAACTGAGCTAATGGCCCATTATATGGTAGCGGCGACTGGATTTGAACCAGTGACACTTCGGGTATGAACCGAATGCTCTAGCCAACTGAGCTACGCCGCCAAAAAGACTTGGTTGCGGGGACAGGATTTGAACCTGTGACCTCCGGGTTATGAGCCCGACGAGCTACCGAACTGCTCCACCCCGCGTCATTCATTTATTTGCTGCAAGCAAATTTTATTATATTATAAAACTGCGCTTGGGTCAAGGGTAAAATTAAATTTTATAGTCCATGGATGATATTGG
This sequence comes from bacterium, assembly GCA_050943375.1. Classification (GTDB taxonomy): domain Bacteria; phylum Bacillota; class SLNR01; order SLNR01; family JBMNPB01; genus JBMNPB01. The sequence continues at coordinate 24,803 of JBMNPB010000012.1, forward strand.
CGAAAATTCCATTTGTAACAATTGAACGCAACGGAGCACAAAAGCGGCTTTCTAGTGATTTAAGAAAAGGGGGAATTGCTATTAACATTGTCATAAGCAAAGTTTATGGCTTTAGGTATCGATGGCATCGGGCACCATCCGCTGCACATTATCCCAAATGATCCCGTGCAGGATATCGGCTTCGCTGATGACGACGGCATCCCAGCCGCCGCCGACCATAGTCCGCTCGATTATCGCCATTCCGGCCACAACCAGATCGGCTCGCTCCGGCTGCAAGCCGGGCGTTTGCCGCCTTGCCGCAAGCGGCAGATTCTTCATTTTCGCGATGAGTTCGATAAGATCGGCGCGCGAGAGTATGAAGCCATGGACTTTTTCCGGGTCGTAGACTGCGAGGCACTGCCGGATTGCGGCCGCCGTCGTCGCCGTCCCGCCCACGGCAGTAAGAACAGGATATGTGTCACGGTTTACATGTACGACAACCGGCTGCAGAAGACCATCGACCGTTTCAATCATAGCTTCATATTCCGCCGCGTCTACCGGGTCGTGCCGGAGATAACCCTCAGTCATCCGCACCGCGCCGGCATCGATACTTTGCCGATACCGGATTCCGTCCATCCCGCCGCCGATTAGCTCCGTGCTGCCGCCGCCCACATCGACGACGGCGAAAGGAACTGTCTGAGCCAGGCCAAGCCTGACACCCGTGAAACTCAATTCCGCTTCTTCTGGCCCGGGAATTATCCGGACGGCGACCCCGGTTTCCGACCGAATTCGCTTGAGCAGGACGTTCCCGTTGCGCGCGTCCCGGGCGGCGCTCGTGGCTACCGCGAAAATACACTCCGCGCCGCGGGTGCGGGCCTGCGCGCAGAAGTCGCGGACAGCGCAGAGCGTCCGGTCAATAGCGGCAGACTGTAGTTCGCCGGTCCGGCCGACGCCTTCGCCGAGACGGGTGATGATCATTCCCTGTTGCAAGGGAATTATGCCGGATACGTCGACGGAAGCGACCAGCAGACGAACGGAGATGGTGCCGATGTCGATAGCGGCCGCCAGCACAAGATTACCTCCTTATCAACAAAATTTGACTGCCGAATAACAAGGGTGGCAGCATTTTACGCCGGTATGGCAAGATAATTAAAGCACTCCGGGTGCGGAGTGCTCTGCCTGCTCTCTATTCGCCGTCAAAGCGACGGGGCGAACCGCGGCCGCCGCGCTTCGCATCGGTGCTGCGCCGCAAATCGCTCTGCTTTTCATCGCTTTCCTTGAGGAATTTCGCCAATTTGTCCTCGAAAGACATCCGGGCAACCCGGTAATTATCCGAGCTCCGGCCGCGGGCCCGCGCGGGCTGGGCTTGCTTAATCGATAAGCCGATTTTCCCTTTGCCGTCGATGGAAATAACTTTGACGCTGACCCGATCTTTTTCTTTTAAGTATTCCCGGATATCCTTAACGTAAGCATCCGCAATCTCGGAAATATGAACCAGGCCGACTTGTCCCCCCGGCAATTCAATAAAGGCACCGAAATTTGTTATCCCTGAAACCGTCCCTTCAACTATGGCCCCCAAAGCAAGCGACATACGAGCAAGATTCCTCCCCGCGTTATTTAATCTATTTATATCTATTTTTAAATTATACACGAGGGCCAAAAACTAGTCAAGTCACCGGAAGCACTAAAAGACCGGACAGATGGCGAAAACCGGCCTGTGGCGCAGTTATTCCTCCGTCCCGATTGGAACCGGGTAATATTGGATTTCGCCCGGTTTGACAAGTCCGAGCCTCTTTCGGGCAATCATTTCGATATATTCATCCGTCTGGAGATTTTCCGCCAACACCTCGAGTTCCGCCTTTTGCTGCTGGGCGGCAGCAATCTCGCTTTTAACGGCGGCAATTTTTTGGTTAATCTGATAAAGGCGATATTGTTGCACACCTAAAAGAACACCGACGTACAACAGGATTAGGGCAAGAGCGGCCTTCAACCACGGACGCCGTCTGGGCCTGTCCGCCGGGAAGCGGAGAATATTCTCATTTTCCGGATTAACAGTAAAACGTCGGCCGCGCCTGCGTATCATCCAATCTGCTCTCCTATCCGGGGATTATGATTCAAAAGAGATTTCGCCGTCAGGCTGCCATTTCCTGCCTGGGCATCATTCTTTCTTAATAATTCTCCCGCAGAAATCCCATAACCTCTGCTTTGCAGCCGGCAGCAGGGCAGACACCCGGCGACGGACGGGAGCAAAACGAGGCACCAGAGGACGGAAAGGGAAAGCCAGAACAACGAAAAGCCAGCCGGCAATCCGACGTACCACCCGGTAAGGCAGAAGGATAACAACAAGGAAAAAGCAGGTCGTCTTGCGGATGATGAAGCGGAGCAGGCGGGTCAGGCCGATCAGCAGGCGGAGCAACGGCCGGCTGAACAGGCGGAAATAGATTCCCGCACCGGCGGCCAGACCGATGAAAACGTAAAGACGAACTTCGCCCCAATTACCATAAATAAGAAAAGCAAAAACAATGGAAGCAGCCACCGCCCAGAACAGAAGGTCGCCGAGACAAGTGAAAAGCCGGCCCGGGCCGGTTAGGCCCCGGATAATCCGGTAAACATCGAACAGAATACCGACGGTCGCGCCTGCGACAATCGTGATGCAAAACGCCTGGAACTGAAAGTCAAGCGAAAGCAAACAACCACCCCGCTCCGTCGCCGCCGGCCTGGCCGGGGCAGCATGATGACGCGGCGCTGCACCGGAGCGAACTATTTGAGCAAGCGTTCCAGTAACCCCTTGCCCTTGCCTTTGCCGCCCCGGGACCGCACATTGTCGGCATATTCCATCCGCCGGATGAGCCCGTCAATGGAAATAATCCCTTTGTCAAGATCGAGCTGTTTGATATGCATTTCTTCCCCGCTTACTGTCAGGACTCCCATCTCGGTATCCAGAACTATCTCGGCATCGTCAAAACTGATGACCTGCCCGACCCCCTTGATAGAACAGATCTCCCGGTTCGTCAACGTCAACTGATGCCGATAATCCCCGCCATTTTTATCCTCCGCCATCTTAAACCCTCCTTCCGCTGCCGGATGTTTCTCTTAATGCCATTAATATGCGGCTGGAGACAGTTTATGCCGGTATGCCAACCGGCAGATTTTTACCGGTGACAACATTCCTTTAACAGACTTCAAGCAGCAAAGACGGAAGGCCTCATGCCTGCACCAGGAAACGCAATAATCATTCCGGGAGAGGTCGGGGGCGCGAATCAGAATACCCGACGGAATTTCTCCGTCGGGTATTCCGGCTCACCAGTCCTCTATGGCGCCGGCCGAGCCGGTATACGTCTCGGCGATAACCCGGTATATGTCCGCCGCTTCGCCCGCCCGCACTGCGGCCGGGGTCGCCAGGATTTTAACCTCCAGCGTCTTGCGGCCGAAGCGGATGACTAGAGTGTCGCCCGCTTGAACCTCAGCCGCCGGCTTGGCCGGGCGGCCATTGACTTCGATCTTCCCTTTATCGCAAACTTCTTTCGCCACTGTCCGCCGCTTGATAATCCGACTGATCTTAAGAAACTTGTCTAAACGCACCTCTTCACCACCCGTCAATTACCTTTCGCTTCCTCCCAGAGCGCATCCATTTCCGCCAATGTCATTTCTGTCAGCAGCCGACCCGAGGCGGCGGCCGCCGCCTCGATGTGCCGGAAACGGCGGACAAATTTCTCGGCGGTCCGCAGCAGAGCCGTTTCCGGCTCGATACCGGCGAATCGGGCAACATTGACGACGGCGAACAAAAGATCGCCGACTTCTTCCTCAACTTTCGCCCGATTCCCAAGCGAAAGTGCCTCCAGCAATTCCGCCGACTCTTCGCGCACCTTGGCGTGAGCGCCCTCGATGGAGTCCCAGTCGAATCCGACTTTGGCCGCCTTCGCCTGCAGTTTGAACGCCTTCAGCAAGGCGGGAAAATGCTTCGGCACACCGGACAAAGCCGATTCCCGCGGTGCACCGCCCCGCTCCTGCGCTTTGATTTTATCCCAGTTATGCAGGACATCACCGCTGCCGCGCACAATCGTTGACGCAAAAACATGAGGATGGCGGCGTATCATTTTCTCCACAATACTCTCGATCACATCCGCCAAAACAAAGTCGCCTCGCTCGGCGGCTAATTGGGTATGGAAGACAACTTGCAGGAGAAGATCTCCCAATTCTTCGCATACCTTGTCCATAGCACCGACGTCGATAGCCTCGACAACCTCATAAGCTTCCTCGACAAGATACGGCTTTAGGGTCGCGTGCGTCTGCTCGCGGTCCCATGGACAGCCGCCCTCGCCACGCAACCGCTCCATTACCCCGATGAGCGCCGCGAGCGTCCGGTGCCGGCTGGGGCTGTCGGAAGCAGTCGCCGGGACAAAAACACTCGTCAAATGGTCCACCCAATCAATCCTATCCAGTTCATAAAGAGGGACGACGGATTTCTTTTCTTCACCGGGAACTCCGGCAGCCCGAATTACCGTGACTTCGTATTCATCCGGATAATGCTCCATCAGCTGCAGTTTGACATCAGCCGCCACCGCCCGGCTGTATACTTGAGTGATAATGTTGGCAGCCGTCACATCCGGCTTCTGAACTGCCATCTGCAAGGCGTCAATCACTTTCAGCCCGGCCGCCGGGTCGAAGGAGAGAGCCGTAAACAGCGTATCTAGAAAACTAATTCCCGACCGGACGGAGACAGTAATCCCGGCGGCAGCCGCGGCGGTCATGACGGTTTGGACCGACGCCTCCGCCACCAGCGGATGACCGGGCACGGCGTAGACGACGTCCTCCCCGGCGGTGGCCAGCGCCACCAGCCGAGCGGCAATCGTATCGTACACTGCCTCGAAAGTAGCGGATTGATCATAAATATCGTCAAACGAGGCAAATATCGCACCCCGCTCCTTCAGGTAAGCAGCAACCGGGTGTCTCTCCGTCCTTAGATACAAATTATTGCTTTCCCACAACAAATTGTCTACCTCAACTGAAATCTCCCCGGGCGCTCCCGGTCCCAACCCAACAACTGTAATTGTTCCTGCCATGTTTTACCTCCTCAATAAGCCAATTCGCCGGAGAAATCTCCACCCCCTGCCCCTGCCTAGGCCGAGGAGAGCAAGATCTTCTTCCTTAATTCCTCCTACCAGCAACAGCATAGCGCCATAAAGCAAGGCACTGACCAGAATCGTTGACAGACCGGCGACAGCCACGCGCAAGCGCAAGCCGAGACCGTACCGTGCCACCAGTCCGAAAAAGGCGTAGTAGACGGGACGAACGGCGATAGCCATGGCGCCGACCGCGAGCATGGGGAGGAGAATCAGTTCACGCCAGTTCGGCACAAAACGAATATGACGCCTCACCTCATAAAGGTTGAGGCTGGAAGCAAGCAAAAAACCGGTGATTGTACCGAGAGCAGCACCGCGGATTCCCAGTGCCGGAATACCGGTCAACGCATAGCTGACGATGATTTTGCCGACCGCCCCAATCAAAAGATTACGCACCGGAAGGAACGAACGCCCAGTGCCCTGTAGAATGCCGGACGTCGTCTGCTGCAAACCCAGGAAGATGCCGCCGACAGCCAGAATAGAGAGGGGAATACCGGCTTCGGCATTGTTATACAGCATAAAGCAAATTTCATCGGCAAGAAGATACAAACCGGCCATCGCCGGCAGACCAAGCAGAAGCGTCATCCGGATGCCGATATAGGTCCGGCGCCGGGCAGCCGCAAAATTGCGCAAGGCGAGAGCCTCCGAGACGGCCGGAACAAGACTCGTGGCTAGGGCGACCGTCAAAATGGAAGGGAGGTTAATAAGCGGCGTTGCCATCCCCGTCAACTGCCCAAACAGAGCGGTTGCCTCGTTAACATTAAAACCGGCTACCTTGAGGCGGCTCGGGACAATCACAGTATCAAGCGTCTGCATCAGCGGCAGAATCAGAGCACCTAGGGAGACGGGCACCGCCAATGTCGCAATTCGATAAATAATCTGGCTGCCGCTCTCTTCCGCAGCTACCGGCGCAGTCCGGTCGGACGGCTGCACTATCAAGCCACGATGCCGGTAGTATACGAACAAAAGAAAAAGAAAGCTTGAAAAAGCGCCGGTAACCGCTCCGAACGTCGCACCTCCCGCCGCGTACTCAAGACCAAACGGCAGCAAATGAACGGCGAGCACAAAAACAGTCACTACTCGAACTATCTGTTCGATTATCTGGGAAACGGCGGTGGGGATCATTGTCTGCAAGCCTTGAAAAAGACCGCGGTACGCCGACATAATCGAGACGAGGAATATCGCTGGGGCGACCCCGATAACGGCGTAATAAGCCCGCGGGTCGAGCAGGACCTGGCGCGAGAGATAATCGGCCCCGAGCAACAGACAAACTGACGACAGTAAACCAGCGACGATCAGCATGATAAGGGAAATCCGAAAAACGCGATAAGCGCCTCGTTTCTCGCCTTCCGCCATTTTTTCCGCCACCAGCTTGGATATGGCTACGGGAATGCCGGCCGTGGACAACGATAAAATTGTTGTATAAATCGGATAAGCCATCTGATAAAGACCGATACCTTCATCACCCAGTAAGCTTGCCAGCGGCAGACGGTACCCGGCGCCCAGCAGCCGGCTGATCAAGCCGGCTGCCGTCAGGATGAAGGCTCCCTTGAGAAAACTGTCTTTCTTTCTATTCATGCTGCCCGCGCTGCCTCACTTTCCGGCGACCTGTCGGCGACCCTGAATTGGTACTTATTATTATACCAGATAACGGGCGGGTGTAAAACGGGAACCTACCGCCTGCCCAGCTGCATAAAAAGAAGCAGCGTGATTTCTCCGCTGCTCCTCTCGACTTCACTTTACTGTTCCATTTGTTTAGCCAGAAACCCGGCGGCCGTTTCCGCCAGCTTGATTTCCAGATCACCCATCTGCACATTGGGTTCCTTGGAGCAGAGAATAACCACTCCAATGGGGTCACCTTCCGATATGATGGGAGCAATTACTTCCGTGCTGAACTTGCACATGCCTTCTTCGCCTTGCAGAACCAGGCAGTCTTTGCAGTGCTTATGCTCGCCCGGATTATTAATGAGAACTGTCTTGCGTTCTTCCATCGCTTTCTCCGCCGCCGGTCCAACCGGACGGTCAAGAAATTCCTTCTTAGCGGTCCCAGACACGGCAATAACATTATCTCTGTCCGCTATAAGAGCAATATGACCAATTGCTTCATACAACGAATCAGCATATTCTTTTGCAAAATCGCCCAACTCACCGATCGGCGAATATTTTTTCAAAATGACTTCGCCGTTGCGATCGACAAAAATCTCTAAGGGATCGCCTTCGCGAATACGCAGCGTTCTCCGTATTTCCTTTGGAATAACTACTCTTCCCAAATCGTCTATTCTTCTTACGATGCCCGTTGCCTTCACTGTCACCCCTCCTTTATCCCGCAGATATTGATAGGTATACTCTGTTAGTGATAGTATATAGAGATTTTACACTTTTATTCATTTTTTCCATCCCACTTTGCCGCTTTCAAAAAAAATGTAAAAATTTTATCATTTGGTCGTAAGCCGCCATCTTCTTCGAAAAGTCTGTCCCGCCCTGCTCCAAAGCCCGTCAGCCGCTCTCTCCGTTCCCGGCAGCAAGAGTCAAGCTTCTCCGCCCGGGACAGCTTGTTCGACAAAATATTATATCCGGTTGTTAACCCTTGCTCATAATTTACCCGGTTCCGACCCCGCGCAAACAGCGCAATCTTTCAGCCGGCGCATAAAATTAAGCAGACGGCGCAACGTCTCCGGCATCGCTCCGGCCGACCGGAATGAGAGGAAAGGCTTTTTCGCCGCCGTCAGAATAACGTTACGTTGGTGTTCCTGTACGAGATGCCAGAGCTTTTCACCGTCAATCATGGCATCCGGTGCGAACTTGAGGATAACCCGGTCCCGCTGCCAAATGACGGACGCGATTCCGGCTGTCCGGGCGAGGGTGCGCAGGCGCGCCACGGTCAGGAGATTGAGGGTCTCCGGTGGCAAGTCACCGAACCGATCCTGCATTTCGTCCAGAATGTCATCGACGTCCGCCTCGCTCCGGGTAGCGGCAATTTTCTTGTACAAGCCGATTTTTTGCTTTCCGTCACTGACATAGGTGTCCGGCAGCAAAGCGGCCAGCGGCAATTCAATCACCGGCTCGACCGTCTTTTCCACCGGTATTCCTTTCGCCTTGCGAATGGCCTCCTCCAGCATCTGACAGTAGAGCTCGAAACCAACCGCCAGCAGATGTCCGTGCTGCTCGGGCCCGAGGAGGTTCCCGGCGCCTCGGATTTCGAGGTCGCGCAGAGCGATTTTGTAACCAGAGCCGAATTCGGTAAATTCCTTAATAGTCTGCAGTCTCTTTTCGGCCACTTCCGTCAGGACCTTATCCCGCCGGTACAAGAAATACGCCGCCGCGAGACGATTCGTACGCCCGACCCGGCCGCGCAGCTGATATAATTGCGAAAGGCCAAAATGATCGGCGTTGTCGACGATGAGGGTGTTGACATTGGGAATATCAAGGCCGGTCTCCACGATGGTAGTGCAGACAAGAATATCGACTTCTCCTTCAATGAATTCGAGCATCACTTTTTCCAGTTCTTCTTCCTTCATCTGTCCGTGCCCGACGGCAATCCTGGCTTCCGGCACGAGTTTCTGGATGTGCCGGGCGACTTTATCGATGGTTTGAACGGCATTGTGCACGAAGTAGACCTGCCCGCCGCGGTCAGTCTCCCGCAAGATGGCATCGCGGACGAGAGCTTCGTCGTATTCCATAACGTACGTTTGTACAGGATAGCGGTCCTCGGGCGGCTCATTGATAACACTCATATCTCGCAGCCCAACAAGCGACATTTGCATGGTACGGGGAATCGGCGTCGCCGTAAGAGTCAGAACGTCAACATTTTGCCGCAGCCGTTTCAGCCTCTCTTTGTGGGCGACGCCGAAGCGCTGCTCTTCGTCGACGATGACGAGACCCAGTTCCTTAAACCGGACATCTTCCTGGATAAGACGATGTGTACCGATAACGATGTCGACCGCCCCGCCGGACAGGCTTCTGAGCGTCCTCTTTTGCTCTCGCTGCGAACAGAAGCGGCTAAGCATGGCAATCGTGACCGGATAGTCGGCAAACCGCTCCCGAAAAGTATTGTAGTGCTGTTGCGCTAAAATTGTGGTGGGTACAAGCACGGCGACCTGCTTGCTGTCCATCACCGCCTTGAAGGCGGCGCGGACGGCGACTTCCGTCTTTCCGTAGCCGACATCGCCGCAGAGCAGACGGTCCATGGGACGCTCCTGCTCCATATCGGCTTTTATCTCACCGACCGCCTGCAACTGGTCGGCAGTCTCCTCGTAAGGGAATTTAGCTTCGAACTCTTTCTGCCAGACGGTATCGCCCGAAAAGCGAAAGCCGGGTTGAGACTGGCGGACTGCATAAAGATTTAAGAGTTCCTCCGCCATCTCCTCCACCGCCGCCGTGACTGCACTCTTCGCCTTCATCCATTCCGAACCGCCGAGTTTGCTGATCTTCGGCTCCTGACCTTCGGCCCCGACATATTTCTGGACTTGACCAATTTGGTCAACCGGGATGTAAAGGCGGTCCGCACCGGCATACTGGATGAAAACATAATCTTTTCCGACGCCGTCGATCGTGAGTGTCTTAACACCAAGGAAGCGGCCGATACCATGGTTAACATGCACAACATAATCGCCGCTCCTCAACTCGGACAGGCTCAACTCCTTGCGGCCGGCCCGGGCAGCCCTGCGGGGACGGCGTTTGGGCCGGGCGATAACTTCGGCGTCAGTGATGAGCGCGAGACGCAGCGACGGAAAGTCAAAACCGGCTTCAAAAGAGCCTACCGTTACCGCCGCCTGCCCGGGCGACGGCAAGGCGGCAAGGTCCGGATCGCAGTAGACTTTCATTCCCGCCCCGGCAAGGAGCTCGGTCAGTTTAACGGCCCGCTCCGCTGTCCCCGTCGCGATGATGACCCGATAATCCTTGCGAAGCAGCCCGTTAATCTCTTCCTGGAGGACGGTGAATTTGCCCGGAACAGCGTAGAGGGGACGAGAGACAAAATTCACGATCCGCTCCGGCGCTGTCTGAGGAATCTGACGCAACAGGAGAGTGGAGTAAATTGTTTGCCGTTGCTGTGCCGCAGCTGACAGCCCGTCGAACGTGGCATACAGGTCCATCTGCTCCGGGAGGACCCGGCCGGCCTCAAGGGAGCCGATGAAAGTTTCCCGCATGAGCATTTCCGCTGCCCTGGCCGCCTCCCTGATCTGGCCCGCCTCGTCAAAGAAAACAAAAGCGTCGTCAGCCAGATAATCAAAGAATGTACCCGCACCCGGGTAAAAGTACGGCAGATACTGGGCTTGCCCGGGCGCGACGAAGTTGTCACCCAGTTTTTCCAGTACTCCTTCGACGCCCCGTCGCAGATCATTTTTCTTATTGATGTCACGCAGCCGCTTCAGGCGCCGCTCCAGGGCCTCACTAAGCGCTTTGATACCTTGCAGACGAACCTCAGGCGTCAGGACGAGTTCGCTCGCCGGACCGAGCCGGAGTGAAGCACTATTTTCCAGAGAGCGCTGGGAAAACGGGTCAAAAGTACGGATGGAATCGATCTCATCCCCGAAGAACTCAATTCGGTACGGCTGCTCAACCGCAGGTGGATAAACATCAATGATGCCGCCCCGCACGCTGAATTGACCCCGTCTCTCTACCATCTCTGCCCGTTCATAACCCCGAGCCGCCAATGCGGCAATCAGATCAGTCAGATCGAGCATTTGACCGGGAGTCAGTGTCTGGCTCGCCGACCGGAAAACGGCCGGCGGCGTAAGGCGTGTGAAGAGGGCTTTGACCGGTGCGACCACAACAATATTTTCCCCCCGGCCGAGCCGCTCCAGGACGTCGAGACGCTGCGCCCGGACTTCATAACTTTCGGCCAGCAATTCAAAGGACATAATTTCATTTGCCGGGAAAAAAACAACTTTATCTTCCGGCGAAAATGCGGCGAAGTCGGCGCATAGCCTCTCGCCTTGCGGACGGTCGGGGCAGATGACAAGAACTGGCCGTCCCGTCCGGGCGCGCAGTGCCGCCAGCAGATAAGAGCGCTGGGAACCGGAAAGACCGTAGATTAGCTGCTGCTTTATTCCGTTCTCCAAACTCTCGGAAACGGCCGCAAACTCCGGCGCGTTCTCCAGCAAGCGCAGCAATTTGTGCATAGATTAAACCTCCGTTCGCGCAAACACCAAAACGGGCTTCAGCGGTGCGAATGCGGCCAAAGCCCGTGGCTCATCTATTTGATTTTATTATACCCATTTCCGAAAACAGCGTCAACGCAGTGGGGCGGGAGCGGCTGCTTTTGTAAGTCTTGTGCTTCACAATAAGTAAGATAACGGAAAGAATGCCGCACCGCCGGAAACATCCGGAAACCTGCCGCAGTTTTACCCATCCTTCCCACTGTTTTTCCCGGGCGGTGGAAAGGCTGGCTTGTAAGTCAATATTACTATCGTTGTGCCGATGAGGAGTATAATATAGGAACGCAGGAATCCACCAAGGCTGGAATCTAGAATTATCAAAGCCGCAGCCAATAGCCGAAACGGCATCATGGCACAGATGATTGCCGCTTTAAAAATTTCAGCGCAGACGTCAAACAGCAAATGCGCCGAGCTATGCGGAGTAAAAACGCCGGTCGGATTCGACGCAAGACTGAAAACCGAACGCCTGAATACCGACTGGTTTATCGGATAAGTCAACGCCGGGAAGCTGCGGAAGATTTCCCTAGTCTCATCCGTAACGGGACTGAATAAAATCAGATATCCGCTTACTTCGATACAGGCTTCACCACCCCCTGCTGCCCCCGTATCTGCGGCGGCTTGCTGGTGAATACGGAAGTCTTCTTTGGAAGGTTTCCAAATAAGGCAAGCTGCTTGCAGAACATCGGATTGTGGTTGATTGAACTTAAACCATCTATCTCCCACGATAAGACGTGAGGTGATTTTTAGGTCAAATAAGTTCTTATCATTGAGGTAGGAAAGGAAACGCAAATTTACCGGGTGATGCAGCAGAAATGAAGCTTCATTCGCGTAGTACTGCATGGAAAACCCTCCGAAGATCAGGAGCAAACCGATTATGAAGGGGATTTTCCTGCAGTATCTTTTAATCATGACACAACCCTTCTGCAAAAGTATTGTTCGCGGCTTCCTTCGGCGTAGATACCAAAGAGCGGCCTTACCGAGAATACCGAAACCTGTTCACAAGACACTCCAATTTCACTCATAATGTATGCTGAACTAATATGAGTTTCGTCAAACAGAATGTAACCGCCTTTTATTCGTCTGCGTATCGAGGAAAAATGATTCAGGATTGCGGCAATTGTCCGTGAATGCTCTCCAACTGATAAACATTTGCGTCACTGATATGGACCGTGTTGCCAGTCAAGCGAATTTTTCTTTCCCTGTGGAGCACGGGTGGCAATACCGAACGGGAGGTTCGGAAATATAGCTAAACCATTTCTCCTGACCATTATATGAAAAGCAAAGATAGCATAATGCAAATACGGAAAAATGGCCGGCGGGTTCCGCCGGTCAATCGTGCTATAAGCTGGGACGGAGATAATCTCTTAGTTGATGGCTGTCCTCATCTGTCCGCTGGAGTCCGCCGCAGGTTGGTAAGTAACGAATTCCAGAACATATGCAGAAGATAGGCGACACCGGCAGCAAGAAGGAGCTTGCCGGTTGCCTGCCGGGCGAGAACAGTGACCAGTCCGAAAAGGGAGTGGCCGGCAAGACTGCTCAGAACCACGGTCAGACGGGCATCTTGTCGGGTACTGGCTTCGTAAACCGCCTCGATGCTCCCGAACAGGATGTGCGCCGGCAAGATACCTGCACCGAGGGAAATGGCAGCAAAAGTTTTCAGACCTTCCTCGATAAATGGCACCAGAAAAATTATGGCCGGCCGGCCGAAGAGTCCGACGGCCATCCGGTTCAAAGGCCAGGCAACAAGCGCGGCGGTAATCCCGGCTAAGAAGACGCGCATCGTTTCACCCCTGTTGCTTCATTCAATCCGGATGTCATCCTTCCCAGGCGGCTCGTGCTCCCGCCGGTCCACATAGAGATTGCCGTCTCGCTGCACCGTTGCGAGTACGACGTCGGACGGCCGGCCGATGCCGTGTCGGCGCAATTCGGCCACGAGCCAGTCGTAAGAGTAGCCGACGGCCCGCAAATCCCGCTCCATCACCTGACCGTCCTTGATCACGACGAACGGAAGCCCCTGCCCCGAAGCCCCAATTCCCGCATCGGAACGGGTCAGCGGTTCCGCTCCCGGTTTGCGGATAATGCTCAATTCCCCCGACGTCTCCACAATTGCGTAGTCCACGTCGGCGACGTCGGCAATCCCCTTCTCCCTGAGTTTTCCCAACAAATCCCCCAGGTTATACCTGATGGCAGCCATGGCACCTTCCCGGATGCGGCCTTTCTCGATAACAATGGTCGGCCGTCCGTCAATCAGCACTCGCAGCCTTTCGCATTTCATTGTGACGTAAGATGTGGCGATCTCCAGGAGTACAACGGTTATGATAGCCGGGAATACCCGGTCTAGCGGAATGGTCTCGTCCACCATCGGTCCGCCGATTATATCGCCGAGAGCGATGGCGATAATAAAATCGAAGGTGGATAGGCGGGCAAGTTCCCGTTTGCCCATAATCCGAACGAGAATGAGGGCGAAAAAGTAAATCACCGCAACCCGGACAATTACTAAACTCCAGACAGCCAACCGCACCGTTTTCCCCTCCATTGGCGGCCGGTTTCGGGCGACGGCCGTACCTGCTAATATTTTGCATGGAGACAGCAAAGTTATACACCGGGACAAAAACAAAGGAGACGGCAGCCACCTGCCGCCGTCTCCCGCTATTCATTTATATCTTCTTCTGCCGCCGGCTTGTCCGCCCGGTTGAAGCGGTTCATCGCCGCCGTGACACCTTCGGCCAGCACCGCGCAAACTGCGGCGCCGGCTTTGTCCGTGGCCAGATCAAAGAGCTCCCGCTCCGCCGCTGTAAATTCCTCCAGCACATAATCAGCCGGATCGCCGCCGGCCGGCGGGCGGCCGATACCGAAGCGGAGACGGGCGAATTCTTCCGTCTCGAGGGCGGAAATGATTGACTTGATACCGTTGTGCCCGCCGGGACCACCCCGCAGGCGCAGACGCAGCCGGCCGAACGGCAAATCAAGGTCGTCGTGGATAACGAGCAGTTCATCCGGTCCCGCCCCCAAACCTTGCAAGACCTGCCGGACGGCCCGCCCGCTCAGGTTCATATACGTCTGGGGTTTGAGCAGAACAACCGGTTCTCTGGCAATTCGCCCCCGCCCCAGAAACGATTCGTATTTCCACTCATCTACCTTGATGCCGTAAGTGTTGGCCAGAAGGTCGACGACGGCAAACCCGGCATTATGGCGCGTATTCACATAAGCCAATCCCGGATTGCCTAAACCGGTGATTATCTTCATCGAAACTGACCTCTTATCCTTCCGGTTATTCGGCTTCCTCGTTGTCCGCTTCAGCCGCTTCCGGTTCTACTGCCTCTTCCTCCTCCGGTTCAGCTTCGGTACGCGGCGCGATGACGGAGAGAATTACCGCGTCTTCGTCATTGAGAATTTGGACACCTTCCAGCGCCGGCAAGTCGCGGACGGCAACCTGGCCGCCCAGGCCAAGGCCGGAAATATCAACGGTGATGTTCTCAGGGATATTGGTCGGCAGGCATTCGACGTCGATTTCACGCAGAATAGGCTGCAGAATACCGCCTTCCTTGACTCCGGGCGCTTCGCCGGCGGGAACAACCGGCACTTTGGTCTGAATCTTCTCCGCCAGCGAGATACCATGAAAATCGACGTGGAGGAATTCACCCGTAATCGCGTCTTTCTGAATCTCTTTCACCATTGCCAGATGACGCTCTTCTTGCCCGTTGTCACTGAAAACGAGACTGTAAATCGCGTTGGATCCGGCCCCAGTCGTCAGGCTTTTGGCGAATTCCTTCGCCTGCACCGCGAGAGGAATATCGTCAATACCCCGTCCATAAAGGATCCCCGGGGTGAAACCTTCCCGGCGCAAACCTCGTTTGTTGTTCCTTATTTCCCGGCGGGCTGCCGCCAATGTAATGCTGTCCATAGTATAACCTCCTTAACTTTAGTTGAACAATTCACTGACCGACTGGTCAGCGTGGATGCGCTTGATGGCGTCCGCGAGCAGTGGCGCGATGGACAAGACGATAATCTTGTCCGATTTGGCCGTATTGCTCACCGGAATTGTGTTAGCGACGACAACTTCGTCGATGCAGGACATGGCAAGCCGCTCCATGGCCGGCCCGGACAGGACCGGATGCGTGCAGCAGGCGAAAATCTGCTGGGCACCGCGTTCTTTTAGAGCCTGGGCGCCGAGCGTAAGCGTCCCGGCCGTATCGATGATATCATCAACAATAATAATATTTTTACCGGCGACTTTGCCGACGATACTCATAATTTCCGCCACTCCCGGCTCCGGCCGACGCTTGTCCACAATCGCAATCGGCACCTGCAACCGCTCGGCAAAGTCTCTCGCTCTGGTCACCCCACCCAAATCGGGCGAAACAACGACCAGTTCGGGCACGTCTTTCCGGGCGAAATATTCAGCCAAAATCGGTATCCCAGACAAATGATCCACTGGGATGTCAAAAAAACCCTGAATCTGACCGGCGTGCAAATCCACCGTCAAGATACGTCCGGCTCCGGCACTGGTTAGTAAATTCGCCACCAGCTTAGCGGTAATCGGTTCGCGCGGCTTTGTCTTGCGGTCCTGCCGGGCGTAGCCATAACATGGAATGACGGCCGTAATCCGGTCGGCTGAGGCCCGGCGGAGCGCGTCAATCAGCACCAGCAACTCCATCAAATTGTCGTTGACGGGTGTCGATGTCGGCTGGACGACAAAGACATCGGCTCCCCGGACACTTTCGTTGACGTTGACCCGGGTTTCCCCGTTACTGAACCGGCTAACCGCAACATCGCCCAATTTGGTTCCCAGATGCCGGGCAATCTCCCTGGCCAGATTTGGATTGGCGTTACCGGAAAAAATCTTTAAATCCTTCTCCCCGTAAGCTGACATTCCGCTTTCTCCTTCCCCGTATCACAAAATATTGCCTTTGATCCCTACTCTCCTTCTTTCTCTCTCTCAGCCTTCTCGGCTCTTGCCCGCCATTTCGCGACCCAGCCGGGAAGGTTCTCCTGCCGGGAACGAGCTATGCCCAGAGCTCCTTCCGGAACTTCCTTCGTGATGGTGGAGCCGGCGGCTACATAAGAACCCCGGCGAATAGTTACCGGCGCAATTAAGTTCGCGTTGCAGCCAACGAAAGCATCGTCTTCGACCACGGTCTGGTGTTTTTTCCGGCTGTCATAATTAACGAAAATTGTTCCGGCGCCGATATTGACACCTTTGCCGATGACGCCATCACCGACGTAAGTAAGATGAGGCACCTTACTGCCCCGACCGATGGCTGATTTCTTCACTTCAACGAAAGTCCCCACTTTCGCCCCGGTCTCCACCACCGTCCCCGGCCGGATATACGCAAAGGGTCCGACCGTAGCAGCATCGGCAATAGCACTGTCGAGAATCACCGCATTCTCAATTCTCACCCCGCAACCGATCCGGCTGTTGCTGATCCGTACCTGGGGACCAATCACACAATCGGCGCCGACAGTTGTGCCGCTCTCTAGTAGCGTGAACGGGTAGAGAACCGTGTCAGCACCGATGCTGACATCGGCGTCGATGAACGTGGAATTCGGGTCAAGCATCGTCACTCCTTCAGCCAGCCAATGCTCCCGAATCTGCCGACGCAGTTCGCCTTCCAAATCCGCCAGCTGCCGGCGGGAATTTACCCCGAATGTCTCGGGCGGATTCGCCGCCGCAACGGCATCGACCCGACAGCCTTTTCCGCCCAGAATACTAATGACATCCGTCAGGTAATACTCCTTCTGGCTGTTGTCGGCGCGAACCGCGTGCAAAGCCGGAAAGAGCACGCGACTATCAAAGCAATAGATGCCAGTATTGACTTCCCGCACCGCCGCCTCAGCCGGCGTGGCATCCTTTTGTTCGACAATTCCCGTTACCACCCCGTCGGGCCGCCGGATAATCCGGCCGTATCCGGTCGGGTCGTCAATCTCAGCCGAGAGGACTGTAGCAGCATTCCCCCGGGCGGTGTGCTGCGATATGAGATTGCGTAACGTCTCCGGCGTCAATAAAGGCGTGTCGCCATACAGAACAAGTACTTGACCGGCAAAATCCCGCAAAGCCGTCTCTGTTTGCAAAACAGCGTGACCAGTTCCCAACTGTTCTGCCTGCAGGACGTATTCAACCGCTTCCCCGGCCACCGCTCTGACTTTTTCCGCCTGATAACCGACGACCAGAAGTGTCCGGGTAGTGCCAAGCTTTTCTACTGCGTCGTAGACATGCCTAATCATTGGTTTTCCGCAGACGGGATGCAATACTTTCGGCTGTTCCGATTTCATCCGGGTTCCTTTGCCGGCGGCCAGAATGACCGCAGCTATGTTATCCATCAGGCCTCCTCCTTTCGGGCACAACCAGAAAACAGCCAGGTTGCCGGCCTTCTATGCACATTATACTTCCATAAATCGGAGGATATTCCTCCGGAGCCGGTCGCCGGGCAGAAACAAATAATGGAGCCAGAGCCCCATTAAAATGAATGCCGGTGCGCGAATAGCCTCACTCCTGCTCGTTATACGCCTTCAAAACGGCGTTCTGAATCATTTCCCGGGCCTGCGATGTTATGGGGTGCGCTACATCCCGGAACTCACCTTCCGGTGTTTTCCGGCTCGGCATGGCCGCGAACAAACCGTTTTGTCCCTCGATGACCCGGATGTCGTGCACGACAAACTCATCGTCAAAGGTGATGGAAGCGACTGCCCGCATTTTCCCCTCAGTTTGTACTTTGCGTAAGCGGACATCGGTGATTCGCAATAATATCACCCCCTCACTGTAAGGAGTGCGTCACACCCGGAAATCCGGAATTATGCGCAAAGTGCGATGGCCTCGATCTCCACCGCAACCCCGCGGGGCAGTTGGGCGACCGCGACGCAGGCCCGGGCCGGCGGATTGGTCGGAAAATATTTGCTATAAACCTCGTTTACCGCCGCAAAATTCCCCATATCGGTCAGAAAAATCGTCGTCTTAATCACCCGATCAAAAGAAGTACCGGCCGCACCCAAGATAGCGTTAATGTTATCCAGAACCCGCTCGGCCTGTTCCTTGATATCACCAAGAACGAGTTCTCCAGTTTCCGGAACCAACGGTATTTGCCCGGAGACAAACAAAAAACCGCCCGCCTTGACGGCCTGGGAATAAGGACCGATAGCCGCCGGCGCTTTTGTGGTTGAGACTATTTCTTTATCCATGGCTCATTTCCCTCCTCACTTTTGCTAAACCATACTTCTCTTTTTTTAGTTAAACTCCTCCCCGCACCGAAAGCATTTCGTTAGCCCCGGACCACCCGAACACTCGGAACAATTCTGACTTCCCGGGCCGCCTCATCAATTTTGTCCAGGACGGCGAGAGAAACATAATCATGCACAAGTTTTTCGGCCGGTTCGGCCGTTTCAACCAGAACACCGGTACCGATAACGCTGGCGCCGAATTCAGCCGTCAACTCCTCAATTCCTCGGGCCGTCCCGCCTGCCCGCATAAAATCGTCGATGATCAAGACATTCGCTCCTTCCGGCAGAGCACGGCGGGCTAAAGTCATACTCTGGAGGCGGCGGGCCGAACCGGAGACGTAATTGATGCTGACAGAAGAGCCTTCTGTTACTTTCGCATCACGCCGGATGCTGACCATGGGCACATTGAAGGCATGCGCCGTCATCAAGGCAATTGGAATACCTTTCGTCTCCACGGTTATGATGTAATCCGGCTTCAGATGGGAGAACTTCGCGGCGAAGATTTCCCCGGCCTGCTTGGCGAACTGAGGCGAAAAAACCAGATCAGTCAAATAAATAAATCCGCCCGGCAAAATCCGCTCCGGCACGGAAAGCTGTCGGCACATATCGTCAACAAACGCCGCAATCGCTGTTTCCGACTGGAAAGGGATATATTTGACGCCGCCGGCCGCTCCCGGGAACGTTTCAATCAGACCGAGGTCGAACCGGCCCAGAGCCTGCTTGATAATCGTAATATCCTCGCTGACGGTGGATTTGGCAACTGAAAAAAATTCCGTAAAGTGGTTTAAGGAGAACAACCGGTTCGGAACATCGAGTAATAATTTCGTCAAAGCAACCATTCTTTCCCCGCGCCGCAGTTTATTCAACTGCCTCACCCCCACATATCCCGAATAATGTTCCTCTGCTGACGAATTTTATTCATTTTTTCGCCACGGTCGAGGAAATTCCTGCCCAAACCGGCGCAAGTCATTCTTTCGCAGCAAGTTCGGCCACGACCAGAGCGAGATCGCTCGGCTTGTCAACGTCGACGCCGATTTCAGCGTATGGGGAGATGACGGCGGCAGCCCTTAATTTAAAAAGCTGCGACACCCTTTTTTCAGCTTCCGCCACTGTAAGGGTTCGGGTGACGAATTTCAAGATAAAGCCCAAACCTAGCAGGCGGGCCAACTGTAGCGGTTTTTTCCGCATTTTGATAAACTGTTCGGCTTGACGCAGACTGCGGGGAATAATCGCCGGATCAAGCAGAAAAATATTTCCGCCGGTGAACGTACCGTTTTTCAGCGCAACATACGTCCGTTTCACGCCCGGGAAGCGGGTTTCGCTGATGTCCCGCCGGACGGCCGGATAATAGAAATCTGCCTCCCGTTCCCCGCAGCGCGCCAAAAAATCATTAATTGCTTCCGGAGTCAGGAGTGGGATGTCAGACGTCAACACGAGGATTTTCTCCCGGGTCGCCAGAGCATCAACACCGCGCCGGATATTCTCCAGAATACTGCTCCCGCTTTCAACTAGCATCGCTCCGGGGTAAAGGCCGGCAAAATCGGCCGGCGGCCCAACAATCACCATGCGGCCGATCTGGCTGGAGGCGTTCAGAGCGCCGACTACATAGTCGAGCATCGGCCGTCCGTAAATCTCAATCAACGCTTCATTGGCAGCTGGGCTGCTGTCCCGCAGTGGTCCGTTATTTGGGGCGCCAGCTAAAATCACCGCGTTTACCATTTTCGCATCCCTTCCTCGCTAAGCTTGAATAATCCCGGCATCCGCCAGTCTGGTCAGGAACACATCGCCGGAGAATTCACTCCTTCGCTCATACGCAGCTTCAGCTGCGCTCCGACCGGCGAACAGAGCGAAAACGGTCGGGCCACTCCCGGACACCAGACAAGCCTCGGCACCCAGCCGCAGCAAATGCTCCTTTATCTCCCTAAGAACAGGATAAGCGGCAAGAGTAACCGTCTCCAGCACGTTGGCCATCTTCACGGCGATACCAGCCCGGTCCCGCCGACCGACAGCGGCCAGCATTGCTCCGGTGTCCGGGTGAGCAGGCACCGCTTCTGGACAGTAAGCCTGATAAACTGCCGCCGTAGACACGGCAAAAAACGGCTTGACCAGAATAATCCACCAAGGCGGGAGAGGCGAAAGCGGTGTCAGGATTTCTCCCCGCCCCGTCGCCAGCGCCGTCCCGCCGGACAGACAAAATGGGACATCCGAGCCAACCGTCGCCGCCACTTGATGCAATTCATCCGGAGAAAGACCGAGTTGCCAGAGTGAATTCAACCCGACGAGCGCCGCCGCCGCATCAGCACTGCCGCCGCCCAGCCCGGCTGCCACGGGAATCCGTTTAATAATGCGAATATCAGCCCCTTCGTCCCGGCCGCAAGTTGCCGCTAGCGCCGCCGCCGCCCGGCCGGCCAAATTCGCAGTTCCAACCGGCAAAGCTGGGTGGTCGGATGTGACCCGCAAGTAACGCGCCGGCCGAAACTCAAGCACATCACTCAAAGCGATGGATTGCAGAACGGTCGACAATTCGTGATACCCGTCCTCCCGCCGGCCGAGGACATCAAGCAGCAAATTAACCTTGGCCCGAGCCTGCAGAACAAGCGGCATTGCATTCTTTCCTCTCATTAGCTTCACATCGTACCAAATTGATTATAGGCTGAAACCCTGCTTTTGTCCAGCGAACACAAAGCCGGCATTGCTGCCGGCTGGCAATATAACTAAGAAAAAACGAAGTGCAAGTGAGTCATTCGCCGCCTATCCCATTTAATATCTCGCAATCCCCGCGTTCAGCGCAGTAATGGTCTACCAATCCCGGAAATTGCAACAGGGACTTTCACATTGCTCAGAATTCGTTTAACACGCTACTTCGGCTTTTTTAGCTGCTTAGTCTCAACCGAATCGACAACCCGGGGACTGTACTATTCAAGCAACGCTACCCACCGAAAAAAGCCTCGGGCTTCGGCTTTTCTCGCGTCTGCAAAAAGAAACTGACTCCGAAACGGAGAGCAGTCCCATCTTCAGTCAACTGCCAACTTCGGCGGCGCCGGCCGCCGATTTGGCCCGGCCGGTCCGTTCTTCAATCCGGTCGGCCATTTCCAGGACCGTCTCGTATACATCCTGAAATTTCTCGTAAAAAACGACAATCAGATCACCGCTCTGCGCCGTTTCCATCGCGTATCGGACCGCCTCTTTCTCATCCAGGACAATCTCCACCGCAGCTGGGCTCATTCCCGACGCCAGTACTCCGGCCAGCAAGAGTTCGGCGATTTCCCCGGGCTTGCGCCCCCGCAGATCACCGTCCTCTTTGATAATAATCCGGTCGAAACCTTGGCCGGCAATCTCACCGCCGCGGCGCAAATAAGCATCACCGCGGTCGCCGGGGATGGTCACGACGCCGACGCGTCGGCTGGCCGGCATCTGCCGGATGGCCCGCACAATATTGACAAAACCATCATGATTATGTCCATAATCAATCATTACCTGAAAGTCGGCAACTTCAACAATATTCATCCGTCCGGGGTTGACAGCGACGGTGGAAGTGAAACTGCCCAGCGCCCGGCGAATCGTTGCCACCGGAACACCGAGGCCATAAGCTGCTGCCGCCGCCGCGAGAGCGTTCTGAATATTGTGAACGGCGACACCGCCGTGTGTCGCCGGAATACTACGAACATCCATCACTCCCATTTCCTCGTTTTCACCGATGCCGATCACCAACAGCCCGTCCCGCACGAAAACAGCACTGCCGCCTTGTTGCAGATGTTTGCGGATTATCAGGTTGTTCGCCTCGCTGCTGAAATAGATTACCCGGCAGCGGACATTCTTCGTCATCGCTACACAATAAGGATCATCGGCATTCAAAACAGCGCAGCCATCCTTTCGGACCGTTTCTACCACCAGAGATTTGACATCAGCCAAATCTGCCAGCGTCTCAACGCCATCGAGCCCAAGATGGTCATCAGTGATATTGGTAACGATACCAATGTCGCTGCCGTCATACGCCAGCCCGGCCCTCAGAATACCGCCGCGCGCCGTCTCCAGCACCGCCGCTCCGACCGTCGGGTCAGTGAGCACGGTGAGAGCACTCGCCGGCCCGGTCGTGTCTCCTCTTCGAATCAATTCACCGCCGATATAAATACCATCCGTCGTTGTCAAGCCGACCCGGTAGCCATGTTCGGCCAGAATCCGGCCGACCATCCGTGTTGTCGTTGTCTTTCCGTTCGTACCGGTAACAGCGACGAGAGGAATACGGCCGGTCGCGCCGGCCGGAAAAAGTCCGTCGACAATAGCCGCCGCCACATCCCGTGCTTGCCCTTCAGAAGGGTAATGATGCATTCGGATTCCAGGGGCTGCATTGACTTCGATGACAGCGCCCCCGCCCACCTCATAAGGAACGGCAATATCCGCTGTCACGAGATCGACTCCTGCGATATCGAGGCCAAGAAGAGCAGCAACTCTCTCCGCCAAACGTCGATTGGCCAGGTGGATTTCATCCGTCACATCGACAGCAGTGCCGCCCGTGCTCAAATTCGCGTTTTCCCGCAAAAAAACTCTTTCCCCAGCTGCCGGGACGCTGTCCAGACTCAGACCGGCTCTCATAAGATGCATTAAGACAACAGCATCAATTACAATTTTGGTCAAAGGCCGCGCATGCCCTTCCCCGCGGGCCGGATTCCGGTTTTCTATTTCAACGAGACGGCGCAGCGAACTGCTGCCGTCGCCGGTGACATAAGCGGGAAGCCGTTCCGCTGCCGCCACGACGTGGCCGTTGACAACGATAAGCCGGTAATGGCGGCCAGGGATATACTTCTCAACAATAACCCGGCTGCTGTAATTGGCGGCGAGATTGAAGGCGGCCCGGACCTCCTGCGGCGTCAGTAAATTTAGGGTAACTCCCTTACCCTGATTGCCGTCATGCGGTTTGACGACGACCGGGTAACCAATGTCCGCGGCGATGGCGACTGCTTCCGTTTCCGTTCCGGCAACACCGCCGACCGGCACCGGGACACAGGCCAATTCCAGGACTTCCTTAGTCAGGATTTTGTCGCAGGCGATATCTGCCGCGATACAGCCGGTCCGGCTGGTTGTGGTAGCCTGGATGCGCTGCTGATGCTTCCCGTAGCCGAGCTGAACAAGGCTGCCGTCGCCGATACGCAAAAATGGTGTCCGCCGCGTCCGGGCTGCTTTCACAATCGCGGCCGTGCTCGGGCCCAGCTCTGTCCGTTCGACAATCCGTCGTAGCTCCTGTTTTATTCCCTCAATATTCACCGTCTCCCCCGCGATAATGGCGCTTACGACGGCGAGAGCTTTCCGCCCGGCCTCGATCGCTCCAGCCTCAAATTCGTACTCATAAACAATATCGTAAATACCCGTCTCCCCAGTCCACACTGTTTTGCCGAAAGTGACATCTGCCCCAACAAGACACTGGAGCTCAATTGCGATATGCTCAACGACGTGGCCAAAATAAGTTCCTTCCTCAAGGCGGCGAATAAAGCCACCTTCTCTCTGATAAGAACAGCGGTGCTGCCGCAAGCCGGGTAAAAGTTCCGTCAGCCGAACTGCGAAACCGGGGAAAGCAGTCGTCTCCCGACCGTCCAGATCGCCAAGGGCGACCCGCAGTCTGATAACCGGCCGGTAGCAATAAATATTGCTGCCAGCCAGCGCCCGGATTTCCAATACTTCCATCTCTGAGCCTCCTTATGGGCCGTTAACATAATGATTTTTCATTAATGATTTCCTGTTTTGGATAATTTATACTCTTGCGTCATATTTTTTCTCGTGCCGCTCTCCAGCAGCACCGGAAAAACCGGGCGACGTTTTTCCAGGTCGAAAGAGAAGCCGGCCGGCAGAATATGCAATGTCACATGAGTCAGCGCCAGAACATCCTGACGCTCAACTTCGGAAACATTGGTGTAAGTAATGCTCATCCCGTCGACGATGGTAACTGAGTTGGTGCCGATTACGGTAAACGTAGCGTCAGGACTGACAACAACGGCCGTGTCTTCATCGATGCCGACGCCAAGGATATAGGGATTGTGGGCGACTGCTTCCAATAACCGTCCCGTCCTTCCCCGTTGGGCAAAATGTTGATCAATGACGATTTCTTCAAGCAGGCCCATTCCCGGTGCCATATGCAGTCCGTCTTTTGTCGGCGCCTCTGCACTATTGCCGCCGACAATCATCACGTCACTCATAGCGGACGCGCCGGCGCTCGTCCCGGCAATCACTGTTCCACCTGCGTACGCTTTCAGTAAAGCCCGGTTGAGTCGGGTCCCCCCGAGAAGACTAGTGATACGCAATTGGTCGCCGCCGGTGAAATAAACCCCGGTACTGGCGGCGACCGCCGCCGCCCGCTCCGGGTCGTTCGCAGCCGCGCGATCCGCGACGTTAATCACCCGAAGATTGCTGACCCCCAGCCGCCGGAAAACTCCTTCATAATCAACTCCGGCGGCAGTCGCTTCCGCCGTCGCCGCCGTCATGATCACGAGGTTCGCGGCGCTGCCACCGGCGAGCGCTAAAAACCGCTTTAGGATAACACATTCTCCCTCTTTGTCTTCCGCCCCACCGATAATAACCAGCATCCCGCGCGCTTTGACGCCCATCCATAGTCCTCCCACCCGGTAAGATATCGCAAATAGTATTTTGCCGCACCTGGTATTCCTTATGCATATAACATCATTACACCCGCAAAACGGAAAGCGCGCACAAAAAAATAGCTGCCCATTGGCAGCCGGGGGAATTCTCCTCAAAATTCTATATCCAGCAGATCGAACACATTCGTTATCCGGTTCGCCAGCGTGATTTTGTCCGAACCGGCAAACAACAGACCGATCGCCCGATGGTTTTCGTCCACAATCAACGAGCCGCTGTCGCCGCCCTCGGACATGTGCCCCATTAGAATCTGGTCGTCAAACATGGCGTAGTCACCGTAATCGTCCAAAGTCACCTTGAGCGAAACATCGAGAGTCCGGACACTACTCGTAGTCATCCCGGTTGTTCGGCCGCTCTTCATCACCCGCAGGCCGATTCTCGGTTCGGCAATCTCCGACACCTCGCCAATGCCGACGATTGGCGACGCTATCAGATCAGGCGAAAGCGGCTTGGCGACAGCCGCGTCAATCAGGTTTGTCACTTCCTTGCTGCGCCCAAAGCGGCCGTAGCCCGGAAAAGCCTTTAGATTGAGACGCTTCGCCAGATTGGCCGCCAGGCGGCGTACAATGCATCCGGATGCGGACTGCGGGCGCTGAATCGGAATAAAACGATGCAGGCGGGCAATACCGTCATCACTAACCCCACCGTCGTACTTGCCCGGCTGCAGGATAAGGTCGCCGACCCGAGCGCGCCGGTCACTTCCGTCAGTCGCATTGGCAAGCACATGATTGTTCGAGAGAATTAATTTTTCGCCGGTCCGCCGGTCCCGGACTACCGCCCCAAACGTTCCCGCCGTGATCAGATAATGGCCAATACTGGTACCGGGAAGTGCCGGCCGGGATTTCCCTTTCCGCGGCGGGTCAGCCAGCAAACGGACTTCCCCGACCTCAATAACGTCGGTCGGCACCGCGCCGAGAGTTTTCGGGATGATTTGGGAGCGAAGTAATTCTTTCTCCGTCTTCTTTTTCGCCACCAGAATAACGGCAGCCATTTCGTCCGTCGTTTCCCCGCCTTTATCCTTGTAACCTTTGCCGATGCCAACAACATTATCTAAATTCATCAGGTCTTTCCGGTAGCGGCGCAGCATAGCCTGTACATTATCCATCTTATTATCGTCACTCCTTTACCTGAACCTCTATCATAATCATATTCAGGTTGGCGGAATTCGGTGAGTAAACCCGATATCCGGACGATAATAAAGAAAACTGCCGGTTTTTCGGCAGTTAAAATAGTAGTTTTGCCCTATGACCCCACGTTCCGCTCACTTGACGGCGGCAATTCTCATCTCTTCACCGGTTCGGCAGACAATGAGTTCCACCGTTTCCGTCAACAAGTCAGCATAGCTGAAAGACACGCGACGCGGGCTATCATTGGCTTCATCCAGTACAACAACAAAAATATGCGGGTAAGTTTTTTCCAGAATGCCTTCCCGCTCAATCGTCTTTTTGCGCCCTTTATTCGCTTTTACCTTGATTTTCTGGCCAACAAAGGCGTCTAGGTCCTGTCTGATTCCCGCCAAAACATTCTTCGCCGCCATTGCCATCGCATCCTTTCCCAATCTGACACGATAAGTATAACATATCTACTACTATTTGTCAAATAAAGTTATAATTTTATCAGATGGGACAGTTTGCTGTCAAGAACTAACTGAAAAATATTTTCGTTATCTTTCTTTGCTACCTCGAAAAAGTCATTTCATATACGGATTGTTTCTGAATATATCTCATATTGGGAGGTGATAAGAATGTTCATGAATTTCCTCTATCTATGTATTCTCATCTCTGCCGCCGGCGGTATCGTCGCAGTACAGAAAAACAAAACCGCTCCGTTCGTATACGCTTCGCTTCCCCTGGGAATCCTGCTGGCTGGTCTGGTCGTGAGCAAACTAATCACCCTAGTGGTCCTGGTGCTTCCCATCCTGCTTTCACCCCTCGCCGGGGGAGCGTCTTTCCTGCTCGCCAACATCAAGTATCTCACGTTCACTCTCGTGGGCATCCTCATTGCCCTGGTCGCCTATCGGGCGCTGAAAGAGCGCATACCCGGCAAACTGAGTCTGCGGGAAGACAAAAAGTAAGAAAGCAACAATCTCCGCCCCAATACTACGCCTCTGCCCGGCAGAGGTTTTTTTCTTACCGTGGGATTATTCCCTGAGCACCTGCAATTGGTCGGTGATAGCCGCCCAGATATCCGTTTCGATGATTCCCAGCCGCCAAAGAGCGACTCCCCCGAGACCATATTTCGGACCAAGACAAGTTTGGCCGTTATGCTTTGCCCATCCTCGAACCAGACAATGTGACCGGTCCCTGCCGCGTCGGCATAGAAAAAAAATGGGGCCGCGGCCGTTTCGTCCATCCGGATGACGGCACCCGTATCTACGGCGAGCTGAACCGCCGCCGCTGTATCGACCGCCGTACCGGGCCGGCCGTCCGGCCAGTCGTAACCGTAAATACCCAAGCCAAGGCTAATCTTCTCGTGCGGCAGA
The DNA here is from genome assembly GCA_050943375.1 of bacterium. GTDB lineage: Bacteria > Bacillota > SLNR01 > SLNR01 > JBMNPB01 > JBMNPB01. Next base: position 52,405 of record JBMNPB010000012.1, read on the forward strand.
CGGTCAACGGCTTACTCCACAACCGCCTTCGTCCAACCCATGGAAGCGACCGGCCCCGGTACGCCGCCCGCATAATGCTCTTCGTAGGTCATAAGCACGATTGTGTCGGCCAACTGCCCGAGGGTGGCGTAATCGTACCCTCGCCGCCAGCTAACGTCACCCGCTTTGGCCGGCAGGGAAAGAGTGAGAAGAAATCCGTCGGCGTGCAGCTGTTCCGCTAATTCGGCGACAAAGGTGTTGAAATGTTCCCGGTCCGCCGCCGCCAGACCTTCGATGTCAAGATTAATCCCGGCGTATCCGTCCTCACCGGCAAGCTGCCGAATGCTCGTGATGGCCTTGTCCCGCCGCTCGGAATCAAGGAGCAGTTCGGACATGGCCCCATCCCGGTTGTCATGGAAAACGGGTGCAAAGGCTGCACCCCAGCCGCGCAGGCAAAGTCAAGAGTAGCCTTATATCCCTGTGGGTAGTCCGCAGCAACCATGCCATCAGGCCGAAGCTCAAACCAGGAAAAAGACGCGTCGCTCAGTAGCGCACACCGTTCCCGAAACGACTGATAGGAATAGAATGCATAATACCCGGTGACGGTGACCGGGATCCGGCGGCCAGGGTTAGACGTGACCCGGGCAGTCATCTCCGGCTCGCTCCATTCCACCGCGCAGCCGAGAATATCGCTGAAAAAGCGAACCACCGGACTGCCGAGTCCGGCTTCGATCCGCAGAAAGCCTTTGGTGACATGGATCGTCTCCTCGGCGGCCGAAACGACAACAGCAGAGAAAAAGAGTGTAATGGTGGCGGCAAGGACAAATATGCCCTATGCATGGCAACCTACGAATGATATTATTTCTTCCCAATCATTGCTTCACTTTGTGCTACCGGCAGTTCAGACTGTTTCGGCTTTCGCTTTGGCCGGGACCGCCTCAGATCCCTTGTACGTTTCTTTCGTGAACAAAGTGAGGAGAACGCTACCTGTCAATGTGGTAAAAACGAAGAGATAAGCCATATGGAAGCCCTGCGCTGTATAGACGTCAGCCACCGGGGAATAAAGCCTGATGATATACCCGAGAATGACCTGGAATACGGCACCTCCCAGCATCCCAAAAAAATTGTTGACTCCGTTGACGGTACCGGTCATAGTCGGCGGGAACAACTCTTTGGCCATAGCAAACGCCGATCCCATTCCCAATCCCATAGTCAGACCCATGCAGAGGAACTGAATTGCCAGGAACTGCGGGCTCAATTTATCGGTAAAAAAGGCAAGCGGAATCCAGAAGCAATAATTGACTACAGCGGAAAAAACGAAAAGTTTTTTCCGGGAGCGGAGCACCCGGTCGGAAAGATAGCCGCCAATAGGACTCGTGATGAGAGATCCGATTGCCATCATCATAATTGTCGAACTTGCCTGCAGCCGCGTCATCCCGTAAACGGAAATAAGAAAAGGTACGCCCCAGAGCGATTGGAGGGCGGCGCCGGATGCATTGGCGATAAACCCGCGGACATATAGAATCCAGGCATATTTATTAGTAAAGGCGAGCTTCATAGCTTGCCCGGTCGGCATTCTCTCAGCCCTTCCCCCTTGGGCCGGAGCGAAGCCGTCAATCTCGGCGATAGTTGGCAGGCCCACCTCGCGCGGGTTGTTCCGGACAATCAAGTAGATAACGGCCGCGATAACAACTGTCACTACCCCGATGACCAGCAAGGCATTCCGCCAGCCGGTGGCCGCCACAATGAGAGCGAGCGGCGCCGCAGCGATAAGTCCACCTAAGCTGCCGACGGAATTCAGGATTCCGGTAAGAGTGGCGAATTCGTTTGTCCGGAACCAAACCGAAAGAATTTTCAGAGTCGGAACATAAATGCACGCAAGCCCCAAGCCGATGATGAAGCGAGCGCCGACGGCAACCGGAAAGGTCAAAGCACAGGCAAACATTACGGTACCCAGGCCGGCCAGAGCAAAAGCTACGCTCGTCAGCCGCCGCGGGCCGATGGAGTCAGCCATCAGTCCGGCCGGTATCTGCATAAAAGAATAAGGATAAAAGTTCATGGAGCTTAGGACCCCAAGGGAGAGAGGATCAAGCTGAAAATCTTGCACAAGGTCAATTGAGATAACCGCCATCGATTGCCGGTGAAACCGGACGAGAATGTACGCGGTACAGAGCAGAAAAAAAATAACCCAGCGGTACTTCAACATCTTCTGAGCCGGATTATTCTGCGCCTGACCCGCATGTTCCATATTCTTCCGCATTATAAGTCCCCCTTATGCCCGATTAATATCTATGAGAATATTCTAAAGCCGAATTATTTTACTGTCAAATTAGTCAGGCGACAGAATATTGCCGCAAATCATAATACCTTCCTCCCTGTACCCGTCAAACAATGAATATACCAATAAACGGCCGCGGGCAGGCAGCAACGGAGTATAAGGCAAGCCTGCCAGCCAGTTGAACCGATTGCCTCATCGGAAATAGTCTCCTCTCCCTATAACCCAATCGGCACCGGCAAATATAATGTACTATAAAGAGCAAGCAATCGGCCGCCAAACGCACTGCTTCGCCGTCAATACACCGCATCTTGGCCGCAAGTGGAAAACCACCTCCTAAAGGAGGAGAAGACCCGCGTCCGGGCCTTCTCCTCCTTTATGGCAACCTTACATCGGAGGCAAGGAACGCTTCCGGGCAATAGGATTATTCTCGTGACAAAAACAAGGTGTCCGCACCATAGCAAGCATCCCATCCCATTAGTATTATGTAGTAGATGCTCCGGTTTCCCCGGTCAAAAACTATAGCCGCATTACCACGAAAGGAGGGTGTACTATGGCAGGCTTCGGTGGTTACGGCGACTCAAACGAAGCTTTCTTCCTGTTCCTGATTCTTCTCCTGCTATTGGTCAGCTTCATGGGATTTTGCAGCTACGGGTACGCTGCGCCGGCATCCAAGAAATAACTGTAGCGCGGGGAAGGATGTATACATCCTTCCCCGCGCATTTAGCCGGCTGAATTATTTTTTGCTTACAGATATAAACAACACTTTTTCCTTCGGGACAAAGTGCGTTCCGGCCGCACGAGCTTACGACTGATATCTCAATCGCAGTCCCTCCGGGCTGAAATACACCGCGTGTCACAAGCTGGATCATGCCCCGTTGCCGCTTAATCCCGCCGGTTTTCCCATCAGATAAACAATCGCAAAGACGCTGTCGGCGGCACCGCGTACAGTACGCCGACAGTCGAAGCGTTTCCGGTTTGGACAGCTGCGCAGTGAAGTAAAGTAAATCGTCTTGCCCCGTTTCGGGCAATACCGGACAAGCCGGAGCAAAACCCGATTCGTCTATCCTTCCCCCCGAGCATCTTTACGCTGAAAATTTTTATAAAACTGTCAACAAATGGTGCATAATAATCCGAGAGGAAGTAGTTTGTCTGCCGAAACCGCTCATTGCCACACCACAATCGCCCGTTTAAAAAAATCTTACGGCACTTGGTTACTGAGGGAAGGAATTTCATGACTGCACAGAATCAAATCAACACAAGCCGAAGAAAATTGGCATATTTGAGTGTTCTGGGGACGACCCAGCTGCACCTCCGCAATCCATGGGTGATCACCTGGTGGTCGGTGGCGTTCCCCGGCCTTGGTCATCTTCTGTTGTCAAAATATCTGCGCGGCTTCTCCCATTTTTTTATGGGAGGTAATAATCAACTGGCAGGCCAATATCAATCGGGCGATATTCTACTCTTTCATTGGTGAAATTGAGACTGCCAAAGCCGTCCTGAACAAGGAGTGGGCTCTTCTCTACGTCGGGTTCTATCTGTTCTCCATTTGGGACAGTTACCGGACGACGGTAGATCTTAACAACGTGTACAAGCTGGCCGCCCGGGAAGACGCCCAAATTAACCCGATGGTAGTAAGCGCGCTCGGAATCAATTATCTGGATAAGAGAACACCCCTGAATGCCTTCCTCTGGTCACTATTTATGCCCGGCGCCGGGCAGCTTTATATTCACCGACTAGCTACCGCCGCCTTTATTCTGATATGGTTGATTACTGTTTTTTATCTGTCCAAAACGCTCCCGGCCATCCACTATTCCTTCACCGGGCAATTTGAGCAAGCCAAATCCGTACTGAATATCCAATGGCTGCTCAATCTGCCTTCCGCCTTCCTGTTCCCCGCTTATGACGCTTATATAAACACGGTTGAGAACAACAAGCTTTACGATTGGGAGCAAGCCAAATTTCTAAAAAGACAATACCAGTCCAGCCAGTTTAAAATGCCGTTTCAAAACGGCAAGCACAGGGGTGATGGTATGTACGTCCTGGCTTCCTTCGAGCACAGCAATTATTTGGAATTGGCGATTACCGCCGTTCAGATGAAAGGAATACCGAAAGAAAACATTCTGGCCGCTCCTTTGGACAAGCGGGGTGAGGAAAGAAAACTGTTCGATTCCATGCATTATTCCGACGGATTGAGCCTGATTGATTTGGCGATGATTTTCGGCACAATTTTAATGCTGCTTGGAACAATTTACGGCTTCCTCTGGGCCTGGGGACCGATTTGGTGGGGATTGATCGGCCTGTTTCTGGGTGTCGGTCTGGGTATTGGCATCAAACTGATGATGACGAAAAGAAATACCGCCAATCGGCTGAAAGCCCAGAAGGCATCCGAGGTATTCCTCATATTTGAATGCGAAAAACAGGAAGCAGAGATGATTAAAAATATTCTCTGGGAAAACCATGCACTCGGGGTGACGAAGCTGGATCTCACCGCCGGGGCAATTTGATATTGCAGCCAACGCAAACGCAATCTCACTTAATCCCTGCAGGCCGCAAACCGCTCCCCGGTTGAGAAAGCATCTTCCCCCGGATTTTTTGCCGGGAAGGTGCTTTCTCTTATGACGGTCCTGCCGGCATCAATTGTTTTTATCCGCGGCATACCACTATGACAAGACATGGGCGGGACCCAGGCAGAAGGTAATTGCTTTTTGCTAAGGAATGTTGTCTCTGTCAGTTTCTACGTGAGGTGATGCCGCTTGCAACCTATATCGCCAATTACAATCGGGAAGTAAGTTCCAACTTCAGCCGGTCAGTAATCGGCAATAAATTCGCCGAGGCATTCGCTCATGACCCCATAAACATACGCTGACAACTCTGGAAACCGGCCGGGAATTCGACAACGGCGTGTACAAAACAACCATTCGCGGCCGCGCTTACATTTTTATGACATCGACCCGCCGCCTTAACGGCAACGACGGCAAATTCCTGGGCGTCGTTTCCCTGTCAACCGATATCACCGAGCAAACCTAGCCGGAGCAGAAAATGGCCGCGCTCCGGAGGTTGGAAATTCTCGGCGAACTGGCTGCCTCGACGGCGCACGAAATCAGAAATCCGGTTACCGCCATCCGGGGTTTCTTGCAGTTACTGAGTCCGGCGGTCTGGACCGGAAGACGGAAATGTTTTACATCGGCATCATGCAGGAAGAATTATCGGCGATAGAAAACACCATTCACGAGTTTCTGAATTTGGCCAAGACCCAGACGCCGGAATTCAAGCCGATAAAAACAGGCAAAATTTTGCAGGAGATATCTCTTCTCGCCGGCAATCTCGCCTGCAGCGTCCCGATTAACGTCATAATAGAGAAACATACCCATTACCAGTGCTCGCAGACTTCACATATCAGACGGACAATCTTTACTTCGTTATCCGGGATAACGGCTACGGGATACCGGCCGGGGATTTGAAAAAAGTCGGCAAAGTCTTCTACTCGACCAAATCAGCCGGCAGCGGAGTCGGCCTGACTGTCAGTCAAACAATCATCGCCGCCCACAAAGGGCAGTTCGATTTTCTTAGCAAGGCAGGCGAAGGCACCATCGTTATTAACAAACTGCCCGTCTGTCAGCCGGAAGGGTAAGCGCTTCCCACGAAGCTCTCCGGTAGGCGTCCGGATTATGTCGCCGGCTGTGCCGGCGACGGCTTTCCCCGAGCCCGAAATTATACAAGCTCCGCACCGGCGCGGAGCTTTCGGCCGAATGGAAAACAGGCTGCTTTGTTCAGCCGCCTGTTTATTTTGGCAGTAAACAAATATGCCGCCCTCAACGCTTCGGGCGGCCATATCCCTCGGTTTGAAACGGAGAGCATCTCCCCCACTTTTTTTAGTTTCGCTCAAACAGCTCATTGCGTTTACCGTAGCGTCCAGACGAAGACATCCTCAAATGAGCAATTAAGAATTTTAGCCAGCCAAAAAGCTTCGTCGATACTCGGTTGCAGTATGTTTTTCTCCCATCGCTGAATAGTTTCGCTTCGGTCCGCAGTGCCAGGGCCAGAGCCTCCTCACTCCACCCTTTGGCAACCCGGAAATCACGAATCCGGTTCTCAACTGCCATACGCATCACCTAAGCGTATCTTCGAGAAGGCCATTTGTTTTCCTGCTTTGTGTATAGCCGTTTACTCTTTCCCCAGTACGAATTCCGCTGTAAATAAATGACTGCCGGATTAGCCTAATCTCGTGCCCATACTCCTGCCGGCGCTTGTCCGACTCCTTCAAAAACTCGGAAGCTGGATTTGTGCCTATAAAAAAATATCACCCGACGGGTGATAAAATAATAGGGGGTATTAACCATTAAGGGAATATGCAGCACTGCACTTAGAGACCTAGTTCTTCTGGATTCTTCCCGGCATCCGGGAAGAAGAGAGGCTGCCCGTATTCTTCCACACCGAAAGTATCAATAATCCCCTGGGCTTCCTCGGAAACCATGAATTCCACGAAAGCTTCCGCCCCAACGGTGTTAATTTTTTCCGCCACTTCCGTCGGGTGATTTTCCGGACTCACTTGCATAACATGATAGATATTCAGCAACGACCCGTGGCCTTCCACCAGGATATCCAGATGGAGGTTTTCCTTGTTCGCGAGATATGTCGCCCGGTCGGTCAGGGTATAGCCGCCTTTCTCGGACGCAATCAAGAGCGTCTGTCCCATGCCGGCCCCGGCTTCCAGATACCAGTCCCCTGCCGGCGTAATCTCAGCCGCCGACCAAAGATCCTTTTCTTTCTTATGTGTGCCAGAATCGTCCCCGCGCGACACGAACACATTCTCACTTTCGGCAATCAGCCGCAGCGCTTCGCTCGGCTCCGCCAAGCCTTTGACAGCCGCCGGGTCGTCAGCCGGGCCGGCGATGACAAAGTCGTTGTGCATGACGAGTTGGCGGTTGAATATCGCCCCGCTCTCCACCAATGGTTCCTCGGCTACCGGCGCGTGCGTCAGCAGCACATCGGCTTCACCTTGTTCACCGTATTTCAGCGCCTGGCCGGTACCTACCGAAAGAGGCTTAACCCGGTAATTGTGCTTAGCCTCAAAAGCCGGAATGAGAACATCGAGGATACCGCTGTCCATAGTGCTGGTGGTCGTCGCCAATATAAGGTCCTCCGGTTCGGCCGGACTTGTGCCGCATCCGGTGCCTGCCGCCAGCAGAATCATCAGCACAAGGGCTGCGGCGGCTTTTCTTAAATCGGTTTTGCGCATTTCTCTCCCTCCAATGATTGTGTTTTATTGTACATATATGTTTCCTCGTATATACCTCACTTCCCTGCAAAGCATCGCCGGAAAGACGCCTTAATTTTCCGGTCGATATCCCGCCGAAATATCCGATATTTCTGGAGCATTTCTTTCCCGCGCGGAGTAAGTTCGGCTCCGCCGCCGTCATCGCCCCCAATCCGCTTAATCAGCAAATCGTAGCCGAGGCATTTTTCGGCTTTCCGGATCGTCCCCCAGACGTGGCGGTAAGACATGCCGATTTGGCGGGCAGCTTCGCAAATAGAGCCGTGCCTGTCAACATTCTCCAAGATTAATGCTAAACCGTCGCCAAAAACATAATCACCTTCCTCCAGCCAGATTTTATATTTCGGCTGCATCCGAATTACATCCATTAGAAACCCCGTCCTGTCAAAATTTTTCGGACACGACTTTGGCTTGAGAGAACAGCAGCAAATAATCCCTGCCACCCGCTTTGGAATCGGTCCCCGACATGTTAAAGCCTCCGAAAGGATGCACTCCGACCAATGCCCCCGTGCATTTGCGGTTGAAATAGAGATTGCCGACTTCAAACTCCCGGCGGGCTTGTTCCAGATGGCGCCGGTTGCCGGAAAAGACCGAGCCGGTAAGGCCATATTCCGTTGAGTTGGCGATAGTCAAGGCGTCAGAGAAATCCTCCGCTTTGATAAAGGCGAGCACCGGGCCGAAAATCTCTTCTTGAGCAATTACTGCTCCGGAAGAAACGTCGGCAATGATCGTCGGTTCCACGTAATATCCGCCGCGATCTTCCCGGGACTCACCGCCGAGAACCAATCTCCCCTCCTGCCGCCCCTGCGCAATATAATCTTTGATTCGGCGCAGGGCCTTCGCATCAATTACCGGCCCGACATGACAATTGTCTTTGGCGGGACCGAGTATCAATTTTTTCGTCTTCGCCGCTACTATCTTCAGCAGTTCATCATATATGTCGACATGGGCAATGACCCGAGAACAAGCGGAACATTTCTGTCCCTGGAAGCCGAAAGCGGAGGCAACTATCACTCCGGCTGCTTCTTCCAAATCAGTTCCCGCATCGATCACAATTGCGTCCTTTCCGCCCATCTCGGCAACCACTCGCTTAATAAAGCGCTGACCGGGAGAAGTTTTAGCCGCCAATTCATTGATTCGGAGCCCGACTTCTTTTGAACCGGTGAAATTTATGAAGCGGATGCGTGGGTCGGTCACCAGGCTGTCGCCGATGACTCCGCCGCTGCCGGGAAGATAGTTGATAACACCCGCGGGAATTCCGGCTTCCACCATAATCTCGACAAGCTTGGCAGCAATAACCGGCGTGGTGCTGGCTGGCTTTAAAACAACCGAGTTACCGGCAACGATGGCGGCAGCAGTCATTCCGGTTGTTATGGCTAGAGGAAAATTCCACGGGGAAATGACGGCACCGACACCGAGCGGGAAATAGTACATCTCGTTGTCCTCGCCCTCGAGGCGGACTAACTGCTGCGGTCCGCCTAAACGCACCGCCTCGCGCCCGTAGAATTCCAGGAAATCAATTGCCTCGCAGGTATCAGCATCGGCTTCCGCCCAGTTCTTGCCCGCCTCGAATACCATCCAGGCCGATAGTTCATCCCGGCGGCGCCGCATAATTGCGGCGGTCTTGAACAAATACCGTGCCCTTTCTTCCCCGCGCAAGGCCGCCCAGGCTGGAAACGCCTCTTCAGCCGCGGTGATGGCCCGCTGCGCTAATTCCGGTGTCGCGGCGGCGGCATAGCCTACAATCTGCTCATTCAGCGAAGGGTTAATGGAGGCGATCTTTTTTTCCGTATCAATCTTTTCTCCGTCAATCAGCAGGGGATAATTATGCCCCAGAGATTTTTCTACTGCTGCAAGATTTGCCCGGAATTCGCCCGCAACCGGCGCGGATCGGAAATCCCGCAGCGCTTCATTTTTGAACTCGGTTAACATGAATACCCTCCTTTACTAAGGCCATAGGCGCATGGGTTTTCGGATCAGCTTTCATTGCCTCCAAATCTATATGTTTGACCATACATATTGGTTTAATATTTCTATTTTGCCCGCCGATTCTCCTGCTCATCCGAGCATATTCCCGCTCACATTTTTAGCCAAGGTTTACCGCTGCTGTATTCGCGGCCAGAGCGAAGGAAGCGGCAGATGTACTCTTATCCGTTCACTCAGAAAAGTCAGGATAGCTATTGGCTGCACTGCTTGACCGGCTGTTTTCAAGGCTGGAATAGAAGATTTATTATAGCGGGGACGATACTCAAAACAACAATACTAAACAACAAGTAAAAATAGCTCTCGCTGTAAGCGAGAGTTCCCCGGGCGACATAGCTGGTGAACGCCTCCAAAGTGCTCTCCGGGCAGCCGCAATACGGCTTCCCTCTGCCGGTCGGTAAGGGCCGGACTGCACAGGGAACAAAAAAGATTTTGTTGCACCATAAGCAGTAAACGGGCAGAGTGACTTGATGCCAACCGGGCCGGCGAAAAGACGGAGACCGGCAAAAATTCCTTCTCCTTGGGGCTGGGTGGGCGCTTCCAGTTGTGGTACAATGTGGATAGGGTCTATTCTGACAGGAGGGGAAGAACATGAAGCTGATACGGTTTGCCGTGGGCGGGAGCGTCCGGCACGGCGTTCTGGAAAACGGGGAGATCCGGGCAATCGACGGCTGCTTTTTCGGCGAATTCGCCGTGACGGAACAAAAATATCCCTTAGCGCAAGTGAAAGTACTCGCCCCCGTCCAGCCGACCAATTTGATCGCAGTGGGCAAAAGCTACCGGAAGCACATCGATGAAATGGCGGCCCGGCAAGGTACCGCACCGGACTATCCGGCCAATCCCATCATTTTCTTCGAGGCACCCGGGTCGATTGTAGGGTCCGGGGAAACCATCATTCTCCCGCCGGAGAAAAAATATCCCCATGTGGATTTAGAAGGGGAACTGGCCATCGTCATCGGGAAGAAAGCGAAACAGGTTCGGAAAGAAGATGCTCTCGATTATGTTTTGGGTTACACAATTGCCAACGATGTTTCTGCCCGGGGTTTGCCGGACGTCGGCGGACTGTGGGGTATTGGGCTGAGCAAATCTCTGGACACATTTAATCCTCTGGGACCGGTCATCGAAACCGAAATCGAGAATCCCAACAACCTGCGCCTGGTGACACGGGTGAACGGCGAAATCGCCCAGGATTCCAACACGGAAGATATGATTTTTACCGTCGAAGATTATGTGGCATATTGCTCCAGCCGCCTGACTCTCCATCCGGGCGATGTAATCATGACCGGGACACCGGCGGGAGTCCGGCCCTTAAAAGACGGCGACCGGGTGGAGGTCGCGATTGAAAGCATCGGCACTTTGGTAAATCCGGTGCGAAGAGAGAAATAGAACCGGACTGCGGCTTTGCGAGCTGCAGGGTGAAAGGAGACCGTATGGTCAGGCAGAAATATTTTGACCGGCTGACGGCTGAACTCAACAAAACGGATTGCGCGGCCGTTCTGGTAACGCCATCTCTGAACTTCAGTTCCTTCTGGGCCACTCCCCCTTTAGCAGCGAACGGTTTGAAGGGTTATTCGTCCTGCGCGATGGCAGCTATTTCTACGTCTGCCCTTTGCTGTCGCAGGAAGAGATGGGAGGTATTCTGGGTAAAACTGCCGTTCACAGTTGGAGCGACGGGGACGGATATCTGGACACGGTGCAGCGGTGCGCCCGGCATTATGGAATAGCCGGCAAAAAAGTGGCCGCAAATCAGTATACTCGTGCCGTACATGTCCTGGAAATCGCCGCAACCGGCTGCCTGGAATTCGTATCCGGGCGGGTACTGATGGAAGAGATGCGAATTATCAAGGACGCGGAGGAGATGGAGAATCTCCGGATCGCCTCTCGCTATGCAGACGACGTCTATGCTGAACTGCTGCCTTTTATCCGTCCGGGCTTGACGGAAAAAGATATCCGGGATAAAATCCGCGTTTGTTTCCGGGAGAAAGGCCTTACCGGCGGCGGCCTGGTCGCGGTGGGACCGAACGCCTCAATGCCGCATTATAACCGCTCCGACCGGATAATCCAGGAAAGGGATTTGGTCCTCATGGATTACGGCTGTACCTATCAGGGAATGCATTCCGACATCACCCGGACTGTCTTTGTCGGCGAGCCGACAGAAAAACAACGCGCTGTTTACGAAATCGTTCTAAAGGCCAGCACAGAAGCCATCACGGCCATCCGGCCCGGCGTCAGGGCCTGCGACATTGACAACGTGGCTCGGTCAATAATTGCCGACGCCGGATACGGCGGCTATTTCCTGAGCCGTCTCGGACATGGAATCGGATATGCTGAGCACGAAGCCCCGGATATCAAAGGAAGCAATCCCCGTCGCCTGGAAGCGGGAATGGCTTTTAGTATCGAACCGGGCATCTATATACAAGGAGAATTCGGGATCCGTATCGAAGATATTATCTTGATGGGACCGGATGGGGTAGAAATCCTGAACCGGGCACCCAAGTTCTTGCACGTCCTGTAAGGGTGCAAAAGCCCAAAAATAAAGGAGGTATAGCAATGTTTGACGTCACCAAAATGTTCGACCCGGCACTTACTTCCTACAAGCCCCCCAAATCATCGGCCTACGCCAGCTGGGGAGACCCGGGCGCCATCAGCCTTTCGGGCGGATATCCCGACCCGGAATATTACCCGTGGGAACTGATTGGCAAACTCGCTACCGAGGCTCTGGCAAAAGATTATCCCCGCATCCTGGCTTACGGCCCGTCCAACGGTTTTGCGGAACTGCGGGAATGGGTAGCCGAACACTCTAAGCAGAACGGTGTTGAGGCAAAAGCGGACGAAGTTGTTCTCTGCGACGGCTCGACCGAAACAATGAGCCTCGTCGCCCGCCTTGTACTCCAGCCCGGCGACGCCATGGTCATGGAAGCCCCGTCTTACTCCGGCGCCGTCAGCGTCTTTCTGACCTCGGGCGCTCATGTTGAACAAATCCCCATGGATGACCAGGGAATCGATATTGCCAAGCTGGAAGCCTACGCGAAAGAACGGAAAGCCTCTGGCCGTCCCCTGAAACTAGTCTACATCATGCCCAACTACCATAACCCGCTCGGAACCAGCACTACCGTCGAACGGCGGAAAGAACTGGTGGCGATGGCGCAGAAATACGATTTCTTGATCTTGGAAGACGATGCGTACATCGAGTTCCGCTACGAAGGAGAACGCCTCCCCTCCGTCAAGGCTTTCGATACAGACGGACATGTAATCTACACCAGCACTTTCTCCAAACCCCTCGCCCCGGGACTCCGGCTGGCCTGGATCGTTGCCTCGCCCGTAGTGGCCGGCGCCCTCTCCCGCCTAAAAGGCTCCTCGAATATGAGCGCCAACCACTTGGGCCAGGCAATTGCTCTGGCGTACTGCAAGGAAGGCCACATTTACAAACATATCGAGAAAATGAATGCGCTGTACAAAATGAAGAAAGATTTGATGCTGAAAACATTGGAAGAGCATATGCCTGATTTCGTGACTTGGACCAAACCTTCGGGCGGCTTCTTCCTCTGGCTGGAAATCGAGGAAGGCCGGGTAGACGGAATTGAGTTGCTGAAAGAGACAAAAGGCAAGGTGACTTACCGGCCCGGCGACAGTTTCTACGCGACGGAGGAAGGTTTGAACAAGCTTCGCCTCTGCTTCACTTTCGAGCCTGCCGAGAAAGTTGAAAAAGGTGTAATCCTGTTGGCAGAAGCAATCAAGAAATTGGCGAAATAATTGGGATAGGGGGCGGTGATTAACCGCCCCCCATCCCACACCAGAGAGTGCTGACAATCTTGTGTAAACCTCCCAGACCAGATAAAATGAACTGGAAAAGGGAGGTTTCTTTATGGCGAAAATCGACCGGGACAAACTGAAGGAACTCATCAAAGAGCAAGGTCTTAAGG
>JBMNPB010000013.1:0-65521 GCA_050943375.1 bacterium
TCAGAAATATCTTTACCGCCGGTAGAAGAACTTGCCGCGGCCGCAGATGCCGCCGAGCTGCCCGAACGAACATACTCATCGAACGAAAGAGAGAGTTCCGCTTCCAGCACAACTCCGGTATTATCGATCATCATATTGCGTGCCTGGGCGTCGACTAGGAGCCATTTATTCTTTCCGAGCGGCCTACTGCCGAGGATGAACTGATGCGCGACACCGGCGTCCTTGATGGCCTCCCAATCCTCAATCTCCCGCCGGGGATTGACACCGAAATCTGCCTTCAAGGCAAGCTTCATGTTCAGTGTATTCAGGCCAGGCCCCTTGTTATAGGTTGAAGGCTTCTTACCTGCAGCCTCCTGCTTCTCCGTATCGAGGCCAGTGCTGTACTGTAGTTCACTCGGGGTGTAGATTTTATCCGCATTTACTGTGAAGACTTTCGACCCGAAAACAGCAATACTCATAGCGCTCACCTCTATTCAATTTGTTCGACGAAGTAGAAGTCTCCGGTATGGATCACATGGCCAAAGATTACCGGCAGCTGCGGGAGGTTTTCCCAGATCAATATTTCGCCGAAATAGACCTCGCTGATAGACTGCACCCCGACGGCAATCTCCAGAATCTCAACCGTACCGATTAGCATGGCAGCACCTACTTTATCAGGTACAGGGTATTTGCGTCTTTGACTGGAATGGCGCCATACTGCGCCCGGGTTCCGATCCAGAGTTTCACGTGTGCTTGCGACAGCTGGTCCAGGATTTCAGCGGCATACTGGACCGACAGGCCGGATGTTGAGCCGGGTGATACCCAGGCCGTATCATAATCAGCGCTGGTGTTCTTCTTCAAGATCGCTCCGGCAGCGCCGCCCGCGGCAACTCCTGGCCCCGGCACACCCTGAGGACCTTGCTCTCCCGGGATACCCTGGGGACCGGTCTCGCCTTGCGGTCCTTGCTCTCCCTGCGGCCCCTGGGGTCCAATTTCACCTTGGGGACCGGCTTCTCCCTGGGGGCCTTGAATACCCTGTGGCCCCTGGATTCCTTGCGGGCCTGGCTCGCCTTGAGGACCCTGAATACCTTGCGGCCCTTGCTCCCCTGCCGGGCCTTGAGGGCCTTGCACGTGGCCGGCGTTCTGGATCGTTCCGTCCGTGAAGGTGATGATCAAATTGCCATCGGCATCGACTGTTGCCTCTTCGATGAGACTGCCCGAAGTTTCATCGGCTTCCCCGAGCTTGCCGAGTACGACCCCGTCGTTATACCCCGGACTGAGCAACGCCATGATTACGGGGTCACTAACTTCCAGGCCTGGCACGTCGGATAATACCCGTAGCACCCCGGACACGATGCTACCGTCGATGACGACCCTAGCCGTTTTAGCCTCATTATCCACCTCGGAGACTATGCCACGCTTCAGCATCAGTATCCCTCCAGAGGCCGGCGCACCTTGAGCACCGTCTTTTTCGCCACCAGGTGGTGGATGACCGTTTCGCAGAAATGTATTCCGTCAGCCATCCCGACTCCCTGGATCCCGATAGTGTTGCCGGCCGCGACACCGGGGTCGAGTTCGACTGCGAGTGATCCGGCCATCTCATATTTGTTCTTGGACCGCAGCAGTCCCTTGGCGAACCGCTCGGCCTCGCCCAGGCTGGCCACATGAATGTCGTTGACTTTAAGGATTGGGCCGGCGATCCCCGGGGCAGTGAACTCATAACTGATGCTGCCATAGTTCAGCCGGCAGGCGCCGAAAACATCGGTGACCCGGTCCCTGAACTGATACGGTCCGTCAAGCTGGCCGGCTGTACAGGTCCGGACTGGCGCCTGTGCCTCCATATGCCGCTCGTCATAAATGACCGCCTTGCCGTCTGTAAGCTTCAGCATATATCCTTCCAGCCGGCAGCGACCCGCCAGAAAGGAGAAATCAGCCTCGTCGACCTGGTCCACCCGGTCATATAGGTGGTTCGTGATGCCGTAGGTCTCCAGGCGGAACCCGTGCCGCGCCGCGAGCTCCGTCGCGAACTCCAGAAAACGGACCGCCTCCCAGGCTTGTGTGTTTGGAGTCTTCGCTGTCTGCGGAATCGAAAGAGCCCGTACGGCAAACACACCATTCGTCTGCCAGAGCTCGTCCACGTACATCAGGCCGGAATCAAATCCGGCCTCCCTAAGCTGCAACCGGTCACCCTTCTGAGGCTGCCACTGGCTCCAGATGCTCTGCGGGTCGTTGAACTGTAATTCAATGCTGTCGGCAATCCCGCCGGAATTGTCAATGATATCAGCCCGGGAGATCTCCACGGCGCTGGTGATATCCTTCCCCTGATAGATGAGCTGCATCAGAGATCACCTCTTCCACGGCGGCAGAGTCGCGGCCGCTTCCGCCTGCGGGATCGGGAGCCGGAGTTTTACCCCGGCATCGAACACCAAGACATTCACATACTGCGGGTTGGCCTGGATGATCCGGTGCGCTTGGAATTCGTCGTTGTAGAGGTCCAGGGCAAGGATATCAAAGGTGTCGCCGTGCATGGTGGTGTACTCGATGTACTCAGTAGCCATAGGCGACCCGCTCCTTATCTCCGAAATATTTCTCAATAATGCCGGCTACCACTTCCTCTACAGCTTCGCCGGCGACAGCTGCGACTTTCTGTTCATCGCCACCCTGGGCGTTCACGTTTACACTGACATTGAAAGTGACGTTTCCACCCATATTGACTCCGAGCATCCGGGCAGTTTGCTCCAGTAGGGCGAGACTTCGCGGGGTGCGCCGGATCGGGATGGCTGCCTCCAGTCCGTCATCACCGAAGATGGACGGTCGAGAAGCGAAGCCGCCGCCAGCAAACATCGGTATCTTGCTGCCTTTGACATTTGTAGTGGTAGCTGATAGCTCGATCGATTTATTGCCGAGGCTGAAGAACTCCCGAACCGGCCCCAGCAGTTTATTAATGGACTCCCAAAGCCGGAGCGCAGCAGCCCGGATCTCGTCCCAGTTCCGATAAATCGCCACACCGGCGGCTATTGCCACCCCCAACGCGAGCGCAAAAGCACCGATTGGGCTCAGAGTTAAAGTGGTGTTTAAGCCTGCCTGTGCTATTGTCTGCGCTTTAGTTACAACCGTCCATGCTCCAATGAATGCCTTAACCCGGTTGATAATGCTAAAGGCTGCCAGTGCACCAGTAGTTCCCACGAGAACCGGGATAAGCCAGTCGGCGTTATGCTGGGCC
Source organism: bacterium (assembly GCA_050943375.1). Lineage (GTDB taxonomy): Bacteria > Bacillota > SLNR01 > SLNR01 > JBMNPB01 > JBMNPB01. The sequence goes on from JBMNPB010000013.1 coordinate 3,203, forward strand.
CACTGAATTGCATTACCCAGGGTTTCAAACGCTACGCTTAGCGATTGTGCCACCTTCTCCGTGTCAATGCTCATGGCAAATTCGTTCATCCGGGCATAGAACTTGGTTAAGAGCGGCAGTGCTTTCTGGGCGATTTCAGCCGCTTTCTGCTGCATAGTAGTGTTAAACAGCCGGCGTTGGTTAGCATAGCTCTCATCCAGCGTCCGCGCAAAGTCGCCCTGGGTGTCTTTCGCAACGCTCAGCAGGTACTCATACCTAAGCGTGGTTTTGCTCGCCTGGTCCATGGCGTTGTAGGAGGTTTTGATCCCTTTGGAAAGTGCAAACGCCTCCAGGTTGGCCACGCTCATGTTGATACCAAGCTGCTTTAACGGTTCGGTCTCACCGCTGATCCCTGAGCGGATCTTCTCGAATGCCAAGTCGTGGTCCAGGTTATAAAAAGACGCCATATCACCGGCCAGCCCGGCCAAGTTCTGTGACATGGACACCAGTTCCTTATCTGCTACCCCGCTACTCTTAAGTAGTGCACCCATTGTACCGGAATACTGCTTCGCTTGCAGAGTCGAGAGACCGTAGCTTTTCAGAGCCGTTTTCGCCCAGATATCAATCGCCTTGGAACTGGTGCCGAAGGTTACATCAACCACATTCTGGACCTCGGTGAGGTCGGAGGCCAAATCGATGCTCCCGGAGGCTAAGCCCGCAACCGCGCGCCCGACGGCAGCCACACCCCGAGCAGCCATCGCTCCAAGAAAGGTTCCTTTGGCGATAGTCATTACTTTATTTAACCCAGATGCAGATTTCTGCAAGTTGGCGGAGAGCTTCTGACTCTGACCGGTGGCCTTGAGCATGGCGGACTGCAGTGACGGATCTATTTTTCCGGCCAGGACAATCAGGGCTTTCAGTTCCTTACTTGTAGCCACCGGCTTTCGCCTCCTTCTTTAGGCGCTCAGCCTCTTCGCAGATAACATCGTAGAAATCCAAAAATTCTCCAAGCGGCTGGTTAAAACAATACTCGGCGGAGGTGGATGTCAGCAGCGTCACCTGGGCGATGCTGCGCTTTAATCCTTCGTCCGGGATTATTCCACCGAACCGAGATAGAAAAAATCCCGGGCCAGCGCCGCCGCCCTATGCGCATCCCGGGCGCTCATCCGCAGCACGTCCGTGTGGGCGATGCTCGGATCCGCCTTCGCGACAGCTTGGGTGAATAGATAGAGATGATAGTCGGTATCAACTTCTTCAATATTCGAAGAGATGCCGTCAGCCTTCATCGCCTTGCCGGCGTTCAGTTTGTCACGGGCGGTCATGTTCTCGAAGTCGTAAGGAAGTTCCTTCACTTCCTCCCCGTTGATCGCAATGGGCTTAGAAAGGGGAAACTTCAAAGCTTCCTCCATGGCCATACCTCCTTATTTCGGTCGAAATAAAGTAACAGTAGAGCGGCCCTTAACCCAGGGCCGCTCTGACCTGTTTCATGTAGTCGACGCCGTTGACCTTGAAGATGTAGTTCCGCTTGTCGATCAGCAGCGTCTCTACGCCGTCGATAATTTGACGGTACCGCAGCACTTCAAAGTCAATGCTGCCGTCCATAGTCGTAGGCGACTCCACCTTCCCGGGGTCGAACTTCTTATTGATCCCGGCGATGAAGATTTTCGCCCCTTCCGGTACCGTCTGGCCGTCGGCAGTCACGGTGTCCCGGACAAAACGGAGCTCGATGTTTTGCAGTCCGGGCTTGGCCAGTTCGGCAGCCTTCTTATTGACGGATCGCATATTGATGGTGAAGGTCATGCTGCCGATCTGACCGGTGGCCGGCATATCAATGGTGCCGAGGATGCCGGCGCCCTTGACCTCGCCGGTCTGTGTCTCGATGCTCGGGAGTTGGCAGGAGACGTTGTCGTCGATTTCCTGCCCATCCGACAGAAGCTTATGAGCAATTACATTCCCGGAGATGATCATGCCGCTTCACCTCCAAACAGGGCCGTTAGGCCGGCCGCGGTGTACTGGACCTTAGCCGTGATGGATTTGCCCGGCGGCGTGGTCGTGGTGGCCACATCAAAGACGAAATCGCCCTCGGCGATGTCGCTCGTCAGGTTGCTCGTCTCGTTGAACGATACCGTCCCGGCCAAGATGGCCCCACGGGCGATCAAGCTGTCCAGCCATTCCTGGAAGTCGTTCAGGATGGTGTCGACCCGAGCCCGATTGAACGGTTTGTCGACTTCAGCCCCGTACCGCCTCTGGAAGGTATTCATGATGTGGTACATCATCCGGACCGAGCTGTCGAACTTGTCCCGGGCGTCGAGGTCCCCGCCGTCGATGAAGGCACCGGTATGCGGGCCCCAGAGGACCCAGCGGCCGCCCCAGTAGATGGCCGTCCGGATGCCGGCAGCGTTCAATCGATTCGCCTCAATCTGGTCAAAGATGAGCTCTGTCCCGTCTTCCAGGCAGATTCCGGTTATGTCGACCGGTTTATTCGACGGGGTCTCATACGGGATATTGTCGTTTCCGAAATCGACCCGCTGCATGGTGACGGTGGCCAACGTGGACAGGTGGAACAGTCGGTCCCCGTTCTTCGCCATCGGCCAGGCCGGCGCTTCGCCGGCGCCGGTGTAGCCATTCGCGGCTTTCCAATCAATAGCCTCGTCGATGGTATCGGACGAAGCTCCGCGGGACAGGTTCGAGTTCACCCAGGCATACCAATGACCGTTGATCTGCTGCGCCGCCGCCTTGAGCGCCGCGTCCACGCTCGGGATATCGCTCCAGACTGGCGCATCCAGGATTGTCGGCACCAGGTTGTGCGTCGGGTAAACCAACGGCAAACCGGTATCGATGCCGTTGATGACTTCGGCCGAAGTCACGGCTGACAAATCTACTTCGTCAAAGGAAACTGTCACTGGCGACACCAGCGTCCCGGTCAGGTCCTTGAGGAACACTTTCGAGCCGTCCGGAGTGTATTCGACGCTGAAATCCGTCCCGAGCACCTTATCGGCAATCGCACAGGTTTTGAGGATGACCTTATCATTCTCGATGTAGCCCTGGCCGCCGATGAGCGTCACCGCGGCCTGCTGGTCTTCGATCTTCATTGTGTCCGGGTTCAGGACGTTAACAAGGATGATCGGCCCGATCGGACCTATGCCGTTCCGGAAGTGGGCATAAACGGCCTCGCACAGGTCGAAGTCCGTCCAATTACCATCATTATAGCCAGCCCGGGCAACCGCTTCAGAGAAACTCCGGACCAGGATCGGCTTATTGACCTTGCCGGCATAGTCCATGAGCTGGTGCACCGGCGCGACCCCGAAATATACCGGGAGCGTACCAACACCTGCCGGCGGGATGAAATCCTGCGTCGGCAGGAGATTGGCGTAAGCTCCGTGCTTATACATCGTTTCTCACCTCTTTCTTACAAGAGTAGTTTTTCCGCCTCCACCCGCGGGTAAGGCTTCCTCCGGACGGTACAGGTTATCCAGCCGTACCAGTAGGGATACGGGAACTCCTCGTATATCCCCCACTTGATGGGATCCCGGATGCTGACCATATTTCCGACAACCTGGTGTTTGGCAAGCTCCGCCACCGTCCGGTCGATGAGGTTCAGCAGGTCGTGGTAGCCGGTGAAGTCAGGAGTGAAGTCCACCCCTTCACCGGCCGGAATGTGTAGCCCCGGACTGAAAGTGACGGCGGATATCCGGATATTCAGTTCCGAGTCGCTCCGGTCGTCGCTGCCCTCATCCATCCCGACCACCAGGCAAGGGATTGCTGCCACCATACCCGCTGGCAGGTATCCCTTTGGCGGCAGCCAGCCGATAAAAACGGCCGGATGTACGAGCTTATACCGTTGGACGCTGCCGTCATCGGCCGCCTGCAGCTGAATTGCCGGCGCAACCTTCTCGGTGAGGAAAACCTGCAGGGCTTCCAAGATGCTTACTGTTGACATGCTATGCTATCCCCTCACCTTCCTGCCAATGCTGGTCATCTGCCGGATAATCTCGTGCTCCATCCGCTCATCCAGCATCTGTGCTGCGGATCGGATGATCGTGTCGGCGACGTTCGCGTTGGTAATCATCTGCGGAACGGATACCGTCCGGATCGGCTCAATCGGGTAAAGCTTCTTCCCGGTCCGGCGCCAGACGTTCGTGTTCTGGTTGGTGGAGAACTTGTACACGAACGGCGGCGGCCCGGTATGCAGTTTCTTGGTGCCGCCGGAATGCTTGATCTTAACCTTGACTGTCTTCTCCCGGCTGGTCCGCTTCGGCAGCGGGAAAGCTTTCTTGGGGCTGAAATGGAAGTGCATCAGCGTCAGGGTCCGGCCGACGAATTCAACGCTGCCGCCGGGATTTTGCCCTGAAGGGCGATTCACATAGACTGTGACCGCCGGCAGCTTGCTCCGGCTCCCCTTACCGGCCTTGATATCGGCCTGTTTGATGTTGTAGGTCTTCGAGACAGTCCTGGCCGTGACTGTAAGGGTGTGGTCGATGGTTCGGTTGACTGCCGAAAAAAAAGCCCGGCCGATTTCTTTCTCGAAGCCTTTGAGCTCCTTCGTCAGTCGCTCAAGCCCTTTGGAAAAGACCTTGATGTCATCGGCCATATTTACCCACCCCGGTTCTGCTGCAGGATGATCTCATAGATCCCGTCATCTTCCCGGGCATCGAAGACATACATTTGCCGGCCGTCAAAGTTCACGGGAGCGCCCTGTCCGGGTCGCTCCCCATATTCCGCTGCCCGGACGAGGATAAGCATCTCCCCGACGCTGATACCGTCGAATTCCTTGCGGCTCCGCTCCATAAGGCGGTCGTTGTCGACAATGGCCGTTATCGGCCGGCCGTTAATGATGTGCTGCCCGGCGAACTCGCATTCGTTAAAGAAGACATCCAGGTCAGGCACAATCTGGTCTTTGAAGTTCATTACTTCCGCCCCGCTTTGTTCTTTTCAGCCTTACCGGTTGACCTCACCGTGGCATTCTTGCACTCTTCCGCGGCGGCTGCATCCGGAACTTTGGGCGCCTGCTCCGGAGCCTCGGCCAATCCGTCCTTGATCATCCTGGTCTCTACTTCCAGGGGCAGCGCGACCGTCTCCCCCGGCTTAAGCAGCAGCCCTTTGTGGTTTAGGCAGGTTTTGAGCTTAATCATGTGTTTTCCCCCTTAAACCTCTTATGCCCACTCAAGCACTACGGTGATGGTGCCCAGGGCATAATCGGTAGCGTCTCCGCCCCCCAGCCTGAGGCAGAGCGCATCTCCTGCGACTAAGTCCTCATCGCCGGTTGCGACAGCCAAGTCGTCCACGGGCGTGTTGGCCGCACTGGTGAGGTCGAAGCCGTTTGCTAAGACAACATCGCCTGCACCAGGTGCCTCGCCTGTGGCCAGCTTTTCAATCTGCAACGTGGCCGCCTGGCCGGCAACGGTGACATGCCGTTCCTGCGCGGAGATCACCTTGCAGGCTGCCGGAGCAATCCAGAAGGTTTTGGCCACATCTGCGGCAGCAACCTGCGGATAGGTGACTGTAAAGCGCTGACCCGGAATGAACATCCCCTGCGGCAGTACGAATGGCTGCTGCACAAACGATTGGTCGTTCAGTCTCACCCGAGCGGTCGCGGCGGCTAAAAGCTTGGGCTCCGTTGCCCAACCAGCCGGGATATTGCCGGGGCCTACGTTGGTAAGATTCCCAACCACGGGATCCCAGTACAGAGTGGCACCTACTGCAAAGGGAGCGTTGTTGATGGCCGGGAGTTCGTAGACCCCTGTGACGTGGACTGCACCGGTAGCGCCGGCTGCAATAGTTTCACCCGCAATGCCGATCCTGGTCGACAGGTTGACCACGCTGTCGTAGGCAATGGGAAGCGGCCCGGGATTCAGGTAATCAATCGTGTCGCCTTTCTGGATGAACATTTTTGTACCTCCTCAATGCTTATTTATTAGCGGTTTTGGATAAGTAAACTGGGAAGGGGCCTAATGATTAGGCTCCGGTGTTCATGTACAGGCCTCGGTAATCGAGCACGGTCACGCCATAATCAATGTAGATCCGCCACTTGATGCCGAGGAAGTCGAAGCCGACCTGGCTCTCCAGCTTCGGCATATCGTCGCCGTTGAGATAGGTTACTTCAATGGTGTCGATGTCGGCCGGATCCGCAGCCAGGAACCACGGGAACGGGGCCGGTCCGGTAAGGGCATCAAGTTCCGCATCCGAAATCGGAATGAGCTTCCCGGCAAACGGATTGATGTTGCCCATGGTGTTGGGCACGTAGTTCGTCGCCACAAACTGCTCGGCAACCGTCTGCAGCGCAGCCGGAGTAATCAGGAACATTGGACCGATGTTGAGGATTTCATTGCCTCGTAAGTTAGTCTGAGAACGCATAGCCGCCCGTCCGGCACCGACTGAGTTAATCCCGATGGCCGCAGCCTGCGCTGCCGAATTGTTATGCGGTGCGCCGACGGTAAACAGCTGAGCGCCGTCGAAGATGACCGGGTTCGTGCCCAGCATCTGATACACCAGCCGGTTGATGCCGCGGCCGGCCGCCCGCACATAAGCCTCCGGTACCCGGGTCAGCATACCGATATCGTCGTTAATGAGCGCCTGCCGGGTCATGCCGAACGCACGGCCGAAGGTGGCAAGCGCTTTATTGACCCCCTGGTCCTGCATCTCATCGAACTTGAACTCGCCGCTCTGGGTCATCGGCAGCAAGTCACCGGCTTCAGAAATCTGGTAATGGGTAGTCGCCTTGAAGTCCGGACTGCTGCCCCGACCGGTCCACAGCTGATAAGTGGTCTGTGCAGCCCGATACGCGGTGGCCATCGATTTGTTCACCGCATTGGAAAGGATGCCGGTGAACTGACTGTCGGGTGTGATTGCTTCACGGAACAGGGCGTCGTCATCCAGCCGGTGCGCGTTCGCCCGGCCGGCCCGGACCAGACAGTCGACCGCGAGATCCCGTAGCCGCATACCCCGGTATTCCCGAGCGCCGTCGGCCGGCTTTTCGACCTTGAGGCCGCCCCGGAGCAAGATAGCATCGGAAGCAGCCTCACGGATCTTGTCTGCCTCATCAGTCTCAACCTCAACCCGAGCGCCGGTACCGGCAGTGGTCGGTCTCAACTTCGTTTTCATCGCTTCCAGAACTGCAGCGCGGGCCTGGTCAACAGACAGCCCTTTGGCGATGTAGTCTTGCGGGTCGATATCAAATTCTCTACACATTGCCGTGATCTCGCTGACGCGCTGCCGTTCAGCTTTCACGGCCTCTTCCCGTATTGCCGCTTCGTCGACGGCCGCCGGGTTCTCGTTGGTTTTCTTCTCTTCTCCCATAGTTCTTTCTTCCTCCTTCTCCTCGATGTTTGTATCAGCACGGCCGCCGGCCGCAGCTGGCTCGTCAGGACCCGCCTCGGACCTGCCTACTCCGACGGTATCATCCGCCGGCACAGAAACAATGGACACCTCATATGGCGTCCAGCGAGTTGCGATATAGGCCGGACCAGTAAAACGTCCATTCGAAGATTTCTTCCCGGGCGCGACTTCCTCCCAGACATCCACGCCATAAGCAACCGATACCCCCTTGAGGGTACCGCTTTTCACCTTCTGGAAAATCATGTCCGCCTCCGGATCCGGATCGAAGACAATATCGCAATATCCTTTCTTCGCCTCGGCGTCAACCTTGCAGTTCTCCAGGCGCCCAAGCACCTTATCGCGGTTATGGTTGAAAAGCGACACGCCGATGTCACTCAGCCGCTTGAGGTCAACCGCCCCCTCGTCATGGGATAAGATCTCGACGCCGTACCACCTCTGCACCGGCTGCTCGGACGAAAAAGAGACGCTAACACGCCTCTCATCTTCCTTGATTGCCCTGGCTTCCAGATGTAGTGTCCTAGTCTGCCTCTCCTGTGGCGGGGTCTTTTTCTGTGGCATCTCCGCTCGCACCTCCCTTATAATTCAACTCCAGGCCCAGTTCTTTGGCCAGCTTCACTTCCCGGGCCCGCTGTTCCAGCATCTCCCGCCAGTCTCCACCCGTCTCGGCACAGATCTGCGCAAGCGTCGTCTGCCCGGTGGCGAGCGCGATCCGATTAGCGTTTGCCTCTTTGAGCGGGTCGATCCAGCTCCAGCCGGGCGGGATCCAGATATGCTTCAGATACCGCCGCTTATCCTGCCAGAAGTCGGGAATATTCAGCTGCCCGGAAAGCACGGCCGAGATAACAAACTCGGTGTAAACCTCCCGGCAGAGGTGCTCAATTAAGAACTGCTGCCACATGCCATAGGTCCGTTGATCTTCCAAGAGCCCCTGCCGGGCGCTGGAGTAGTTGACCTGCGACATATCCCGGGAAACGGCTTCATAACTCAGGCCCTGGCCGGCTCCGGCCAGGCGCTGCTGGGTTGATATGAACTCCTTGGCGCTGGCGGCCTGTCCGGACGGCATGACCGCCTGGATCTCTTCGCCAGGCTGCAGTTCTTTGATCATGCCCGGGGAAAGGACATTCTGCGTATAACCGGACTTGCTGTCAGCCCGGCTGAGGTTGGTGTTCAAGCTGCGGCCGAGACCGCCGCTTGGCTGTAATTTTTTGATGAATACTGCCAGGCAAGCGAGAATGCGCTCCTTGACGGATACCGCTTCAACAAACTCGTTGATGTCCCGGACCCGTGGCAACGTCTTGCCGAGCGGCGATATCTCCCTGATCTGTGTCGGCCGGTTCTTTTTCCAGAGGAAGATGGCCCGCTTTGCGTCAATCCGCTCGGACTTACCGGTCCAGAAACCGTCCGGAGTGTACTTTTTCAACCAGTAGGCCACCGGCTTATTGTACGCACCCATCTCGATCCCGCCGACAATTCGGTTCTGTCCTGGCCGCGAGAGGACATTCAGCGAGGTGTCGAGCTCGTCGACTTCCCTCGCCTGCAGTGAGAGCGGCACAACTCCGCTGCTTGTGTAGGCTTTGATGAAAAAAATCCCACCGTCAACTGCCGTCCGCCGAATGGCCATGGCCTGCATCTCAGCGAAACTCTGCTGGCCGGTAACATCGCAGTTGCGAGGCCGGCACCACTCTTCCCAGAGGTCTTCGATTTGCGCGTTGAGTTCCTCGTCTTCTTTGCCGTCCTTGGTCATGACTTTAGCTTGGACGTGAATGCCGGTACCGACGACGTTCCGCTCCAGCGGTCCGATAATTGCTTCGGCGATATCGCTGTTACGCTCTAGGTCCCGCGCCCGGGCGCGGATAATATCCCGCTGCGGCTGATCCATCTGCTCGGCCGTACCATTCACAGCCACCCAGCCGGAATTCAGCCGATCAATGCTTCCTGCATCATAATTTCGCAGAAGCTCCTGGCGCCAGGCAGCACGTTTATATGCCCAGGCCGGGCTGATGAAACCGATAGCCCGGTCTAGCCAGCTCATTTGCGGCTGCTTCATAATTTCACCTCCGGTCGAAGACGGCTACATACGTGCCATCGTGCTGCTCGCGTGCAAGCTTCTTCTCCAGGCGCTCCCGCTCCCGGTAGAGATGATAGATATTCGCCCGAGTTAATTGCCGGTTCCCAATTTGATAACTCTGAGCTCCGCTTTCAATGGCAGTGATAGCCGCGTTAATCTGGTCAAGCTGCTCCTGCGTCGTCACCTAATCCACCCGCCTTTCTGCTTCAGCCAGGGCCCGTCTGTCCTTATAAAACCGTTCTGCTCTGCCGCCGGCTGCGGCCCTGGCGGCGGCTGCGGCTCGTTCTCCTCCGCTTGAAGGTACCGGACCTGAAGGAGATCCGCCGCGAGAGCCGCATATACTTCGGCATCAAGGTAATGGTTTGCCGCATGGCTGCTCTTCGGCCGCCAAACTTCAACTGCTCGGCTACCCCGTTTTTCGAGAACCTTCTCCTCAGCGCAGATCTGCTCCGCGTAATCCCGATCGCAGCCATTGTAGACCATCCAGGAACCGGGTCCGTTCGGCCGGTTCAATCGGCCGGCAATCATATCTTTATATTGGCTGCCGTCCACCAGGTAGAGTCGTAGACCGTGCGCCTTACTGTCCACCCTATCGATGGTGCTGACCTTGAAGCGACTGGTCATCGGGTTACTGCTGCCCTTGCACGGTACCGCCCATTCCTGGTTCTGGGCGCAGAAGTCGTATACTTCGTCGGTCTGGTCACCGGAGTCGATAGCCGCCAGGTTCACCTGATAGGCTACTCCTTGCTGGTCATGGAAAGGCAGGTTCATGACATACTCGACCTGGTCCCAGGTCTCCGCAAACCCGTGGGCGATGTTCCAGCTGGTCATATTGCGACCCCAGGCCCGGATAGTATAATACAGCCCGGTCCGCTGCACGTCGACTCCACCAGTGATCAGCACTGTCCCATCCGGGACTACCGCTTCCTCATATTCGCTTTGGCGTTCCAACACCTTATCGGAGTTCATTTTGACCTCCGTCTGCTCCCACGGTTCGGCGAGCCACGAGTTAACAAAGTTCTGAAGCAGCTCCGGAACATCTTTAGACTTAAGAAATTCATAGGCCACACCTCCGAAGCTGACCCAGGGCGAGTAAAGCGCGTTCAGATGGAAGGCGGTGATCCTTGTGCCGCCACCGGTCTTCTCTGCCTGCCAGCGCCCGGACCGGACCATCCCCTGCTTATGGGCATCGGTGATGATGCCCTTGCACTCCTCGCATTCGTACCAGGCCTGCGCCTGGGCGTCAGCCGGCTCTTTAACCCCCTCCGGCCATTTGATTTGCTTGAAGCGCAGCGTCTGGTAGTGGCCGCAGCGGGGGCACGGCACATAATACCGGCGCTGCTCGTCTGCCCCTTCCCAGGCCTGCCAAATCGGTCCGCGCTTGATGGTCGGGCTTGAGGTTTGGAAGATCTTCTTGTTGAAAGTAAAGGTCTTGGTCCGCTCCCTGGCAAGCGAGCGCGGATCCGCTTCTTTTCCGGCTGCCGGCGGGAATTTGTCCACCTCGTCCATGAGCAGATAACGTATCGGCCGGGAGGCAAGCGACGCCGGCGAGTTGGCGCCGGCCAGGACGATATACATGCCGTCGAACTGCAGCTCGAGGATTTTACTGGCGTCCTCGTGGTAGCGCTCGGCCAAGATCGGGCAGAGCTGGATCATCGGCTGCACTCGGTTCTTAGAAGTGAATTCGGCCAGTTCCAAAGTCGGGTAAACAATGAGAGCCGGTGCAGGATCCTGGGCAATGATATACCCCACGATATTCTGCAGGCTCTCGGTACCACCCACCTGGGTCGGCTTAACGAAGATTATTTCCTCGATGTCCGGATTGTTGAAGGCGTCCATGATGCCCTGAAGATACGGCGTCCGGCTTGTCCGCCATCCGCCTGGCTCGGCGCTGGTTTTACTGTCAAGCACCCGGAACCGGTCAGCCCATTCGGATACGGTCAGTTGCTCCGGCGGCCGCAGCACACGCAGGCTGTCACCCAGCCAGCCGGACCACTCAGCTGCGGGCTTTCTTCCGCCGCGGCGCCTTATATATTCCATCAATGCTGAGTTGCTCGAGAGCATCATTCACCAGCTCCGTCATCCCCTTTTCCATCCTCCTGGCCGTCACGATATCCACATGAGCGCCAAGCTCGGTCGCAAGCCGCCGAGGGATAGCCAGGACCGAACGCTTGAAGATAACGAAAAACCGCTGCAATTCAGCGATGATGTCTTCGCGCTTTATGTACTCTCCTTGTAAGACGGCGTTCTTGAATGCTGCTGTCTCTGCCTGCTGCTCTTTGAGCTTTGCCTCGAACTCGATCTTTAATTGCTGCCAGGAAACCTTTTCGGCCTCGGCTTCAGTGTTGACACCGGCTGGACTAATGAGGCCCCGCCAAGTGAGGACATCCCTGATGCTCCACCAGCCACGGGCAGCTTTGGGACAGCCCCGAGAATTCCATTCCTGGATGGTTCTTGGTTCAACACCGAGCACATCAGCCAAGACGGCAGTCGTCAGGCACACCTGACCGGCAATCATCTTGCAGAATGCTTTGGCCATACTCTGCACCACCAATGCGAAATTGCGAAACGATTTTTTCGATTAAAACTGGGTGAAATCCCGGGTGGCAACCGACCCGCATTCCGACCACCCACTGGGAAGGACCCGCAAACGCTAACTCACGCAACACAAATTCTTATCTTATACTCCATGCACCCTCGCCTAAGCGTGCTTGCTTTAAAACATATAAAAAAATATATGATAGCTTGTTGACATATACATTTATATATGTTATATTATAACTGTAAGGACGGTGGTGCTATGAAAAGCCTCTCATCGAGAGAAGTCCTCCAAACCCTACATAGCGATGGGTGGGTAATCAAAAACACTGAAGGCTCGCATGTGCAGCTAATTCACCCGACAAAACCCGGTAAGGTAACAGTTCCCCACCCAAGAAAAGACCTCAAACCAAAAGTCCTCTACAATATCCTGAAGCAGGCGGGGCTAAAATAAGCCCCACTGCCAAAGGGCACTCCAAATTTAATTCAAAGGAGAGGAAAACATGTTAAAAGAACGATATATCTTTCCTGCCGTCTTCGAACCGGATGATGGCGCCTATTGCATCACTTTCCCGGACTTGCCGGGCATCGTCACCACCGGTGACAGTATCGAAGAAGCCCTGTATATGGCCAGAGACGCCATGAGCCTGCACCTCTGGGGAATGGAAGACGATGGTGATCCAATCCCCGAACCGACTCCGCCGTCGGATATCCCGATCCCGGAAGGAGGCTTCGTCTCGCTCATCGAAGTGTATATGCCGCCGTACAGGAATAAAATGGCCACTAAAGCTGTTAACCGAATGGTCACGCTCCCCAAGTGGCTCGACAGCCTCGCCAAAAAGGAAAATGTCAATTTCTCGCAGATCCTTCAAAACTCACTGAAAGAACAACTCGGTATCTACGATTACGCCCAGGTAAAAAAGCGGTCTACATAAGCCGCTTTTCTCTTTTCCAACGGCAAGAGCCGCCCCGCTGGACGGCTCTGCACGATACCAATATACCACAGATTTTTAAAAAAAGTGTTTCCATTTTGTTCTCGCTTTCATGTTGCCTTGAGGGCTGCCACCCCGAAGATGGTCACCGCGAATTTCTTTATCGCCGCCTGCTTCAAGCTGTAAATGCTGGCTCGACTAGACGCGCTGTAATTTAATTTTTCCGCAATCTCCTCTTTGGGCAATCGCTCTATATACCACATCCGGAGGACAGCCGGGTACTGCTCACAACCGACATCTCGACCGATACTATCAATGGCAGCGGTGATGGCCGCGATCTGCTGCCGAGTTTCCGCGAGGCTCCGCTGCAAAATGCCCAACTGATAAGCTACGTTCTCGATCTCCTCCGGCTGCGATTCTCCCCTCGGCAGGCCATCGAGCTGCCGCTGTGGGTAGCCGGCCGGAGCTTAGGTAGCCGACAAGCGCTCGATATCGCGCTCCAAGTTTTTCTCGCTGCGCTGGAGGTCGCGAAAATGGTATAGATACTGCTCAGCCTCCCGGATGTAGTTCATCCTCCCACCTCCGCCTTTCTATTTATGCTATCCTGACGATCCCCGCCTTTACGTCCGACCACTGCCAGCACCGGGTATAACCGCCGATGTCAACCGTGAAATGGTTCGTGTTGACGAATCGCACAGTGCCTTGATAGATAGCAGCCTTTTTACCGCCTCCAGCCCGGTCAACCACCACGATCAGCGCACCCTCCCTGAGCCGGACCGCCTGCTGGATCACCACACATTTCTCCTGCGGAATGATCACAGCTTTCAGTGTAGGCATCTGCGGCTTGGGCGGTTCGATATTTTGCAGCTCCGGTCTGGGCGGCGGGCCCGGGGCCCGAGGCGGATCCGTTGCTTTCTTTTGCGGCGCCGGTTTTTCTCTGGTGGACCTCGTTTTTTTATGCCTCGACAGATCATGGTCTTTTCGCCATTTAGCAATTGTATTGACAACGCACCCTTCAGCTGCTGCAATCTCTTTGTCAGAAAGTCCTTCCTGATAAAGCTCCAGCCGTTTGTTGTGTTTTTCAGCCGTCTCGCTTTTCAGCCTATTCGGCTCTAAGCCATGTTTTTTGCGCCACAGGCAGATAGTCCATGCTGAACAGCCAAGCTCCCGGGCTATCTGAGTATCATTTAGACCCTGTTGATAAAGCGCCAACCGCTCCTTATGCTTTACCGCGGCGGTTTCATTGGAAAGTCCAAGTTTCTTGCGGTACTTTGCGACAGTGTTAACATTCAGGGCCAGAGTTTTTGCAATATTTCCGTCGGTCAAGCCTTGACACACCAGATTGGCCAGCTTTTCTTCAATTTCCGGAGTCACTTTCCGCCTGAATGCCACACCGCCACCTCCTCATTCTCGCATGATCCGGCCCTTCCGTCGCCGGCGTCTTCAGCCTCACGAGCGGTTCAAAACATTCATCACCGCGCCGCACTTCAAGCATTCGTATAATCTCCCTCCAGCTCGGCGACCAGCTGCATCATGTCCATCCGCAAACCCGGCCGGCCTCATTCGCCGGCTCCCGCATTGCCTGCAAACTGGAGTAGGCGCAGCTTTGATTTTCCCTTTCGGGAATTCAATCCGCGGCGGGCACATTCTCGCCACCCGCTTTCAAGAACCGGTAGAACTGCCAGGCTTTGCAGTTAGCGCACTGCATCCGACGAATCTTCTCCGCATTCTCCCTTGATATGCCCGGCATATATTCCGGGTCTTCCACCAGCCGAAGGAATGCGCACTCCGTTGCCTTGCAAAACTGCTCAAGCATTGTCACCTTCTCCGCCGGCTTACCGCAAATCAGACACCTTTCCCTAGTCAATTCATGTCCGCACCTAGTGCAAACCGCCACCTCGCTCACCCCTACCCCTCCCTGAAAAGCAAGTCCGGATATCGTGCCAATAACAGTTTTTTCTTGAGCCGGTATTGCTTAGTCTTGAACCCTTTTACGTCCTCGACTTCCACCCGGCCGTCTGAGTAGGTCACCCGGAAATCAGCGACATATGTGATCGGCCGGATCCACTTGCCGCCCCGCCGGTATCCCTCCTGGAGCACGAATTCCGGCTGCAGCTCAATCTTTATGACCACCCCGGCCCGCTGCAACAGCTGCAGCTCCCGGTATCGGTTGGCCTCCTTGGTCGAGTCGAACAGGTGGCCGTCGATCTCGATCTTTTGATTGTGATATTTACTCCCGTCGGCGATTCCGCTCACATCGATGCCAAGCCGCCTGGCCTCTGCTATGGATAGCCTGGTCATTCCAGACCCCTCCTGAATACCGCCACCGCCCTCTGTCGGCCGATGCGGAAAGCCTCCTCCCGCGTAGCCACGCAGATGTCGATGTTCCCGTTCCCGATCCTGCCACCCCGGTCCTGGACCTCCCGCATGGCGCCGGCAACCCATACCTTCGTGCCGAACGGCACATCCGGGCCGGCTGCCGCGGTAATGCCCGGCTGCACCAGGGCGCCGGAGGCCGTGATCCTGGGATTCCCCGCATAACACATTCCTGCTTCCGCCTCCGGATCCAGAGGAGCGTAAGCCGTGACCTCTGCCATCGTCACATCCCACTCATTAAGCCAGTCCTGCATTCGCTGCCGAAGGGTTTCATTCTCCCTGCGCAATTCATTAATCATCTGCTGCGTCGCCTCGAGTCCCCGCATCTGGCGGCGATACTGAGCAGCAAGGTGGACTTCCGCCGAGAGGATGGCGGCTACGATGCAGAGGACCATCAGCACGAGGAAATCCTTCTCCAATACCCGCTTCATCGACCGCCACCCGCACTCATCTGGACGACCTTGCCGGCATCGAACAACGGTAACTGCTCATAGCGGTCTGCGGCTTTCTTAAACAACTTTAACCCGTTGCTCCATAGCCCGTGTCGGAGGATTATCCCCGCAAAATCTTCCGTGTCGTGCGGCCAAATGCACCATTTCGGGCTGCCGCCCTTGTGGAAGCCATCCTGGCCGCAGTGACACAGCTCATGGTCAAGCACGGCGAATTTCTCCGCTTGGGTCATGAAGTCAGTCCATTCCGGCCCGTTCAGTGTGATGATGAAGTCCAGACCGGTGATAATATGCATCTGATCATTGACTTTGGCAGCCTTTCCGTAGACCGTCCTGCCATTGCTCTTCCACGCACCATCCCTGAGCTGGAACTTGATATTCGCCTCAGTCAGATGCGGGTGATGCTTTGATATCAGTTCCCGCGCCATCGCCAGGACTTCTTCCGGAGCGTCGCGGAATTTCGAGTCCTTTTGGTCTGTCACTTTTATCCCCTCCCGACAATCAGTTTCGGATCAAGCAGTCAGCCGCCAGTCCTTGCCCTGGATCAGAACCCATTCACACATCTCGCAGAGCCGGGAGACAATTCGCTTGCCGTTGAAATCATCCACGACAACTCCGGCCTTGTCCTTCTCGGACAACTTCGTGATCAGGGCGGGCGCGGACATGTAGTTGGTCGTGATGACTGTCTGCTTTTTCCGCTCATAGCGGGCGTTAATGATCGTGTACAGCTGCTCCGCCACCCAGCCGGTGGTCCGCTCCGCGCCGAGGTCGTCCATGATCAACAGTTCTGCGCTTTTGACGACCTCCAAAAGCTCACTCGTCTCCTGTTCACTCCGGATCACTCGGCGGATATCGGCCAGCAACTCCGGCACCGTCACGAACACCGCCTCATCGCCATCCTCCATCCGCTTGTTCATGATGGCCGCGGCCAGGTGCGTCTTGCCAACTCCGGTCATCCCAGCGATGACCATGCCTTTCCGCTCCGGATCATCGGCGATACTGACCGCTGTTTCGTAGGCTTCCCGGTTCTCGAAGGTCACCCGGAAGGTGTTAAAAGTCCGGGTTTTGAAGTGTTCGGGGATCCGGGACGATTTCACCAGCCACTCTATCTTCCGGATACGGCGGTGCGCCATTTCCCGGTCACAGGCTGCCAAGCTGAAGTACAGGTTGTTCCGGTCGTCGAGCGTAAACCGCGGCACGTATCCCTGGGGATCGTTCCGGCAACTGTCGCGGCCGGCACATTTGCTGCAGGCCTCCCGGGCTTCCACTACTTCTGCGAGCCGGATAAATTCCAGCTCGATCAAATCATCCGGGAGGTTGACCCCTTTAGCCCGAGCCAGCTCTTTTATTTTTCCAAACAGAGTCGTATTCCGAATGTCTATGGTCAGGCGAAGCTCGAGCTTGCCCGGGATGCCTGCTTCCGGCTTGAGCTTTTCCAATGCCATGCTTGTCACGTCCTTTCAGTGCGATCTCGCACCAGTTTCTAAACTGTAGCCGTGGATTTGATTTCTTCTCAAGCGGCTTGTCCAGCTTGTAAACCCGCCACTTTTTGACCTCGGCCAGGATGTCGATATCCGGGAAGTCAACCGCCAGGCTGCGGAGATGCTCCAAGTCCGCGGCGTAGTCAAATGGGTAATTTTTGACCGACTTCAGCTCCCGGAGAATGTGCCGTTCGTATTCGGTGGAGTCAACCGGCGGCTCATTGAACGGTACCTCAGCAGTATCGTCCGGTGGTGGTTCCTGGGACTCTTCCCTTTCCGGGACCCGGACGACGTACGTATTTTTATTTAATATTTCTTTAACGTTATTTAAGGAGTCTCCAAAGCCTTGCGGCGTCTGGGTTTGCTCCATGCAACTGTTGACTGATTGATCAACTGTTGGTTGACTATTCATACAACTGTTGATTGACTCAGTAGGCAACTGTTGACTAATCGTACAACTGTTGACTTTTTCTGCAACCTTCGTCTTTCGGATTATTTCCGGAGCCCATTCCGAGACATTGACATTGAACGAGTAGCTGATTGGGCTTGTGTTCTTGTTCCGGGTGATGATGTTCCACTCGACCAGTTGGTTGAGGATACGACTAATCGCCGTTTTATCCATCCAGGTCTCACTCACGAAAGTTTCGTGCGGGATCTGCGCTACAGTCAGCCGCTGCTTGAGCCTCTCCTGGTGCTGGCTATCCTTATCAAACCAACCGTAAGTTTCCATCCAGATCACATCGATGACCGCCCTATGTCCGCCGGAGAGAGTAGTCTTGGCCAAAGCCCGCAAAGAATCTTTAGCAAGAGGGAAGCTGCCGTTATCCATATCAATCCTGGTTATTAGCACTGCTTGATCCGCCTCCCCCTGTACCTGGTCGTGTTGCAGTCTTCATAGCGGTCACCCTTTGGCATCGTCTCACCCGCCCTTATTTATGAAGCAGCCTCGTTCTCGCGCTTCTCCGCCAGGACATCCCCGAACACCGCCTTGAAAACGGTGTTGTCCTGGCCAACCGGCTTCAGCATTGCAAAGAATATCAGCTTCATCAGTTCCGCATCCGGTAGTGTCAGAATGTTGGTGACGAGCTCCTTAGTGCGATCTTGGTACCAGGTTTCTTTCAGATGATCAGCGTTCCATCCGTAGCGGGCGTAAACTGCCTTGAGCAAACTTCGCCGATCCATCGTGCCGCTATACGGGCAGTTCTCCACTGCCTGGGCAGCCGTATAGGCAAGAGCTTCCCTGGAAACTGTTTCTTGGTTGAACTGCTCTTCCTTCCAGGCATCCAAGGCCTCCCGGCGCAACTTCTCCCGTCGCCTTTCCTCTTTTTCAGCAGTTGATGTCTTCTTGCCGAAGCAAGCCGTATTGATGCAGATTTTCTCCGGCTCCCGGTCGCTTGCATCAGGCCGGTAAGCTCCGAGCTTCACGTTTTCACAGTGCTCGCATTCCATGGTGTCGAACTTAGCCCGCTCAAGATAGTGATAGTTGCCATAATCGAGCTTAGAGATGTCGATGACGGCATCAGCTGCTCCCTTAGCCAGCTTCTGCCGGCGAGCTTCTTTCTTTTCAGCCTCAGCAGCTGCCTGCTTCTGCTCCCAGCACTTGTCATTAAGGCACCGTGGGAATTTATTGTCTTTGCCCCAGGGCTCTGACAGGAAAATCCGTTCATTGCACTGTTCACATGACTTGAGATCAAAAATCGGATCTGGATATCCGCCATGATGGAGCGGTTTAGTGCTGTTCCAGGCCTGTCGCTTAGCATGATCGATAATGGAGATGCCGATCGTCTGCTTTTGCTTATTGGCATCCTCAACTTTTTTGACGATATCCTTCATCACGGTCGGCAGCTGCGCGAAGGTGACCAGCTCTTTTCCGACCGAGTGCGGCATTATTCCGGCCGAAATGTTTTCCTGCAACTGTGCCGGCAATTTCAGCAGCCGGATCCGGTTTGCTATATGCGCCTGGCTGCATCCGAGCTTTTCCGCCAACTCCGTCTGCTTCCACCCGTGCTCTTGGGTAAGCGACGCGAATGCCCGGGCCTCGTCGATGGGATCCAGGTCCTCCCGCTGCAGGTTCTCAATGAGCATGACCTGGGCTTCCTGCTCCGGGGTAATGTCGGCCACAGTCACCGGCACTTCGGCCAGGCCGGCCAGCTTGGCTGCCCGCCACCGGCGCTCACCGGCGATGATCCTGAAGCTCGGCTCCTGGGCATAGGGATCCTCTTCGACGACCACCAGCGCCTGCAGAATCCCGACCTCCCGGATGCTCGCGGCAAGTTCTTCGAGCGCAGCTTGGTCGAATTTCTTCCTGGGGTTCAACGGGTTCGGAGTAATCCGATCTATCGATACTTTAATCATGCTATCTATCTCCCACCTTTCAGACTGTCAAAGTATTTGAGGCACTGCTCTGAGGCAGTCTGCAGTTGTTTGAAATCCTCCGGGCTGCCGCCGGCATCCGGGTGCAGCTGCTTGGCCATCGTCCGGAAGCGGTCCTTGACTTCCTCCGGACCGGCCGGCACCGCGGTGAAGCCGAGGAACTTGAAGAAGCTCGGGATCTCCACCGGTGAAGGCAAGAATCTCATCCCGGCCACCCAGGTCTGCAGATCGTAAATCCCCCGCTCGACCATCCTAGCCAGATCCTCGAGGGAAAGGACGACTTGAGCAAAAGCATCAGAGCCGTATTTCAGGTCAATCCCCCGGGCCTGGGCTTTCTCGATGCTATGTTCGAACTGGTAGACCTCACCTTTATATTTGAATTGAACCCAGCAACCGTGACGGTCAAAGTTGTAATCGAACTCTTTAATACCGAGCCGTTCCATAACGCGCTCGAGTTTCCGTTCGTATGAATCGGCATCGCCGTATTGTTTCTTGGCCACGCAAAACACCTGCTCTCATTGCAGAATACCTTTTTATAAGCCTCTGGGCAGTCCCGTACACCACCGCCAGAATGAGGATCGCGACAATGCCCAGCGCCAGGCTGCCGAGGCCGATCAGAAACATCCGCCAAAGCACCTTAATGATGACTGGCCAGAACTGAGCGTAGGTCATGGCACCGACTCCCGGCACCGGCCTATCTTAGCCGACTCGCGGGCAACTCGGGAGACCTCCGTCTCAGCTGCTGCGATGATTTCGGGCTTAATAGATTCGATATACCCACACTTCCAGCACTGCCGGCTCCAACCATATCCTTTAGCCCCGCAGTTGAGGCAGATAGTTGCCTGCATATCGCCACCTCCAAGCTTGTCTCGTCCTGTTTGCGAACCCTGGCAAAGCTGCTTTTCGCTTTGCACCAGTGCCGCCTGGAATGTGAGGAAACAATTACCAAGGTTAATGTGTAAAAAAACATATGTCAGGAAGTCAACCGTCGCTGTTCCTCCAGCCAGGAGTAGTAAGCAACCCTATTTTTTAGGGCCAACACCCGGGGGTCATCCGGACCGAGGGTTGTCTCGGCCCGGTCCAGATGTCCCCGGAGGAAGGCTATGTGAAGGCGGAGGGAAAGGCTGTCAGAACGCTTATAACGGAGCTTCATCGTCGATCCCCTCCTTTGGAAGAGTGACACGCTTACGCTGATTTTTCCTCAGTGCTGCTGAACATGTCGGCCGGAGGTTCCGCCTCAATTTCAACTGTCTGCTCGTCCTCCCTGACCGCGGTGAGAATATCCTCGCAGATCATCTCATACTGATCCGTCCCGATGTCCGTCGTGCGTTTATATCCGTAGCTGCCGATGACCTCTTTAACCAAATCCTTATTGCCTTTGGCCAAACGGAACAGTTCCGACGCCTTTTCTTTCGTAATCTTGGATACTACTGGTGTGGACTGATCGAATTCCTCCGGACTGTAGAGGCCGCTGATATCGAACGCCCGCCGCAGGCACTGAGACTCGGCCACCTTCTGGATCATCGTCCTGGGTTTCGTTTTCCAGAGGTTCTGGCCGGTGCTGTACTCGGACAGCGCTACCTCGACCGTGAACGGCCGCTCCATGTCCTTCCGATATACTTTGCACCAGCCGATAATCTCATCGCCTTCCACCCGGGCGCCGGATTCCATGCCGTCAAACTGGCCGGACCGGTGCGCGATCGACAGGAAGCCATCCCGGCCGGTAAAGATGTTTGCCGGGTTGTTCCCGTATTTCACGCATCAAATCTGTTTTACGAGCGGATCCATGTTATATTTCTTTGCTGTGTAGAGGAACAGCTTGAACTCGCTTTCACTTGTGCCTCTCGCGACCGTGTCCTTGATAAGCTGGACATCATCGGGCGACCATGTCAATGCCGGGGAATGCCCCCCGCCGTTATATACCGTTACCGCCTGTTCGTTTCCAGTCATTAATTTGCTACCTCCTGATTTGTTTGATTTCTGGCGAGCCATTCAGCCCGGCCCCGCCCGTACTTCTCCACGATGGCTGGCGCCTCCGGATGGATCAACGCCGGGGCTTTTTTCAGCACCTCCCAGGTTTCCGAAGGAATCTCCCAAGGCTGGACCGCCTTTCTGCTGCAGCGGCCACCCCGGCTGTAAGCGGCGTTCACGTACTGCTTGGCCGTGCAGAGACTGATTTTAGTGCCTTTTTCGGAAAGCGCTGTCCGAGTAAAGAACTTCTCGCCCCCGGGCAGCGTGTAGAGCGTATGTACGACCACCAGCATCAGACCGCCTCCGCTCCGATTTCCTTCCGGACCGCGTCACGCAGCCGGAGCCATTCTTCAAGCTCGGTGCCGAAGGCTTTTCGGTCTTCCTCGGTGGTAGACAGTTCATGCAGCGTTTTTAGATCGCTGATTTCCTTCTCTATGTCATCCAGCATTTTACGGACTAAAGCTTTGCCTGTCTGGTCCACATCCTGAGCAATTGCCACTTGCTACTCCCCTTTCTTGTCTGTTATAATAGGGGGTAAGCGATTCTTTCCTAACCGACGGCTACTACATAGGCAGCCGTCCTTTTCTTTTGCCGGGTTATGCTCCCGGCTCTCTTTATCTTTGTAATCTCTCGCCTGGCGTTCACTATGTAGGTCTGCATTGCCTGAATAGACTCGGTCATCTCTTTGATGATAGCCTCCTGAATCGGGATCTCATCTTCGGTCAACTGGCCATCTCGATGAATCGCCACCATCTCCGCTTGCTGCTCTACTACATCCCGAAGTTCACTCATCACCCTAAGCGTTGCCTGCGGGCAATCAAGGCGTTCCACCTGAGGAATAAAGTTCCGTCCGATCGGGCATCTGGCAGCGCAGTACATCAGAGGAAGCTCCGGAGTATTGCAAATTTCCGATATACCGATGACAACTTCCGCCGGCGCCCGGTCTTCGGCCAGATACTTGGCCAGCGTCCTGGGTGCAACATTGAGGGCATAAGCTGCATCTTCTTGGGTCCCGGGGTAGTTATTCATGCACTCTTTGAGCATTGTTCACACCTCCTTCCTGCTGTAAGATTAAGGCAGAGCATCATAGATGCTTGTCCTACCGTAAACCGCACCACCACCCTCCCGCCCGGGTAGCCGGCCAGCTGCCCGGGCGTCACCCCACCTGTTCTTCCTCCTCAACCTGATACTCCCAGATCTCCAGCCCGGCCGCCTTCAGCCGGTTAAACTCCGCCCGGCTGATCACCCGTGGGCGGCCTTCCACCACGCTGCGCCGGCGGAGATTATAGCAGACTACCTCCAAAACCTCGGTGCCGTCAGGCCGGATGCCACGGTGGAGAATGCGCTTCTGGTTCCAGCCCATGTTACCCCCCCCCTTCTCACGGTGAGCTTGTCAAACTGGAAGGCATATTGGTTTGCCTATGCTTTTCCAGCAGCCTGATCAGCATCCCTAAAGTGTTTGATCGCGATGGCTTTGAGCCGCTCCAATATCGCCTCAACTTCTTGCGGCGTCTTGTCGCGACAAGCGTCGTCACAGATTTTGATATTTGTGTTGCCGATCTTATAATCAGAGACAACTGCCATCGCTCACACCTCCGGGGTATCATATGCCGATGGGGCCTTGCCCTGTGCCTCTCCTGCCTTGGCAGGTTTTCCCTCCCAGTTGTCGAAGCAAGTAACTGCCAGATTACCATTTTCGGCCAGGAGGGAGGTGTACATTAATGCCAGATAGTGTGCAGGACTGGGAACATTTCGATTTTTCTGCTGTTTCTAAGAGAATTAATAAACTAGCTGGGGACATCGTAGAAAAAGAAATTGCTGCAGGTAAATATAATAAATATCCGGGTATAAATGAGCAGTTATTGGCTTCAATATCGCATTTAACAGTGATGTTTGTCGGTGTGTTGGATGAGTACCACAATTCTCTGAAGGCTTATTTAGATGAACGGTTAAAGTAATGGTCAACAGTCTCTTCAATTTTTTTTGCAATTTCTTTAGCATCAAAATTCTGTTGAGCTTGGAGTTCTTTCACTTGGACTTCCAGCTCAGCCACCCTCTTCTCCAACTCCGCGACTCGCTGCTCCATCGTCATCCATCCTCACCTCCTCTCACCCGTCCCCCGCTCAAGCCGTCTTGCACTGGCAGGTTTTCCCTCACCTCCGACGAAAGCAACGTTGTCCAGACGATAATTGTCGAAGGGAGGTGGAAACCATTGGAGCGATTATCTTTATCGGAAAGCCGTATCGAAGAGATCCTTGAAGATGAATTCAGAAATGCTAAACCGCTGACTTCAGCCGATATGCAGCACTACCGCTCCAGAGCACTTGCAAAAGCAATCTATCGGATACTACTCGAATATGAAAACTCTAAGCAGCCAGCAGACTAATTTTGTTCACTCAGTGATGGCTGATTTGAGGCTTTCAAGTCAGCCATTTCTTTTTCTAAACGGTTAATGCGCATTATCATCGATGACAAATACCTTACAGTCAGGCGGAGCCACATTTCCTCTTCCTCCTTGATGTCGTACGGCGCCCCAACGTTCCCACTCAATCTCTCACCTCCCCTCACTCACTCCCGCTCACGCCGTCCGGGGCTTCTTGAAGCCCGGTTCCAGGGTAGCGGCGTGGTCTTTGTTGGACCGCTGCAGGGCAGGTTCTTCTTTGCGAACTGCAAATGTTGTAGGCAAAAAAATATCCTCAACACTACATCCTAAAATTTGAGCAATTTGCATTGCAATGCCAGCAGGAATTTTTCTCTGCCCATTTTCATACATACTGTAGGCGGGTATAGAGATATCAAGCCTTTCGGCAATTTCAGCCTGCGTGAACCCTTCTTTATTTCTGAGTTCAGCTAATTTCTTACTAGTGCTATCCAATGTCATCACCTCCGCCCTATTTTGCATAGCGCAAATTGCAACTATAATATATCATTTGCATATTGCAAATGTCAAGAGCGATTTTTACAATTCGCAAAAAATATATTTTTACAAAGTGTAAAATGATATATTATTCTTATAGAACTGTGGGGATGTGATTTGATGACATTCGGAGCCCGGCTTCGGCAACTGCGCGAAGAAAAAGAGCTTTCGCAAATTGACCTGGCAAAGCAATTAAAAATTGCAAACTCTACCTTATCCCTTTACGAATCCGACAAAAGAGAACCAGACCACGAAACCGTAAAAAAAATTGCGAATCATTTCTCGGTGTCCCTGGACTGGCTTCTTGGCCGCACCAACATTCGTAACCCCATCGAGACCATCGCTGCCCACCGCAGCGACGATCCGATGGACGAGCTGCCGGAAGAGGCCCGTAAAAGCCTTGAGGAGTACAAAGAGTTCATCCTGAAAAAATATGGATATAAAAAATAACCTGCCAACCGCAGGTTATTATCTTAATTAGTCCATTTGACAATTTTCGACACCTTTCCCTTAAGGGGTGACCCCTATGCCCTTCCAGCTGATGAAGCTTGCAGATAAAGAAAACATTAATATCGACTATTGGGACTTTGCACCCCCGTTGGAAGCTGTCTACTGGACACTTCCCGATGGTAAGGCGTTTATCGGACTTTCTAAGGAGCTCTTAAGTAGACCTCCTCATTTTCGTTGCGTCTTGGCGGAAGAGCTGGGCCACCACTTCACTACTGCGGGGGACAAGCTGCCCGCAACATTCTATCACTATAGCGGTCGGCTGGAAGTTAACAAAGCAGAATACCGGGCAGTTCGTTGGGCTGCGGAGTATTTGATGCCAGCAAGGGAGCTTCGGAAGGCGATCAGGAAGGGGTTAAAGGCAGTGTGGGAATTGGCAGGATACTTTAATGTAACCGAGCATATGGTGATGTTCCGGCTGGGGCTGCCGGATGTAGATAGAATGAGAATTTAATTTGCGGCTAGTCACATAGTCGTCTTGTATTGGCGAAAAGAAACAATAATACGGGGAGGGGTTAAAATGCAAGTCAAAAACAATCAGGTACTTCTGGTGCTCCTTATTCTGTTGAGTCTGCTAACGAACGTCGGCTGCTCATCTGTTACGCCGCCAGATAAAGTAGTTGATAGCTTTCTAACTGCCTTACATGAAGGCCGGATTGAAGACATGGCGAGGTATGTTATCCCATCAGAAGATGAGGAAGCCGTAATTAGCGAATTGGATGATCCGGAAAAAGCTAATTTCGTGAACATGGTCCTGCCGAAAATATCCCACAAGATTAATTCGACTTCCATTGACGGGGGTAACGCAATAGTAAAGACCTCAATTACGGCACCTGATTTATTGAGGGTATTTACAAAAGTCATATCGGAGATGATGCCTTTATTGTTTGTCAGCGCATTTAGCGAAGACTCGGACGCTAACAATTCAGAAGAAATGATTAACGCATACTTGGAAAACAGTCTTTCCGATCCGAACGTTCCGATGACAACCATTGACGCCGATATTGTACTGAAAAAGATAGATGGTCAATGGCTGATAGAACCCAGCGAGGACCTCGGCAATGCGCTTACAGGCAACTTGGCTAAGGCCTTCGCAGCCTTTGAAGACAAAGCATCTACGGAATAGTTTATAAAGAATAACCTCCTGCCTCAAAAGATTACACCGAATCGAGAGCTAATATTTGCTTGAAACAGAGTAAGCCGATCATGATAGAGAAAGGCGAAGTGCGGATTGTTGGGAAGGTAGTTGAGGTGAAATTTAAGATATAAGAATATCAAGGAAGAGGTTAGTACTATGGGCGAAAGATTGACCGCCAGTTCAGTTACATACGTGCCCAAAGAAGGCGTTATGCTATCGGATATTCAAATAGAAAGCTTTTTGCCTCTGGAGTTAAGAGAAAGGTTCAATCTCAGCGACCAAAAGCTGATTCCTTACTTAGCAAAAGAACCTGAAGTGCTTGCTTCCATAAAGAGGTCGATTGATAAACTTGCTTCCAACCACAAAATTGTTAATGGGGATTCGCGACGGATGGCAGATATCCCCGACAACAGTGTTCATTTGGCCGTCACCTCTCCACCTTACTGGACATTAAAAAAGTACCCGGACAGAGATGGACAGTTGGGCGGCATAGAAAATTACGAAAAATTCCTAACGCTATTGAATGAGGTATGGAGGGAAGTATACCGAGTTCTTGTCCCTGGCGGGAGGCTCGTCGTAGTCGTAGGAGATGTATGCTTATCCAGAAGGGCATATGGTCGACATGTTGTTTTCCCTTTACATGCTAGTATTCAGGAACATTGCCGGGGGATTGGCTTCGATAATCTGGCGCCGATCATCTGGTACAAAATATCCAATGCGAATTTTGAAGTTAAGAACGGATCGAGCTTTCTGGGTAAGCCGTATGAACCAAATGCCGTTATTAAAAACGACATCGAGTATATCCTTTTTCAGCGGAAGCCGGGAGGATATCGATCACCTGACTTTAAAGCCCGCCTTCTATCTGTGATACCTGGGACGGATCACAAAGAGTGGTTTAACCAAATATGGAACATTGGTGGCGCTTCAACAAAGCATCATCCCGCACCGTTTCCACTTGCTGTTGCGGAAAGGCTAATCCGTATGTTTTCTTTCGTAGGAGATACCGTTTTGGATCCATTCATGGGTACTGGTACCACAAACTTAGCCGCCTACCTTTGGGGTAGAAATAGCATTGGTTATGACATCGAACCCGCCTATGTTGACATGTCCCTCCAGCGTATTAAATCAAAGTCCATCAAAGTAGACCTATTTTCTTCTACCAGTGAGGAGGCTTTGGGCTAATGGCACACAATGAACCTTTATTTTTCTCTCAAGCTGTTCACGAGTTCTGGCGGACAAGAGATCGTCAGGCTAATGCTCAACAAGAGCGTGGAGCAGGAGACCAGGGCGCTAGGGCTGCAGTTACTGGTGGCCGTCAAATGGATGGATTCATCTCTAAGCTTACTGAGCTTATGCTCGGCATCGGCGTAAATCCTGACAATATCTATACCCGAGAAACCGTACTCCCTGGCTATTACCGACCGACTAAAGACTGGGATCTTATTGTTGCTGCTAATGGACATCTGCTGGCTGTAATCGAGCTGAAGTCACAGGTGGGCCCTTCGTTTGGTAACAACTTTAACAACCGCACTGAAGAAGCAATTGGGTCAGCTTGTGATATATGGACTGCTTACAGAGAAAGAGCTTTTGTAGATTCCCCAGAACCCTGGCTTGGCTATCTATTCTTATTGGAAGACTGTCAGCGGTCGAGAAGTCCGGTTCGAGTAAGCGAACCTCACTTCAAGGTGTTTGATGTTTTTCGAAACGCTTCATATGCAGAGCGGTATGAGATCTTCTGTAGAAGGCTTGTTCTGGAAAGAAAGTATAGTGCAGCGTGTTTTATGATGACTGATAGAAACCAGGCCTGTTCCCCTAACAACTACACAGAACCGGCCCGAGACCTTTCAGTCAGCAACTTTGTTGAACAGTTGCTACGACATGTTGCTCCAAGATAAAATATTCCTCCAGCGGGGCTGCCGGATATAGATGAGGTGAAGGTTTGAAAACAATTGTGTTTCACACTGGAACTACGGTTGAGGGGAGGCACATACACCTATTATGGATGAGCAATACTTTGCCTTTGACTTCTCAGCTTCGAGCAATATCCCCAGATTAGATCCCTCAATTATCAGCAAGGAACTCGGAGTAGATAATCTAAGATTCTTGGGAAACGGTTCTTTTGGGGAAACTTGGGCATATAAGCACGGAAGATACACTTATGCAGTCAAGATTATTTTTAATTCTCGCTTCCCTATTGGAAGAATTGATAATGAAATTGAGGGCTTAAGACGTGTGATGTGCGATTATGTAGTGAAGCTTTTTGATTGTGGTTCGATGAACTACAAAGGTAGGACTATTCCGTATATGAAATTTGAATTCATCCCTGGCGGTGATTTATGGGGGCATATTCTAAACTGTAATTGGCCAAATCATGGACAAGTTTTAGAGTTAGCCAAGGGCATACTGACAGGATTAAAAGCAATACATAGCTGTAGCCTAATCCATCGAGATCTTAAACCTGAAAATATCATTTTGCGTAATTCCAGTTATAGCAACCCTGTAATCGTGGACTTAGGTTTAATAAAAATACTAGATCTACCTGAACGGACCATCTATCCCGCTTTTATGGGAACAAGAGCATATATGGCTCCTGAACAAATCCGATGTGAAAGAGCTCAAAAGGGAACTGACCTCTGGGCGTTCGGAATAATACTGTATATTTTACTCTGCCATAAGCATCCTTTTTACCCTTCATCAAAAACCCCAATAAATTCCGCTACCGCATTAGAATTGTTGATTAATGGGCCTCCACAACTCCCTTCTGAGATTCCAGAACACTTATCAATAATTGTGCGCCGATTTCTTTCTCCAGAAATATATAAGCGTGGTAGTATTGAAAAAGCGCTACAAGACATTGAGGAGATGATTGCTTTATGATTGATGGGAATAGACCAGTTTTTTTAATTCATCAGTCACCCCAAAAGTATGCTGTTTTACCAGACTTCCTCAGGAAAGTGTTCATGAAGCACAAGGATGATGTTCAATTAGGTACTATAATAAGCCTTTTTACTATGAGTCCAAATAAAGCCGAAGAATACATTTCAGCATGTAGCAGATACTCAGATATCATAATAGTTGATTTAACTACCCACTTAATCTACGAAAACAAAGGCATTCCCAAAAGATACAAAAAGCATTATAGTCTGCTTTCCGAAGAACCACCCCAAAAGCCTAAAAAAGGTTGGATTAACCGAGTCCTATCAAAACAACGTGAGTTTGGTGCAACTATTTTGTTATCACCAAGTATAGCAGTATTGAATACTTCAAAACCTCAAGCGTTACTAGATGTGCAACTAGACTGGCTAAAAGAAACTGAAGATCTTTTGAAGAAGGGAGAACAATTGTTTTTTAACCTTACACTTGAATCATCATGGCTTTCTGATAAAAGGCATTTAGAAATTCTGCTCAACAATCTTATTGACCTAGACACTAAGGATATTTATTTGCGGGTAAGGTGGCCAGCAATGCAGCCACGCTATGGTCAATTACGAGATAATAAAATACTAGAAGGATATAAAGAAATCTGCAATTTTGCAAGCAGCGAAAGTAGAGCATTAATACTTCCCACAACTGGTTTAACAGGATGGTTTTTGACAGCACTTGGAGCATCAGGATTTAGCATTGGTCTTTCAAAAGACCAGCAAAGCTACTCTGAAGACTTAATTATTAGACGGCAAAAAGACGCTCCTTCTATACCTAGGAAGATGAGATATTTTGAACGCCAACTACTTCATACTATAGAACTACCAACACATGATGCCCTTCTAGATCTCAAAGAGACGAAGCCTTGCCAATGTGAGTTCTGCAAGGCACTCGAAGCAAATGAGCCAAATAGAAAAACAGCTTGGGACTATTCGCTTGCTTCTCTCCATCAAATTAGACATACTGTCGACCTCACTGCTCAATTAAATGTAAAAAATCCTCGAGCAACAGCACTCAAGGAAGTACAAAATGCACTATCATACAAAAAAGCAATAACTGATCGCATAAAACTGATAGGGGAAAACAACCCGCAACACTTGGAAGTTTGGGAAAGAATATTGGCTTAATCAACTTTCGCTGTAGCTATGCAATACTCCTAGATTCTTGTTCTCTTGTTTGTTATATAGAATAGCCCATAGCCTCTCCCCTAAAAGAATATTCTCAACTTCTGAAGATGGTTTCCTCCACTTGGGCTTAACAATAACGCTAGTATTTCTGTCCTCAGCATTAACTGTTAGAAGACCAATGCATGATAAATGTGGAAGATTACCATCGATTATTCTATGGGAATATGCATCGTCTAATGCTAAGAAAACTCTATTTGCGTATCGTAAATAGCGCCGTGCTTGATGAATACCTTTCGCCCAATCCTCCCGTTTAGCCTCAATAGCAATTATCTCTTTGGCTACAGGGGCAAAAAATGGTGACCGGAAGTATCCTTCTTCATTCTTTTCTATGTATCCGTTTTTACATAAAATCGATAATGATCTTTTCACATAAGCGGAAGAATAACTCACCTTGCTTACTATTTCACCAAACTCGCTTACCCCTTCAGGATTTATTGCTTGCATAATTGTTACATCAACCAAGTTGACTAGCGGACCAAGGCCGAACTTGTCTCGTAGTTCGCAAATATCTGAATCGAAACCTGCAAAGACTACATCTGCAATACCTTGGGCTCCGACACACTCAAGGAACACACCGTATGGTCCTTTATTTCCTATTAGTTCTGAACAGCAGGAGGCAATTGGAGGTATCATTTCTTGTTCAAGGGAAAACTTTTTCGTCATAATATCACCGCCGTGATAATATTAACATTTTATTTTATCACATTTTCTACATTAAAATCAATTCCCCTTCAGACGAAGCATCGCTTTTTATTTCTTCTATTCAATAATATATGTTAGAATTTTTTCCCACCAATAAACGAACACCAATTTGGAGGTATACACAGTGCCCTATTGCATGTACCTGCGAAAATCACGCGCCGACATAGAAGCTGAAGCCCGAGGCGAAGGTGAAACTCTAGCCAGGCATGAAAAGGTGCTCCTGGACCTGGCCGCCAAGATGCGGATATCCATACCTGAGGAGGCCATCTACCGCGAAGTAGTGTCAGGCGAGACAATTGCCGCCAGGCCTGTCATGCAGAAACTGCTTGCTGAAATTGAACAAGGGGTTTGGGATGGTGTGCTGGTCATGGAGGTTGAGCGTCTTGCCCGCGGAGACACCATAGACCAAGGAATCGTCGCGCAAACCTTCAAGTATTCAGGCGCGAAGATTATCACTCCAATGAAAACCTATGACCCGTCCAATGAATTTGATGAGGAATACTTCGAGTTCGGTCTCTTCATGAGCCGCCGCGAGTACAAGACTATAAACCGCCGCCTGCAGCGTGGGCGGGAGATTTCAGCAAGAGAAGGCAAATTCGTCGGTAACGTGCCCCCATATGGATACCGCCGTAAGAAATTGGAGCGGGACAAGGGTTATACGCTCGTCCCTGATGCCGATGAAGCGAAGATTGTGAAGCTGATCTACGATTGGTTCACCAGCCCTAGCCGGATCGGCGTGAGTAGTATCCGCAACCGTCTAAACGACATGCGCGTACCTACCCGCAAGGGCGGCCCGTGGTCGGACGAAACCGTGCGTAGCATCCTGACCAACCCGGTGTACATCGGAAAAATCCGTTGGCTAGGGCGTCCCCAGGTAAAGCGAATTGTCAACGGAGAAGTAGTCCGCAGGCGCCCACGCGCTGACGAGCCGATAATTGTTGACGGAAAGCATGAGGCGATCATAGATGAAAACACGTACAACCGGGCGCAATACCTGTTCGCAATGAATGCCACGGCTCCGGTACCAAGCCGGCGGGAGATCCAGAACCCGCTGGCCGGAATTGTTACGTGCGGTATTTGTGGCCGCAAGATGATCCGCCGCCCATATCAGAGTGGCTACCCTGATTTTCTCATCTGCGTAGGTCCGGGATGTACGAACGTGAGTTCCCATCTGCAAGTAGTGGAAGAAAAACTGCTCCAAGCCATGGAGACGTGGCTTGATAAATACCGGCTGAAACTCGCCGACAATCCGGTACAAGAAATCAGCCCGGAAGCAGATTATTTTAGGCAGTCGATCGATCGTGTGGCTTCGGAGATTGCGACGCTGGAAAAACAGCTGGCCAGCCTCCATGACTTTCTTGAACAAGGGGTCTATTCGGTGGAGGTTTTCATGGAACGCTCCAAGGTTCTAAATGAGCGGTTGGCCGAAGCGCGGAAGCAGAGCCAGGTCCTGGAGGAGAAGCTGCGGCAGACCGAGGCTCAGCCGGTGGAGCTGACCAAGTTCATCCCCCGTGTCGAACAGATTATCGGGCTGTACCGCCGGCTGGACGCGTCGGGACAAAAAAACGACCTCCTGAAAGAGGTCTTGGAAAAGGCCGTTTACACAAAAGACCAAGCCAACCGGGGCAAGGTGGATGCATTTGATTTGGTGATATACCCTAGGCTTCCCCGTTGACAACATCCCGGAACCGAAGAATTGGCACACATGGAAATTGTCGCCGCCATCGTTTATAACCTTGTT
Organism: bacterium; assembly: GCA_050943375.1. Taxonomy (GTDB): domain Bacteria; phylum Bacillota; class SLNR01; order SLNR01; family JBMNPB01; genus JBMNPB01. The sequence continues at coordinate 35,819 of JBMNPB010000013.1, forward strand.
AAGGACGCCCCTCTGTCCCAAATCAAAGCAGCCGGCCTGGACGGCTATTATGCCGATCATGACCGGGCTCTGTACTTCGTCAACGCCGAAGGAGTGCCTTGGACGGCTGCTTATATCCAATCCAAAGGTGATCCGATTGCCGACCTGCACGAGGATCTGGCGGCGGAAGAAAAAGCCCGAGCGACTTATGAATGGCTGCTCAACCTGTCGGATGACCCGGAAGTCAACAAAGCTCTGCGCTTTTTGCGGGAACGGGAAATCGTCCATTTCCAGCGGTTTGGCGAAACTCTCGTCAGTGTCCAAGACTACAAGGATCGCAAACACGTCTTTTGATAACCGGCGCGGAAGGAAACCGGCTGGCTTCTTTCCGCGCCTTTTTCGGTACAAGCCTAATCCCTCCGGCCGCGCAGCATCAGAAGACGGAGCAGCTGACCGACCGCCACCGCCGTCGCCGCCACATAAGTGAGCGCCGCCGCACTCAATACCTGCCGTGTCGGCCCCACTTCCGCCCCGCTGATGATACCACCCGACTCCAGTAAAGCGATCGCCCGGCTGCTGGCATTGAACTCCACCGGCAGCGTCACGATCTGAAACAGCACCGCCGCCCCGAACAGCAATATCCCCAGATCCAAAAGACCCGGCAGATTAAAAAACAGACCGAACAGGAACAGCGGAAACGCCGCCTGGGAGCCGATTTGCGCCACCGGAACAATCGTGTTCCGCACGCTCAGGGGAATATACCCCACATCGTGCTGGATGGCGTGCCCCGTCTCGTGCGCCGCAACTCCGAGGGAAGCAAGGGAAGGATTGTCGTACACTTCCGGGGAAAGGCGGAGTACTTTGGCCCGCGGGTCGTAATGGTCGCCGAGGCGCCGGTTCACCCGCTCAATGCGCACCTGGTCAAGTCCGGCTTCGTCGAGAAGACGGCGGGCCGCTTCCGCCCCGGTCAGGCCGGAGCGGGCCCGGACCCGCAGAAAGCGGGCGAAGGTGCTGTTTACCGTCGACTGGGCGTACATGGCGAATAACAAAGCCGGCAGGACGAACAGCATATATGAGCTGTCGTAGAAGAAAAACGGCATTTCCATCACTCCTTTTTATTGCCGCAACCTGTACCGCCAGACTCAGCGGGGTTCTCCCAGGTTACGGTCAAACTGTCGCCTTCCCGGTCAATCCTAACACGGGCACCGTCAAGGACATTCCCGCTGAGAAGCGACCGGGCGAGGCGGGTTTCCAGGTGCTTTTCGATGAAACGGCGCAGCGGTCGTGCTCCGAACACCGGGTCATACCCGCCGCGAGCGATGAATTCCTTCGCGGCCTTAGTCAGTTCGAGAGTAATTCGCCGCTCGTCCAGGCGCGCCTGGAGGTCAGTCAGCATCAAATCGACAATTTGGGCAATCTCCGCCGCTGACAGCGGCTTGAAGATAATTATGTCGTCAACCCGATTCAGGAATTCGGGGCGGAAATTAAGGCGCAATTCCTGCTGGACCTGCTCCCGCGCCGTTTCCGTCATCTCCCCGCCGGCACCGATACCTTCCAGCAAGTGAACGGAACCGATATTGGAAGTCATGATGATGATAGAGTTCTTGAAATCCACCGTTCTCCCTTGTGCGTCAGTTATCCTGCCATCGTCCAGAATCTGCAGCAGAACATTGAAGACATCCCGGTGGGCTTTTTCGATTTCGTCAAAGAGAACAACGGAATACGGCTTGCGGCGAACCGCTTCCGTCAGCTGTCCGCCTTCCTCATAGCCGACGTAGCCGGGCGGGGCGCCGATAAGTCGGGAAACGGCATGCTTTTCCATATACTCGCTCATGTCAATCCGGATGATGCTGTCCTCTGAGTCAAACAGCACTCGAGCGAGCGTTTTGGCCAGTTCGGTCTTGCCAACTCCGGTCGGGCCAAGGAAAATAAATGAACCGACGGGGCGCCGGGGATCTTTGATGCCAGCCCGGGCCCGCAGAATGGCATCGGCAACCTTTTCCACCGCCTCATCCTGTCCGACGATGCGTTCATGCAGGAGGGTCTCGAGCTTAAGCAGTTTTTCCCGTTCTCCCTCCACCAGTTTCATTAGAGGGATTCCGGTCCAGCGGGAAATAATTTGGGCGATTTCTTTTTCCGTTACCGCTTCCCGCAGCAGGCCGCCGCCGTCGCTCCGGGCACTTCTCTCTTCCGCGGCCCGCAGTTGTTTTTCGATTTCCGGCCGGCGGCCGTATTTCAACTCGGCTGCCCGATTCAGATCATATTCCCGCTCCGCTTTCTCGATCGCCTGATTAGTCTTCTCAATTTCTTCCCGCAGTTTGCGGACGACGGCAAGAGATTCTTTTTCTGCTTCCCAACCGGCCTTCATACTGTTAAACTTGTCTTTTAGGTCGGCGGCTTCTTTTTGGATCTGGCTGAGCCGCTCCCGGCTCGCCCGGTCGTCTTCCTTCCGCAGCGCTGCCTCTTCAATCTCGAGCTGCATAATACGCCGTCCGATTTCATCAATTTCCACCGGCAATGAATCCATTTCCGTCCGAATTAGAGCACAGGCCTCATCCACAAGGTCGATTGCTTTATCCGGTAAGAAGCGGTCGGAAATGTAACGGTGCGAAAGAACGGCTGCCGCGACGAGGGCATTGTCATGAATTTTGGCACCATGAAAAACCTCGAGCCGCTCTTTTAGGCCGCGAAGAATAGAGACGGTATCCTCAACCGTCGGTTCCTCGACCAGGATGGGCTGGAAACGGCGTTCGAGGGCGGCATCCTTCTCAATGTACTTCCGGTATTCGTCCAAAGTCGTGGCCCCGATGCAATGGAGCTCGCCCCGGGCCAGCATCGGTTTGAGCATATTGCCGGCATCCATGGAGCCTTCCGCCCGACCGGCCCCGACAATATTGTGAATTTCGTCGATGAACAGAATAATATGTCCTTCGCTCTCCTTCACTTCGCGCAGGACGGCCTTGAGTCTCTCTTCGAACTCACCCCGGTATTTGGCGCCCGCCACCAGCGCCCCCATGTCCAGGGCGAAAACCCGCTTGTCTTTGAGCCCTTCCGGAATGTCACCCCGGACAATCCGATGCGCCAGCCCTTCGGCGATGGCCGTCTTGCCGACGCCTGGCTCGCCGATGAGCACCGGGTTGTTCTTCGTCTTGCGGGAAAGAATTGTGATTACCCGGCGAATTTCGGCGTCCCGGCCGATAACCGGATCGAGCTTGTTCGTCCGAGCCGCCTGGACCAAGTCATGCCCGTATTTGGTCAAGGCTTCGTAAGTATCTTCCGGGTTCGCACTCTCGACCCGCTGATTGCCGCGAATGCCGGACAGCGCCTTAAGAAAACTGTCCCGGGTGATCCCGGCGGCGCTAAGCGACCGGCCGGCCGGAGTGTTGGCGGCTGCCGCCAGCAGGGCGAGGAAAAGATGCTCAACCGAAACGTATTCGTCTTTAAAGCGTTGTGCTTCCTCCTCCGCTTTTGCCAGGGCGGTATTCACCGCCGGACTGATGTACGTCTTGCCGGCTTCCTTCCCCGGCCCGGATATTCGCGGCTTGCGCTCCATAATCTCCCGGATTTCATGGGCGGCCGCGGGCGCCGGGACAGCCATTTTCTGCAGAATCCGGGGTATCAGTCCTTCCGGCTGCTCCAGCAGGGCTACGAGCAGATGCTCCGTGTCGACCTCGACATTGCCGAGCCGGGCAGCTTCCGTTTCCGCCTGCCGGATAGCCTCAATCGATTTTTGAGTAAGTCTTTCCGGGTTCATCTTTCTCCCCTTTCCGTATCCGTCTTGCCTCGCAGCGAGGCAATAAACTCTGAATAGATCTTAACCGATTAGCTCTTCGCTTTTCCCCCGGCTTGGGGAAAAGCGGCGTCAGGCAAACCCTGACTTCTTTCGCAACGAACCGTCTGCGTTCATTAATGCTAGAGAAACGGCGTCTGCGATACCGAGCAGAACTCATCCCGCGCGACATCGCCGCCATCCCTTCCTCCAATGAACGAACCGATAGCCTTTGGCGGCGGTTAGCTTTTTAAGCCGTCCCGCAGTCGCGCGATTTCCCGTCGCAGGGCGCCTATCTCGTCCAATAGATCCATCACCAACCCGATTCCGACCCAGTTGATGCCTAAATCCCGCCGCAGCCGCAGCATTCGCCGCAATTGCGGGATGCTGACCAGTGCGAACAGCGGCTCCTCCGGACTGCCGCGGTATTCAAGCAAACCTAATTCCGCCAGCCGGCAGACAAGGGTCGGGTGAACCCCGGCTGCTGCCGCCAGTTCCTCCGGTCCCAGGGGGAAGCCTTCCGGTCGGGAAGGCCGATAAAGAACGATCTCCCAATCTGCCATCTTATTTCCCTCCCCGCCCGCGCCGCGGATCAAACTCCGACAAAGCGGCCAGCTTTTCCACCAGCGCCTTTTCTTCCGTACTGAGGCGGGCCGGGACGGCAATCTGCAGCACAGCGTACAAGTCGCCGCGGCCGCTACCCCGCGGCATCCCTTTGCCGCGCAGACGGAAGCGTTGCCCAGACTGCGCTCCGGCCGGAATCGTCATTAGCACGCTGCCGTCCGGGGTCGGAACTTCAACCTTTGCCCCCAACATCGCTTCCCAGGGAGTTACCGGCAGATCCAACGTCAGATCGTCCCTTTCCACCCGGAACACCGGATGAGGCGCTAAGCGGACGAGCAGATACAGATCCCCGGGTGGCCCGCCGCCCGGCCCGGGCGAACCTTGACCACGCAGGCGGATTCTCGCCCCGTCCCTGACCCCCGGCGGCACCCGGACCGAATATTCCCGAACGGTCCGATCGACCCCTCCGTCCGGCCGGCGCTCCGGCACGGCCAGGCGGATGTTTTTCGTCACTCCTCGGAAAGCTTCTTCAAGAGTGATGGTCATTTCCGCTTCCCGGTCGGCGCCAGCGCGGGTACGAAAATTATTACGGGTAAAACCGGAGTAACCGCCCGGCATCCCGCCGAAAACAGACGCGAAGAAATCACTGAAATCCCCAAGATCTCCTTCAAAGCGAAAACCGCCATCGTCTTTCCCCGGCCGGCCCCATCCCCCGCCTTCCCAGCCGGGTGGGGGAGTAAAGTCCTGTCCGGCCCGCCAATTATGTCCCAACCGGTCGTACAACTGCCTTTTCTCGGGGTCGCGCAGGACCTCATAAGCTTCGTTGATTTCTTTGAACCGCTCGGCCGCGTCCGCTGATTTGTTCACATCCGGATGGTACTGGCGCGCCTTTTTTCGGAAGGCCGCCTGTACTTCCTTCGCCGCGGCCGTGCGGGGAATACCCAATATTTCATAATAATCCTGATATTTTACGGCCAAGCCGGTCACCTCCCCAAAGCAGGCCGCCCCCGCTGAGCAGTGCGCAAAAAAGTAATTGCGGGAGCGGCCCCGGGAATTCTCTATTTCGCGGTAAATTCGGCGTCAATTACCCCGCCGTCATCCGCCGGCGCTCCTGGCGGGTTTGACGTCTCCGTGGTTCCGGCGCCGGCGATTTGATAAGCGACTTGCTGCAGCTCCTGGGACAGAGAGCGGAGTTGTTCCTTACCGGTCTGCTCTTTGATGGCCTTCCGTATCTCGGCTATCAGACTTTCGGCCCGACCGCGGATATGAACCGGAACCGCGTCGCCTTTTTCCTGCAGACCGCGTTCTGTTTGGTAAACAAGGGAGTCAGCTTGATTCTGCACTTCGATATACTCCCGTTTCTCTTTGTCGTCCCGGGCGTTTTGTTCCGCCTCTTTGACCATCCGATCGATTTCCGACTGGCTGAGGCTGGTCGAACCACTGATGGTAATCTTCTGCTCCTTGCCGGTCGCCTTGTCCCGGGCCGCAACATCCAGAATACCGTTCGCATCGATGTCGAAAGTGACCTCGATCTGCGGCAGCCCGCGCGGGGCCGGCGCGATTCCTTCCAGGCGGAACTGGCCGAGACGCCGGTTGTCATGGGCCATTTCCCGCTCTCCCTGCAGGACGACGATTTCCACGGCCGGCTGATTATCTTCGGCCGTCGAGAAAATTTCCGTCCGTTTGGCCGGGATGGTCGTGTTCCGCTCGATCAGTCGCGTCATTACTCCGCCCAATGTTTCCAAGCCGAGCGAAAGCGGCGTCACGTCAAGCAGCAGGACATCCTTGACTTCCCCGCTCAGCACTCCGGCCTGAATCGCCGCCCCGACGGCGACCACTTCGTCCGGGTTGACCGACATATTCGGTTCCCTGCCGTCGGTAAGCTTGCGAACCAGCGCCTGAACAGCCGGGATGCGGGAAGAGCCGCCGACCAGGATAACCTGATCGATAGCGCCGGCCGCCGACTTGGCGTCGTCGATTGCCTGCCGAATCGGACCCGCCGTTCTTTCGACCAGTTCCCGGGTCATTTCTTCGAATTTGGCCCGGGTAAGCGTCATTTCCAGATGTTTGGGACCGTTTTGATCCGCCGTGATAAATGGCAGATTGATGTTTGTCTGCTGGAGGGTGGAAAGTTCTACTTTCGCTTTCTCCGCCGCCTCGTACAGGCGCTGCAGAGCCTGCTTATCCCGGCCCAGATCAATCCCGTTGTCTTTGCGGAATTCCGTCTGAATCCAGTCAACAATCCGGCGATCAAAATCATCCCCGCCCAGATGCGTGTCCCCGGAAGTCGCACGGACCTCGAATACTCCGTCGCCGACATCCAAGAGCGAGACGTCAAATGTACCGCCGCCGAGGTCATAGACTAAAATAGTCTCGTTCTGCTTCTTTTCCAGGCCATAAGCGAGAGAAGCCGCCGTCGGCTCGTTGATTATCCGCAGGACGTTCAGTCCGGCAATGGCGCCGGCGTCCTTAGTGGCTTGTCGTTGAGCGTCATTGAAATAAGCCGGTACGGTTATCACCACATCCGTCACTTTTTCGCCCAGATAACGGGAAGCATCGTCGGCCAGTTTTCGCAAAATCTGCGCGCTGATTTCCTCAGGAGAATACTGCTTGCCGCCCACATCGAAACGGGCGCTGTCATTCGGCCCGCGGACAACCCGGTAAGGCACGTTCCCAATTTCGGCCCGGACTTCCTCATATTTGCGGCCCATGAACCGCTTGACCGAGTTTATGGTTGCCAGCGGATTCGTAACGGCCTGCCGCTTGGCAATCTGCCCGACCAGCCGCTCACCGTCTTTTGTAAACGCCAGCACCGAAGGCGTCGTCCTCCCTCCTTCTCCATTGGGGACGACAACCGGTTTGCCCCCTTCCATCACCGCTACCACCGAGTTGGTCGTACCCAGATCAATACCGATAGCTTTTGCCACACTTCCTACCTCCTTACCTTTACGCCCTTGCGAAACACGAGGATTCCAGTCCTTTCGCACTAGTATTATTTCCCCTTGAGAACAGTATATGTCATTGGTCAGTAATGGTCAAACAATCCCTTTAAAACCGCCGGGGAGCGTATTATCGCAAGTGAGGGTAACGTAGGGATAATCGGCCCTATTGGTTATTTTTGCCGTTCTATGGTCAGCGAAGGTCAGATACCGACAGCATCCTCCGCCTTCACCAACAAAAAGAGAGGACGTCTCTGTCCTCTCTTCCCAGCCTTGGCTTCAGTTATTTCCTTTCAAGCCGATACTTTCCGCCACCGCCTGCATCCCCCGCAACGTTTCCGCAATTACCGCATCGAGTTCCATCCCCAACAACCGCGCGCCTTCCTCAATGATGCTCCGATCGACCCCGGCGGCGAACCCTTTAGTGTTCCACTTTTTCTTGATCGACTTCACTTTGACGTCCATAATGCTCTTGCTCGGCCGGACCAGGGCTGCGGCGGCAATTAAACCGGTCAACTCATCAATGGTGTACAGCACTTTCTCCATTGTCGCGACCGGTTCCTCATCCGAGCAAATTTTCCAGCCGTGACTCGCCACAGCATGGATATACTCTTCCGGCCAGCCTCTCTCCTGCAGAATTTCCCGGGACTTGCGGCAGTGCTGTTCCGGATACCGCTCATAATCCAGGTCATGGACGAGACCAATAATGCCCCATTTTTCCTCTTCTTCACCATACTGTCCGGCGAAGTGACGCATGACCCCTTCGACTGCCAGAGCGTGTTTGATCAGAGCCTCATTCTCGTTATATTCCCGCAGCAAGGCCATTGCTTCCTCCCGCGTCGGAATATGATTATCCATTCGCCATCCTCCTCTTCTTTTTTGCCGGATTGTCCAATTTATTACCAATATCATAGTCCGTGCCTGTCCGGATGTCAAGGAAAGCGCCGGCGGGACAATCCGCCGGCGCTTAATCTGCCGTCCGGCAGTCCGGACATTACCGCGGCAGTGCCTTTCGCCGTGGCACCGTTTTCAGCGAGACGACGTCGGGCCACTTCTTCCAAACCGCCCGTCGAGATTGTCGTCGCCCAGCCCGGAATAAACCGTTCAGAATACTGATTAAGACTATGGTAATCAACAATTCGACAACATGGCGCAGCAATTCACTCCCTCCCCGGTGTCGGAAAATGAAGAAATCCGCCCGCTGATATTATACTATTCCCCCGGCAAAATGCAAACAGCGCCGGTAAGCAGGGTCTCTTTCCCGCGGGATTATTTGCCATCCGGCGACAGCAGGGATTCCGCCTATTAGCGAATAATATTTATGTAAACAATCTGGCTCCCGCCAGCTGCCGGGGAGGAAGCAAAATGGAAGAGAATCTTGGGTTCAGTCTGGAAGAATTCATGGAACTGCTTGGCACTATCACGGAAGAAACACGCAGGGAGCCAGCCGTTCTGCACATCGAAGCAAACGAAGTACTGACACTGCGCGGCTGCCTGGCCAACCGTCACGAGCAGGCGACTGACAACGCGATGCGAAAACTGCTGGACAGCGACCCGGCGGAAGTAAATATTGCCCTGAGTTATGTCGACATCCTTAACTTTGTCATCGCGGCGCTCGATCAACGCAAACGTTTCCATCAGCCTGTCAGTGTCAATTTGGAAGAGGCGGAGCAAGGCAGCCAGATTGCCACGATTGTGTTGATGAGCGAAATCTGCGCCCATATGCGGGAAATCAGGGAAAAAATAATCCCGGCCACCGAGGAGTACTGCAAGACATTAAGCAGAGTTTATAAAAAAGTTGTCACGCTGTTTTTCCGCAAAGTACCTTTCGCCCATTTCGGCAACAATGAAACCAAAAGCAGCGGCACCGAGGGAGCGTAAGAAGATCGGCAGGCCCGACCGAAAAGGGCCTGCCGATCTTCTTATTCTGTCAGGGATAATCCGTACCCGGGATTACCCCGCCTGATACACAATTCTCCCGTTAATGACCGTCATCTCCACCCGCAAATCGCGAATTGTCTCCGGTGGCACCGTCGTCGGGTCGTCGGACAAAACGGCTATATCAGCTAATTTGCCCGGGGTCAGCGTCCCCTTGATATTCTCCTCAAAGGTTGCATAAGCCCCTCCGCTGGTAAACAGCCGCAGCGCCTCCGGCACCGAAAGTCTCTCCCCCGGGAGGAACGTCTCATCGGGGCGGCGGTCGGTAGTCCGATTCACCGCCGCCCAGATGCCGGGAAGAGGCGCGAACGGCTCTACCGGATAATCGGAGCTGCCGGCCGCCGCAATGCCGTGCTGCAGTACCATCTGCCACGGAAACGTCAGTCTCGCCCGCTCCGGTCCAACGCGGCCTTCCACCACGTGGCCTTGAGATGTGACGAATTTCGGCTGGATATCGACAGCGACACCCAATTCCCGGGTGCGGCGGAGGATATCTTCCGTCAGCACCTCGTAATGGACCAGGCGGTGGCGGGCGTCGGGACGGGGATGCGCCGCCTGCGCCCGGGCGATGGCGTCGAGACCGGAGACAATGCCTGCGTCGCCGATGACGTGCACAGCCACCTGCATTCCGGCGGCATGGGCTTTGGCAACGATGGCGTCGAAATCGGCCTGAGGATGGATGAGCATTCCCCGGCTGTCCGGCTTGTCGCAATATGGTTCTTGCAGGGCCGCCGTCTGGGCCATAAACGATCCGTCCTGAAAGATTTTAATCGCTCCGACCCGCAGGCGCTCATCTCCGTCGCCCGTTCTCAGGCCGGCTGCCATCAGTTGTTCAAGTTCGGGATGGTAAATAAGCTGATAAGTGCGAACCATCGGCGCCCCTTCCGCCCAGAGTTCCCGGTACGCCCCAAAGCAGCGCTCGAAGCCGCCCACGAAGCGGGCGTCATCTGTTGTCGCCGATGTCAGTCCGCAGGCTACCGCTTTCAGCATCGTCCGGCGCAAGGCTTCCTTCAGGCCCTCGTCCGAGACGGTGAAAACCCCGTCCGGCGGATAGAGATAACGCATCACTATCTGTGTAGCCGACTCCCGCAGCACGCCGGTCGGTTCACCGGCGGCGTCCCGGTCGATATGGCCGCCGTCCGGGTCCGGCGTGTCGCGGGTGATACCGGCCAGTGCCAGCATCCGGGAATTTGCCGCGGCAGCGTGACCGCCCACATGGATAAGCAGCAAAGGATGCAACGGCGCGGCCGCGTCCAGCACTTGCCGGTCCGGGTAACGCTGGTCGGGGAAGAGATTCTGGTCCCACCCCCAGCCGTCGAGTGGGGTCCCGGGCGGAACGGCAGCGACCGTCTCCCGCACCGTTCCGATAAGCTCATCGATGGACCCGGACCCGAGGACATTAACGCGCATCAGAGTGCCGGGGTAGAGAAAATGCAGATGGCTGTCGTTGAAGCCGGGAAGTACTGTCTTTCCCGCCAGGTCAATCACCGTCGTCCGGGATGTGATGAAATCCCGCACAGCCGTATCATCTCCCACGGCCAGTAGCCGGCCGCCGCCCGCCGCAAGAGCCGTAGCCCGGGGGAAAGCGTCGTCCAACGTCAGAATATTGGCATTGACAAATACTAAATCAGCCTTGGTCATCTGACACCTCCGTTGCTTAATCTTGTCGCGGTACCGGTGGCTGTTTCCCGACCGGCAGAGGCGATCTGTAAGGAAATTCCACGGTAACCTCCGCCAGTTCCGCCTGTGCCGCCTTAATCAGATCCGGACGCCCCATGAACTCCGCTGCGGCCAAACCGAGCACCTTCGCGGCCGCCAGCATGCCTTTGTGCCCCACGCTGCTGGCGGAGGAAGCCGTGATTTGCCAGGAATGGCCCGGGGTGCCGATAGGTGAGCAGGCCATGGTGAATTCCCCGGTCGGGACTACCCAACTCACATTGCCCACGTCCGTCGACCCCATCTGACTTGTCCCTTGGCCGTATGGCGGCAATATTTCATCACAAAGGAGTTTCCCCCGCAGTCGCTCTGCCGCCGTCCCGAAGCGGCGCAGGACCGGCTGACCGCGGCCCGGGAATGTCCGGCTCAGTTCAGCGGCGAAGGCCCCGTCCGCCGCGTCGAAAGGCGGAGCGCCCACCGTCGCAAGGCACCGGTCCAGGACACCGCTCACCACCCCGTTATGGAGAGTATTGTGCAGGCCGTAAAGATACTCCGGCTCGCAGCGCGTCCCGGTCATTCGAGCCGCCCCTTCCGCCACCTGTCGCAGGCGGCGGGAAATGTCCTCCGCCTGATCGCGCCGGGGCGAGCGGACCGTATACCGGACCGCCGCATAGTTGGGCACAATATTCGGCGCGAGACCACCTTCGATTGTAATGTAGTGGAGGCGGGCGTCGGAAGGGATATGCTCCCGCAAATAATTGGCGCCGATATTGAGCAGTTCCACGGCGTCCAGGGCACTCCGCCCGTTCCAGGGGTCGGCCGCCGCGTGCGCTGTCCGCCCGTAAAACCGAAAGATATACGTGTCAATCGCCAGCGACGAGGCCAGATTCACCCCGTTCACCTGCCCGGGATGCCATGTCAGGGCGATTTCGCAATCCGCGAACAACCCTTCCCGCACCATGTACACTTTGCCGGCGTCTCTTTCTTCGGCCGGGCAGCCGTAGAAGCGAACCGTCCCTTGGACGTCTCCGGCCTCGACTGCTGCCTTCACCGCCATCGCCGCCCCGACCCCGGCCGCTCCCAGCAAATTATGGCCGCACCCGTGGCCGGGCGCGCCCGGGACCAGGGGCTTTTGGGCCGGTTCGGCCGCGTTGCTCAGACCGGGCAGGGCATCGTATTCGCCGAGGATTCCGATAACGGGCTTGCCGCAGCCGAACGTGGCGGTAAACGCGGTTGGGATTCCCGCCACTCCCCGGACGACGGTAAACCCCGCCGCCGCCAGAGCATCCGCCAGTAGGGCGGACGACTTCGTCTCCCTCAGAGCCGTCTCGGCGCAATGCCAGACGGCGTCACTAAGTCCGGTCAGCCGGGACGAGTTTACATCAATCCACCGCCTGATTATCTCCCACATCCTCGTGCCCCCTTTTCATCTGCCGCTGTTTACTCCGCCGTGTACACCACTTTGCCATCGATGACCGTCATTTCCACTGGGATATCCCGAATCTCGTCGGGCAAGATCCGCAGCGGATCGGCTCCGAGCACCACCATGTCCGCCAGTTTGCCCGGCGTGAGCGTGCCTTTGCTTCCTTCTTCGAACGTTGTATAGGCACTGCCGGCCGTGTACAGTTTAATTGCTTCCATAACCGTGAGCTTTTCCCCGGGCAGGAAAGCTTCGCTTTCCTTTGAGTAATCGGCGTGCCGGGTGACGGCCGACCAAATGCCGGTCAGAGGGTTGAAAGATACAACCGGGCTGTCGGAACCGCCGCCGCAGGGGATGTCCCGTCCGACAATAGTCCGCCACGGGTAAGTCAGCTTCGCCCTCGCTTCCCCGAGATGGGAAACCACGTATTTACCGTTCATCGCCACGAACAGCGGCTGAATGTCGGCGACAATGCCGAGTTCAACCGACCGCCGCAGGATACCTTCATCCAGAATGTCGTAGTGGACGATGCGGTGCCGCGGATCAGGTCGGGGCGCGGCCGCCTGGGCCTTCCCTATCGCTTCCAGGCAGGAATCGACGGCGGCGTCGCCGATGGCATGAATCGCTGCCTGCATGCCCGCTCCGTGCACCCCGGCCAGCAGGTTGTCGAGATCGGGTTGGGGATAGATCGGGACGCCGCAGGTGTCCGGCGCGCTGTCGTACGGTTCCCGCAGCCAGGCCGTCCGGCCGCCGAGCCCCCCGTCCTGGAAAATTTTAATTGCTCCGACTTTAACCTTATCGTCCCCATGCCCTGTCTTCAAACCGTCGGCTAAGAGCGCATCCAGCTCATTGACAGCTATCAGCTGATAAGTGCGCACCATGGGAGTACCGCTGTCCCAGAACTCCCGGTACAGACGGAGACAGTCCCGGTAGCCGCCGATAAAGCGGGCGTCGTCCGTCGTCACCGACGTCAGCCCGGCGGCAATAGCTTGGGCGGAAGCCAGACGCAGCGCTTTTTTCGCCAAATCATACGACCACGGCGAATAAAAACGGCTTACCAGTTTACCGGCGTTTTCGCGTAGCAATCCGGTCGGCTCGCCCGTTTCCGGATCGCGCTCGATTTCCCCGCCGGCCGGATTCGGCGTTTCCTTCGTTATCCCGGCTATTTCCAAAGCCCGGGAGTTGACGACGATAACATGGCCGCAAGTCCGTGCTATCGCCACCGGATGGTGCGGCGCGACTAGGTCAAGATCATATCGGGCCGGGAAGCGGCCTTCCCGGAATAGATTCTGATCCCAGCCGTGCCCAACGATCCATTGCCCGGGCGGCTCAGTCGCCGCTTTCTCCCGAACCAATTCGGACATTTCGGCAATGGAGCGACATCCGCCCGGATTAACCTGCATCTGATTTACTCCGGTGAAAATCAGATGCAGGTGACTGTCGTTGAACCCGGGAAGCAGCGTCTTACCCTTCAGGTCGATAACTTCCGTCGCCGGGTTGATGCATTCGTCAGCAGCCGCATTATCTCCCACCGCAATAATCTTTCCGTCGCGTACCGCCACCGCCTGGGCCTTCGGCTGTGCGTCATCAACCGTAATAACGTTTCCATTGACAAAAACCAGTTCAGCTTTTGGCACTTTCTACACCCCCATAAGTCTACGGATTACAGCCTGCTTCCGTTCCGCAGCAGTCTAGTCAGCCGTATAGACAACTTTCCCGTCGGCGACCGTCATCACTACCCGGAGGTCTTTGATTTCATCCGGCAGCACGGCCAGCGGGTTTTCCTCCAGCACGACCAAATCGGCCAGTTTCCCCGGCGCCAGAATCCCTTTCGTGTTTTCGTCGAAGTCGGCGTAAGCGCTGCCGCTGGTGAACAGCTTCAGCGCGTCCAGGACCGGAATCCTTTCTTCCGGCAGGAAATAACCGCTGTCGCTCGTATAGTAGGCGTGACGTGTAACGGCCGACCAGACTCCCAGCAGGGGAGAGAGGGGAGTAATCGGGCAGTCGGAACCGCCGGCGCCCGGAATACCGTAGTCAAGGATCGTTTTCCAGGTGTAAGTCATCCGGGCGCGCTCCGGCCCGAGATGCTGCTCGACCCACTGCCCATTCAGAGCGACAAAGGCCGGCTGGATGTCGGCAATTATGCCAAGTTCCCGGGTGCGGCGGAGGATTGAGTCATCGACCACGTTGTAGTGAACTATCCGATGGCGCGGGTCACGGCGGGGATGCGCCGCCTGCGCCCGCTCAAAAGAGTCCAGACAGGCGTCGATGGCGCCGTCGCCAATAGCATGGATAGCCACCTGCAGCCCGGCCGCGTGTCCCGTCCGCACCAGTTCGTCCAGCTCCGCCTGAGGATGGTAGGGTACGCCCCGGGATTCCGGTTCACTTGTATACGGCTCCCGCAATACGGCTGTCCGGGCGCCGAGGGCGCCGTCCTGGAACAGCTTCAGACTCGTTATTTTCAGGCGATCGCCCCCGGCTCCGGCCGTGCGCCAATGTTCCAGCAGTTCATTCAAAAAGGTGTCCCTGATTTCCAGGCTGGCCCGGACCGCCGGCTCGCCGGCCTCCCACAGCTCCCGGTACAGGCGGAGATTGTCGGCGAAGACAGTAACCCGATCGTCCCTGATATCGTCGGTCGTGACCGAGGTAACACCGGCGGCGTGCGCTTTGCGCACCGCCCGGCGCAGAGCGTCTTTCAGCCGGTCGTAACTGGGTGGCGGGACCACCTGCAACACTTTGAAACCCGCTCTTTCCCGCAGGATTCCGGTCGGCTCGCCGTCCGCGTCCCGGTCAATTTTCCCGCCGGCCGGGTCGTCGGTATTCCGGTCAATTCCGCTGAGGGCAAGCGCCCGGCTGTTCACCGCCCGGATGTGGCCGCAGACGCGGGTGAGGAGCACCGGATGGGCCGGCGCTGCGGCGTCCAGGTCTTGCCGGGTCGGATAACGGCCCTCCCGGAAAAGATTATTATCCCAACCCGAGCCGACAATCCATTCTCCCGGCGGGGTGGAGGACGCTTTCGCTTTCACCCGCTCCGCAACCTCCGCCACCGAATTGACTCCCCGCAGGTCAACCATCTGCAACGTCAGGCCGTAACCGATGAAATGGAGATGAGCGTCATGAAAACCGGGCAGGAATGTCTTTCCTTTCAAGTCGATGACTTCCGTTCGGCGCCCGATATACTCTTTCATCGCAGCGTTGTTGCCGACCGCCGCAATTTTTCCGTTCCGCAGCGCCACTGCCTGGATTTCTGGTCTCGCATCGTCAAGAGTCAGGCCGTTGCCGTTGGTAAAAACTAAATCCGCCGCACTCAATCGTTCAGCCTCCTGTCGGTATTATTCCATTTCGATAAACTGCCTCGCCCGGCAAAACTTTTCCATAAGAAGTAAAATTCCGGGTTTTCACCCGGAATCCTTCACGCAGTATGTCTCCCGCCCGCAAAGATACTTATTAATTCGATCGGTTAGCTCCGCCCGGGTGCTCCGCAGCTCGCTTTCCGTAAACAGAAGAGCCTGAGCTGTACCGGTATAACCCTGCAGTGCTTTATCTACTGTCGCCGCGGCATCTTCTCCGAGGCTGTCCCGGACCAGTAAACCGGCTTCCCGTTTGGAAAGAACGGCGCCGGTCACCAAGAAACCGTAAAACCGGCACAGGTTCAAAATATAATAAACCGGCTTACCGGCAATATTTTGCGTTGCGGCTTCACAGTCGTATTGTATTGCCTTGATATACTCCGCATCGCTGACGTCCGGAAAAACTTCGTCAATTTCTTTGCCGTAAAGCTTTATCCCCCGGCTCTTAAGTACCCGGATGTGGGCGGCCAGGTCAGGGTCGGACAATTGCCGGTTGTGCCAGATCTCCCAGCCGGTATCGGAAAAACGCTCAATGTACCGGCTCCGCCAAGCCTCGCTGTAATGCAGTTGATAAGTTAGGGGATATTGCGCCGCCGCCAGAACAGTCTCCTCAATAAAACTGATTTCCAGCGGATGCTCGTCACCGGAAGCCGCCAGAAGACAGGCAGCCGTTTCTCTTCGCTTCGCCGGAGCGATGCCTCCCTGCACTGCGGCCAACAGGTCGATATCGCTCGTCCCGGGGTTGAAGCACCCCATCGCCAGCGAGCCGTGCAGATAGACTCCGGTGAGTTCTCCTGCCAGGATGGTTCGCAGGCTCTCCACCAGTTTGGCAATTTTGCTCCTTAATTCGTCCCCGCAGTCGAAATAGGAAACCATATGCTTATTCAACCCCATCTGTCCACCTATCCCAATCTTCGGTCTCGGAACAGCGCTCCTATTTGAGAGGAAACACGATTCTTGTCAGGAGTTCACCTTCCGGAACCTCCAGCGGTGAATTGTAATAGAATTCATATGCCACTCCCGTCGGCTCCTCTCCGTTCTCTTTCATCCATTGGGTCATCGCGTCGTAAGCCTTCGCCGAGTCCTGATACGACCCTCTGTGCAGGCATGTCAGCTTCTTGCCGGCCGGGATAACACCGGCCTCAATCCTGCCTTTGCCCGGCAGTTCCCGTCCCACCGGAAAGCCCATCCCAACGTCGAGGTTTTCCATGTCCATGTTGTAATAGCAGGCGAAAGCCGCCGGCTCGGACGGCTGCTCTCCCAGTTCCGTCAGATATGATATCACAGCACCATAGGCCTTGCCCAATTCTTGGGGCAAGATCCCAACCGATGTCACAGTCCGGACGAAAAGCACCGGCTGCGCCGCCGTTTCGGTCATTTCACATTTGTAATCCATTATTCCGCCTCCCGTTTTTTTATTCATTGTACCACTGTAAACCGGACAACAGCCTGTCAAGTTCGGGAGGCGTATTTTTCGGTAATTTCCGCCGCAATCCGGGCAACCCCGGCTCGGATTCGGGGTGGTCCGACTACTTCGGCCCCGGCGCCGAAACTGAGCAGAAAACCGTACAACCAGTTGCTTTCCGGAAGTTTGATTCTGACCTGTGTCCTGCCGTCATCCATCCGCTCGGCCGCCTCCCCGAACCAGTCAGCCGCGAGGTCCGCCATTTTCGGGATGAATACCATTTCTATCTCCACCAATTTCTCCTCTCCGGACCATTCGTTCTCCGGGAGAATCTGTTGTGAACTAATCTTTTTCCGTTCAAAGACAACCGGTGTAACAGTCAACTCCTTCATCCGTCCCAGCCTGAAAAAGCGAAAATCCTGCCGCAGCAGGCACCAGGCGTACAAATACCAGGCCTGTCCTTTCCGCACCAGCGAATAAGGCTGGACCCGGCGTTCGGTTCTCATCCCGTCCGCATTGACATAGACGAATTCAACTACCCGCGCCGTTTCAATCGCCTGTCGGAGGCGCGGGATGTATTCGCTTTGCCGGTCGGGACCGCCCCAAGGCGACAAATCAATAATGAGTTGCTGCATCTTTGCATCAAGCGTTTCCAACTGGGCCGCCGACAGGGTGTTTTTCAGTTTTTCCAGCAGCACCGCGTGGCTCATGCCGGGGAAGGCGGCGGAAATTCCTTGCAGCAGCGAGGCGAAAACAGCCATTTCGTCCGCCGTCAGCACGCTCCGGTCAAGGCGGTATCCTGCGGCGATGCCGATGCCGCCGCCTGCTCCCTGATAAGTGACTACCGGAATTCCGGCGAGATTAATCGCTTCCACATCCCGGTATATGGTTCGAACCGAAACTTCGAACATCGCCGCCAGTTCCTTGGCCTGCACCCTTTCCCGGCGCAGCAGCACCACCAGCAGGGAAAGCAGTCGGTCCAGTTTCATCTGCCTCACTCCCATTCCCGCCGCTTTCCGGGGACACTCCGGCAAGCGGCTGAGGAACAATTCAGGCCATTATTTTTGCGATCGTTTCTCTCACTCGGCCTTCTGCCAATGCCGACATCTTTTCCAGATACGCCCTTATCCGGGCGTCTTTATTTTTTCGGTAAAGCTGTCCCAATACTTGCAGACTGTCCATCAGCAGCAGCTTCCGCTGGCTCTCTTTCCTCTCCGCCAGATCCAAGCCGGTCAGGGCGGCGATAATCCTGGTGTTATATTGCTCCGTCCGGTCAATTATCCGGTTCAATCCCTGAATGCATTGCCGGGCCGTGATAAATTTATCGTCGGCGCAGTGGGCAAGATAAGCGTCACAAACAGCGGCGAAACGCCCGGCCTTGTCCCAACGCACATTCGCTGCCAGCAACATCAATCCCAAACTGCGCTGATAAGAATTGGCGTCGTCGAGCTTAGCGGCGAAGACATCCCAGTGCCTATAAACCCGGTCATCCGTCTCCGACAGAGCTTGCAGCAGCAGAAATGCCACGTAACGCAATGCATCATTTTTTTTCGCCAGCCAGGCCACAAGCTGCGGGATATCGGCATCGCTGATCCCCGCCGCCAAGGCGGCCGGATTATCCTTAGCCTTCAGAATTTCCTCCTCGTTCAGCACAATTGTCACCTCTCGGCAGGAAATAATGATCCCGTGCCAGTCTTCCGGCGGCGGGAACAGTTCCCCGGTCAGAACAGCCTTTAGCGTTTGCCCACGTCATAAGGCTCCCCGGCCGCACGCGGTCCGGCCGCATTCTTGGAGAACAGGACGAGGGCGATGATGGTCGCAATGTACGGAAAGGTATTGAAAATGATGTTTGGCATATCTTTCAGGCCGCCGAACAGCCGGGACATGTCAGCCACCGTCTTCGCCATTCCGAAAAAGAGCGACGCCCCAAGAACTCCCCACGGCTTCCATTTCCCGAAAATCAAGGCGGCGATCGCCAGAAAACCGAGACCGCTGTAAACGAGCGGGGAAAACTCCCCGGCGTAAGTAACAATGAATATTGCACCGCCCAGACCCGATAGCACCCCGGAGAGAATAACGCCGATGTACCGCATTCTGTACACGTTTACGCCCATAGAGTCGGCGGCATGAGGGTTTTCGCCGCAGGCCCGGAGGCGAAGCCCGAAAGGCCGGTGATATATGACATACCAGCTGATCAGCACAATTGCCAGGGCAAGGAACGTCGTACTGTGGACATTCGTAAACAGGAGCGGTCCGAGCACCGGCAAGTGTGACAGCACCGGGACGCTGCCCCGGATGAGGCCCTTGATGATCAGGATATTGGCGCTGCCGGTAAGGCTCCGCGCCAGATAGATGGTCACTGCCGAAGAAAGAATATTTATGGCCGTCCCGCTGACAACCTGATTCGCCCGCATAGTTACGCAGGCGACAGCATGCAGCAATGAGAAAGCGCCGCCGGCCAGAGCTCCGGCCGCGAGCCCGAGCCAAATGGCGATATCGCCCATTTGTCCGTATGTCTCGGCAATGAAATAAGCAGCCGCGAAGGCGCCGAACCCCATCAAGCCTTCGAGACCGATGTTGACCACCCCGCTCCGTTCGCTATACAGTCCTCCCATGGCGACCACCAGCAGCAGAGTCGTGTACGTCAGAGCCAGCGGCACGATACTCTTCAGTGCTTCCCACATCGCTTCTCACCTCCGCCTGGGAAGACGGCCGCTTAAGTTTTTGCCAGGCCGCCTTTAGCATTAAATTGGTCGCAGCAAAGAAAATAACAACGGCGTTTATAATCGGCACCAGTTCGTTCGGCACCGACGTGGCCGACTGCATAAACAGCTTGCCCGCGTTCATAAACCCAAAGAGAAAGGCGGCCAGCACGACACCGGCCGGCGTATTCAGCCCGAGCAGCGCGACGGCGATCCCGTCCAGACCTTGGGCGGGCAAAACGCCGACTTTGACATTATCCGTGTAGCCCAGATAAAATGTCGCCCCGGCTAATCCGGCGAGCGCCCCGGCTGTCATCATCGCGAGGATGATGTTCCGGTTGACCCGCATCCCGGCGTACTCCGCCGCTTTGGCGTTGAGACCCACCGTTTTCAGCTCATACCCGAAAACCGTTTTCTCCAGTATCCACCAGACGGTCAGGGCCGCCGCCACGGCCAAAAACAGCCCGATGTTTACATAGGAGCCCTGAAATAGATCGGTCAGCCAGCGGACGCGCAGGGAAGCGGTTGGATTAATGGGAATGGACTCGGTGGTGAAGTGCCCGGGAATGTACGTCGGCACAAAATAATAAACGCTCCAGTAAGCCGTCCAGTTCATCATAATCGTTGTCACGACTTCGTTAATCCGGTACTTAGCCTTCAGCAATCCGGGTAAAAAAGCCCACATGGCTCCGGCCAGAGTGGCGGCGATGATCACTAACGGCAAGTGAATTGCCTTCGGCAGCGATAGTTTCACGCCAAGGAGAACGGCAACAAAGCCACCCATCAGCATCTGCCCCGCCGCGCCAATATTGAAAAGGCCGGTCCGGAAAGCGAAAGCGACGGAAAGTCCGGTCAGGATAAGCGTCGTCATTTGCAGTAATGTGTCGCCGAATCGCTTGATATTGCCGAAGAGGCCGGCGCCTTTCAGCAAAGCGGCGTAAGCGGCCAGCGGGTTATGGCCGGACAGCAGCATCACCAGGGCGCCGACAAGAAAGCCGAGCAGGACGGAGATAAATGGAATGTCCAAATTCTGCTTCTTCTCATCCGTCCAGACCGCCCGCAGCTTTTCCATACGCTCCGTCACCTCCCGCCCCCGCCATCATCAAGCCGAGTTCATTATCATTCGTCGCCGCGGCGTCAACCACGCCAACGATTTTCCCTTCGTACATGACGGCAATTCGGTCCGACAAATTTAATATCTCATCCAAATCGAGTGAGAAGAGAAGAATCGTCTTACCCTTGTCCCTTTCCGCTAGGAGACGGCGGTGGATATACTCTACGGCCCCGACGTCGAGCCCCCGCGTCGGCTGCACGACGACGAGCAGCACCGGCGACCGGTCAATTTCCCGGGCGATGATGGCCTTCTGCTGATTGCCGCCCGACATGCTCCGCGCCATTGTCAGTGCTCCCTGTCCGGTCCGGATGTCGAACTGACTGGCCAGCCGCTCTGCGTACCGTCGGATTGTCTCCCGCCGCAGGATACCCCGCCGGGAAAAAGGCTCCCGGTAATACATTTCCAGAATCAGATTGTCCTCCAGAGTAAAATCGAGCACGAGACCGTATTTTTGTCTGTCCTCCGGGATATGCCCGAGGCCGGCCTCGAGGCGCTTTTGAATTGGGAGAATGCCGATATTCTTGCCGAGCAGACGAATTTGCCCTGTCTCGATGCGGCGCAGCCCGGTAATCGCTTCCACCAATTCGGTCTGGCCATTGCCTTCCACTCCCGCCACCCCGAGGATTTCTCCGGAATGCGCCGTCAGGTTCACACCCCGTACCGCCGGCAATCCCCGCTGATCCCGGACGTACAGATTCTCAATCTCCAACACCTTATCCCCCGGACGGGGCGGCTCTTTCGCCAAAGTGAAAATCACTTGCCGGCCGACCATTAATTCCGCCATCTGCGTCTCCGTCGCCGCCGGAACGTCCAAAGTGGCGACGGCCTTCCCCCGGCGGATAATCGTGCAGCGGTCGGCAACGGCCTTGATCTCCTTCAGTTTGTGCGTTATCAAGATGACCGTTTTCCCCTCGGCGGTCATCCGTCGCATGATCTCCATCAATTCGCCTGTCTCCTGCGGCGTCAGCACAGCCGTGGGCTCGTCAAAAACAAGGATTTCCGCGCTCCGGTAGAGCATCTTCAAGATTTCCACCCGCTGCTGCATCCCGACCGAGATATCTTCAATCCGGGCCGCCGGATCCACGCTCAGACGGTAACGGTCGGACAACTGCCGAATCCGGGTGGCCGCCTCCCGCACGGCAATTCGGCCGCCTTTCATCTCTTCCATCCCCAGAATAATATTCTCCGTCACTGTGAAATTGTGGACCAGCTTGAAATGCTGATGGACCATGCCAATGCCCAGCGAGGTAGCCGCATTGGGATTACCGATCCGGACTTCTTTGCCCCTAACCCGGATGATCCCTTGATCCGGCTGGTAAAGCCCGAACAAAATAGACATGAGCGTCGATTTCCCAGCCCCGTTTTCTCCCAGCAGCGCGTGAATTTCGCCGGACCTGACCCGGAAAGTGATCCCATCGTTGGCCACGACGCCGGGGAATTCTTTGCGGATCTGCAGCATCTCGACGATATGATCCATATCCGTCCTCCCGCTTCCATTCTGAGCAGAAAAAAGGGAAACAGGTTCCCCACCCAGAAACCTGTTTCCCGGCTGCCCGCAGATTACTGCAGGAAAGCGTCCAGCTCTTCCTGGGTGGCCGGTACAACCACTTCCTCGTCCAGGATAGCCTGCTTGACCTCGCTGATTTTGTCAAGGGTGTCTTCCGACAGGTTCGGGTTCTCGGCCGGCAGGTCAACCGCTCCGTCCGCCAGGGCAAGAGTAATAATCTCGCCGCCCGGGAAGGTCCCTTTCAGCTTAGCGTCAATATACTCGTACGCCGCGACATCGACTCGTTTCATCGCCGAAGTCAGAGTGATTGACTTGCCGCTTGAGATGACGCCTTGCTCGTACTGATCGCTGTCAACTCCGATAACGTAAACTTCCTCGCCCTGTTCCGCCCTTTGTTTAGCTTCACTGAACACGCCGAGGCCGACACCGCCGGCGGCGGCAAAAATGATATCGATACCTTTGTCGTACATGCCGGCCGCCAGAGTTTGCCCGGCCGCGGTATCGATGAACGTGCCCTGATAAATGTAATCAGTCATCACTGCGTTAGTACCGTAAGTAGCATTCGCGTACCGCATCCCGGCCACAAAGCCCCAGCCGAAGCGCTGCACCGCCGGAATCTCCATTCCGCCGATGAACCCGAGCTTGCCTGTCTTGCTCGACAGGGCCGCCGCCACACCGGCCAGGAAACCGGTTTCGTGCTCGTTGAAATAGATACAAACGACGTTATCATGGGCGACGAATTCCATATCGCCGGCGTGCGTCATCCCGTCAATCAGAATAAATGTGACGTCTTCGTGCAACCCGGCGGCTTCATTGACAGCCGTCTCAAATTTGAACCCCGGGGTGACGATAATGCTGTACTCGTTGTCCACCAAGTCGTTGATGGCCGCCAGATAATCAGTGTGCTGCTCACCCGAAGGCTGCAAATATTTCTCCTCGATTGCTTGCGTGTCTTCTTTGTACTTAAGAATTCCGTTCCATGTACCCTCGTTGAAGGACTTGTCATCAATGGTACCCGTGTCGGTGACCATACCTACCTTCACAACATCCTGCGGTGCATCCGTCCTGCCGCACCCGGCGGCAAACAGTGAAAAGACCAGTAATGTTGCCAGCAAAGCACTGATGACTCTTTTTCTCATTTTCCCCCTCCTCGGATTGTATTGCCAGTACAATTCTACCATAATGAGCACAATCTGTCATCAGAGGAAAATATTTCACCGGGGTTACCGCCCTAAAACAGGCTGGCTAATCAGGGATGAAAAGGGAGCGGGGGATTTAACCGGTCCGCCGGAGACAAGCAAAGACAATGCATCCTCTAATAATCCCCGTCTGCGGCCTTTATCGACTCCAGGAGTGCATTTGTCCCGCTGACCCCCAGACGGGCGCACCCCGCATCCAGCAGAGCCGCGGCGAATTCAGCCGTCCGGATGCCGGACGCTTTGATTTGCATCTGCGGGCCGACCGTTTTCCGCATCAATTCGATGTCCGCAAGTGTCGCACCGCCGCCACCAAAACCGGTGCTCGTCTTGACAAAATCCGCCCCGGCTTTTTCAGCCAGACGGCAGGCGGTGGTTTTCGCTCCGTCGTCCAGCAAAGCCGTCTCAATGATAACCTTGACCAACACTCCTTTGGGATGGGCAGCCTCGACCACCCCGCGGATTTCCGCCTCCACATAGTCGTAATCGCCCGAGCGGAGACGGCCGATATTGATGACCATATCCAGCTCCGCCGCCCCGTTCTCAATCGCTTCCCGCGCCTCAGACACCTTCACGGCTGACGTTGTCCCCCCGTGCGGGAATCCGATGACCGTGCTCACTTTGACTTCGGAATCCTGCAACAGCTCCGCCGCCCTGGCCACATCGCTCGGCTTGACGCAAACGGAAAAGACCCCGTACTCCCGGGCAACCGCGCATTCACGAACCAAGTCCGCCGCCGTCTGCTCCGGTTTCAGGATCGCGTGGTCGATCGTTTTTGCTAAAGCTTTTTTATCCATATCTCATCCTTCCTTCATCCTTTCCCATAATTCCGTCATTCCGTGCCTTGCCGGCTACCGCCGGCATCTCCTGTCCTCTCATTCCATGCGATGGATAAACATTCCTCCCTCTTTTCTGGTCCGGAAAGGATTTCCGCCCCGGGCGCTCGGGTCGCCAGAATAAACCTGTCCCGCAGGCATAAGAAAAGACCGCCCATGGGGGCGGCCGAAACGATACATTTTATTTACTCACTATCGGTATCTGCACTTCGGTCAGCCAGTCGTTTTCATCTTCTTTGTTCCAAATCCCGTCAATATACGATTCGCGCGGGTTGTCGCTCGGCACATAGCCATTGTCGGCAATCCATTTGAAAACATGAGCGTAGGCATTCCCGAGCTTGTCATAGCCGCCCCGGTGGTAGACGCAGGCTGCCGCCGGAACGGCCGCAATTGTTTTGAATTTGATTGTCTCGGTGTCCCGGCCGAACGTTGTCACGGCTTCGCAATACTCGACATCGATATCTTTTTCCTTATACTCGCCGTCGTGATAGATAACAAAGCTGTACTCCGGAACAGCGCATCTCAATCCAGGATTCGCCTGTTTCACTTCCTCGCCGATTTGCGGCACGACTTGGAAATACGCTTCGTAATCCGGGATAACCATCCGTTTGGAAAACACGATTACTTCCGGGAGTTCCTTAATCACGACCTGGTAATCCATTGCTTCACCCTCCTTCATTTCCGTCAGATAATGCGTGATCTGCGCCAGCTGCTGGTTGCTTGCCGCGATTTCAGCCTCGAGTTCCCGTTTCCGGTTCGCGAAAATGCCGGCGACATTGCGACCGCTTTGGATTGCCAGCACTTCGTCGATGGAGAACCCGATTTGCCGCAGGGCGATGATTCGGTGCAACTCGGGCAGCTGCTCCGATGTGTAATACCGGTAACCGTTCTCCTCATCCACATAGGCCGGTTTCAGCAGCCCGGCTTCATCGTAGTACCGCAGCGTCTTGACGGTCACCCGGTTGATTTTCGAAAATAGCCCGATCCTGTACATCGCATCGCTCCCTTTCGCATTTCCGGCCGGTGAATCCAGTTTAAATGCTCCCCTAACAGGAGGGTCAAGGACTTTTTGAAATATTTTATGCTATACGCCCGGGCAGCTAATCACCCGCTGCCAAAAGCTCTCTGAGGTAGGCTCCGGTATAACTCCTCCCGCAATTGATTATCTCTTCCGGCGTTCCTTCGAAGATTATCTCGCCGCCCTGGCTGCCGCCTTCCGGCCCGAGGTCGATAATCCAGTCGGCATGCTTGATGATGTCGAGGTTATGTTCGATAACGAGCACCGTGTTGTCGTTGGCGACCAGCCGCTTGACGATGCCGAGGAAGCGGTCGATGTCCGCCAGGTGCAGGCCGGTCGTCGGCTCGTCCAGGACGTAGATGTTGCCGCTCTTGTGCAATTCCGAAGCCAGCTTGATTCGCTGCGCTTCCCCGCCGGACAGGGTGCTGAGCGGCTGACCGATCCGCAGGTATTCCAGCCCGACTTCCGCCAATACCTTCAGCCGTTTGTTTATCTCCGGGTCAGTGAAGAAATCCGCGGCCTCCCCGATGGTCATCTCCAGGATTTCGAAGATGTTCTTGCCTTTGAATTTGATGGCCAGAACTTCCGCCTGATACCGCTGCCCCTTGCACACGTCGCACTGCATTTTCACGTCGTCGAGAAAACTCATCTCCACGCTGACATAACCCATCCCTTTGCAGTTCGGGCAGGCTCCCTTAGAATTAAAACTGAACAAAGCGGGGTCCGTACCGGTCGCCGCCGCGATTTCCTTCCGGATCAGGTCGAAGAAGCCGACATATGTCGCGGGGATGGAGCGGGAAGACTTCGCCGGGGCCGACTGGTCGACCACGATCGCCTGCCGGTTTTCCCGCACGAACACGTCGTGGATGAGCGAACTCTTGCCCGAACCGGCCACGCCCGTGATGCAGCACAAGACGCCCTGCGGGATCTTCACGCTGACATTCTTCAGGTTATTGATACTGGCGTTCTTGATTTCGATAAAACTCTTCCACGGTTTCCGGCGGGCCGGTAGTTCCTCGCTCCGGTTGAGATAACGGGCGGTCAGGGTATCAGCCTCCGCCAGCGCCGTAACCGGGCCGAAAGTAGGGAACTTCGCCGCCGTTGACGCCGGCGTATGGCCCGATATCGATGACCCAATCGGCGCTTTTGATGATTTCCCGATCGTGCTCGACGACCAGGACGGTGTTGCCTCTGTCCCTCAGCTTGCGCAGCATTTCGATCAGCTTCGCGTTATCCTTCGGGTGCAGGCCGATGGAAGACTCGTCCAGGATATACATCAGGTTGACTAGGCGCAGTCCAGTTGTCTGGCCATCTTCACCCGCTGGCTCTCCCCGCCCGACAGGGTCGAAACGGGACGGTTCAGGGAGAGGTAACCAACACCGATATCGATCAGGTGCCCGGTAATCCGCTCCATTTTCCGGACAAGCGGCTCGGCTACCGGGTCGTGGATTTCCGCCAGCCAGGCGGCAAACTCCGTGAGTTCCGCGGTGACCAGTTCCGGCATTGTCTTGCCATTAAAGACCACCGCGCGAGCCCGGGCGTTCAGCCGCGTGCCGCCGCAGGTCTCGCAGTCGGTATACAGGAAGTATTTCTGATACGCGTCCCGCCGCTCTTCCGGCAGCTCATCCTCGCCCTTGCTAATGTACAGCCGCTCCAGCTTGCGCGCGACCCCTCCGAAATTCTTGGCGTAAGTGCCGGCCCCGTGCTTTTTGACCAGGGGGATATCTTCGGCGAACAGGAGCTTTTCAATTTCCTCCGCCGGGAATTCGCGCAGCGGGGTATCGTTGGCAAAGAGCTCGCTGCCCACGAGCTCCCGCCAGTTCCAGCCACCGACCCGGTAGTCGGGGTGGTTGATGGCGCCCTCGCGCAGCGTTTTATCTTTATCCAGAAGCAGTTCGGTATCGGCCGTAATCTTTTTCCCGAGTCCCTGGCAGTCCGGGCACATCCCTTCCGGGTGGTTGTAGGAAAAGAAGAAGGAAGGACCGATGAACGGGTCGCCGTAGCGGGAGAAAAGCAGCCGCAGATAAGTTAAGAGTTCCGTCGCCGTTCCCACCGTGCTCCGCAGATTGTGGCCCATCCGCCGCTGGTCGATGACGATGGCGGTGGAAAGGTTGGCGATTTCCTAGACCGGCGGGCGCGAAAGTTTGGGCAGCCGCCGCCGGGCAAAGGAGCTGAACGTCTCGATCAGCTGCCGCTGGGCTTCCGTGTAGACTGTGTCAAAAACGAAGGAGGATTTCCCGCTCCCGCTCACGCCTGTGAAAACGACCAGTTTGTGCTTGGGAATGTCACAGTCGATGTTTTTGAGGTTGTGCGTCTTCGCCCCTTTGACAATGATCCTTTCGTCCACTCTGCCATCGCCGCCTCTCTTGTCGTTATTAATCTCTGAAACCGATTATAAAACCTCCCCTTACCGCAGGGTCAAGCGGCCATATTTATTATTCTATTCGCTTCCGGCAGGTAAGCCGGCGCAATCGAAAACGATTAATTCGGAGCCGTCTTTCCTGAGGCGGAAGATCGCGTCGCCCACCGCTTCCGAGTGGTACGCCCGAAAAAAGACGTAATCGCCGGCTGTCCACAAACCGCTCGGCCGCTGCGACGGCTCATCCGGCAGATCAGGTGGGAAATCCGTCAGCCGCTGCCGGCCGGAGCCGTCGGTCCGGATGCGGCAGATATTCCCGCCGTCCGCGGCAGCGACGTAATAGACCCATTCGCCGTCCGCGTTCACATAGTCCGGCATCTCGGCATTGACATTCTGACGCTCGGTTCCGTCGGTCCGCATCTTCTGCAGCCGCGCTGCATCGACGTTCCAGAAATAGAGCCAGCCGTCCCCGACGTTAAGGAAATGGGAATAGGCGGTGTTGAGCTGCTCCACCCCGGTCCCGTCCAGGTTCATCCGGTGGACGACATGGGTATTGCCGTCAAAAGCGGTGAAAAAGACGGCGTCCCCATCCACGCTCAGCTCCCCGGCGTATCGCTTGGCCAGCACGGTGAGTTCACTGCCGTCGGGACGCATCCGGCAGATGCGGTGACCGGCATCCGTATCCCCCCGCTCGGCAAAATACGCCCAGCCGTCGACGATGTTCAGGCTGTGCACCCAGCCATCGTACAATTTTTCCCGGCCCGTCCCGTCCGCCCTGATCCGGTACAACGAAAACCCTTCCGCGAAGTTCGCATAATAAACATAATCATCGACCACATTGATTCCGCATGGCACATCGTCGCACAGTTTTACCTTGCCGCTTCCATCCGGCTTGCCCTTGTAGAGCTTCCACCCGTCCGCCTCGCTGCGGTAGTATACCCAATCCCCCTTGGCTGCCAGAAGCCCGCCGTTGGCGATGTTCCCAGTAGTATTGCCCCGCTAATTGGCTGTTTCACCGGCAGGGGAACAGCCTGCTGCCGCCGTCAGCAGCAGCAATACTATTCCGAGGGAAATTATACGTTTCATCGGCAGCCACCCCTGTATGTCGTATTTTCGGATATCCGGACATCTGCTGAGTACTATGCAGTGGAATTCTATCTCTCCGGTCGGAAAAAGTCAATCTGTTTCCAGCTGCTATCTGTTCGCCTGCCGGCATAATGAAGCGCAGCTTTTCCGCAACAGTATACGTCCTCCCGGTTAAGCATATATTGCCTGCGGCAGGGAAAGGATTGTGTCAGCAAGTTTCTGAAAAATGCCCTCTGACAGTATGGTGCTAATACAAGGGAACCACTGTCGTCTGGGTTACTAAGGCGTCTTTACAGGTCTGCCAACACTCGGTCATCGATAGAAACCTCTTACCGGTTACTCAGGTATCGCTTTGCTCCATAAGTAAGACCACAATCAGCCTGAAGGCAGAGTCCTCATGGGGAAAGATACGGATTACTCTTTTCCGGCGCCGGATTTCCTCAATAAGCCACTCAATACAGTCGGTGGTCCGCAGTCTTCTCCGGTAGTATCCCGGTAGCTGTAACACAGTTCTTGTGTCTCCGCCTTCAGATTACAAGCTGTATCAATATCAGGAGTATAGCCGCGGGAACCTGCCGAAGCTAAAGTTTACGGAACCATTTGCTTTGATTACTAAGAGAAAATACGATTCGCCGCTACCAGCCGTTGCGAGCGAAGCGAAGGTCCTTCTACGGCTATCACTCTAAACCGCAGTGAAGAATCTCATCCTTTCCCGTCTTAAAGATAATTGTCTCCCCCTGTGAAGTGACCCCAAAAAGTTAGACAAAAATTGTTTAAGCGACTGATAGGGCTTGTTGTCTGTGTAAAGCAGGCGATAAGCCCTTTAAGTTTGCCTTGATACGGCGGTTGTTATAGTAATCGAGGT
>JBMNPB010000049.1:0-15751 GCA_050943375.1 bacterium
GCTCCGGGGTCGGTACATAGCTGTCGACCGCCTCCATCAATTCTACTATTGCTTTGCAGTCCGGGCAGTCCCCGGAGCCGCACGCACAATTCATCGCTTTCAAGGCCGAACCCGCTATTACCGGAACATCATCCCCGGGAAACTCGTAGGCGTTCAGCAAATCTCTGACTTCCATCTCCACCAGTTCCATCAGTTCCGGATCATCGACCATGTCCGCTTTGTTGAGGAAGACAACAATGCTCGGCACACCAACCTGGCGCGCCAGCAAGATGTGCTCCCGCGTCTGCGGCATCGGGCCGTCTGCTGCCGATACTACCAATATGGCTCCGTCCATTTGCGCCGCGCCGGTGATCATGTTCTTGACATAGTCGGCGTGCCCCGGGCAGTCTACATGCGCGTAATGGCGTGTGTCGGTCTCGTATTCCACATGCGCAGTGTTAATCGTGATGCCTCTTTCTCTCTCTTCCGGCGCTTTGTCAATCATGTCGTAAGTCATGACATCCGCCCGGCCCGCTTTCGACAGACAAAGTGTGATTGCCGCCGTCAGGGTCGTCTTGCCATGGTCAACATGGCCGATCGTCCCTACATTTACATGGGGTTTCGTCCGCTCATACTTCTTCTTTGCCATCTCGTCCTTCCTCCCTCGTCTTTCTAAATTATTGCTATCGACAGACTGAGAAGGAGTTCCTCGTCCGCCGATATTGCCTTAATAACCCCGGTTCTTGGCAATAATGCTCTCGGCAATGTTTTGAGGCACCGCCGCGTAATGGTCAAACAGCATCGAATACGTCCCACGTCCTTGCGTCCGGGAGCGCAAAGTCGTCGCATATCCAAACATCTCGGACAGAGGAACTTCGCACTTAATAATCTGAGTGCCGGCCTGACTGTCCATTTGCCTGAGCTGCCCCCGCCGGGCGTTGATATCACCGATAACATCACCCATATACTCGGCTGGGACGACGATATCAACCGCCATCACCGGCTCGAGGAGAACCGGGCTGGCTTTCATGATCCCGTTTTTGAGCGCGATCGAACCGGCCAGTTTAAAGGCAATCTCAGAAGAATCGACCTCATGATAAGATCCGTCAAACACAGTAACCTGAATATCTGACACCGGATACCCGGCCAAAACACCGTTCGCCATCGCCTCTTTGACTCCGGCCTCAATCGCCGGAATGTACTCCTTCGGGATTACCCCGCCGACAATTTTGTTGACGAATTCAAAGCCTGTTCCCCGTTCCAGCGGCTCAATCTCCAGCCAGACATGGCCATATTGGCCGCGCCCACCGGACTGACGAATGAATTTGCCTTCCACCTTGGCGCTGCCACGGATAGATTCTTTATAAGCAACCTGCGGTTTGCCAACATTGGCTCCCACATTAAACTCACGAACGAGACGGTCAACGATGATTTCCAGATGCAATTCACCCATCCCGGAAATAATCGTCTGTCCGGTTTCCTGATTCGTCTGGACCCGGAACGTCGGGTCTTCTTCCGCCAATTTGACAAGGGAAATACTCATCTTATCATAATCAGCCTTCGTCTTTGGTTCTATGGCAATATCGATAACCGGATCGGCGAACTGTATCGACTCGAGCATTATCGGGCGCTCTTCCTCGCACAATGTATCACCGGTAGCCGTTTCCTTCAGGCCGACCGCCGCAGCGATGTCCCCCGCATAAACGGCGGAAATCTCTTCCCGGTGATTGGCGTGCATCTGCAAAAGCCGGCCAATTCTTTCC
This sequence comes from bacterium, assembly GCA_050943375.1. Lineage (GTDB taxonomy): Bacteria > Bacillota > SLNR01 > SLNR01 > JBMNPB01 > JBMNPB01. The sequence continues at coordinate 1,743 of JBMNPB010000049.1, forward strand.
CGCCGTTTCTTGGTGGGATTATAAACGTACGAACCGGACTGCAAAACCCCTGAATAAACCCGGAAAAAGGCGAGCTTGCCGACGTAAGGATCGGTCATGATTTTGAAAGCTAAAGCGGAAAAGGGCTCCGTATCATCGGAATGACGCGTCTCCATTTCCCCGGAGGCGGGATTCGTCCCCTGCACGGCCGGGACCTCGGTCGGCGCAGGCAGATAGTGGACGACGGCATCCAGCAAAAGCTGAACGCCTTTATTCCGATAGGAAGATCCACAGACTACCGGTATCAATTTCAGCGAGATGGTCGCCTTGCGTATCGCCGCAATGATTTCTTCTTCGCTGATAGCCTCGCCCTCCAGATATTTGCGCATCAGCTCTTCGTCGTAGTCGGCGATTGCTTCCAGCATCTCTTCCCGGTATTTGGCAGCCAGATCCGCCATCTCGTCTGGTATCTCAGTCTCTTCACTGCGGGCTCCCAAATCATCGGTATAAATAACTGCTTTCATGGTGACCAAGTCGATGATGCCCCGGAAAGTATCCTCTGCCCCGACTGGCAACTGTAGCGGCAATGGGTTCGCTCCCAGTTTATTTTTGATGGATGCCACTGCAGAAGCGTAATCAGCGCCGAGCGTATCCATCTTATTAATGTAGGCAATCCGGGGCACTTGATAACGGTCGGCCTGCCGCCAGACCGTTTCTGATTGCGGCTCAACGCCGCCTTTGGCGCAGAAGATGATAACGGCTCCGTCAAGGACGCGCAGCGAGCGTTCAACTTCAACTGTAAAGTCCACGTGGCCGGGCGTGTCGATAATATTAATCCGGTGCTCTTTCCATTCACACGTCGTAGCCGCGGACGTGATTGTAATACCCCGCTCCTGCTCCTGAACCATCCAGTCCATAGTAGCAGCTCCGTCGTGAACCTCACCGAGCTTGTGCACACGGCCGGTATAGAAAAGCACCCGCTCCGTTGTCGTCGTTTTTCCGGCGTCGATATGAGCGATGATACCAATATTCCGCGTTTTTTCCAAAGAAAATTTCCTGGACATGATAGTTCCTCCTTGTTTGCGAACCGCTTCACATGAAAGAAGCTGTTGGCGACCTGCAGAGCAATAACGGCAGCCGGATGCCTGTCGGCAGGAACCAGTTTGCGCCAGCGGCTGTTCGGGCCGCGTCCGGCAATCAATCAGTTGTTCAGTCAGTGAGCAGACGTGATTACCACCGGAAATGAGCGAAAGCCTTGTTGGCATCCGCCATTTTGTGTGTGTCTTCTTTCCTCTTGACAGCTGCGCCGGTCCCCTGGGCGGCATCCATAATTTCACCGGCCAGGCGGTCAACCATCGTCTTCTCTCCCCGATCCCGGGAATAATTAACGAGCCAGCGAATCGCCAAAGCCGTTCTTCGCTCGGCCCTCACTTCCGACGGAACCTGATAAGTGGCACCACCGACCCGGCGGGGTTTTACTTCGAGGATCGGCATGACGTTCTTGACCGCCTGCTCGAACACTTCATAGGAATCCTTGCCGGTTTTTTCCTGGATCTTTGTCAAAGCCCCGTAAAAAATGGACTCAGCGGCGCCTTTCTTCCCATTTCGCATGATTTTGTTAATAAATTTCGTAACAAATTTGTTGTTGTAGACGGGATCAGGCAAAACATCCCGCTTCGGAACTGCACCTCTCCTTGGCACGTACTTTTCACCCCTTACATCGCAAAATTCAGCTTATTTTTTCGGCTGCTTCGCTCCATATTTCGATCTTGCCTGCGCCCGGTTCTGCACACCGGCCGCATCCAAGGTCCCCCGGACAACATGATAACGAACGCCCGGAAGATCTTTGACTCTGCCCCCCCGTACCAAGACTACGGAGTGCTCCTGCAAATTGTGGCCGATACCCGGAATATAGGCGGAAACCTCAATCGCATTGGTCAACCGGACCCTGGCCACCTTCCGCAATGCTGAATTCGGCTTCTTCGGGGTACTGGTGTATACGCGGGTACAAACACCCCGTTTCTGGGGATTCCCCTTCAATGCGGGCGAGGAAGATTTCTTAATAATCTCTTTCCTGCCTTCTTTAACTAACTGATTAATTGTTGGCACGCAATCCACCCCCTTTCGCTGGCTTTCAATGGCTATACGAAAAATCAAAATGTTACCCCTTTTGCCGCAAGGCGCAAGGGGCAAAACTGCTTACATCACCATGATTTGCTGCGAGAAAGATTTTTATTCTTCCGTGATGGCAGCAGCAGCAGCTCCAATCTCAATTCCGCACGCATCGCCTAAAGCCGCCATTGTGTCGACGCGGACGATTTTCACCCCGTTTTCGTCACAAGCTTTGATGAGAGCGCGGGTAATATGCTCTTCTGCATCCCCGGCAATGAAAACAATCCTGGCATTTCCTTTGGCGACGGCCTTTAATGACTGCTTCGTCCCTACCGTTTTCTTTTTGGCCGCCCGCAAACTGTCAAGCATCAACGCCTGCCTCCCTGCTGCTGTCCGGAAAAAAATTACTGGAGAAATCGGACACTTTAGTATTTTAGCACTTTTCCTAATCGCTGTCAATAAGCCGAAAACGCTTTAACCGGAAATATTTGAACTGACTCGGATGTTGCGGTACCGCGACATGCCCGTGCCGGCCGGAATCAGCTTACCGATAATCACATTTTCCTTCAGACCGAGCAGAGGGTCCACCTTGCCTTTAATTCCAGCCTCAGTGAGAACCCGGGTTGTTTCTTGGAAGGAAGCCGCCGACAGGAATGAGTCGGTCGCAAGGGACGCCTTAGTGATACCAAGCAGAATCGGACGTGCCACAGCCGGGACTCCGTCGGCGGCAATTATTCTCTCGTTTTCTTCCTCGAAATCGAAGACGTCAATGAGTCCTCCCGGCAGAAGATCTGTATCCCCCGGGTCTTCGACTTTCACTTTGCGTAGCATCTGCCTTACCATCACTTCGATGTGTTTATCGCTGATATCGACCCCCTGCAGACGATAGACTTGCTGCACTTCCTGCAGAAGGTATCTTTGCACACCGCGCAGTCCCTTGATGCGAAGAATATCGTGCGGGTTAACCGAACCCTCCGTCAGTTCATCACCTGAGGAAACATTCATCCCGTCCCGAACTTTCAAACGGGCCCCGTACGGGATAGTATAAACCCGGTTATTCTCGTCGTTTCCCGTAACTATCTCGACTTCCCGGCGCCCCTTGTTTTCCGTAATCCGGACATTGCCGTCAACTTCGGAGATTATCGCCTGACCTTTTGGTTTCCTGGCTTCAAACAATTCTTCGACCCGAGGCAGACCCTGCGTAATATCTTCACCGGCGACGCCGCCTGTATGGAATGTGCGCATGGTCAGCTGCGTCCCCGGTTCGCCGATTGACTGGGCCGCAACGATTCCCACCGCCTCGCCGACTTCAACGAGACGGCCGGTAGCCGGATTACGACCGTAGCATTTGATGCAGATGCCGTGCCGGCTGCGGCAAGTCAGGACGGAACGGATTTCCACTTCCTCAATGCCACAAGCGGCAATCTCCTCAGCCGCCGTCTCTGTAATCTCTTCATCCGCCCCCACGATTATGTCTCCGGTTTCCGGGTGGACGATGTCCTCCAGGGCTAAGCGTCCGACAATCCGATCCTGAAGCGTTTCAATGATTTCATTTCCTTCCTTGATGACGGAAACGGTGACTCCGCTGGTCGTGCCGCAATCAGCTTCCCGGACAATCACATCCTGAGCCACATCAACCAGGCGGCGGGTGAGGTACCCGGAGTCGGCCGTCCGCAGTGCCGTATCGGCGAGACCTTTACGGGCACCGTGCGTGGAAGTGAAGTATTCCAGCACGGTGAGACCTTCCCGGAAATTGGCCTTAATCGGCACATCAATAATCCGCCCAGACGGGTCGGCCATCAAACCGCGCATCCCGGCAAGCTGTCTGATCTGCTGAATATTGCCACGGGCCCCGGACATCGCCATCATATACACCGGATTGAATTTTTCAAATGAATCGGTCAGGGCTTTCGTTACTAAGTCAGTGGCATTCGTCCAGACTTCAATAATTTTCTGGTAGCGCTCATCAGTCGTAATCAAGCCGCGTTTATATTGCTGCTCAGTTTGTTCAACCATCTTATCAGCTTCCAGCAGAATTTCTTTTTTCTTTTCCGGAACCTTGATATCAGTGATGGCGACAGTAATCCCAGCCTTGGTGGCATAGCGAAAACCGAGTTCCTTGATGCCGTCGAGAACCATCTCCGTCACGGAGTCGCCGAACATGCTGTAGCACTTGGCAATTATCTGACCCAAGACTTTTTTCTCAACTACCCTATTAATGAAGCGAAGTTCCGGCGGCAAAATTTCATTGAAGAAGATCCGCCCCAGAGTCGTCTTGAGTTTCTCCCCGTTTCCCATCCGGACGACAATCAGAGTGTGCAAATCGATTACTCCGCCATGATAAGCCATGACCGCCTCGTTCGGACCGGAAAATACTTTGAGATTTTCCCCATCTGTCTCTCCCCGGTCCAAAGTAAGATAATAACAGCCGATAACCATATCCTGTGTCGGAGTAACAACTGGTTTGCCGTCTTTAGGGTTCAGAATATTGTGCGCGGAAAGCATCAAAATTCGCGCTTCCGCCTGCGCCTCAGAGGAAAGGGGAACGTGAACCGCCATCTGGTCCCCGTCAAAGTCGGCATTGTAAGCAGTACAAACGAGGGGATGAATTTGGATCGCCTTTCCCTCGACCAAGATGGGCTCAAACGCCTGGATGCCAAGACGATGCAAAGTCGGGGCGCGGTTAAGCAACACCGGGTGTTCCTTGATCACTTCCTCCAGAACATCCCAGACTTCCGGGCGCACTCTTTCGACCATCCGTTTGGCGCTCTTAATATTATGAGCGAGGTTTTGTTTGACCAAACGCTTCATCACAAAAGGTTTGAACAGTTCCAAGGCCATTCCTTTGGGTAGACCGCACTGGTGCAGCTTCAGGCGGGGCCCGACAACGATAACTGAGCGTCCGGAATAGTCGACTCGCTTTCCGAGCAGATTCTGACGAAAACGGCCTTGTTTGCCCTTAAGCATATCACTCAGCGACTTCAGCGGGCGGTTGCCCGGACCGGTAACCGGACGGCCGCGCCGCCCGTTATCAATCAGAGCGTCGACAGCTTCTTGCAACATTCTTTTTTCATTCCGGACGATAATATCGGGAGCGCCTAAATCGAGCAGACGCTTCAAACGGTTGTTCCGGTTGATAACCCGGCGGTACAGGTCATTTAGGTCAGACGTCGCGAACCGTCCCCCGTCGAGCTGTACCATTGGCCGCAGTTCCGGCGGAATCACCGGGATAGCGTCTAATATCATCCATTCCGGCCGCGACCCGGATTTGCGGAAAGCTTCCGCTACTTCGAGGCGGCGGATTGCACGGACTTTGCGCTGGCCGGTAACCTCCTGCAGTTCTTTGCGCAGTTCCAGCGTCATTTTTTCCAGATCAATCTCCGCCAGAAGAGTTTTAATTGCTTCCGCGCCCATTCCAGCCTTAAAACTGCCGCCATATTTCTCCCGGGCTTCCCGGTATTCATTTTCTGATAGCAGTTGTTTTTTCATCAAAGAGGTATCCGTCCCCGGTTCGATAACAATGTACGAAGCGAAGTACAAGACTCTTTCAAGCACCCGGGGGGACATATCGAGGAGAAGCCCAATCCGGCTGGGGATACCCTTGAAATACCAGATATGTGATACCGGGGCGGCCAGCTCGATATGCCCCATCCGCTCCCGGCGGACCTTTGAACGGGTTACCTCAACCCCGCAGCGGTCACAGATTACACCCTTATAGCGAACCCGCTTATACTTCCCGCAATGGCATTCCCAATCCCGGGTCGGGCCAAAGATTTTTTCGCAAAACAATCCTTCCCGCTCCGGTTTGAGAGTACGATAATTGATTGTTTCCGGTTTCTTCACTTCACCTTTCGACCATTCCCTAATCTGCTCAGGTGAAGCCAAACCGATCTTGATCGAATCGAAGTTGTTTAAATCCAGCAAAGGCTTCTCCTCCTCCTTATATTCTCATAAAGCCTTTAATTGCTTGGATCACATATTGTCATCCTCATCGTCCACGCCATTACGTTCCGCTCCGCCGCGCTCATCTTCCAGTTCATCGTAGTCATCAGCAATATCCTGCAGCCGAATCCGACCGGTTTTCTCCTCGCTCTTGAGTTTTCTCAGCTTTTTCTTGGGGTTGATACCCCGGATAAAATCATCAACGGCAACTGTCCGCTTTCTGCCCCGGGAGAAAGAGTCATCGTCAGCCGTTTTTTCCGCTTCCCCGCTCACCAGCCGTGCGTTATCAGACTGTTGCCCGAAATCCTCCGCCTCATCTGCTAAATCTTCCGGTTGAGAATCGAAATCATCCATCTCTCCAGCATCGTCTCCGGAATCGGGGCCTTCGCCGGCCTCATCTTCGTCCGCCGCTTCCTCGAAATCCTCTCCGTCGTCCTCATCCTCGGCCCCGCCCGTATCGGTTTCATCTGCTTCTTCTTCGCCCTCGATGTTAAGATCGAGACTGCGGGCTACGGCCGTCGCATCATCGTCTGCTTCCCGGATTTCGATTTCTTCCGCATCTTCGCTCAAAACCCGCACATCAAGAGCCAAACTCTGCAGTTCCTTAATCAGCACCTTGAATGACTCAGGCACCCCCGGTTCGGGCACATTTTCTCCTTTAACGATTGCTTCATATGTTTTTACTCGGCCAACCACGTCATCTGATTTGACTGTCAAAAGTTCCTGCAAAGTGTAGCTTGCTCCATAAGCCTCCAGAGCCCAAACCTCCATCTCTCCAAAACGCTGCCCGCCAAATTGGGCTTTCCCGCCAAGCGGCTGCTGTGTCACCAGAGAGTAAGGCCCGGTGGAGCGAGCGTGAATCTTGTCGTCTACGAGATGGGCCAACTTCATCATATAGACATAGCCGACCGTGACCCGATTATCGAAATAGTCCCCGGTCCGCCCATCCCTCAGGTCAATCTTTCCATCCTCCGTCAAACCGGCTTTAATCATGAAGTCAATGACATCATGCTCGGTCGGACCGTCAAAAACAGGAGCCGCCACCTTGATTCCCATTACTTTCGCCGCCCAGCCAAGATGGGTTTCCAAAACCTGACCGATATTCATCCGGGAGGGGACTCCGAGCGGATTGAGAATAATCTCAACTGGAGTGCCATCCGGCAGAAAAGGCATATCCTCATCCGGCAGGATACGGGCGATAACCCCTTTGTTACCGTGCCGGCCAGCCATTTTGTCCCCTTCGGAAATCTTCCGCTTCTGGGCAATATAAACCCGGACCAGTTCGTTGATACCGGGGGCAAGTTCCCCGCCGTTATCCCGGGTAAACACCTTAACATCGACAATGATACCGCTTTCGCCGTGCGGAACCCTGAGCGAAGTATCCCTGACCTCCCGAGCTTTCTCGCCAAAAATCGCCCGCAGCAACCGTTCCTCCGCCGTCAGCTCCGTTTCTCCTTTCGGAGTCACTTTACCGACCAGAATATCACCGGACATCACTTCGGCCCCGATGCGGATGATACCCCGAGAGTCGAGATCTTTTAGGGCTTCTTCTCCAACGTTGGGGATGTCACGGGTAATCTCTTCCGGGCCCAGCTTAGTATCCCGGGCGTCAGCTTCGTATTCTTCGATGTGAATGGAACTGAACACATCGTCCTTCACCAGCTTTTCGCTGATAAGGATGGCGTCTTCGTAATTATATCCCTCCCAAGGCATGAAAGCGACTAAAACGTTGCGCCCAAGAGCGAGTTCGCCGACATCGGTGGATGGCCCGTCAGCCAGGGGATCACCCTTTTCCACTCGCCAACCCTTGCGGGCTACCGGTTTTTGATTAATGCAGGTTCCCTGATTGGAGCGGGAAAATTTCGTCAGCTTATAGCGATCAAGCGTCCCGCTATCGGAACGGACAACGATTTCATTAGCAGTCACTCTTTCCACCTGGCCGCTGTTTTTACTCAAGATAACAGCGCCGGAATCGCGGGCAGCCTTATCTTCAATCCCGGTCCCGACCAGCGGCGAGTCGGAAACCAGTAACGGAACAGCCTGCCGTTGCATGTTCGAGCCCATCAAAGCTCGGTTGGCATCATCATTTTCCAAAAATGGAATCAGAGCCGTCGCAATACTAACAACTTGTTTGGGGGAGACATCCATATAGTCGACTTCGGAATGCGGCACGACCAGGATATCCTGTTTATAACGGGCAGTGACCCGCGGCGTTAAAAACCTCCCTTCATCGTCCAAGGGAACGTTCGCTTGAGCAACAACGCATTCGTCCTCTTCATCCGCCGTCAGGTAGATAATTTCATCCGTTACAACATTCTTTTCCTTGTCAACGAGACGGTAAGGTGTCTCAATGAAGCCGAACTCATTAATTCTGCCGTAAGTGCTCAACGAACCGATGAGTCCGATGTTCGGACCTTCCGGCGTCTCAATCGGGCAGATCCGCCCGTAATGGGAATGGTGAACATCCCGGACCTCAAACCCGGCTCGCTCCCGACTCAGCCCCCCAGGTCCGAGCGCGCTCAGGCGCCGTTTATGAGTTAACTCCGCCAGCGGATTGGTCTGGTCCATAAACTGAGACAACTGACTGCTGCCGAAAAACTCCTTAACTGCCGCTACGACGGGCCGGATATTTATTAATGCCTGCGGCGTAATAATATCCACATCCTGGATAGTCATTCTTTCCCGGACCACTCTTTCCATCCGGGACAGACCGACCCGGAACTGGTTTTGAAGCAATTCACCCACCGAACGCAGGCGCCGGTTACCCAAGTGGTCGATATCATCAGTATTGCCAAGACCTTTCTGTAGATTCAGCAGATAACTAACGGCAGCAATTATGTCTTCCCGTTTGATTGTCTTCTCGGAATAAGCCGGCTGACCGTTTGTGATAATCTTAGTGACCAGTCCATCTTTGGTCCGCGCCAAAATCTCCTTAATTCCCGACGCCTCGATCCGTTCGGCCATCTTCCGGTCTACCAAGGTACCCGGCTCGGCAATTACTTCCCCGGTTTCCGGGTCGGCCACAACACTCACAGTAGTGCAACCTATAAGGCGTCGGCGCAGGCATAGCTTCTTATTAATCTTGTAACGGCCGACACTTGCGAGATCATACCGCTTCGGATCAAAAAACAGTGTTTCCAACAGCGAGCGGGAGCTTTCCACTGTCGGGGGTTCGCCCGGACGCAACCGTTTATATATCTCCAGCAAGGCGTCTTCTTCCGTGCTGGTATTATCCTTTTCCAATGTACTCCGTAAGGCTTCTTCTTCTCCCAGCAAATTGAGCAGCACTGTGTCGGAAGCATAGCCTAAAGCACGTAACAAAACTGTAACCGGCAGCTTACGTGTCCTGTCGATGTGAACATAAATAATATCATTAACGTCGGTCTCGAATTCAAGCCAAGCCCCCCGGTTGGGGATAATGGTGGCGGTGAACAGCTTTTTGCCGGTCGCGTCGATTTGTTCCCTATAGTAAACGCCCGGTGAACGAACAAGCTGGCTGACGATAACCCGCTCCGCCCCATTGATAATAAAGGTGCCGTTATCCGTCATCAGCGGGAAGTCACCCATGAATACTTCCTGTTCTTTGACTTCACGCGTTTCTTTGTTAATTAGCCGCGTCCTGACCCGCAGAGGCGCCGCAAACGTCACGTCTCTTTCCTTACATTCCTCTACTGTGTATTTCGGGTCTCCGCGAGTATAATCAAGAAACTCCAGTACCAAATTGCCGGTAAAATCCTGAATCGGCGAAATATCGTGGAAAGTCTCACGCAGTCCTTCCTGCAAAAACCAATTGTAAGAATTCTGTTGAATTTCAATCAGGTTAGGCATCTGCAATACTTCATTGATTTTCCCGAATGAGAAGCGTTTCTGACCATTTGGTTTGGCGCCAATACTGGACATCGGCATTTCCCCCTCGTTCCCCACATTATTAAACAAAAAACTGAGCTTATAAGAACGTCTCATCCCTATAAGCTCCTTTGCCAACGTTTGTTCCCTTTACACCGCTTTCCTGAAATTATCCGATTTACCAAAATGCTATCTATTAGTATAGCCATTGAAAACGGCTTTTATAACTGAATACACTTCTGGTTATATTTCCATATCGTAGCAATACATTATATTAACATAACAGTATAGCAGTGTCAAGCAGTAGGGCCCAATTTGTTCAAATAATCTGCACCTTTCCTCTGTCTATTCCGGCCACGGCGCCAGAACAGCCAAGTGAGCGCTGCTCCGGCAGGGAACGGCAGGAAGGCACACCGGATACCGGGTGCCTTCCTGCCGGACATTCCGCAATATTATTTAACCTCGACTGATGCGCCGGCTTCCTCCAGTTTAGCTTTGGCCGCTTCGGCTTCTTCCTTGCTGACTTTTTCTTTGACCGGTTTGGGAGCGCTGTCAACCAGATCTTTAGCCTCTTTAAGGCCAAGGCTGGTCAGTTCCCGGACAGCCTTGATAACTTGGATCTTCTTGTCACCGGTGCCTGTCAGAACGACATCGAATTCGGTCTGCTCTACTTCTTCAGCCGGAGCCGCTGCTCCGCCAGCCGCCGGGGCAGCCGCCATTGCCACTGGGGCAGCCGCGGAAACACCGAATTTCTCTTCAAACGCTTTGACCAGATCAGCAAGCTCGAGAACAGTCATATTACTGATAGCTTCCAAAATTTCCTCTTTTGTCAAGTTAGCCATTTTTATCCTCCTTTATTCTTGTTCGAAAATTAATATTGAAAGGGAACTCTAAGCTTCCTGCTGCTTTTGCATAGCGCCCAGAGCATAAGCGAAACTACGCAGCGGGGCACCCAAGACGCTGACCCAGCCGGAAAGCGGGGCTTGGATACCGGAGAGGACCATCGCCAAAAGAGTTTCCCGGCTCGGCAAATCAGCCAGAGCCTTTACACCTTCCGGACTGACAATCGAGCCTTCAACCAGCCCGGCTTTGATAGTCATGTGCTTGCTTTCTTTAGTGAAATCCGTCAATGCTTTTGCCACGACAACCGGATCCTCGTAACCAAAGGCGATAGCCGTCGGTCCTCTCAGGTATTCCTCCAGTTCGCCGTACCCGATTTCTTCCGCTGCCAGAAAGGTAAGAGTGTTTTTTAGAATTCGGTATTCAATTTTGGCTTCCCGCAGCTTCCGGCGCAAGGCCGTGGCTTCCGCTACGCTCATCCCGCGGTAATCGGTAAGAATCGCCGCTTTGGACGCTTCCAGTTTCTCTTTGATATTGGCTATTACTGCCGTTTTTTCTTCCCTGATGCTCAATTAATTCCACCTCCTTTGCCATAATAATTGCTGTGAAATTAAAAACCTTTCACGCAGACACGTGAAAGGTTTACCCGCCCTTTTCTGTCTAAAGGACCGGATCAAAAACTCTCACCTCGGTAGGCGGCAATGCCCTTAAGCAGAATAATCTGCACCTACTGTCTACGGTAATTGGGGTTGGCATGCTCCAAAAAGAATAGGAGCCGGTCGCTAGGACCGTTGCACTGACTGAGCGCTGACTGGAATGCCGGGTCCCATCGTGGAAGAAACGGTAATTGATTTCAGATAAGTCCCTTTGGCAGCGGCCGGTTTGGCCCTGACCAAAGCATCGATCAACGCAGTCAGATTTTGCTGCAGCTTTTCCGCCGCGAAAGAAATCTTCCCGATCGGGGCGTGCACGATACCGGCCTTATCCACCCGGTATTCGATTTTACCTGCTTTAATCTCGCCGATGGCATTAGCCAAATCAAAAGTTACTGTGCCGGTCTTAGGGTTAGGCATGAGACCCCTGGGGCCGAGAATCCGGCCAAGTTTGCCAACGACACCCATCATATCCGGTGTAGCAACGGCAACATCAAAATCGGTCCAGCCGCCTTCAATCTTTGCCGCCAGATCTTCCGCCCCAACAAAATCGGCACCGGCCGCTTCGGCCTCCTTGGCCTTTTCCCCTTTGGCGAAAACCAGAACACTTTTGGATTTGCCGGTTCCATTAGGAAGAACAACCGTCCCGCGGACCATTTGGTCGGCGTGTTTCGGGTTGACCCCGAGCTTGACCGCAACATCCACCGTTTCGTCAAATTTGGCCGTAGCCGTCTCTCTAACCAGAGCTATTGCCTCAGCGGGATCAAAAGCTTTGTCCCGCTCAATTTTTTGCATTGCAGTTAAGTACTTCTTGCCTCTGTGCGCCATTTGTCTGCCTCCTTTGTGGTGTTAACGGGCTTCCCCTCCCACTGTTGCGGACCGCGTCCGCGAGTTATTTCTCGATTTCGATACCCATGCTTCTCGCCGTTCCTTCCACGAGACGCATCGCCGCTTCGATGCTGGCCGCATTCAAATCTTCCATCTTTGTCTGAGCGATTTCCCGTACCTTAGCTTGCGAAACTTTTGCCACCTTTTTCTTGTTTGGTTCGCCGGAGCCTTTTTCCACCCCAACCGCCTTTTTTAAGAGGACTGCCGCCGGCGGCGTTTTGCAGATAAAGCTAAAAGTCCGGTCGGCGTAAACGGTAATCTCCACCGGGATAATCAATCCGGCCTGTGCAGCAGTTCTTTCGTTAAACTCCTTGCAAAAACCCATAATGTTCACACCGTGCTGCCCAAGTGCCGGACCGACGGGTGGCGCAGGCGTAGCTTTCCCCGCCGCAATCTGCAATTTGACCATTCCGATAACTTTTTTTGCCATGATGTTTCCACCTCCTCGCCACCTGACTGGATACGACAGCCACCTTAATGCCAGAGATTATGTTAAATCTTCTGGACCTGGGAAAAATCGAGTTCAATCGGCGTTTCGCGTCCGAACATCGATATCCGGACCCGGAGCTTTCCTTTTTCTCCGTTGACTTCCTCAACCGTCCCGACAAAACCTTCGAACGGACCGCCTTTGACTTTGACCGCCTCCTGCGGACTGAACAATACTTTCGGCCTGGCCTCTTCAAACCCCATCTGCCGCAGGATGGCTTTGATCTCCGATTCCTGCAGAGAGATAGGCTTGGTGCCAGAACCAACAAAGCCGGTAACTCCCGGCGTGTTGCGCACAACATACCATGAGTCATCGGTGACAATCATCTCGACCAAAACATAACCCGGAAATACCTTTTTCTTAGCAATCTTCCGCTTCCCGTTTTTAATCTCCACTTCGTCTTCCATCGGGACTAAAACACGAAAGATTTTGTCTTGCATTCCCATCGATTCAACCCGTTTTTCCAGATTAGTCTTGACCTTATTCTCATAACCGGAATAAGTGTGGACTACATACCAATTTTTTTCCATAAATACAAGGGACCCTTTGCGAAAAACACCGGGCCCCTCACCCCCTCAGTCAGCTAATTATCAGCTTCAGCAGGCTGCTGAAAATTGAGTCGACCACCCAAATGAAAAGAGATATCACGAAAACCGTGGCGACCACGACAATTGCGTATTGCACTGTTTCCTTTCGGGTTGGCCAGATTACCTTTCGCAGTTCTGAGCGGAGTTCGCGTAAAAATCTTTTGGTTCGGTCAACAAAATTCGTCCAGCGGCTCATCCGACTTCACATCCTCATCCCCGTTGAAATACTCCTACAGCATACCGGCACAATCTCAGTGACCCGCCGGCGCCGCTGCCTGTCAAGAGAAATTATCTCGTTTCTTTATGAACCGTATGGCTCTGGCAATGGCTGCAATATTTCTTCATTTCGAGACGGTTGGGGTCGTTCTTTTTGTTTTTTGTAGTTGTATAATTTCTCCGCTTACAATCGGAACAAGCCAATGTCACCGCTTGCCGCATAGTTGCCACCTCCCGTCAGGCAAACAAGGCTTTTAGTACTCTCGCCATATCGCCACAATAACTTATCATATTTTCCTATAAAAGTCAAGCGACGGCCGGAGAATTTCCGACTACTCCTCGACGGCGTCAACGACCCCGGCGCCCACTGTCCGGCCGCCTTCCCGGATCGCAAATCGCAGCCCCGGCTCAATCGCAATCGGGGTAATGAGTTCGATGCTCATGGTGGTGTTGTCACCC
>JBMNPB010000050.1:0-15683 GCA_050943375.1 bacterium
CTGCAGGATACTCATTCTTTGAGCGGCTATCTTGACCGCCGGGTCCTTGGTTGTGATCTTCTCTTTTGTCATTTCTAACCATCTCCTTACTGGCTTATTATTGCCAGACAAGAAGCTTAGTTATACATATAAATTATTTCAATATTCGCACACTTAATCATCCGTGTTTACATAATTATATCCTGCAAGATTCTCTTACTCCCTGCCATTACCGAAAAGTGACTATATTTGCCTGTCTTTATTCCTGTAGCCCAAAACAATATTCATACCTTGCTCTATGCAAAAAAGCTACCCGCAGGCAGCATAAATCAGTGCGGGTAACAATTATGCCCTTATTCAATATGATCCTTGCATTAAGATAATGCTGTCCATTGGTCACCGGAGTCGAGTCAATCTCTTAGCAGCGTAATGTTTAACACCGAATCTGCAGGCAGCTCGTTCTGAAAACTCAGAATAGCTTCGGCCGCCAATCCCGGTTCGATTTGACTTTCCGCTCCGTCACTTTGTCGTGCGCCCCGACCGTGCCGGTCAGGATTTCCCCGGCGGGATCGTGACCGCGGCAGTTTGTCCCCACCGTCTTGGGGCTGAAATTCGCATAACAGTAAACGCAGCCGTGGCGGCACGTGTTGTAGGCGCCGATATCGACGCTTTCAACACAGCCGCATTCTGCCCGCTGGTTTTTATCCTTGCCGATCAGCAGGCCGCAGCCGATAATGCGTTCAATCAAATCCCCGTCAATGCATTTCCCGGGTTTTATGCCCAATCCCGACAAATCAATCGTTTCCGAGCAGCTTTGCAATTCAATGCCGTGACTGCGGGCAATGGCTGCAAGCCGCCCGGCAATTTCCCGCCTGCTTTCTTCAGTCAATTCCCGCAGCGCGATCCGCTTCATATTGCGCCGCGTTTTTGCGTACATGTCGACGAAGCTGATAACGCAACGCCTGGTGCTTCCGGCCAGCTGCCCGGCAAGCCGGGCAAAGTAATCGGCATGATCCTCTTCGGTAATTTTGTCGGTCAACAGTATCGGGTCATATCGCCACACGACCGCTGCCTTCCCCAGCCGCCCAGTGATTTCTTTCAACAGAGCAACCCGCTTTTCCAGCGGCGGCAGATGCGGTTCAATCTCCGGCCCGTAAGGATTGAGAGTATACTGGAAATAGTATTTGTAGCCCATGGCGTCTATCTCGTTTAATCGGTTAATCAGTGGTTTGGGGTTCTTCGTCCAGAA
The DNA here is from genome assembly GCA_050943375.1 of bacterium. Lineage (GTDB taxonomy): Bacteria > Bacillota > SLNR01 > SLNR01 > JBMNPB01 > JBMNPB01. The sequence goes on from JBMNPB010000050.1 coordinate 1,229, forward strand.
CACGATGCAGTCCACCACATCCGGTGCGAGGTTCACCCGGCTGACCTGCTGGGAATTCATCGGATTACGGACGCAGACCGAGCCGGCCCGCAGCCGGCTTATTAGCCATCCGGTGTAAAAAGCCGGAATATCCGTCCGGCGACTCGCGCTGATAATCATAATATCGTCTCGCTCTCTTCAATAATAGACTTCGATGTGGCTATCAGGGTCTGCTATCAATCTTTTTATATTACCAAAGATTGAGACCTTGAAATGCATAAGCTTTAATTTTTCACCGGCGATAATTCCCGTGCCACGTAGTAGCCTCTCTTGCTCCTGTTCATTAAGCCGAATGCAGACAGCTTCGTTCTTAGATTGGATAGGATATGAGCCGTCGCAGAGTGTAGTCTCCAAATTATTCTTTCGCAGTATGGCAGTGCAAACAAGAGCACTGACATTTACTGTTGTATATAATGCTCCCCATAGGTGAGACACAAAAGTAAAAATGTAAGTTATACTGAAAACATGAAAAAGCGAAATAAGTACTCAGCCTAGTTTAAGAGCAAGGTAGTCTTGGAGGTGTTGCAGGAAACCTCCACCATCAATGAAATCGGTGCTAAATTATGCAGGAGAAAAACCATGCCGGTGCCTGCCGGCAGCAGACCCGTCGGAAAACTGCCCCCCTTCATCTTAATCGCTCTTCTTTATCTCCGGTTTTCTCCGGATACATTCATTCCTCCCCCTTTCCCTCTTGCACCGTTCGCACTTCTTCCACGAGTTTCCGCCCCATGTCGTGAGCCAGGCGCCGGTCCTCTTTCGAGAGAAGGACAATATTCATATCGTAATCCTCCGGGTATAACTTTTCTTTCGCCACGAAGGGAACCAGTCGCTTGTGGTTAAGCCGGACTCGCTTCCCCCGGATGAGGACAGTGCAGATCCCTTTCGAGTCCGGAGCCTCCAGGATTATCCCCAGAGCTTTCTGTGCGGGAACGGAGACGCAGTCCCCGACAGCGAAGACGGGCGGCGGAGCAGGCTGCTTCTTCTGCGGCACCCGAGCGGCCGGCACCGGCCCGGCTGGCGGCGCCGCCGGCGCGGCGCTGAAAGCGTCGCCTTCCGCCGGCTTCCGGAGGTATCCCCGTGCCCGCTGCAGGACGTCCGGTTTCAGCCCGAGACGGGCTGCAATCCAAAAAGCGTTGCTGCTCCCCGCCTCGCCGATTTTGAGGCGATAGAGAGGTTGCAGCGTCGCCGGATCGAACTCCATGCACCCGTTCCGGAAACCGGGACGGGTATCCGCGTACCGCTTAATATCGCTGTAATGGGTAGAGACAGCGGCAACAGCGCCGCGCTCCGCCAGCTCATCCAGAATAGCCGCCGCCAAGGCTGCCCCCTCGGCTGGATCAGTTCCCGTCCCGATCTCGTCGAGGAGGACGAGGCTGTCCCGGCCGGCCTTTTCCAGAATCACCGCGATATTCCCGATATGGGAAGAAAAGGTGCTGAGCGACTGCTGAATGCTCTGCCCGTCGCCGATGTCGGCGAGGACATGCCGAAAGACGGCCGCTTCCGAGTCGGGCAGAACGGGGATGTGGAGACCGCTCTGCACCATCAGAGTCAGCAATCCGACTGTCTTCAGGGCCACCGTCTTGCCACCCGTATTCGGCCCGGTGATAACGAGAATCCGGTAATTTCTTCCGATGTGGAAATCAAGCGGGATCGGCTCCCCCCGCAGGAGCGGGTGGCGAGCTGCCCGAAACCGGATGCGGCCCTCGCTGTTAACCGGCACTGCCGTCCCGCCAACGGCGAGGCTGTACTTCCCTTTCGCCAGGGCGAAATCGTACGCAGCCATGATTTCGACGTTCTGTCTGATTTTCGCCAGATGTTCGGCCACATCCCCGGTCAGCGTCGCCAGAATCTGATACTCTTCCGCTTCCTCCGCCGCCCGCAGGACGAGCAACTCCTCAGCCAGACGCCTTACCGCAGCCGGCTCGATGAAGACGGTGGCGCCGCTCCCTGAGGCGGCGACCATCGTCCCCTCAATCTGATACTTATAGGTTGCTTTGACCGGGATGCAGTACCGTCCGTCCTTGACACTGACAAAAGCCTCCTGCAGGTATTCACGCATCTTAGCGGATGCCAGCAACGACTGGAGTTTCTCCTGAATTCGGGCTTCGAGCCGCTTCATCTCTTGCCTGATTTTGGCGAGACGGGCGCTTGCCGCATCACTGACACGGCTGCCCTCAAGACAGATATCAATAGCAGACTCCACTGCCGCAAGATCCGCCAAGCCTTCGGCGTAAGCGCAGAGAGTAGGCGCGGCCGCCTTTTTGCTCTTCATATATCGTTTCATCCCGCCGCAGCCCCGTAGCAAGTCGCCGATTTTCAGAAGGTCGCCGGCCGCGAGAACGGCCCCGGCCTCTACCCGCTCCAGAATTTCCGTGATATCGTGGAGTCCATGCAATGGAACGTGCGCACCGCCGCGCAAGAGAACGACGGCTTCCGTCGTCTCGCGCAAGACATTCTCCACCGTGCCCGGATCGGTATACGGCTGCAGGCGGTCGATGAGACGCTTGCCGAGGCCGCTCACCGTGTATTCTTTCAGGCCTTCCTTAATTTGATCGTATTCCAGAATAGATAAAGTATTTGCGTACATTCGATCTCCTCCTTGACGAAAAAAAATAATGCGGGTGAACATAGTTCACCCGCGAGCGGTTTCACAGTGTCAGAGCAGAGGCGGAAAACAGAAAAGCCGCGGCAACGTATCCACGGCTCCCGTATCTGCCTGTCTTGACAGTTATGATTGGCGAGCGGACACCTTATGTTCTTAAGCCTACACCCGGAGCGAACAACAAAGATTAGCGGACGCGTATCCACGCCGCATAAATTCGCGCCGTTTTCAATTACTTTAGGCTTTAAGAACAAAGGCGGACATCAACATACCCCCTGTACTTTATTTTATGTATTGCCGGGGACGTTGTCAAGAAAAAGACTAACATATTTGTGCCTATTTCCCCAAAAGACGCTGCACGACTCTCTGAAAGAAAGGTTTCTGCGCCGTTGCTGCCGGGCGCTGTTCCGTCGCTGCGGTTTCGTTCCCACCGGCGGCGGACGGCGATGAAGCCGATTTGGCAGACGGTCGCACCGGCGGTGCTGCGGCCGACTTTTTGGTTGCGGCGGCAGGCAGCGCAGCCACCTTTGTCTCTGAACCGGACGTAGACGCAGCTTTCGTTCTCGCTGCCAGGGAAAGAGACACGGACGAATCTCGTGCGCTCTTTTCCACCGGCGCGGGCATCGTCTTCCGGGACGTTTCCCCCCTTCGGTCACCCCGGCCCGGCCGGCTGCCTTGTGCCGAGGACTGCCGGGAAGAGCGCCGGCGGGAAGACCGCTTCCGGCCTTCCTTCGTTTGTGCCGCCTGCGGCGGCTTAACCTGGGGTGTTTGCGCTTTGATCCATTTTTCGGCGCTCGCCCGACGCTCTCTGAGAGCGGCGTCATTAGGCAATTCCGCCTGTCCAATCATTTGTCCGATATGCTCTTCAATTTCATAAAGGCTGATAATGTCGTCGCCGGTAACCAGAGAGATAGCCCGGCCGCTTTCCCCGGCCCGGCCGGTCCTTCCGATCCGGTGGACATAACTGTCCTTCTCAGCCGGGACGTCATAGTTGATTACGAGGGAAAGTCCTTCAATATGGATGCCGCGGGCGGCAACATCGGTGGCAACCAAAAGATGGAATTCTCCCTGTTTGAACTGCTTCATGGTCTTCAGTCGTTTCCCGTGGGGGATGTCGCCGTGCAATGCGTGACAGGCGTACCCTTTTCGGGCCAAGGAGGCCCGGACCCGGTCAACAGCAATCCGGGTGTTGCAGAAAATGAGACAACTTTCCGGTTGCTCGTACAGCAGGAGGCGGTTCAGTTGAGTAAGCTTTTCGTTCCTCTCCACCCGATAATAAACCTGTTCGATGGTGTCGACAGTCATCGTCGGCGATTCGATCTCTATCGTCGTCGGACGTTTCATGTAGTCACGGCAAATGCGCCGGACTTCGGCCGGGATGGTAGCTGAGAAAACCAAAGTAATTCTATCTTTCGGCAGTTTCCGGATAATCCGAACCACCTGGTCGATAAATCCCATGTCGAGCATCCGGTCCGCTTCATCCAGCACGAAGAAGCGAATATTCTTTGTCACCAAAGTACGCCGTTCGATGTGATCGTAGACCCGGCCGGGCGTGCCGGTGACGATGGATATGCCTTTCCGCAAAGCATGGATTTCCGCATTCATGTCGTGCTGCCCATAGACGGCTGCCGTCCGGTGCGGCACGAGCTTGGCCATCATTCGGATATCGTTGTCGACTTGGACCGCGAGTTCCCGGGTCGGGGTGAGGATCAGAGCCTGGGGCCCTGCCGCTGCCGGGTCGGCCATCTGCAGCATGGGGAGACCGAATACAGCCGTCTTACCACTCCCCGTCTTGGACATGACGATGACGTCTTCCCCTTTGAGAACGTGAGGGATGGCCCGACTCTGGACCTCGGTCGGCTCCGTAAATCCCATTTTTTCAATTGCTTTTAATAAGGGCGGCGAAATGCCGAGCTCCTGAAAACTGTTGCTCATGCTAATCTTCCTTTGTTATTGCAAGATATTCTCATTATATCACTTGTTACTGCTCAGTTCCAGTTCGGCGGACTTGTGCTTGCCCGGTGGCAAGATAAGCCGTCCCAACCGGCGCTGAAAGGCAAAAGGCGCAAAACCCATATCGTTCTCGCCGTAATGGTGAAAGCGGAAGTAACGTCCGCCTTACTGTTTCAGTAATATCTGCCCCAGACGCCGTTCGGTCTGGCTGCCGCCGACGACAGCGAACTCGCCGCCGATAAGCACATGCTCAATTCCCACCGGCTTGCGGCAGGGATCGGCGTACGTCGCGGTGTCGGCGACCGCCGCCGGATCAAAGACAGTGATGTCGGCCGCCAGGCCTTCTTTCAGCCATCCCCGGTCCCGCAACCCGACGATGCCGGCCGGCAGTCCGGTGATGCGGTGGACGGCGATCTCCAGATCGCAGAGATTGTTCTCCCGGGCGAGACGCAGAAACCGGGGGAATGTCCCGAAGCTCCGCGGGTGGGGACTGATGCCCTCGTCGAAGGAGAAGCCATAACCGTCGCTTCCCATGGCAACGTCGTCTTCTTTCATGTAATTCATGACGTCGCTCTCCAGCATAATAAAGTAGACGCAGTCGGCGTGACCTTTAGTGGCCACGATGACCCTCTCTAGCGTCTCGGGCATGGATACTCCAAGTTCCTGACTCAGTTGATAAATATTCTTATTGTCCGCAATCGGGTATTGCCCGTAAGTAGTCACGATATGGACACTTTCCCCGTCTTCCCGGGTTCCGTAATTTACTTCCAGATGCCGCATTAGTTTGGAGCGCTCGTCCGTGCCGAACCGCTCCGCCGCTTTCTCCAATCCTCCCTCCAGGCTCCACTTGGGCAGAACATCGGTCAGATCGGTTGAGGCAGCTGTGTACGGGTACATGTCCTTGGTCACCTTTATTCCCTGCTGCAACGCGTTTTTAAGATGCTCGATAACCTGATCAGATTTGCCCAGCTGTCCTTTGCCGCAGATTTTGAGATGCGCGATATGGACCTTCGCTTCTGTCGCCCGGCAGATATTGTACATTTCCTCCAGAGATTCGAAAATCCGGACACTCTGGCTCCGCATGTGGGAAGTAATGACGCCGTCGTACCTTTGAACGACCGCGCCCAACACATTCAGCTCCGCCTGGTTGGCAAACAGGCCGGGCGCATAGCCCAGACCCAAAGAAAGGCCCCAGGCCCCGTACCGCATATCCCGGTCGAGGAGCTCCGCCATAGCCGCCAGCTCCGCTTCCGTCGCCCGGCGGTCGGCAAACCCGACGACTCCCGCCCGCAGTGCGCCATGTCCGATTAGCGGCAACAGGTTCGTCGCCATCTTTTTGCCGCCTGCCTGCACCTTCTCGACGAATTCCTGCAGTGAATATGACGTGTAATACCGCTTGTCGAATTTCAGGTCGGTTCCGGCGAAAGAATACATATCTTCAATATGGCCTTCCGCGCAAGGGTAGATCGTCATGCCGCATTGTCCCACGACTTCGGATGTGACCCCCTGATAAATTTTCGCTTCACACCGATCATCACGCAGGAAGGAAACGTCGCTGTGCGAGTGCATGTCGATGAAGCCGGGCGCCACCGCCAGATCAGCAACGTCGGCTTCTCTGACTGCCTTATCGGCGATCTTGGGGGCAATTTTGGCAATCTTACCGTCCTTGACGGCGATGTCTCCGACGATAGGTTCATTTTTGGTCCCGTCGCAAATCAAACCGTTCCGCAGAATGAGATCATACATTCAATATCACATCCTCTCTCATTGTTGAGGCTTGCTCTTAACCGCACTTCACCGGGCCGGCTCAACACTGCCGGCTGCGCCCAACCCGTTCAAAACTTTATGTGCGGCATGAATTCTGCCATCCTTCCCAGTCATTTTCGCCCACCGGGTCCTCGACATAGAGGAAATTGTATTTCGCCGCCAATTCCCGCAATTAACCAAGCAGGGCGTCCAGGGCAATCTCTTTTCCTAAAAAGTCGTACGTCTTCCGCTCCGGATTGTACAACTCGCTGGCGGCACAATCGGCGCCAACAGCAATTTTGCCGGATGCACCGCAGCGCCAGGCCGCCTCGTACAGGATATCGAAGGAGACAGTCAGATCGGGACTTGGAGCGTGCCGGCCGTGAAGAATTCCCGGCACAACCGGACGGCCGTTCTGACAATCCCGGATCACTACCGGGGTCAGCCGGAAAATTTGATAGATGATTTGGACCGCTTTCATTATCGACACCGCTTTGTAAGGGAAGACGGTGCGTTCCTGGAAAGGCACCGAGCCTTTCTGGTAACTGCCGCCTGAGATACAGTTGACCGTGGGCAGCGGGATGGTCTTGATTTCAGCGGGGTTCAGGTAGCGATAGAGCGGCAGGTACACCCTATTGGCCGCAGCCCGGGTACAGGCGAGAGAAATGCTGCAGAGCGTATTGCCGCTCAGTATAGTCTTGAATTCGGTACCATCCAGATCTATCAAAATCCCACCGATCGCGGCCTGATCCGTTACGTCCCTGCCTTTCAGGGCGGGGGCGATTATTTCAAGGACGATGCTAACCGCTTTGCCGGCGCTTAAATATATAGAATTTCTTTTTCTCCCTCAGGTTCCAGGACCGGTTACCCACCTGCAGAATATTTCCCTCCCGGCGGAAGAAGAATCTCATTCGTTCATAAGCATCCAATCTTTGTAGCACCCGCTTGGTGACAACGAGGACGATCCGGCGAGATTCGCGGCAGCCGTGGGACAAGAGCAAATCACAGTTGCGTATCTTCGGTGCTAATTCCGGCCCTCCTTTCTGCAATTTTTCTGTCAGATGAAAATTATTGCCCCTGATTAATTCCACATCAGGCGCGCTAAACCTTTCCCTCCGGTGGGGAAGTGATAGCGATATGCCAAATGAGAGCAGTCCCGCGCAGACCGCGAGACTGCTGGAGAAAACCGTATTTTGCCTAGAAAAACCGCATTGTGGGAAGACGCATACGATACGCGCTAGTCATTCGCTTCCGACCGGGTCGGTTCGCCATTGACAACTCGGAGGAAATGAAAATAAATTTTTATCTTGTATTAAATTACAAGCGGCGTAACTCCCGGCCGCCGCCGGAAAACAGCGTTGCATCGGCAGACTGACAATGACAGTCCGGCGTGATGATGAGTAGGTAGGGGTGATTACCCTTTTACCTCTCTCGTTACCCAGCATACAGGCCCGCACCAAGCGATTTCTGAAGGTTGACAAAGCTCCGGGTATCGAACAAGCGAGCTTTTTCAACCCTAGATGCTACACTAGGAGACAACAAGGACCTTGTTTGCATTGCCGGACATTTCCCGCAGGTGCGCCGTCTGTTTGCCATCATATCCGCTGCCCATTCCGGAACATCCAAACATAACAGCTTCCTCAACCTGGCCTTTATCTTCATCCACTGTTTCCATAGGCACATCCTTACAGATACCAAGTTACTTGGCAAGCCCGGCAGGCTTCTCTAGAGTAGGCATCTCTTTTTGCTTATGTAATTGCCCAAGTTTACTGCCACAGCCTTTGGCGGCTTGGGCTTTGTCATGTCTTGGCGGCTTATCCGACTCATCTCAAATTGTCTCAGGTCAAGCATTTGCCAAAGCTGCCTTCAGATTCCGCCTCGCGGCGAACACCCATGCCTTTGGCTAATGGCAGACACTCCTGACCCCGTTCGGGGCTTCCACCCTATAGATACTGCCCAGACTGGGCGGACACGGCAAGGGAGCAGGTCTGCGGCCTGCTCCCTTGCCGTCTAAAATTGCTTAGACTGTCTCTTCACCGTTTTCATCATCGGCAGTGCTATCATCTTCTTCATCTACAACATCTTCATTATCTTCTTCGTCATCTTCCCCATCTATGTCTTCATCGTCGCCGTCTTCTTCATCCCCGATATCAATTTCGCCGGTTGACTCGTCATAAGAAACCTTCTCGCCGAGCGTCTCGGCAATGAACCGTAGCGGCACGAACGTCCGGTTGCTGATAATCCGGGCCGGAATATCGGTTGTTACGGATTCACCGTTAACAGTGGCTGTTCCGTCGGCCAGGTTCAGAACGATCGTCTTATTGCCTTTGACAACCGTGACGGTCTTCGTTGCCTCATCCCAGGTTACCTCAGCGCCGAAGCCGTTCATGATAGCCCGAACAGGTATCAGGGTTCTGCCTTCCTTAACCACCGGCGGTATGTCGAATTTCATGTTCATTCCACGTACTTTAACCTGAAGACCAAGTTTCTTGGCCTGCCCACAGTTTTTCGCCTGAACCGGCATTTGCTCAGTCTCTTCGCCCTCCGTCGTTTCTGTCTCATCACCTTCCGCAGTGACGTCTATGATCACAGCCTTGTTTCTTTTGGACCCTTTCCTCTCTTGGGGGCCTTTAGCCCAGACGCTGCCAACGCAAAGGCCCAAGCAAATCATAATGACGAACATGCATGCGAGAATTCTCTGTAATTTTTTCATAATTTCCCCCGCAGGGTTACACCTCCATGTTTTTTGTCAATATACTGCCGGCTTAACTATCTGCCTCATTATTGCCGCAGCACACCAACCCCCTTCCCCGCTTCTTTTCTACACCTCGCTTGTCCGAAAAGGCGGGGAAAGAACCTGTCCTGCCGTTTTCGGCAGCCCGGCTGCCCTAACCGGAGCTTCCGGCTTTAGGCCCGCGGCTTTGCGTCCCGGTCTTTCGACCGGATTGCCTTTTCGTTTGGCTCTTCGGTTCACTTCAGAGTAAACCATGCGTTCTGTATATTATTCGTCTCGGCTTTCCTATTTGCGAGGGTATCCCCTTCAACCTGCCAGATAATCCGTCTGTGATAAACCGTCCCGGTACCAAAACGTAAGTAAAAAATCGGCTCTGCCGGTTGTATAGGACTAATGCTGTCGGCTGGTCTCTCCGGCTTGCATAGCCCGGACCGGGCTGCCGTTCCGATTTTCCCTCGCCAGGCAAGCAAGACGGGACTGAATATCGGCCAGCGTTTCCTCCATAGCATCCAATTTCATATGCATGTCCTCGACGATTAATTCAGCCTTCAGATTTATCCGGTAATCGTTTTGCGCCCGTAGCCGGTCTTTTTTCTCCTGCCGGTTCTGGCTCATCATTATCAGCGGAGCCTGAATCCCGGCAATACAAGACAGGACTAGGTTGAGCAGAATATATGGATATGGGTCGTAAGGACGGAGCAGAAAGAAAGTGTTGGCGACAATCCACCCGGCCAGGATTATCAGAAATGAAATAATGAAACGCCAGCTCCCGGCAAACAGAGCGATTTTATCAGCCAAAATGTCACCGAAGGTACTTTTACCTTGTTGCAGTTGATTGATATCGCGCGTCACCGTCTCGCGAATCAGAGCGTGAACAATTTCCTCGTCCTCACAGTTCAAATCCGTCTTGCTTTCAATAATGAACTTGACCAGAGCTGATTTGTCCATTCTTCCCGGCATTCTTCACATTCCTTTCCGGCGGCACCCTCTTTTCATTATTTCTCAATCGCCGCCGGGTCATACCCGCGCAAATTATGACACGGTGTACCGGGCATAGCGACAGTGAAATGGAACAGCATGGCTGGGCGAGTGAAGCGCAGTCCGAACAGACCGCGCTTCACTCGCCTTGGTGCGACGGAGAAGGAGCAAATATCACCGGCCCGGCCTGACTCGACCCGCCGGAAAACGATGGGTAACGCACCCGATGCCGGCTCGAAATGGGCTAACATCCGTTCCGCTTTCCCATTCTCCGTCTGAAAAATGAGTGCCATTACCGGGCGAAACGGTTTTCAATTACCAGTGAAATCAAAAGTATCGCCCTGTTGTGCCGGAGAACGACCACGCTACCGTTACACAGAATATGCAGGCTGTCCGCCACCGCGCTGACCGTCAGGCAGCGATAACCGGGGTGCCCGTACGTCCCGGCCTAAGCCGGCAGAGGGTAGGATGGCGGCAGCGCCTCGTCACGCCGGGCGGCGACCACTTCCCGCTGCTGTTCCTCTTCTTCGTTCACTTTGGCAACGGTGGTGAGGAGACGAGTGTTCCAGTCCGGCGACGGCAGCCCCATCAGGCGGTCGTAAATGCGATAGCAAAGGACATCGGGAAAACGATTCGGATTGCTGTTGATGAAAACCACCAGGCCAATCGGCTCTTCCGGAATAAACGAAACATAAGCGCAAAACCTGTCGAGGTTCCCGACACGGTAGACCGTTTAATATCCCCGGCACGGTTCGATGAACCAACCGAAGCCGTAAGTGCACAAACGTATTTCCGGATGAACTCCCGGCACAAATGGCTGGTCAGCGACCTGCGGCCGGTGGATTTCCGCTATTTCCCTTCCTTTCGCCTTTCCCCGGCACTAAAAGAAGAAAAGCGGATTTAATCCGCTTTTTCAATCTGGCCGGCTGCCCAACCGACGCCGAGTTCGTGTAGTTTAGCTTTTGTCGGCACGCCTGCGGCATCCCAGCCCATCAAAGTATAGTAAGCTTCCCGCGCTGCTGCCAGTTTCTCCCGGTCGACAGCCACCCCGGCAAGGGGACCGTCCGCAAATGGCTCCAAAAACCGCTCCGTCAGACTATCATCCTCGGCCGTAAACCCTTCCCGCAAATTAAAGACCCGGGCCAAAGTCGTCGCTCTCTCCCCGGCCTTCGCCAGTTCCCAAAGCGACGTATTCCATCCGGTCACCGCCCGGACAATCTCCACCTTCTGGTTATTGCTCCAGGGAACGAAGTTGCAGATGACGGCAACGTTAGTAAAGTGGGACATGTGGACTTCAGCCAGGAACATCCGGACTTTGTCGAGGCTCAGATCGTCCGCCGGCAGCGGTTCAAGGATGCCGAACGGTTTCAGCGCTTCGACTGATTTCGTGTAACCGGTGTCATGGAAATTGTGAACATGGTCGGCGCCGGTGGGGGAAACAGCATAGCCGAGACCGAGGCCGTGCTTGAGGCGCGGCTCATGCATCGGCACTTCCTGGCCTTTGACCTGGATTGCGTATTTCTCCGCTCCCCGGCCGATTTTCGCCGCCGCCCGCTTTGTCCCTTCCGCCAAGATATCTCCGAAGCCTTCCCTCCGCACGATTTTTTCCACCATCGCCAGCATCGCATCAGCATTTCCGAAGCGAAGTTCCAGTCCGTCCGTTTCTTTTTCCGTCAATATCCCCCGCTCAAAACATTCCATCGCAAACGCGATTGTCACCCCGGTCGATATTGTGTCTATGGAATTCGCATTACAAATTTCATTCGCCTTGGCAATCGCCTTCAGATCGTCAATTCCGCAGGATGAACCGAAAGAGCCGAGCGTCTCGTATTCCGGTCCTCCGTACACCGGATCGACTTGGTACGGTTCTGCCACTTGCACCACCCGCTTACAGTTGACCGGACAGGCAAAACAATTCTCCCGCTTTACGAGAATGGTATTTGCCATCGCTGGGCCGGAGATTTTCTCAGCACCTTCAAAAGCCCCTTGTCGGAAATTCCGTGTCGGCAATCCTCCTCCATGGTGCAACGGGAGGAGAACGCCGGCAGTACCGTATTCGCGCATCCCGCCGGCCAGACGCTCCACATTTTCCGCCAGCCATTTCGCCATCTCCTGCACCTTAGCCGGATCCGCGAGTTCCACCGATCGATGGCCCCGCACTGCCACTGCTTTCAGCAACTTGGAACCCATCACCGCACCCATCCCGGTCCTTCCGGCCGCGTGCTTCAGGTCATTGATGATGCAAGCATAACGGACCTTGTTCTCGCCGCCCGGACCGATTAATGCCATCCGGATGCCTTGGTCTCCCAATTCATCCCGGATCGCCGTTTGAGTCGGCGCCGTCGCCTTCCCCCAAAGATGGACCGCGTCTCTGATCTCTACGGCGTCATCGTTAATCCAAAGATAAACCGGACTATCCGCCTTCCCGGACACCACAATCCCATCCCAGCCGGCCCGCTTCAGCTCCGCCCCGAAAAAGCCCCCGCCGTCAGCCGAGCCGAAACCGCCCGTGAGCGGCGACTTGGCACCGACGCTGTTGCGCCCGCTCCCGGCCAGCGGCATGCCGGTGAGAATTCCCGGAGCGAAGATGAGCTTGTTGTCCGGAGAAAAGGGCTCCGTTCCCGCCGGTACTTCTTTCAGCAGATAATAGGCGATCAGCCCTTCCCCGCCCATGTAAGTGCGGTAAAAATTCTCATCCGGCGTCTCTGCCGTTATACTCCGGTCGGTCAAATTTACCCGCAGAATCTTCCCGTTGTATCCGTAACCCACTTTCACCACTCCTTTACGCTCACATTGTTTATCCTTGGTTTGCAACCGACGCGCCAAGTCTCTCTGACTGCTACACTTACCAGCCTCAGGCAGCCAAAACTGCCATGGCTGATCATGACAAGCATTAATCTTTGCCGGGCTCCGATTTATCAAACAGGATATCAGCCGAAGGTTACCGCTATGAAACAGACGAACATAGCGCATTCGACGTGCAAATTTATCGGTGCCCGTACAGTCTCATTATTTCTTCCGGAGCTCTATTGACAGAATATCTTCTCCGTACCCAGTTCTCAGACCAGTGCGGCAAAAGCCGCTTTGTCAAAACCCACGGCCACTTTCTCGCCGTCTGACAACAGCGGCCGGATCAGCGCCGTTGGGTTGGCTGCGAGAAATTCAACAATTTCCGTTTCGGCGAGAGAACTTAGCGCCAGCCCTGCAGCCTTGAACGTCTTGCTATTGGGATTGAGCAATTCCGCTGCGGCCAATCTGGCTTGGATAGCAATCTTCCGGATTTCTTCCGGGCGCAGCGGCCGTTTTTTAATATCCCGGTAATCGAAGGACGCATTCCGCTCCGAAAGCCACGCTTTCGCTTTTCGGCATGTCGTTCAAGTTGGAAAGCAATAAAATGTCAGCATCGGCATACCCCCTATTCTCCCGCCGAGTGAAATTACCCGACTGTCTCTCTTTTTCCTGATATTTGACACCGTTAGGCTTTTCACCTGCCTAACGGTATTCGGGTAATGGCAAAAAAAATACCGGTTCTATCCGGCGAAACTGACTTTTTACAGGCAGCAGCAATTTATTCCTTAGCTAATTTTGCTTTCGCCTTGGCCAGGGAATAGATGATACCCAACAGAGGCATATGGGAATACATGTCGCCTTGAAAACGCAACGCGCCGCCCATGGCCGCGCTCGTTGCAGCCGAGTCTGCCATCGACGGATCACTCAAGATCCGATCCCATGTGCCGCTGTCCATAGTCACCACATCGTCAACCGGCGTCGTTCCCGCCGGATAACCTTTCAAAACCTTCTCTTTCGTGTCCATCACCCATTGCGCGCCCAGATCGCTGATCTCAATCCGGAGCGTCTTTGCGTACCGACCCAGTTTTCTTTCCATGTCCGGCTCTTTCGCTGCTTCCTCGATAAGGCGCAGATTATAATTCTCGTATTCTTCTTTTCGCACTCTCTCACCTCCTTGCTGTCGCCGGCAGTCGCCGGTTCGTGTTTAGTCGCAGTCCTGCCAATGCGCCGTCAGAGAGTTCAAGCATTAAACTATCTTCGCAAAAATCCAGATAATTCCTGCAATAAAAGAAAAGAAACCGGGCAAATTAGCTGTGTAAGGGTCTGTAATGGCCGAGCCCAGATTGCCGGATGATCCAAAAGGGTTGTCCGGCAGTCGGCCAAAGGTTAATATCGGGTCAGATGGCTCGGTATTAGCCGGCGGGCAGACCATTATCTGTTCCGCCTCTGTCGGCAGCAGTCTGAGACGATTGCTGTCGGCGGTCAAGAGATGGATAATGGTCGAGCTAAGATTGTCACGGGTGCCGCAGATTTTACGCCTTTTCCCTTTTGCGTAACTCTGGGGTTCGGCAATGGTCGAAAGATCATTGTCGGATCCTCAGGTATCTGTGGCA
>JBMNPB010000064.1:0-2691 GCA_050943375.1 bacterium
CCCTTCTGTGTATTGGTGTTTTGAGCAATACGCTATTTACACAGAGGGCAATTTCTCACCTGTTTTGGTTATATGGTAAATCAACCCATTTTATGGTTAACTGTTTGTACAAATTCTAGGTAACTAATCTCGTCAGGAGGTTAAAATGGACAAACGGGTAAGCGTGGAAATCTTCGCCGCCAGCTGCGAGTTAATCGAAAACAAGTGCCCGGGAAGACAGTGCGGCGCCGGCGGCTGCTGCCGGTCACCCGCAAAGATACCGGCAAGGTCAAAGCCTGCCGGTAATTGCGTTGGCTGATGCCGGAATAACCCCGTGGCGGCAGACCGGACTGTCGGGAGCATCTATCGGGAAATTGAGAATTCGCTCCAACAGAGCGGCTTATCCGACCGGGTGGACCTCAGCTTCATCGATTTATTTGATTGCGAAATTGACCCCGACTCCAGCGCCGGCCGATTGATCACTGCCGATTACACCCCGCCGCTTATTTTAATTGACGGCGCGCTCCGCTATTATGGCGGCATCGCTCCGGCCCCCATTCTGTCCGCCATCCGCCTGGCAGTCGAAAACCAAGCCAATCTTGACTCGGAAGCCGTTCATCCCGACCCTTCAGTCAAGAGCGGCAAAGCCTGACTGACGCAGCGCCTCGTAAAGGACGACCGCCACCGCGTTCGACAAGTTGAGCGAGCGGTCCCGCGTGCCGGCCGACATCGGTATCCGAATACAATAAGCCAGATTCGCCCGAATCAATTCCGGCGGCAGGCCGGCCGTTTCCTTGCCGAAGACTAGGAAATCGCCGTCTCCGTACGTCACATCAGTATATTTCCGCCGCCCTTTTGTTGTCGCGTAATAGAACGTCCGCTCCGGAAACGCTGCTTGCAGTTCCGGAAAACTGTCCCAGTAGCTGACCGGTACGAGGGGCCAGTAATCCAGCCCCGCCCGCTTCAAATAACGGTCGTCCGTTGAGAAACCGAGCGGCCGGACCAAATGAAGGCGGCAACCGGTAGCGGCGACCGTCCGGGCAATATTGCCCGTGTTCTGCGGTATTTCCGGCTCAACCAGAACAATGTGCAGCATTCCCTCATCTCCCCGCTACGCTTCCCCGACTACTTTCAATTCCGTCTCTAATTCCACACCGAATTTTTCCCGGACCTTCTCCTGCACGATCTTGATTAAGGCCATAACATCGTCCGCCGTTGCCCGGCCAAGATTAACAATGAAACCGGCATGCAGCTCGGAGACCTGGGCGTCCCCGATCCTTACCCCTTTCAGACCGGTCTGTTCGATGAGTGTCCCGGCATAATAGCCGGGCGGCCGCCGGAAAGTGCTGCCGGCACTCGGTAAATCGAGGGGCTGCTTGGCCCGGCGGCGCGCCGCTAAATTATCCATTTTCGCCCTGACTGCCGCCAGGTCGGCCGGCTGCAGTCTCAGCCTCACTTCTATCGCGATCAGATCGCTGCCCTGCAGAACACTGTGCCGGTATCCGAATGCCATCGCATCCCGGTCCATCTCCTGACTGACACCCTGTCGATCGACGACCCTCACACTGGTGACGATATCCTTCATTTCTCCGTTGTAAGCCCCGGCATTCATGACGGTCGCCCCGCCGATGCTGCCGGGGATACCATGGGCAAATTCCATCCCTCCGAGGCCGTGCTGTTGCGCGACGCGGGCCGTTTCAGCTAATTGCGCTCCCGCCCCGGCCAGAATAGCGGTTCCGCTCACTGTAATCCGGTTAAATTCCCCGGCCAGTTTGACGACTACCCCCCGAATTCCTTTATCCCGGATGAGAAGATTGGAACCCCGCCCCAGGAGGAAAAGAGACAGGCCGACGTCGGCGCAGTAACGCAGTACTGTCTGCAATTCATTCCCGTTCTCTGGCAAAACCAGAGCATCGGCCGGACCGCCGATGCGGAAAGTCGTATAAGGCGCCAGCGGTTCGTTGAGACGGACCCGGCCGGACGGCAGCATTTCCGCCAATTGAATCAGCCGATTATTTTTAATTGCAGCCACCTCCTTGGTCGGCAGCGCCGGCCGTATATGTTTATCCCTGCCGCTATTTTAGTTTGTCCGGCGGCACATTA
The DNA here is from genome assembly GCA_050943375.1 of bacterium. Classification (GTDB taxonomy): domain Bacteria; phylum Bacillota; class SLNR01; order SLNR01; family JBMNPB01; genus JBMNPB01. The sequence goes on from JBMNPB010000064.1 coordinate 2,083, forward strand.
TGCATCAATCCGGCAAGAGCATGTTAAAGATGAAACAGCAAGACCGGGAGTAAGGTTGTGGCCAATGGAATAAGCCGCATGCCTTATCATTATGTCTTTTAACTCGCTTCTTGCACTTCCCCCGGCGGAAATCCAGATAATTCCTGCAATAAAAGAAAAGAAACCGGGTAAATTAGCTGTGTAAGGGTCTGTAATGGCCGAGCCCAGATTGCCGGATGATCCAAAAGGGTTGTCCGGCAGTCGGCCAAAGGTTAATATCGGGTCAGATGGCTCGGTATTAGCCGGCGGGCAGACCATTATCTGTTCCGCCTCTGTCGGCAGCAGTCTGAGACGATTGCTGTCGGCGGTCAAGGGATGGATAATGGTCGAGCTAAGATTGTCACGGGTGCCGCAGGTTTTACGCCTTTTCCCTTTTGCGTAACTCTGGGGTTCGGCAATGGTCGAAAGATCATTGTCGGATCCTCAGGTATCTGTGGCAGTCAAGCAAAGGTTAGCATAGTTGTCGTAACTGTCTGTTGCAGCCGAAAGGTTGCTGCAGGCGGCGCAGGCAGCTGTGTTAGCTGTAGCGTAGGTCGTTACAGGCTCTTTTCTCTCCCACGCTTTGCCCCG
>JBMNPB010000051.1:0-15045 GCA_050943375.1 bacterium
CTTATTCTGGTGGCAAGAGCGGAGGGGCCACACCCGTTCCCATCCCGAACACGGCAGTTAAGCCCTCCTGCGCCGATGGTACTTGGGGCTAACCCCCGGAAGAGTAGGTCGCTGCCAGAGTCTATTTTAAAGCAGCACTGGACGAAATATTCAGTGCTGTTTGATTTTTTACATTGTAACTTGCGGGGGGATTTCAGAAGAGAAAAGGATACATAATACACACAGCGGGACTTTCCTTCGCGCTAATCGTTAATACCATAGCAGGGCGTTATCTGAGGGAGGATGACTCGAATGCCCGGTGGTTGGGACTTGATAACCGCAGTCGGGGCGGGCGTACTCGGCGGCATCGCCGCCCATCTGGTTGTGTCGGCGGCAGAGAAATACTTCCCCCGGGCATTATCGACCGGGCTTGGCGTTATCTGCTTTCTGGGCATCCTCGGGGGTACGGCCGTCGCCCTGTTTTTTCTTTCATCGCCCTATGTGGGAGAGATTCACGGCGCTCTCCGGCAGATCCTGGCGACGCTCTGGGCAGCCGTAGTCCTGTTCGGCGGGCTGCGGGCCAAATTTACGGAACTACCATTTTGGCAGCTGGTCGCTCCCGTGCTTATCAAGGCATTCCTGACGTTTGTCCTGTTCGGGACGGTGTGGAACGCGGACTTGAGTTGGGAGTATAGTAACAGGGAATCACTATCGCTCATGCTGACAGTGACAGCGGTTGCATCGATGCTGCTGCTGGATTATCTGCGCCTGCGGAAATCGAGAAAAAACTGTTGATAATCCGCCGGGGAGTTTGCCTCTCCGGCCCTTTTGTATGAAGGGCAGGGGATTTGATGCGGGGAACCGAATATTTTGGAGAGTATACGTCGTTAACCGGGTATGGCAAAGCCAGTTACTCCGATGGAGTTGAAGCCAAAAACCGTAAGAGTCAGTAAGACAGGAGAATAGCGGAGATGCCAATGGCACTTATTCTTTGGTTGTTAGGACCTACCTTAACAATATATATCGGGCTGCACATTATGGACAGCGTTCCGCTGACTTTCATTCTGTTTTACGGCTGGCTGGTGATTGTCCCCGTTTTTGATACAGTGATAAGAGAGCGATATTCTTTCCGGCTGGCGTTGGAGTTTTTCGGTTTAAAACTCAGCCAAGGCTCCCTTGCGGCCGGGTTTGTTACCGGCATACTTTGCCTTGTCACCATCTTTGCGGGGATATCCTGGCTGCAGCCTTATTTTTTTGAGGTCACTTATTTACGAAAACTTTTGCAGGAATGGGGCTTTTCCGGGCGATATGTTTATGGAATGGTATTAATCCTGTTTCTGGTTAATCCGGTGCTGGAAGAAATCTACTGGCGAGGCTTTATGGCCGCGAAGCTGAAGGATTACGGCAGCTTCGGCGCCGTTAATCTGATTATCGCCGCTTCCTACGGGTTGTACCACATCCTCTCAATCGCCCCGATGTTCAAATGGCCGCTGAATGTGCTCGGAGCGGCGCCGGTTTTTCTGGCCGGGTTGCTGTGGGGAGGACTGCGGTATAAGTACGGTTCTTTAGCCGGACCAATTATTAGCCACATGCTGGCCGACGCCGGGATCATGTTGATTTATTTCAAATATCTGAGTTAGTCAGGTGCCGGGGGAGCATTTTCTGACTGCCGGGCAATGGGGGGAAAGGGAAGGCGTCAGAGGATAAAACGGCTGAGCTTCATCCGGCGGGCAGCAGCATGACCGGGAAGAGCCGTGGCGAATAGCCGAATACAGGATTCAATCTTCATCTGCAAAATCGGGAGGGAATGAATTGAACACACGAATTAAGCAGCAATTGGAATTCATTGTGGAAATTGATAAAATCAAATCGATTTTCCGGCACACGAAGTTGTTTGACGGCTCGCGGCGGGAAAATGACGCCGAGCATTCCTGGCATCTGGCGATGATGGCGCTCGTTTTGGCGGAGCATGCGAACGAACCGGTGGACGTTGTTAAAGTGGTCAAAATGGTCTTAGTCCACGATATCGTAGAAATCGACGCCGGAGATTATATTATCTACACCAAGCTGACAGCGGAGAAGGAAGCAAAGGAAAAGGCGGCCGCCGAGAGAATCTTCGGCCTCTTGCCGGAAGAGCAGAAAGATGAGTTTTATAGTCTCTGGCGGGAATTCGAAGAGCGCCGGACGCCGGAGGCAAAATTCGCCGCGGCCATCGACCGTCTGGAACCGGTGATGCAGAATTATTACACCCAAGGGGCGCCCTGGCGGGAGAACAATGTCCCGGCGGAACATATCTACTCAATCAACCACCGGATCGCGGCCGGCTCGGAAACTCTCTGGGAATACGCCAAAAGCCTCATTGACGAATGCGTGGCCAAAGGGCTTATCAAACAGTGAGCTTACCGAAAGTGGTAATGCTGCCGATAGACGGATAGATTTCTCTCAGCCCCGCTTTTGCCGCCGAAGCTGAAGACGCCTTCCCGAAGATAGCGGCAAGGTGTCTTTTTTGTGTCCGGAAAGGGCGGCGCTGGAAGCGTGAAACATATTTTGGAAAAAAATAGCGAGAAAGGACAACGTTTTGCAGGTGATTTCCGATACAGGGATAATAAATAAGCAAATACCCTGGCAGGGGAATGGTGTCGTTTCCTTCGGCCGGATACGGCGGCAGCCCCGGGGAAGAAGAGAGTAGTGATTTACGGGATGGATACAGCTGCCATCGCACCCTGCGGGATGAATTGCCTGCTTTGTTTGGCTTACCGGCGCAGCAAGGACAAATGTCCCGGCTGCCGCGGGCCGGATAACAGCAAAGCGAAGTATTGCGTATCCTGCCGCATCAAAAATTGTCCGGCGTTAGCCGGCAGCGGGGAGGATTTCTGTTATGCCTGCCCCAAATATCCGTGTGCGCGCCTGAAGCAGCTTGACCGCCGTTACCGGACCAAATACGGCATGAGTATGCTGGAGAACCTTAATCTGATTCGCGAAAAAGGAAGCGCCGCGTTCCTGACGGCGGAAGCGGAGAAATGGCGATGCGGCTGCGGTGCGCTTCTTTGCGTCCACCGGGCGGCATGTTTGAATTGCGGCGCGGCGAACGGCCGCTATCCTGCCCGGAAGGCGGCGGAAAAAGCCGCGCCGCGAGGCTGAATTGCTGCATTGCACACCTTGGAAGCCGTCTGTGTCGGGAGGCTGGAGATGGAAAATGAAATCAGAGATATTTTGATTTGACGGCCGAGCAAACGGCGAATGAATGGTATCCCAATGAATTGTTCGCCTGCTTCGATAATTCATATTAATTATCAGGAGGAAATGGATGTCCTGAGACGGATGGGAAAGGGGGTAAAGCCGAAAGGCTGTGCGGCAATCCTGGTTGTTGATGGCGAAGGAATAAGCGAAAAGAGCAGTATTCTGACTGTCGGTGCCCGAGTGCTGCGAAGGACGGTTTATCTGTACTTGAAAGAAAGGCTGGTCGGAGCGGCGGAGAAAGCGGGCTGGGGTTTCCTCCGGAAGGGTTGTTTGGATCCGGGGCTGCTGGAATACGGCTGGCGGAATTATCTCTTCCGCCGGAAAGGGGGCGGAAAATGAATTTGATAAAGCCGGCCAGGCTGTGTCCGGGCGACAAAGTGGCAACTGTCAGCCTTTCTTGGGGCGGCGCCGGGGATTCGCACCTTCTGTGGCGCTATCAAGTGGGTAAAAAACGGCTGGAAGAGGAGTTCGGACTGACGGTCGTCGAGATGCCGCATACCCTGAAAGGTTCCGAATATATCTATGCCCATCCGGAGAGAAGAGCCGAAGACTTGCTTGCCGCCTTTGCCGATAAATCAATACGGGGAATCATCTCGTGCATCGGCGGCAGCGATAGCATCCGTATCCTACCCTATATCGATTACAGTATTATTCGGGAAAATCCCAAGGTTTTCCTCGGGTATTCGGATACCACCGTCACGCATCTGATTTGCTATCAGGCCGGACTGTCCAGCTTTTACGGGGCGTCGGTTCTCGCCGAGTTCGCGGAAAATGTGGCAATGTTCGATTACACTAAATACTGGGTCAAGAAAGCGCTGTTTGACCGTTCGGTCATCGGCGCCATCGAACCTTCCCCCGTTTGGGCGAGCGATTTGTCCTGGGATGAGATGAACAAAGACACGCGGCGCAAGACGCATGAGAACACCGGCTATGAAGTACTGCAAGGCCGCGGCACCGCCAAAGGCCGCCTGCTTGGAGGATGCATCGAAGTACTGGAAATGCTGAAAGGAACTGCTGTCTGGCCGCCGGCTCAGGCCTGGGATGGGGCGATTCTCTTCCTGGAAACTTCGGAAGACAAGCCGAGTCCGGTATATGTCGAGTACTGGCTCCGCAATTATGGCGCTCAGGGCATTCTGAGCAGGGTGAACGGCCTCATCTTTGGTAAACCGAACGACAACGCTTATTACGAAGAATACAAGGAAGCAATCCGTAAAGTCGTCCGGGAGGAACTGAAGTTGGTTGATTTGCCGATTCTGTACAACGTCAATTTCGGGCACGCCGCGCCAATCACGGTTCTGCCGTACGGGGCGGCTGCCGAAATTGACTGCGACCGGGGCACTTTCCAGATTACTGAGGCGGGTGTCAGCTGCTGATGCCAGGATTTGCCGCGGTGGAAGCAACTGTGCCGGCAGACCGGGGCAAAGCGACTCCGGACAGTAAGAAATTCGCTGCAACCGCTTCGCCGACACGAAAATAACGGGCAAACAAAGAGGATACAGCCCTCTTCACCGCCGGCCGCTTATATTTTTCTTGGATATGGCTATACTGTTACATAACCGTTAACCGGACGGGACAGCTTGTCTTTTGTGCGGGGAAATGTTATAATATTCTAGATTATAAGCAAATGCAATGCGGGAGAAAGCGGCAGAGCTTGCTTACTGACAGAGAGTTGGCGGATGGTGCGAGCCAACAGGACGGCCTGTCAATCCGCCTCCCAAGCAGCGAGCCGAACAAGCTTGGCCGGGTCTGCCCGTTAATGCAGCAATGAGTGGGCTGCAGCTGGCTGCAGCCAATGTGGGTGGCAACGCGGGAGATTTTCCCGTCCCGGAGGTGGGGCGGGATTTTTGTTTCTGCTCAAGAAATGAAGAGGTAGGAGGAGAGGAAATGCTGGATTTGAAGTTTATCCGGGCAAACCCTGAACTGGTAATGGAAGGTGCGAAGAAGAAAGGCATCGACCTGGATCTGACGGAATTATTGAGTCTTGACGAGAAGAGGCGCGAAGCGCTTTTTACGGTGGAGCAGTTGAAAAACCGGCGAAACACGGTTTCGGCGGAAGTGGCGAAACTCAAAAAGGAAAGAAAAAACGCCGACGTCATTGTTGCCGACATGCGTGAAGTGTCGCAACAGATTAAGGACATGGACGAAGATATCCGGCGCATCGACGAGCGGATGCAGGAAATTCTGTTGATCATCCCCAATGTCCCGCATGAGAGCGTTCCTTATGGCGCCGATGAAAACGGTAACGTGGAGATACGCAAATGGGGTGCGCCGCGCGAGTTTACGTTCAAACCGAAGCCGCATTGGGATATTGGGGTTGATTTGGATATCCTCGACTTTGAAAGAGCGGCAAAAATCTCCGGGGCGCGGTTCACCGTTTACAAAGGGCTGGGAGCAAGGCTGGAGCGGGCAGTCATCAATTTCTATCTCGATATTCACACCTCGCAGCACGGTTATACGGAAATCTTCCCACCGTTTATGGTCAATACGAAAAGCATGATCGGGACGGCGAATTTGCCCAAATTCGAGGAGGATTTATTCAAATGCCGGGAAGGCGACTATTATCTCGTTCCCACGGCGGAGGTTCCGGTGACGAACTTATATGCCGACGAGATTCTGGAAGAGTCGAGCCTGCCCATTTACCATGCTGCCTACACTGCCTGCTTCCGGGCTGAGGCCGGAGCTGCCGGCCGTGACACGAGGGGACTTATCCGTCAGCATCAGTTCAATAAAGTAGAGTTGGTAAAATTCGTCCGACCGGAGGATTCCTTCGCTGAATTGGACAAATTGACCGCTGACGCTGAGAGGGTTCTCCAGATGCTGGGGCTGCCTTATCACGTTTTATTGATGTGCACTGGCGATATGGGATTTGCGCAAGCGAAAAAATATGATTTGGAGGTCTGGCTCCCCAGTTTCAATACTTATCGGGAGATCTCTTCCTGCAGCAATTTCCAGGACTTCCAGGCCAGAAGAGCCAATATCAAATACCGTCCTGCAGACGGCAAACCCGAATACGTTCATACTCTGAACGGCTCCGGCGTAGCGGTTGGGAGGACGGTTGCGGCCATTCTGGAGAATTACCAGGAAGAGGATGGCAGCGTGACGATCCCGGAAGTATTGCGGTCGTACATGGGCGGAATTGACAAAATCGCCAAATAGCAAATCTGCCAATGTCTGCCGCTTGACAGGATTTTTCAATTCCTGTAATATTAATATTACACGCAAATTTTCGTCCGGAGAGGTGTCCGAGCGGTTTAAGGAGCCGGTCTTGAAAACCGGTGACTCGAAAGAGCCGTGGGTTCGAATCCCACCCTCTCCGCCATTTTTATCCGGTCGGAGACAGATTGTCTTAAATTGACACGGACGGTTAACTTGACAAATTCCTTTATTTATTATAGAATTATTATGCTTAAATTGAAGTAATTTGTGCGGAGAGATGGCCGAGTAGGTCGAAGGCGATCGCCTGCTAAGCGATTATACGGGCTAAAACCTGTATCGCGGGTTCGAATCCCGCTCTCTCCGCCAGAAGATTTGCGCCCGTAGCTCAGTTGGATAGAGTAACAGACTACGAATCTGGTGGTCGCAGGTTCGAATCCTGCCGGGCGCGCCATTATTTTTGCCCCCGTAGCTCAGGGGATAGAGCGAGGGCGTCCTAAGCCCTGCGTCGGGAGTTCGATTCTCTCCGGGGGCGCCAAATCTTGCCATAAGACGGGCAGGGCGATTCTTGATGCTGGATGACGAAGCTTTAATGCGGGAAGCTTTGGCACAAGCGCAACAGGCTTACGCTTTGGGCGAAGTACCAATCGGAGCGGTTGTTGCGATTGACGGCGATATTATCGGGCGGGGTCATAATTTACGGGAGACGGCCGCTGACCCGACGGCGCACGCCGAAATTGTTGCCTTGCGCCGGGCTGCCGGAGTTTTGGGTGGTTGGCGGCTAAACGGCGCGACACTCTATGTCACGATCGAGCCTTGCCCCATGTGTGCCGGGGCGCTCATTCAGGCCAGGGTGAGGCGCCTTGTTTTCGGGGCGAAAGACCCGAAGGCGGGAGCGGTGGGCTCGGTGCTGAACCTGCTGGAAGAGAAAATCTTTAATCACACCGTCGAAGTTACCGCCGGCGTCCTGGCAGAAGAGTGCCGGGCGATCATGCAGGATTTTTTCCGGCAGCGGCGATAAACTTTCGGAGAGATGGCTGAGTGGTTGAAAGCGCTCGCCTCGAAAGCGAGTAGGTGGGTGAAGAGCTTGCCTCGTGGGTTCAAATCCCACTCTCTCCGCCACTTTGCAAATAAATCAATATAGTTTTAAGAATGCGGAGAGATGCTCGAGCGGCTGAAGAGGCACGCCTGGAGAGCGTGTGTGCGGGAAACTGTACCGTGGGTTCAAATCCCACTCTCTCCGCCATTATTAGGCAAAAACCTTGGCGCGGTTGTCAGGGTTTTTCCATTTCCGACTGTATCTTTTTGCCGCTGAACAGTTCTTCCGGCGACAGCTTCCAGCTTTCTTTCCTTGCTTTCAATGCCTGATTATTATATAATATTTAAGTATCCCGAGAAATACTGTTTTATAGCAAAGCTTGGCCGTGCTAGCCGGGGAGACAGCGGTGCCCTGTACCTGCAATCCGCTACAGCAGGGGACAATTCCCATCCCGAGGCCTTGCCTTTTGAGGTCCGGCCCGCGCAAGTGGTTATGATGGTCGGGTCCTGCGCAATGTGAACTTATAAACTCCGCCAGGCCCGGAAGGGAGCAACGGTAAGTAAGCCCTCGCATGTGCCGCGGGCACACCTGACTTGAGCTAACTGCCCGGGTAACGCTCGGAGGGTAATGTCGACGGGTGGGTGCACGGCCGATATTTTTATCCGCTGGATGGACGGTATCCATCTTTTTTTCTTATCCGCCCGGAGAGGAAAAGACCGGGGGCGACGCGAATCTTTAGTTCTGTCGGGCATAATAAATTCAAGTACCAATCGTCCGGCCGAAGGTGATAAGGATGGCACACATCGCATTGTACAGGGAGTGGCGCCCGCAGGATTTTGCGAGCGTCGTTGGTCAATCGCATATTGTCAGAACGCTCAAGAACTCACTCAGCAGCGGGCGGGTCGCACATGCTTATCTCTTGTGCGGGCCGCGGGGAACAGGGAAAACCAGCCTGGCGAAGATTTTTGCCAAAGCTTTAAATTGCCGGGAACGCGAGACGGCTGAGCCATGCAATCGTTGCGGCAGTTGCCAGAGGATTACGGCCGGCAGTTCCCTGGACGTTCTGGAAATTGACGCTGCTTCTAACCGGGGTATCGATGAAATCCGCGATCTGCGGGAAAAAGTCAAATTCGCGCCGACCGAAGGAAAGTACAAAGTATACATTATTGATGAAGTCCATATGCTGACGACGGAAGCTTTCAACGCGCTTCTGAAAACCCTGGAGGAGCCGCCGGCCCATGTTATCTTTCTGCTGGCGACTACAGAACCGCACCGGCTTCCTTTAACGATTCTCTCACGGTGCCAGCGTTTCGATTTTCACCGGCTGACACCGGATGAAATCGAAATGCGGCTGCGGGAAGTAGCGGTAAGAGAGGAGTTCGATGCCGACGAGGCAGCTCTGGACTTGATCGCGCGTAGTGCCGAGGGGTCACTGCGGGACGCGCTCGGGCTGCTGGAACAGTGCGCGGCTTTCAGCGGCGGGAATATCAGCGGGAGTGATGCCTTATCCGTCCTCGGAATAGTGGATGGAGAGACTTTATTTGCTTTGGCCGACCGGGTTCAGGCCGGTGACGTGGGCGGATCTCTGCAGCTCATCGCCGCGGCGATCGGGGGGGGCCGAGATATCAAGGATTTCGTTTGGGGAATGCTCCGGCATTACCGCAATCTTCTGCTGGCTGTCACCTGCGGCGCCACCAGCGACGTCATCGACTGCGCTGCGGGGGACAGAGAGCGTCTTGCGGCACAGGCTGCCCGGTATTCAACCGATTCCCTGCTCCAGATAATTGAAATTTTGGCGGAGACGGAAAATGCCTTGCGTTGGACCACTCAACCGCGGGTGTTGCTGGAAATCACATTGCTGCGCCTTTGCCGCCTGACGCCGAACGATACTTTTACCGGACTGGCCGCACGCCTGGCGAAACTGGAAGCGGCATTGACCGGAGGAGCCGAAACCGTTTCTGCTCGGACCAAAGCGGAATCGGACGGGAAACAGCAGGCGGATATTCAGGCAGCGGTTAATCCGCCGGAGCCAGCCGCGGCGGCCGCGACCGGCGGGGAAGCCGAGCTACCCGGGGCGTCGGCGGAAGAGACAGGCAGACGCGGCGCGCCGGAGGACACCAAGCAGAGCGTTGCTGTCGGCAGTCTCGAGGATATTGCACAAGAGTGGCCCCGGCTGCTCGAGATCATCAGAAAAACGAACCGGCCGGTGCACGCTTTTCTCGTGGAAGGGCAACCTGTTGCCCTTGATGGGAATATTCTCCGTCTCAATTTCAAATATAATTTCCATAAAGGGCAAATTGAGAAACCGGAGAACCGGGCTGTGGTCGAGCAGATAATCCGGAATACTCTTCATCTCAATTTAACCTTGCGATGTGATGTGGCTCCCGTGCCGGCGGACTGGCAGTCGGCAGAGGCCGAAGCTGGGGAAGCACCGGAGGAGGTCAATGATATCGACAACAAGGTTCTCGATATTTTCGGGGGGCAGTTTATCGACTGAGGAAAGATTATCGCCGAAAGGAGAAATGGATATGGCAGGCGGTTTTGGCGACATGGGAAAGATGATGCGACAGGTTCAGAAGATGCAGGCGCAGATGGCCCGAATCCAGGATGAAATGGCCGAGAAGACGGTCGAGGTTACAGCCGGCGGCGGAGCAATCAAAGTAGTTGCCAGCGGCCAGCAGGAAATCAAAGCAATTAAGATTGAGCCGGAAGCAGTCGATCCGTCGGATGTGGAAATGCTGGAGGATCTGGTTGTCGCTGCGGTAAACGAAGCTTTGCGCAAGGCGCAGGAGATGGTCAGTCAGGAGATGGCGAAAGTGACCGGCGGAATAAAATTGCCCGGGATGTTTTAGCGAAAAAACGGAGTGTGATGCAGACGATGTACTACACGGAACCGGTCGCGCGCTTGATTGAGAAATTCAGCGCCCTGCCGGGCATCGGACCAAAAACGGCGCAGCGTCTTTCCTTCCACATCCTGGGGATGCCGGCGGAAGAGGTGGAAGCGTTCGCGGCGGCAGTGGTGGAAGCGAAAACCCGGACGAAATATTGCTCTGTCTGCGGCAACTTGACCGAAGCGGACCCTTGCGGGGTTTGTCAGGATTCCAGACGGGACCGGAGCGTTGTCTGCGTTGTCGGCGACCCGCGGGACGTGGTAGCTATGGAGCGGACACGGGAATATTACGGGCTTTATCATGTCTTGCACGGATTGATATCTCCGATGGACGGCATCGGTCCGAACGATATTCTATTAAAAGAGCTTTTGGGCCGTCTGCACGACGACCGGATTCAGGAAATTATTCTGGCCACGAGCCCGACGGTAGAGGGCGAGGCAACGGCGATGTATATTGCCAAACTAATTAAACCGCTCGGTCTGAAGGTAACGCGGATAGCTCGGGGACTGCCGGTTGGCGGGGATTTGGAGTATGCTGATGAAGTGACGCTTACCAAAGCCATGGAAGGCCGGCGGGAGATTTGAAGTGGTAAAAGGCGGCGGCAATAAAGCGATAATAGAGTATTCAGCAAGAGCGGGTTCCCCGCTCTTGCGATTTTGCCGGCCACATTCCCGCTGGAACAATCCGGGAAAGCTGATGCCATCACCGGCGGACGTTTGCGGGCGAGCGTTCCCCTTTACCTTTTCTGTATAAATCAGGAAAACCTCGGCGATAATGATAATAGGCAAGTTGCCGGAGCATAGTGCATATGTTATCTGTGCAGGACTATTATCATCGATTCGGGGTGGAAAAAATGTGGGAATGGCTTGGCAAGGTGATCAGCCGGATTATCTGTTGGCTGCTGCCGGAGAACCCGAACGTCGGCAATGCTCAGGGGCCTGACTTTTTCTCGATAATGGACCAGGCCAAGCAAGAGCGGGAAGATGCGCGTATCTATTTTAATTCCGTGACTGACCCGGATCTAATTGACCATGCTATCTATCTGCAGGACGCGGCGGAGAAGAAATTTATGTATCTGATTAAAACGGCGAAACGGAACGGGATTACACTGAGCGTCCCGGAGATGGCGGAAAGCCACTTAAGTTATGGTTTTGATGTGAGGGGCTGAATTGGCCGGGCTTACCAAAATAGCCCAGTATTTCTTTTGGCTTCATGCATAGCCCGACTGCCGTTGCCATACGTTAGATTAAGATAAGGTTATTCCGATACGGCAGGAGGCGGTTACATGGAGTATGGAGCAATTATTGCTTATATTTTCGGGTTGCTTCTTCTTTATATTATTGGATCGATTTTACTGATACCATTGAAGCTGATTATCAAATTGGTCTATAATGGGGTAATCGGCGGGATCCTGCTTTGGTTGCTCAATCTGGTTGGGCAGTATTTCGGGCTGTATATTGCCATCAACCCGATTACGGCGCTGGTTGCCGGCTTTTTGGGAATACCGGGTATCGTTGTTCTGGTCATCCTGAGCTATATACTTTAAGGCCGCGGTTGCGGCCAATTTTTATGGAAAATAATACCCTTCCTTGCCAGGCAAAAAGTGATATGATATAGTATCTGTGCAATGGCCATGATTTTCCCAGTCCATCCTTTGCGAGAAATTGCAGGCAGGACTTTTTTTTGCTGTGTTGAATTTGGACATGTTCGGAATTTTCAGATAAAACCCGGCTTCTGGGAACCGATGGCGTCCGTAATTCGGACGGAAAGAGAGGAGAATCCGAAAACAGCAGGGGTATAAATGGTTAGGAGGTATCGTAATGGCAGTTAGAATGAAAACAATGGATGGGAATACGGCGGCGGCGCATGTGGCGTACGCGTTTACTGACGTCGCGGCGATCTTTCCCATCACCCCATCTTCGTCGATGGCGGAATTGGTTGACGAATGGGCAGCGCACGGGCGCAAGAACTTGTTCGGGCAGGAAGTCAAAGTAGCGGAATTGCAGTCGGAAGGCGGTGCGGCCGGGGCAGTGCACGGTTCGCTGATAGCCGGCGCTCTGACTACCACGTTCACGGCTTCTCAAGGCTTGCTCCTGATGGTTCCCAACATGTACAAGATTGCCGGCGAGCTGCTGCCGGGAGTGTTCCATGTCTCGGCCCGGACAGTAGCGAGCCATGCCTTATCCATTTTCGGTGACCATTCTGATGTCATGGCGGCGCGGCAAACAGGCTGTGCGATGCTCGCATCCGGTTCGGTGCAGGAAATCATGGATTTGGCTGGGGTGGCGCATTTGGCGGCCATCAAGTCCCGCATCCCCTTTGTGCACTTCTTTGACGGCTTCAGAACGTCGTCCGAAATCCAGAAAATCGAAGAAATTGATTATGCCGACCTGGCCCCTCTCATTGACCAGGACGCATTGAAGTTATTCCGTGACAAAGCGCTTCGGCCGGAAAAACCGGTTACCAGGGGGACGGCCCAAAACTCGGACATTTTCTTCCAGGTCCGGGAAGCGTCCAATCCGTATTATGAAAAAGTGCCGGCTATCGTTGCCGATTATATGGCGGAAATCAGTCGGCTAACCGGGCGCGATTATCGGCCGTTCAATTACGTCGGGGCGCCGGATGCCGAATATGTATTGGTCGCCATGGGTTCCAGCACCGACACAATTGAAGAAACGGTTGATTATTTGACAGCGAGGGGAGAAAAAGTCGGGCTTGTCAAAGTTCATCTTTATCGCCCGTTCGCGGCGGAATATTTCCTGAACGTCTTGCCGCCGACAGTGAAAAGGATCGCTGTTCTCGATCGGACAAAAGAGCCGGGCGCGATTGCCGAGCCGCTGTGTCTCGATGTGAGAGCCATGTTCTACGGCCGGGAAGGTGCCCCAATGGTTATCGGCGGGCGTTATGGACTGGCGTCGAAGGACACGACTCCTTCCCATTTCAAGGCGGTATATGACAACCTTAAGGCGGTGCAGCCTAAAGACCGCTTCACCATCGGAATTAATGACGACGTCACTTATACTTCGCTACCGGTAAATGAAAAAATCAGCACTGTCCCGGCCGGCACCATCCGGTGCAAACTGTGGGGGCTCGGTTCCGACGGAACAGTCGGTGCCAATAAGAATGCCATCAAGATAATCGGGGACAATACCGATTTATACGCTCAGGGATATTTCGCTTATGACTCGAAGAAGTCGGGCGGCCTGACCGTCTCGCATCTGCGGTTCGGGCAAAAACCCATCAAGTCCTCGTATCTGATTGACGAAGCCGACTTTGTTGCTTGCCACAAGCAATCGTACGTGACCCAATACGACGTGCTGAAAGGGTTGAAGGATGGCGGGTCATTTGTCCTCAATTGCCGCTGGGACAAAGATGAACTGGCGGAGAAGCTGCCCGCGGGCATGAAACAGTATCTGGCTGAGCACAATATCAATTTTTATATTATCAATGCAACTGATATTGCCCGGGAACTAGGACTTGGTAATCGGATCAATATGATTATGCAGGCTGCTTTCTTTAAGCTGACCGGCGTTATTCCTCTGGCGGACGCTGTCAGGCATCTGAAGGAAGCAATCGACAAATCATATGGCAAGAAAGGTGACAAAGTCGTTCAAATGAATTATGCCGCCGTCGACAAGGGTGTTGAGGCCCTCGTCAAGATCGATATCCCGGAGGTCTGGAAAGATGCCGCGGATGAACCGATGTCGGTTCCGGCGGCTGTGCCGGAATTCGTCAGCCAAGTAATGCTGCCGATGAATCGTCAAGAAGGAGACGACCTGCCGGTCAGCGCTTTTCTGGAGGTAGCGGACGGTGTTTTGCCGCCGGGAACGGCGGCGTACGAAAAACGCGGTATTGCCGATAGTATTCCGGAATGGCAGATGGATAAATGCATCCAATGCAATCAATGCTCCTTCGTCTGCCCGCACGCCGCCATCCGGCCGGTGCTGCTTGATATGGCGGAAGCGGAAGGTGCTCCGGCTTCCTTCGCTACCCGGCCGGCTATCGGCAAAGGGTTGGAAGGAATGCGCTTCCGGATGCAGATAAGTCCTCTTGATTGTTCCGGCTGCGGCAACTGCGCCGATATTTGCCCGGTGCAGGACAAGGCACTCTTGATGAAACCACTTGACACACTGAAAGAAGAGCAGGCGGTCAATTGGGATTTCGCCATGAAAGTCAAAATTAAGGATGACCGTATGGGGCGTAATACGGTCAAAGGAAGCCAGTTTGCCCAGCCTTATCTGGAATTCTCGGGTGCCTGCGCCGGATGCGGAGAGACACCGTACGCGAAAGTAGTTACTCAGCTGTTCGGCGACCGGATGATTATCGCCAATGCTACCGGCTGTTCTTCCATCTGGGGCGGTTCGTCTCCATCGACGCCTTATACAAAGGACGCAGCCGGCAAAGGTCCGGCCTGGGGCAACTCCCTGTTTGAAGACAATGCTGAGTTCGGATACGGGATGGCGCTGGCTGTGCAGCAAACTCAAGCCAGATTGGCCGATTTACTGGCCGAATTGAGAGCGTCGGATATCCCGGCGGCGGAAAAAGCCGTTTGCCAGGAGTGGCTGGAGGGGAAAGATGACGCTGCGGTGAGCAAGTCGGCAGCTGCGAAGGTAACCGCTCTTGCTGCCAAGTACGCCGGCGAAACCGGCCGGGTTGGCGAAATCGTTCGGGAAATCCTCGAGAAGGAAGATTATCTGGAGAAAAAGTCTATCTGGATTTTCGGCGGTGACGGCTGGGCTTATG
>JBMNPB010000065.1:0-2520 GCA_050943375.1 bacterium
TTCTTCGATTTTGGCCGCCGTTTCCGCCGCGTCCCGGCCCGCGATTCCGAACACGTTCTTGACCTCGCCGCCGGAAGTGAAAAGGATATCGACATTTTTCAGGAGCGGTTCCAGGCATTTTCTCGCTTCCGATTCCGTCCAGAGCTTGGCCCGGTAATTGACGTCGAAGCTCACCGTGCAGCCGGCCGCTTTGGCGGCCGCCATCGATTCCGCGGTCACGGCGGCAGCGCTTGGGCTCAGGGCGGCCGTTATCCCGGTCACATGATAGTGGCGGGCGGCGCGGAAAACATTTTCCCAGTCGACCTCGCCCGGCGCTATCCTGCTGACGGCGGAGTCCGCCCGGTCGTAAATCAGATCGCCGCCGCGGGGATTGGTGCCGGACTCCGTGAAGTAGAGGCCGATCCGGTCCTTCTCCGTCCAGACAATCTGCGAAGCGTCAACGCCCTGCTCCCGGACTTTGTTCCGGATCATCCGGCCCAGGGCGTTGTCGGTCAGGCGGGTTACATACGCCGTCCGCAGTCCCAACCGGCCGGCCCCGATGGCCACATTCAGCTCGGTGCCGCCCACATGGACGTCGAAGGACGCGGTCTGCTCCAGCCGCTGCCGGCCGGGGGCGGCCAGTCGGAGCATGACTTCGCCGAAAGATACCAGATCGTACATCCCAAGCTCCCCTTTCTCCGGATCATTTATTCCTGGCGGCGCCGACCGCCGCCGTGAACCGGCGGGCGGCGTCCGTCGCCAGAGAATAGTCTCCTTTGGCAATCGCCTCCCGGGTCAGTTCGCCGCCGACCCCCACCGCAACGACGCCGGCCGCAAACCACTGCGCCACATTGTTCAGGCTCACCCCGCCCGTCGGGCAAATGGGGGCGTACGGCAGCGGCCCCAGAATGGCTTTGACCGCTTTGGGACCCAGGCTGTCGCCGGGGAAGAATTTGACAATGTCGGCGCCCGCCTCCAAGGCGGCAACCACCTCCGTCGCCGTCATCGCCCCCGGCAGGCAAAGCTTCTGGTAGCGATGGGCCAGGCGGATAATCCGCTCGTCCAGATGGGGCGAGACAATGAACTCGGCGCCGGCCAGAACGGCAAGGCGGGCCGTCTCCGGGTCGAGAACGGTGCCGGCCCCTACCAGAACATCGGTCGGCCGGTATTTTTGCGTCAGCGCTTTGATCACCTCCAAAGCGCCCGGGACGGTCAGGGTGATTTCAATGATATCGATGCCGCCCGTCTTGAGCGCTTCCGCCGTTGCCAGCGCCGCTTCAATTCCCGGCGCTCGGACGACGGCAATCAGCCCCCGGTCGGCAATGCGCCGGAGGTTTTCCACTTTAGCCAACATTTCATTCACCCCCTGGTTTTACGGGCCACGAACCGGCAATGGGCGATACGGTCCAGCCGGTAATCGCGGACAATGCCGCGCAATTCATAAAGTTCCCGGTTGTACCGCAAGGCTCCCAGCCGCTCGTTCAGCTCATCTTTTTCCCGCTCCATCCGGGCCAGCAATTCCTCCCAGCAATTGAGGGCAAAAGCGGACAGATTCTCGCGGGCTGTGACAGTAAAACCGGCGTCCCCCAGCATCTGGGCGTACTCTTCCGCCGTGAAGGCATCATAAATCAATTCCCCCCGCTGCCGGAAACTTTCCCCGAGGACACTGTTCGTAAAAGCAATCACCCCGCCCGGTCTCAGAACCCGGGCGCATTCTTCGAACAGGCCCAGTCGGTGCGGCCAGGCATCCTGCCCCCAGACCACATCGAAGGTTTCCGCCGGAAAAGGCATTCGCAGAGCGTCGCCCTGCACAAACTCGACGTCCGTCGCCGGGTCAAACGATGCGAGCTTCTTCGCCGCCGCGATTACGCCCCGGTCGATATCCAGGCCCGTCACCCGGCAGCCCCGGTGCGCCGCCAGCCAACGGGCCGGTCCGCCGAGAAAACAGGCCACATCGAGCACGGCCAAGCCTGGCCGGATGCCCGCCATTTCCGCCAGTTCCACCGTCGTCGCCAGCCCGCCCAGATGGAACTGCTCCGGGCAAAGATAGGCGTACTCGCCGTATTCGGCCAGGAATTCCGCCACCATCCGGTCATATTCCGCCCGGTTCCGGGGAACGGGCCAGCTTTCGGCCAAACGCAGCAGTCTTTCTTCCCTGTCCATAACTCCTTCGCTCACTCCGGCTGGTCCTGACTGCGCTTGCCGCTAATTGTCTCAATCGCCACTTCCAGTATGGCTGTGTTTTTGCTGTACGCCCCGCTGACCAGCGCCCGGCATTCATAACCGGGCGCATATTTTTCCACGAGCAGCGCCAGTGCTCTCTGCTGCACTTCCGGCTCCTCCACAATCCGGGCCGTCCCGGACAAAATCACGCTCCGGTAAGCGGCGGACAGCTTTGCCGGCAGCGTCTGATATTCCCCGGTCACGGAAAAGCCGACCTGGGGATTGGCAAGAATGTTGTCAATCTTGTGGCCGCTTTTCGCGCAGTGGATGTAAAGCTTGTCGCCGTCAACGGCGTAATTTAAGGGGACCGCATAAGGT
>JBMNPB010000001.1:0-178031 GCA_050943375.1 bacterium
TCTCCCAGATTTGAACAGCCTGGTCCGCATTGTGTTGGACTCCTGCCGCACAAAGAGACCGTTACAGTTGGAATTCCCGTTTTTTACCTGATTGGGTGCTCATGTTTGTACAAAACTTAGGTAGGTAAGTAGATAATATCTGCTATAAAAGAAAAAAAATGGAATTTTGCCCATAACAAAGGAAATAAGGCAAAGATGGGGAAATAAACTATATTAAGACAGCAGTCACCATGAACCGGACCGTATGCATTTCCTCCACCAGACCTATTGAGATGGAAACAGTGTATCTGTATGCAGCATTATGGCCGGGAATGGGCCGATTAGCTGTAAATTTAGGGGGGAGTGAAGAAGATGAGCAGTGACAAGTTGATTACGGGACATGTGCTGGCAGGATTGGACGTCTCGCCGTTTCTGGTCGGTGCCGATATTGATGTGGAAACGAAAGATGGCGTTGTCACATTGACTGGGACGGTGCTGGACAGCAAGCAGAAAGCCGAAGCGGAAGAAACCGTGCTCGCAAGTGATCCGGATGTGAAGAAAGTGGAGAACAAGCTGGAAATCAAAGAGCTGGTTCTCGACAGCCTGATGGCTCTCCGTTCAATATCCGGTTATAATCTGCGGCTGCTGCCGGCCGTAAAGAAAGCGCTTCTGCAGCATCCTTGGCTGGATGTCACCGGCATTCATATCACAGCGGAAAAAGGCAGAGAAGGTATCTTCCGCCTGTCCGGAACCGTACCGGGCGAAAAGGATGTTGGGGAAGCGGAACAGACCGTAAATTCCGTGCCCGGAGTAAAATATGCAATTAATGAACTGGAAGTTGGGGAATTGAAGGAAGTCGGCAATATCGCGCCCTCGAAAGAGAGCAAAAGTGACCCGAAAGTATGCGGCAGCCTAATGGAAAAATATGCGGTCAGCAGCCGGAACCTAACTATCATCAACGATATCAAGACAGCTCTGTTCAGCCACCCGGTGCTTGACGCGACCGACGTTAATGTATTATTGGCCAAAGGTTGTGATGTGGGCATCTACCGGTTGGAAGGTACAGTTCCCAATGAGAAACACAAAGCTATTGCCGAAGAAGTCGCCTCCGCGGTGCGCGGGGTACAATACATCGATAACAAATTGGTAGTCGAATAGGAAATCGACTTGATCTGAAAAGAGGAGAGCAATCTCCTCTTTTGCTTTTAGGATGCGAAATGACAATCCGTCTTCTTCTGCTTCAGCCAGTAAATATTCGGCCTGAATAGTGATGACACAAAATACCAGCCATGCGGTGCAATTTTTGCCCGGATAACGGACATAATATTTACGCAACAATTCCACGCAACAGAAAGGGGGGTACAAAATGGCAAAACTTCAAAGTCTGAAGAGTGCAGTCGAGAGCCAGCTCGGGATTAAGGCGAATGCGGACACCCCCGCACGGCAGTGTGGAGCTGTGGGCGGTAATATGGTGAAACAGCTGATAGCCTCTTCCGGTGCAAACTTCAGCACCCTAAAGAACGAAGTATCCGCTGAACTGGGTGTTCAGATCGGCCCTGATGCCCCGGCCAGAGCCAACGGCGCTGTCGGCGGCCAGATGGTGCGGAGAGCTATTCAGCAGGCGGAAGGAAGATATACCCGATAAGCTATTTTAGTCCGACAGCGAGGAGCAAGCAGTTGCTCCTCGCTTTACCTTGTCCGGCCGAAGAAGCGGAGAGAAAATTCCGCTGAAACAAAAAAGGATGGGCAAGCGACTAATCCGTTAAACAAAAAGGGAAGGGGGGCGGGAAATGCCGAGGAAGTTCTGGCTCTGTTTAGTGCTCGCAGCTTTATTCCTCAGCGGCTGTGCGGGCGAAAGCGTGGCGCCGCCAGACGAAAGCCTTGCGGCCGTGGAGGAAGCGAATGCGGAGATGCTCCGTCTCCTGCCGGACCGGGAGGCTTATCAATGGCTCTATAAGGGGTTTGCCGAATACGGTCATACCATGCAAATAAAAGTAATTGACCGGGGGATGAACGATTACCGTTATTATATCACCGGAACAGTGCATGATATGTCCGACGGGGAGTCGGCGCAGGACTTCAGTCTCCGTCTCATTTACCGAATCCGGGACGGAGTCCTCTGGCAGCAAAAGAGTGAGCAGGTGATGCTCGATTCCGACTTCAACAATATTGAATTGTTGCGACCGCCTCTGGAAGAAGTAGCTGTCTGGACACAGCGCCAAACTGACAAGGCAGGGCGGGAGAGGGAGTTGGAATGCCGCATCACCGACATCGCCGGGAAAGAAGGAGCAAAAGAATACACGGTGGAATACCGGGAGCGGGACAGCGATTATTATGAACGGCGGGTAATCAAGGAGGGCGTCGGCATCGTCTCATTTGAGAAACTGCTGATTGCGCCGGGGACGCCGGTTGTCGCCGGTTATGCACTCAATTACGATTGCTCGGGCTATCTGAACCAACTCGTTTTGGACCGCTTCCTGCCACCGTTCGGCGGACCGGAAAGCCCAAATCCGGTTGTGACGGTGCGGTATACGGTTAGCGGCGTTCCGGGTTACTTTCGGGGCACTTTCGCCGAGGACGCCGTTTTCAGGCTGGGCGGGGCATGGTGAGTTTCGCAAATTTGCTGCCGGGTGAGAAGGAGGAAGAAATCGGATGGCAGTGGAGGGAGCATGTTGGCAGCATTTTTTGGCTCTGGATTGGGCGAATAAATGATGGGGCGGAGCGGACGCTAAGCAAGCGGCAATCTTGACAGCGGCTTTTATTTATGATAATCTGAGAAAAACGCCAATACCTTTAATTCAGTCCTGTGAGGCTGCGAAGGTGCCATATATTTATGTGCAAACTTCCTGCTTGCCTCGCGAGCGGGTTTTTTTATGAACTGGTGCGGGGCGGCGGCCGACCGGGGATTGGCGGGCCAATCAGAGGAGGGAATTATGTGAACAAAGAAAAAAGCGAACTCGGCCGGAATGTGGCACTCTCTATCCAGCATGTTTTCGCGATGTTCGGCGCCACGGTCCTCGTTCCTTATCTTACCGGTCTGGATCCATCAGTCGCTTTGTTTACAGCGGGGGCAGGCACTCTCTTTTTCCATTTCGTCACCGGCCGCAAAATGCCGGTGTTCTTGGGCAGTTCCTTTGCCTTCATCGTCGGTATTCAGATTGTGCGGGATAATTTCGGTCTTGCTTATGCGACGGGTTCGCTTATTGCGGTCGGGGCTGTTTATGGAGTGATGGCTTTGATTGTCCGGCTGGCCGGGGTGGAAAGAGTCCAAAAATTCTTCCCGCCGATTGTCACCGGACCGATTATTATCACCATTGGCCTTATTCTTACCCCGGTTGCCATTGATATGGCCTCCAGCAATTGGCCGGTAGCGATTATTACAATGATTGCCGTGGTTCTGACGAGTATTTTGGGGCGCGGATTGGCTAAATTGGTCCCGATTTTGGTGGGGATCGGTGCCGGATACGCCGCTTCCCTGGCTTTCGGTATTGTCGACTTCACGCCGGTCCGGGAAGCCAGTTGGCTGGCAGCGCCGGCTTTCATGGCGCCGAAATTTTCCCTGGAAGCGATAAAAATCATGGCTCCGATCGCTATTGTAACAATAATTGAGCATATTGGGGATATTACCACAAATGGCGCCGTCGTCGGCAAGAATTTCCTGGTGGATCCGGGATTGTCGCGGACACTAATCGGCGACGGGGTGGCAACGGCACTGGCCGGATTGCTTGGCGGCCCGGCCAACACGACGTATTCCGAAAATACGGGAGTGCTCGCCATCACTAAGGTTTACAACCCCGCAATTTTGCGAGGCGCCGCTGCCGTCGCCATCGCCCTCAGCCTGGTCGGGAAATTGGGTGCGTTTATTCAAACGGTACCGACGGCGGTGATGGGCGGCGTAAGCTTCATTCTGTTCGGGATGATAGCGAGCATCGGCGTAAAGACGCTCGTTGAGAGCCAGCCGGACCTTACGAATATCCGTAATTCCAGCGTTGTCTTCGTTATCTTGCTGCTGGGAATTGCTTCCCTGCAGGGCGAGGCCAACAAAGCCGTTATTCAATTGAGTAAGTATGCTTCTCTTTCCGGTCTTAGTCTGGCGGCAATCGCCGGGATTATTTTGAACGCCGTATTTGAATATGTCGCCCCGGCCGCCGGAAAAATTAAGGCCGCCCGGCGGGAAGAAACAGCGGAAGCATAGACGGCGCAAATTGGAAAAATCCGACGGATTACCGGAGCCATCAGCTCCGGTTTTTCTTTTTGGGTAACCGGGGGGCCGTTCTGCCGATACAATAAAGGGAGGTGATAATCAGCAGCGGGGTGATAAGATGCGGTTGGAAAAAGTGGCGTCACCGCGGCGCTTTTATGACTTTCTCAATCTGGGGCGAAGCGTGCGCGCCGGTGATCCGAATTATCATGACAGCGATTCCGGTCTCATAACGGCGATGCTGAACGGCAGTATCAGTTTTCGGAGCCATGCTGTCTGCGAACCGGTCCTGGTCAGCGATGGGGAAAGAATCCTGGCTCGGGCAATGTTTATCGTTGACGGGAAGGCGGATGACTGCATGACTGTCGGTTTCTTTGCCGCGGCGCGGCAGGCGGCGGCAGCGGTGGAATATCTTCTGCAGGAGGCGAAAGCTTTCGCCCGGAAGTATGACTGCAGGAAAATAATTGTAGGCATCAACGGTCATTTTGCTTACGGGCTGGGCTTTCTGGACAGCCATTTCGATGAGCCGGGCTGCTTCGGCTTTCCTAATAATCCGGAATATTATCATTCGTTTTTCCGGGGATTGCAGAAACATGAATTTTCCTCTTACCAAATCAAGCCGGATCGGGTTGCTTTTGACCGGGAGAGGAGATTGCTGGGCCGCGTCCATGGCCGCGGCTATACCTTCCGTTATGCAGATTTAAGCAGTCTCCGGCGGGAAGCGGCGGCTTACACGGCCGTAAACGCCAAAGCTTATCGGGAGCATATCTTCTGGGCATCGCGCACTGCACGCGAGGATTATGAATTGTTCCATTCCTTTTCCGGATATCTGGCCGGGGAGAATCTCATCCTGGCCGAAATTGACGGAGAAACGGTGGGATATCTGCTCTGGTTTCCCGATTATAATCAATTGGCCCGGCCGGGGGAAAGTACACAGGAAGCATTGCGGCGCCAGGGTCCATACGGCTTTGCGGCGATAGACCGTTTTCGGCTGGCGGAGATCGCGCTGCTGCCGGAACACCAAGGGACGGGAGCGGTGCTCGGGTTAATCGAAAAAATGCTTTCTGCCGTCACCGGGAAGTATTCAGCCGGCGAAGCCGGCTGGATTGCCGCGGACAATGCCAAATCTCTCGGCCTCATCCGGCGGTGGGAAGGGCGGGGAGTGAAAGAATATAAGCGTTACTGTGTATACGAGATGATGGTATAACCGGGCTGAGAGCGGAGAATCCTGAGAAGGATTCTTCCTGTTTACAGGGAAGGAGGGTTTCACTGCCGAAATATGCCGAAGAGGAATTAACTGCATGACCCGACAGCGGGGGGTGAGAAAATGCGTGTTCTACATTGGGATTTCAGTGAGCGTTTTATTGATTTCTGGGACTGGTTCACCGGCATCTGCCGGAAAAAAATAATTTACCGGTATATCGACGAGCATCCGAATCCTGTTTTCCACGGTCGGCAGGGCGAGACGGAGATGTATCCGCGGTTTGTTTACGTTTATCTCAACCGGGAGGCTTTGCCGGAATTGGCGGAGGAGAATGCGGCGCACGAACTGTCCCATGTTGCGCTTTTTGAACAAGGCTACGCTACTGTGTCGCTGCGAAATCCCCGGCGAACGGAGTGGGTGCCGATTGTGATTGCGCTGCAGAGTTGGGTATCG
Organism: bacterium; assembly: GCA_050943375.1. Lineage (GTDB taxonomy): Bacteria > Bacillota > SLNR01 > SLNR01 > JBMNPB01 > JBMNPB01. The sequence goes on from JBMNPB010000001.1 coordinate 5,838, forward strand.
GATGTTTTGATTGACCGGAAACTGCTCAATTTCGGGTATACTAATGCCGAATACCATGAATTGATTTACCGGAGCACGAAGGAAAATCTGATTGAATATCCCGAGCCAAGCACTAACCGGCTCGACCAAATCGGGAACGCTCTCGGTTATTTCTATTGTCATAATTGTCTGCCGACGGAGAAATGGGAGGATTTGCGGCAATTATACCGGGATGTCGACCCTCCCGTTTGGGAATTGGGTAATGAATTGGCCGGCCTCGGCGACGCGATGGGATTTGCGGGGCAAGCGTCATATTTGCGGTTTCTGATCGCTATCCGCGATCACCTGGAACTGCAGGACTTCATCGCGATCAATGACCCGGCCGGGAAGCAGATTTATTGATTGCTTCCGTCCTCTTGCTTCGGCGGCGGAATGACGCGGCACAGACGTCCGCCCTCAGCCGGGCAGGAATAAGCCGGGCGGAAGCGAAATATGTTAGGCGGAAAGCAGGTGAGGGCATGGAAGAGAACAAAACATTGAAACTGACGCAGATGACGGCCAGTTCCGGCTGAGCGGCGAAATTGGGTCCGGCGACCCTGGCGCAAGTTTTGCGCGCATTACCCAAAAACAATGATCCGAGGCTGTTAGTCGGCCTGGAGACGATGGATGACGCGGCGGTAATCCGCTTGGATGATAAGGCGGCCCTCGTCCAAACTGTTGATTTCTTTACTCCAATTGTGGATGATCCGTATGAGTTCGGCCGGATTGCGGCCGCGAACGCTCTGAGCGATATTTACGCGATGGGGGCGGAGCCGCTCACGGCCATGAATATTATCTCTTTCCCCACCTGTCTCGGGACGGATGTTCTGACGAAAATTCTCCTGGGCGGACAGGCCAAGGTGACTGAGGCCGGCGCAATTCTCGTCGGCGGGCACTCCGTCGAGGACAAAGAGCCCAAGTACGGGTTGGCCGTGACCGGAATCGTTGACCCGGCGCAGATTATCACGAACGCCGGCGCCAAACCGGGCGACAGTCTTATTCTGACTAAGCCGCTGGGTACCGGGATTATGGCGACGGCCGTCAAGGGAGATCTCGCTACGCCGTCTGAAACCGGGCAGATGATCGCCGTCATGGCGGAGCTGAACAAAACGGCGGCGGCCGTGATGCGAGCAGCCGGGGCTGGTGCCTGTACCGATATTACCGGCTTCGGGCTGCTCGGGCATGCCCATGAACTGGCGGCGGCCAGCGGAGTCGCTCTGCGGTTGCAGGCCGGGCAGATACCCATTCTGGCAGCGGCGAAAACGTATGCCGCGATGGGCCTCGTTCCGGCCGGGGCTTATGCCAATCGGGAGCATCTGGCCGGTATTGTCAATTTTGCGGTGACGGTCGATGGGGCGATGCAAGATGTCCTTTTCGATCCGCAAACATCCGGCGGACTGCTGTTTGCCCTGCCGGCGACGGCGGCGGCGGCAGCCCTGGCGATGCTGCGGGAGCGTGGTTTGACGGCGGCAATTATCGGGGCAGTGACAGCCGGTGAACCGGGTACAATCAACGTTGAATGAGCCAAAGGAGATGGGAATGATGACGATTGAGGTGGATGCGCGCGGCTTAGTCTGCCCGCAGCCGGTAATTTGTACCAAAAAAGCGCTCGACAGCATCAGTGACGGAACGGTTACGGCCATTGTCGACAATACAGTAGCCCGGGACAATATCGTTAAATTTGCCCGCAGCGCGGCCTGCGACGTCTCGGTGACGGAAAAAGGGACTGATTATCTGATTAAAATCAGCAAAGGCACCGTCCCTGAACTGGAGGAACCTCTACTGGACACGGATGATACCGTATTATTGGTAACCGGGGAAAGTCTGGGACGGGGTGATGACAATCTCGGCAATATTCTCATGAAAAACTTTTTATACTCCTTGAGCGAGAGCAGCCCTCTGCCGAAAAAAATCATTTTAATGAACGGCGGGGTTAAGCTGGCGGCGGAAGGAAATGAAGCCCTCGGTTTCTTGCATCGTCTGGCGGAACAAGGAGTGGAGATCGCTGCTTGCGGCATTTGTCTTGATTATCTCCACCTGAAGGAAAAATTGGCCGTCGGACAGATCACTAATATGTATAGTGTGGTGGAAGCACTGTCTCTGGCCAGGAAGGTGATTGTAATCTGAGGTTTTGTGCCACGCGGGGCAGCCGTTATCAATTGATGGCCTTGCCGGCAGCAGAGAAAAGCTCTGCTGCCTTTTTGTCGGCCGAGCAGGGAATGGGTTGGCGGGCAGCGAAATTGGCAATATCAGGAGAAAGAAGAGAGAGGTGATGAGATGGAACTGAGGAATTGCACCGTGTGCGGCAAAGTTTTCGTCTATACGAACAAAAACATGTGCGCGGCCTGCCGGGAAGTGGAAGAAAATGAGTACCGTCTCGTTAAGGAATATATCTATGATCATAAAGACGCCGCCTTGCTGGAGGTACATCAGTCTACCGGGGTCGCGGTCGAGAGAATCATGAAATTTTTGCGGGAAGGGCGGCTGATGGAAACCGGGGTGCAATGGAAAGAATTGAAATGTGAGAGTTGTGGCGAACCCATCAGTTCCGGCCGTTTTTGTCCGAAATGCGCCGACAGACTGACGCAGGAACTGCAGGCGGCGAGCCGGGAAAAGCGACGGGAAGAACCGGGAACGGGAGATAAAGGCAAGGTTTACACTTTTGAACGGCTGACCAAAAAAGAGCGGTGAGGTCGCGGCAGATTAGAGGCGGCGCAAATCCCGCCACCGGGAAGGAAAAAGGCAAATAATTGCCTTTTTTCGCTTCTCCGGGTGTTAAAAGAATGGACGGCGTAACCGATAATACATATAGATGGCTGCCGGAGACGGTGCCGTGACTGTGAAACGGGGTGATTGTTGATGAAGATATCGGGTAAACAAGTGCAGGGAGCGGTTCAGTCTTTCCTGTGTCAAGTAAATAAGACGGAGAAAGGCGCCACCGGCGGAAAAGCGGCATGCAGCGGAGGCGACCGGGTTGATCTTTCGCCTCAGGCGGCGGAAATGCAGAAGGTCAAAGATTTGATCAAGGCCGTCCCCGATGTGCGCCGGGAGCGGGTGGAAGGAATCAAGGCAGCGCTGGCAGCCGGGGAGTACCAGGTTAGCCCGGCGGAGGTCGCGGTAATGATGATCGGGAGGAGTATCGCCGACAATCTGAAATAAAAGCAGGGTGGTGATAAAGTTGAGCAATTCCCGGACGCTGGCGGAGCATCTCCGGCAGCAGCTGAAGATATATCAAGAAATCTGCCGGACGGAAGAAGCAAAGAACGCCGCCCTGCGCCGTCGGGATGTCGCGGTGCTGGAGCAGATAACCCGAGTTGAGCGGGAATTGGTCAAGGCGGCAGCGGAAATGGAAGAGAAGCGCCGGGAAATATCCGCTGCGGGGAGGGAAAGGCTGACGGCGGAAAGCGCGGAATTGCGGGAAAAATTGACGGCCGCGGCCGCCACCCTGAAGGCTCTGAACGAAAGCAATGAGCGGTTAATCCGGCAGGAATTGCGCTATATTGATTATTCCCTGCGAACAATTGCCGCCGGCGGGGAGAAAAGCCGTCTTTACAGTGCGGTTGGAACCGGCGTGGCGGGCACTGCCGCGGGTGTGAAATTATACGACCAGCAAGCCTGAGAAAGGACTGAGCGGAGTGCACAGTACATTTGGCAGTCTGGAAATCGGCCGCAAAGCGCTCCAGGCCCAGCAGAGGGCTCTGGATGTGACCGGCCATAATATCGCGAACGCCAATACCCAGGGATATTCTCGGCAGGTAGTCTCGCTGGAGACAACTACTCCATATACTCAGCCCAGCCTGGGTAAGGCGAACAGCGCCGGCCAAATCGGCACGGGAGTTCAGGTGGACGCCATCATCCGCCAGAGGGACAGCTTCCTTGACGCACAATACCGGGCGGAAATGAAGTCGCTCGGCCGCTGGGAGGTCAGGCGCGCCGCAATGGAAGAAATTGAAGTAATCTTAAACGAGCTTTCCGGCTACAGTCTGGGGGCGACAGTGGAGGCGTTCCGGGAAGCGGTGCAAAGACTCTCCTATTATCCGGAGAGCGAAGATGTCCGTACTTTGGTTATACAGACCGCGGTAACAGTAACTGACACGTTTAATCACCTTGACCGGCAGCTGGCGGACTTGCAGATGAACGTGGACGAGGCGGTTACCCAGCAGGTTAGCCAGGCCAATGACATGATTGAACGTCTATACGACCTGAATAAACAGATTATCGCTGCCCGGGCGGCCGGCGACAATCCGAATGATCTGAATGATAAACGCGATTTGCTGTTGGACGACCTGCCAAAGATTATCAATATTCAGGTGCAGGAAGACCCGAAGACGGGCGGAGCCCAAGTGACTATCGGCGGGAAAAGGGTAGTGCACACTTACGGGATGGCGCAGATGGCGGTGAGCGGTGGTTATCCGAATAAGGTCGTCTGGGCCGACAACGGAGCCGAGGTCACCTTCGGCGGTCTGATCAAAGACGGTTCACTGAAAGGGTACCAGGAGGTCAGAGATGAAGTCATCGGCCATTACCGAAGCGAACTGGACGCATTGGCCAAGCAATTTGCCGCAGAGTTCAACGCTATTCATGTTGCCGGCTTTGATTTGGACGGGAACGCTGGCATCGAGTTTTTCACCTATACCGGCGACGAACTTACGGCCGAGACCATTCAGGTCAATCAAGCCGTTATTACCGATAACCGGCTGATCGCGGCGGCGGCCAGCCCGGATGGGGGCGGCGGGAATGCTCTTACGCTCTCCCGCTGGCTGCAGGGGTTGGATGACAACGGTCAGCCCGATGAAGATCCTTTAGTCGTGAACGATTACATGCGGCAGATGGTCGCCCGGCTCGGCATCGAAGGAGAGCAGGCGCAGAGGATGGTTGAAAATCAAGACGCTCTGCTGATGCTGATCGAGAATCAGCGGTCTTCCGTCAGCGGCGTTGACATCGACGAAGAGATGACGAATATGATCCGTTATCAGCATGCCTACAACGCGGCGGCGCGGCTGGTGACGGCCATCGATGAAATGCTAAGCACCATCATCAACGGTCTCGGCCTTGTCGGACGTTAACAGCGGAGGAGGATGAGAGAATGAGGGTAACGCGGGGAATGCTGATCAACACTATCCTGCATAATTTGCACCGGAGTAACAGTCAGATAACCAGGTATCAGACGCAAATCGCCGCCGGAAAACGCATCAATACTGCGTCGGATGATCCCATCGGGACTTCGCTTGTTTTGCGTCTCCGCTCGGTCATGAACCAGAATCAGCAATACATCGACAACTCCGCGGAGGGGTTGGCGTGGCTGGATCAGACAGAAACGGCCCTGAGCGAAGTCACCGATATCCTGAATGAAGCGAGGGAATTGACTATCTACGGGGCCGGGGGGACATTGCCGCAGGAATCCCTGGATGCGCTGGCGGAAAAGGCCGACCAGGTTATGGAGCATTTAATTCAGGTGGGCAATACGACTTATGGCGACCGGTATATCTTTACCGGTCAGGATACCCGGGTTCGTCCTTTTTCCCTGGACACTGATCCGGCAAGTCCGCCCAATCCGCCGGGCGGTGTCCTGTACAATGGCGACAATGGGAACATTTATTTGGAAATCAGCTGGGGGGCCGGTCTGGATATCAACGTGACCGGTCAGACGGCCTTTGTTGACACTAATGTTTTCGGCATCCTCCGGGCGCTGAGCGACAATCTGCGCTCCGGCGATACGGACGCCCTCAGCAATACGGTGCTGGCCGATATCGATAGCGCCGCGGACCGGCTGCTGGCCATCCGGGCCGAAGTCGGTGCCAAAATGAACCGGCTGGAGATGAACGGGGACCGCCTGGTCGATAATGGTGTCGGTCTGACCAAATTGCTGTCGCAGACGGAGGACGCCGATATCCCGGAGGTCGCTATGTATCTCTGTAACATGCAATATACATATCAGGCGGCGCTGGCGGTGGGGGCGAAAATTCTCCCGATGATTCTTGTCGACTATCTGCGGTAGGAAAAAAGTGAGGTGCCGGAATTGCAACTGACAACTGAGAAACTCGGAGTTCTGGATATTTCCGATAACGAAATTATTAATTTTCCGGACGGTATTCCCGCTTTTGAGACGGTCCGGCGGTTCGCTGTCGTCCGGAATGGGCGGACAGCGCCCTTCGCCTGGCTGCAGGCGGCGGACAGACCGGAATTATCCTTTTTGATTATTAACCCATGGGAATTCTGTTATGATTACGACTTGGAAATCAGCGAAAACGACTGCCGGGCGCTGGATCTGGCCCGGCCGGAAGAAGCGGCTGTTTACGCTATTCTGACCGTCCGGGGAAACAAGCACGAGATTACGGCGAATCTGCTGGCGCCGCTGGTTATCAATACCCGGGCCGGAATTGGCCGGCAAGTGATAAACAACAGCGGCAAATATACCATCCGCCATCAGGTGATGGCGGAAATGGCCCGCTCCCAGGCGGTACAAAAAAAGCCGGCTGGACCAAGAGAGCGGCCTTATGGTTTGCGGCCGGCGGCTGCAGGCCGGTAGCCACGGAGGGCGAAGTCAGCCAAGGAGGGCGAAGATATGCTGGTCCTGTCAAGGAGGAAAGATGAGTCAATAATAATCGGCCGAGACATTGAAATCACCATCGTCGATATTCAGGGCGACAAGGTCAGAATAGGCATTAAGGCGCCGAAAAATATCACGGTGCACCGCCGGGAAATCTTTCGGGAGATCGAAAAGGCGAACCGGCAGGCAGTGCAGGCGGATGATGAAGGGTTGGAGGCTTTCCGGCAGCTTTGGCAAGCGGCGGAAAGGAACGGCCGGGACAATTGATTTCCGACTCAAAGTATGTTGAGTGGGGTGGCAAGAATGAAAGTAGAAGCGATAACCGCAAGGAACAGCGCCTTTTCCGGCAGTCGGTCAACAGCGGCTCAGGAAAACAGCGCTCCGGCGCTCTCGCCGGAAGAGCGGATGTCCAGGGAGGTGACACCCGAATTTACCCGGGAATATCTTCCTGTCTCGGAGCGAATCGTAATTGAGGCGATTGAGAAAGCGAACCGGGCGATTCAGGGAGTCCGCACGCAGCTGGAGTTTTCCGTGCACGAGAAAACCGGGGAGATCATGGTCAAAGTGAAAAACAGCGACAGCGGGGAAGTTATCCGGGAGATACCGCCGGAGAAAATCCTGGACTTGGTGGCGAATATCTGGGAGATGCTCGGCATTATCGTGGACAAGAAGGTCTGACGAGATAAAGGCGGGTGAGTACGATGAATGTAAACAGCCTTACCGGATACAGCGGGATCCTGCGATTGAGCGGCCTCGCTTCCGGACTGGACACCGACAGCATGGTGCAGGAAATGATGCGGGCGGAACGGATTCCCCTTGACAAACTTTATCAGCGGCGGCAGGCAGCCGAGTGGAAAACGGACGCTTACCGCTTCATCACCAATCTCCTGCGGGAGTTCAAAGACAATTACTTCAATTACGCCAAACCGGCGACCAATATGCTCTCGTCAACCACATACAAGACGTTTGTCGCGGCCGTGACCGAGGCCGCGACCGGCAGCACGAGCACGGCTGTCACCGTAGGCGGATCCGTCGACGCCATGGCCGGGGAGCATACGGTCGAGGTTTTGCAGCTGGCGACAGCGGCGACGCGGGTCAGCGCCCAGGGAGTGACACGGACTCTTGCCGGGGCCGAAGCGGCCGAGTTCGCGGCGGTGGCTGGCAAAAGCTTCACCGTTAACTTGGACGGGGTGCAAAAGACCATTACCTTCGCTGCCGACGGTTCCGACGGTAATCTCGCCGGCTTAAACGGACTGCTGGAAGAGGCATTCGGACCGGGGCGGGTGACCGTGACGGAGACGTCGCCCGGAAGTGGGGTTCTCCGGTTCTCCGCTGGCGGCGGAGCAACCCGGATTACACTAACGGCTGCGGCGGCCGATAACGCGCTGGAGTATCTGCGTTTCACTTCCGGCGACACGAATCGGCTGAACCTGGGCATGACGCTGCAGGATGTTTCGGCGCATCTTGTCGCCCCGCTTGTGCTCAATGACGGCAATGTGGAGTTCACCATCAACGGCAAGAGTTTTATTTTCAGCCAATATGAGACGCTGGGCAGCATCCTGAATACTATTAACGGCGACGCGACGGCGCAGGTCAATCTCAGCTACGATGAATTGACAGACCGGTTTACTCTCGTCTCCGATGTGTACGGCTCCGCTGCGAATATCAACGTCGCCGAGACGGGGAATTTCTGCGCCGCGCTGGGGCTGACGCCGGCGACGGAAACGGCCGGCCGGGACGCCCAGATCAAATTTGACGGCACACTGGTGACGCGGAGTTCTAACACCATAACCGTGAACGGTATTAACCTTACCCTGAATCGGGTGACGGAAGACCCGTTACAGATCAAGATGACGCTGGACACCGATAAGGTTTACGATCAGATCAAGAATTTTGTTGACAAGTATAATGAAGTCATTACCGAAATCAACGGGAAATTGAGCGAGCCGCGGGAGAGGGATTATCTGCCGCTTACGGATGAGCAGAGAGAGGCGATGACGGAGGACCAAATCGAGAAATGGGAGGAGAAGGCCAAGTCCGGCCTGCTCCGTAACGACAGTCTCCTGCAGAATATCGTCTACGGCCTGCGTCGGGCGATCACCGACCCGATTGCGGGAGCTGCCGGTAATCTCGCCGAACTGGGCATTACCACCGGCAGTTATACGGAAAAAGGACGGCTGACGATTGATGAGGCAAAACTCCGGGAAGCCATCCGGAACAATCCGGATAAGGTTATGGAAGTGTTCGCCCGGCAATCGGACATCAGTTATTACGCGGCGGATAAGCCTGAGATGAGAGCGGAGCGCTACAATAATGAGGGTGTTGCCCAGCGGTTCTTCGACGTGCTGGAAGACAACATCAAGACGTACGGCGGCAAAGGGTTGCTGCTGGAAAAGGCCGGCATTGCCGGCGATGCCAGCGAATTTGACAATACTCTCCGCGATGATATCGGCCGCATCGACGAGCAGATCGAAAAACTGGTCGATAAGCTTGCCCGGAAAGAAAACGAATATTACCGGCGCTTCACGGTGCTGGAGCAATATATGCAGCAGATGAACGCGCAGGCGGCGTGGCTCGCCCAGCAATTCGGCGGCGGAGTTTGACCGGGATGGGGAAAGAAAAGGAAGTATTGCTGCATGAAATTGAAGGATTGTATCGGCAAAAGCATCTTCTTCTGACCGGATATCTGGAAATGGCCCAAACCCAGGCGTCGATGCTGGAAGCCGGGGAATGGGAGAAAGTGGCGGCGGTGCTGGCGGCGAAAGATAAGCGGATTGCGGAAATCAACCGGCTTGACGCGTGCCGGGAGAATTGCCTTGCCGAACTGAGAGCTTTCCCGGGACAGGCCGCGGCGGAAAACACCTTCGCGGCAGACGAACCGGATGTCGCGGCGGCCAGGGAAGCGATCCGGTCCCGTCTGGAAGAAATCAGAGCGGTGGAGGCGACGAATGCGGCGGCGGTGAAACGCCGGGCGGAAGAACTGGCGCGGGAAATCGGCGGTATGCGGCAGAGAAAGGCGGCGGCGGCGAGTTACGGTCATCCGCATCCCGGTAGCGGCAGTGCATTTATCGACAAGAAAAAGTAAATCACGGGAAAAGGACTAAACTTTGCCGCTATCCTGCCGATAAATAAAGTACAGGCGTAGCAACTCTGATTAACGGACGGTTTCTTTCCGGGCCCGAGAGGAACCGCTGCCGATAATCCCGGGTGGCCGGGGCAACAGGCCACAAAAAAGGGAAAGGATTCCCGACAAAATCAAGGAGGATGAAACCATGCGAATTAATCACAACATTGTGGCGCTGAACACATACCGTCAATTGACGAACAATGGTGTCGGCGCGAACAAGGCGCTTGAGAAACTGTCCTCAGGTCTCCGGATCAACAAAGCCGGCGACGACGCGGCCGGCCTCGCGATTTCCGAAAAAATGCGCGGCCAGATCCGCGGCCTCGAAATGGCTTCCAAGAACGCCCAGGACGGCATCTCGCTGATCCAGACGGCAGAAGGAGCGCTGAACGAATCTCACAGCATCCTGCAGAGAATGCGAGAACTGGCGGTGCAGTCAGCCAGCGATACCAATACGGACGATGACCGTGCGGAACTGGCGAAAGAACTGGAGCAGCTGGTTAGCGAACTCGACCGGATTGCCAATCAAACACAGTTCAACACTAAAGACCTGCTGAAAGGCGACTTTGCTGTTGCGATTAACAAAGACACTAATGTGTCCACATTGTTAGCAGCGTCAGCATTTGAAGCGATTTCCTTTGCGGGATTGACGGCTGAAGAGTGGACAATTGCTGACGGTGGCGATGGTACTCTCACGCTGACCGGCGGTACTTCGGCTACAGTGCTGATATCTAATATCACTACGGACGGCAATGCTCAGACTATCCGCTTCGGCGGACCCAACGGGGAAAGCGTCAGCATCAAAGTCAATAACGCATATGCCGCAGAGGATTTGGATACATTGGCCTTTACCGTTACCGGCGGCGGAACGTTGAAGCTCCACATTGGCTCCAATGCGAACCAGACGATTGATATCGCAATTGACGATATGCGGGTCACTGGCGGAGTAACAGCAGAAATTGCCGCACTGTCGAGCGTTGACATTACTACCCAAGATGACGCGGAAACAGCCATATCCACGATTGACGACGCAATCAAGACGGTATCCAGCACGCGGGCAAGTCTCGGCGCCTATCAGAACCGGCTCGAGCACACCATCAACAACCTGGGAACTTCCGCCGAGAACCTGACGGCGGCCGAATCCCGAATCCGCGACGTGGACATGGCGAAAGAAATGATGGAATACACGAAGATGAGCATCCTGAACCAGGCGGCGCAGGCGATGCTGGCCCAGGCGAACCAGCAGCCCCAGGGCGTTCTCCAACTGCTACGGTAATAAGACGCAAGACGGGAGGCTCCGGATTACCCGGGGCTTCTCTTTTATTTAGAGCATCGAGGGGCATATGGTAAAAGTTGACAAAAAAGTTGCGTTGTTTTATTGCAGCAGTTTCTTAATTTTATTGCCGGCAAAACCGATAATAACAGTAGGGCGTTGCTGCCCGCCACGTCAAACAGCCGCTGTTAATATCAAACTATAATATGTAACAAGGGGAGATAACCGCATGAGCATGCCGCAAGCCAACGTTTATCAAACTTACCGGAAGAGTCAGATCCAAACCGCGAGCCCCGGAGAACTTTTGCTCCTGCTGTATGACCGGGCCGTTCTGCAGACGCGGCAGGCTGCGAAACTGATCCGGGAAGGGAAACCGGGGGAAGCCCACAACTGCCTGATCAAGGCGCAGGATATTGTTACCGAATTGATGGTCACGCTTAATCTCGAGGCCGGGGAGATTGCCCGTAATCTGCAGGCGTTGTATGATTATCTGCGACAGCGTCTGATTCAGGCTAATATCCACAAGGACGCCGCGATTGCGGCGGAAGTGGGCGGGATACTGGCTGAACTGCGCGACGCCTGGGTACAGATAGTGCGGGGGGGCGGCCATAAATGATCTGGTAAATAAAGGTAAATAAGGCTTTCCGGAGAATTAATAATAAGTAAGCGCTGACCGGGGTCAGACGGAACGGCGATGCTTAGATAATTCTCCGGAGGTGGTGGCGATGCAATTCAGACAGAACGGCGTGGTCGGTCCGGAGGCAGCGGCCGACCTTCTTGACGTATTGCTGCGGAGGCTGAAAAAATGTCATGAGGTGAACCGGGTGCTCCGGCAGGAGCGGGATGCCGCCCGGGCCGGTGAGCGGACGGCCGGCGGGCATCTGCCCGAACTGCGGTCGAGACTGCAGGAACAGATGGCGGCATTGGAGAACGAATATCAGCGAGCGAGGCGGAATGTTGCCCGTCAGGTGGGTCTGGATGACATGGACTTTGTCACGCTGCTCGGCTGTCTGACGCCGGAACCGGCAGCTTTTCTGCGCCGGGCGGGCAATGAATTGGCCGCTGCCGGCAAGGAAATGACCGCACTCAGAGAAGAAATCGAGGTCGAGCTTTCTCGCCGGAGTGCGGAAATGGAACTGCCTGTTTAAATGGCGGGAGCGGGACAACGGCGTAAGGGCACCGCTGTGAATGGCTGGGAAAGAGAGCGGCCGGACGGTTTGCCAACAGCGAAAAGTCTTTTATTGCTGTTATCAACAGACTTATCAACATTATCCACAGAGCAAGTATCCACAGATTAGCATCGCTACGGTGCAAAATGAGAGAGGGAAAGATATTGTCCGGCCGTGCATTTCGGGAAATCGGACAGGGTTCGAAATAAGTTGACAGGTATATTCAACTGTGGTAAAGTATCTCTGTAGGTTCGAGCCTTATTCGTAGCAAGTAAAGATTAGGAGGTATGATTTCATGCAAGGTAAAGTCAAGTGGTTCAACCCGGAAAAGGGTTACGGTTTCATTGAGAGAGAGGAAGGCGGCGACGTCTTTGTTCATTTCTCAGCTATCCAGACTGAAGGTTTCAAGACGTTGGAAGAAGGCGAAACGGTTGAATTTGAAATCGTCGAGGGTCCGCGCGGCCCGCAGGCCGCCAATGTGATCCGGGCCTAAGACCATCCACTGCGAAACAACTACCCCGGTTGCAAAACCGGGGTTTTAATTTTGCGGGGGCAATCCGGCAAAGCCGGCCGGGCAGGACCGGAAGACTATTTCCCCGCCGGGTAGGCCATGGCGCTCGGGCAAAATTTAACAGGATTTTTCCCGGTAACCGGGAATACTATTAACCAGAACGAGAGAAAGGAGTTGGGATCTGTGCATGTAAGCGTCAGGGGCAAAAACATCGAGGTTACGAACGCACTGCGGGATTACGTGGAAAAGAAAGTCGGCAGACTGCAGAAGTATTTGGAAAACTTGCAGGAAGCCCAAGTGATGCTCAGCGTGGTTAAAGGACGCCACATCATCGAAGTGACGATGCCCTTGAACGGGATGCTGCTGCGGGGTGAGGAAGAAAGCGAAGACATGTATGCTTCTGTTGATCAGGTAATAGAGAAACTGGAAAAGCAGATTGAAAAATATAAAACTCGGATTAGCCGAAAATCACGCCTTAACGGCAAAATCGGGGCAGCCGGCGGGGACGACGGCCTGCGGGAAGAGGACGACCGGAGAGTCGTCAAGTCGAAGCGATTTACCATCAAACCGATGCGGACGGACGAGGCAATCATGCAGATGGACCTGCTGGGACACGATTTCTTTGTGTATATCAATTCAGAAACGGATGACACTAATGTCGTTTACCGACGGCGGGATGGACATTACGGACAGATCGAACCGGAAAGCAAATAAGCGTCAAAAGGCCGGGCGAGATATTCGCCCGGCCTTTTGACACCCGGTATTATTAGGCCGGAGAGTATGTTATAATATGATTATTATTTGGCTAATTTGCCCAGTACAGGCAGAAACGAGGAATGGATTTTGGCGAATAATGCCGCCGCAGTCGTTTTCGAGGGCGGGAACCCGCAAGATGAAATAGCTCTGTGGTTCAGTGAAATCCGGAAAGCCATAACTTTGGACAGTCTGGAGAAATTGCTCCGGTCGAGAGCATGGGACTCTATTATTTTAGTGACGAATTATGACGATCTCGGTGCCGCGGCCGCCCGGCTTGGAGTGAAAGTACATAAGAGCGGCGCCGGCGGGGCTTTTCATTTCGGCCGGGAATTGCTGCGCACAGTCGAGGCGAACCGTCCGGAAAAAGTTCTTTATTTCAGCGGGGCAAGCGTCCCGTTGCTCGGGGCGGAGAAATTCGCGGCACTGGCGGCGACGCTGGCGGCAAATGACCGTCTGGTGTTCGCCAACAACGTCCAGTCGGCCGATCTGGTGGCGTTTACCCCGGCGGCGGCGCTGCGGCAAATCGCTTTGCCGGAGATTGACAATTCCCTCGGTTGGCTCTTGAAGGAGGAAGCCGGACTACCGGCCGAGTTTGCGGCTCCTTCGGCCGAGTACAGTTTCGATGTGGACACCCCGGGCGACTTGATTTTCCTTTCCCTTCACCCGGCGGCGGGAAGCCGTTTCCGGACCGCTTTCGACGCCAGCGGCCTCGCAGCCGGCCGGCTGCGTGAGGCGGCCAGCCGGGTTGACGAACCGGGCGCCGAGTTGTTTTTGGCGGGAAGGGTGGGGCCGGCCATTGTCGCTCATTTCAACCAGAATTTTCCCTGCCGTCTCCGGGTCTTCTCGGAAGAGAGAGGCATGAAAGCCTTGGGCCGCCAGGCCCGCGGCGAGGTTCGCTCGCTGCTGGGCGATTATTTGCGGGAAGTGTCGCCGTCGGCTTTCTTTCGCCGAATGGCCGGATACTGCAGCGCCGCTTTTATTGACACACGGGTTGTCTTCGCCGCTATCGCGGGGAATGTGAGCGAATGGGACCGTTTCAATTCCGATTTGGGAAGATATTGGCTGATTAAAAATGATTTCGTGCGCACCTTTACCGAAGCGGCAGTCAGGGCGCCGCTTCCGGTCATTCTTGGCGGGCATACGGCTGTCGCCGGCGGCCTTTGGGTGCTGGCCGACGTCCTGCGGGGCGATAAACCGAGCATGCTACAGCAAGCATGAAATTTCTGCCAAAGGAGAAAGGATTCTCCCTCTGCTTGTCGAATCTTTGCAGTGGGCGGAAAGGAGATGGCCATGGCGGAGAAGACGGATAAGCAATTCGCAATTGAAGAATGTGAAAAGCTGCTTAGTCAGGTTCGGGACGTCGTCTCGGCTAGGATTGTCGCCGATAACGAAGGGACGATTCGCGAGATACATCTCCTGGCCGGAGACAACCGCAGCCCGAAACAAATCGTCCGGGACATAGAATCAGTTTTCATGGCCCATTTCGGCATGAATATTGATCACAAAAAGATCAGTATTGCTCAGCTGGACGGAAGGGAAGCGAAGAAGCAGGACGGAAAGCGGCTACGTTTTACGGGCCTCACATTTACCTCCGCCGGCCCGAAAGCGGAAATAAAAGTCAATCTTCAATATGGTGACGGCAGGTTCGAGGGGGTCTTCACCGGACCCCGCTCCCGGCACAACACATTGCGGCTGATTGCCAACGCCACCCTCGGCGCTGTGTAACAATGCACCAATTCCGAGTTATTCTTAACAGTTGATGATGTGGCGGTCAGCCGGGTCGGTAAAAATGACGTCGTCAATGTCGCCTTATCCGTACTGACTCAGAAAGGGGAAGACATCCTGGTCGGCGCTGCCCTGATCGATAGTGATGAGCGGGAGGCAACGGCGCGGGCGGTATTAAGCGCTCTCAACCGCCGTTTTCCTTATATTGTTGAAGCAAACAGTCCAAGGGATCCCGAATAATTAAAACGTGGACCGACGGGCTTCCGGGGACACAGAGCGGAACCTTGAGCGGAGCGGTTGCCCGTTTCTTTTAGCGGAGCAGAGACGGAGCCTACCGCAAAGGGGGTTTCCACGTGAGACTCGCGAAGGTCGTTCTCGCCCTGATGGCTTTGGTTCTTGCCGGCGGTGCGAACATTAAATGGGGTTGGTAAAATAACGCGGAACCGGCCCGTCAGTCCATTATTTTGAGGTGAAGCGCATGCGCGGTTACAGTAAACTAATGTGGGCTTATATCCTTACCGTTATCGCTGCCGGCTTTGCCTTGCTTGTTTATCTGCACATCCCTTTTTCCTGGCCGGTCTGGCGAGGCCTTTTCTTTTTTATCACCCTGACATTGCTGGCGGAAGCCATGCCGGTCCGTTTGCCGCGGGGGAAGCCGGCGTTTCTATCGGTTTCGTTTTTATCTTTGCCAGTCTAGTAATTTACGGCCCGAATGTGTGTACATGGGTGGCGACTATCGGGACAATCAGTCTGCGGGAAATCAAAGGGACAATCTCCCTGGAAAAAACGCTGTTTAACCGGGCACAATTGGCTGTCTGCGCGGCTGCAGCCGGCCTTGTCTATGTTGGGGGCGGCGGGACACCGGGAGTTCTCAATCTGCCGGGCAGTATCCCGGCGTTGGCCGCGAGTGCGTTTACTTACATGTTCCTGAATGTAACGCTGATGGTCATCGTTATGGCCTTGGCGCAGAATCTTTCACCAGTTGGCATGTGGCTGGTAAATTTCCGCTGGCTGGTGCCGAATTACTTAGCGCTGGCACCCATCGGCGTTCTTCTGGCCCGTGTTTATCTGTCCATCGGCGAGTTCGGCGTTCTTCTCTTTTTTCTCCCGCTGTTGCTGGCCCGCCACTCGTTCCAGCGCTACATCGATATGCGGGATGTCTATCTGAGCACCGTGCAGGCTTTGACGGCCGCAATTGATGCCAAGGATCCTTATACCCGGGGTCATTCGGATCGGGTGACAAAATACGCGGTGGCGACAGCCCGGCATTTGAAGTTGCCGGAAGATCAGGTGGAGATCCTGCAGTACGTGGCTTTGCTCCACGATATGGGGAAAATCGGCATCAAGGACAGTATCTTGAATAAACCGGGGAAACTGCGCGATGACGAATATGCCGAAATTAAAAAACATCCGGTTATCGGCGCCGAGATTGCGGCAGAAATCAAATTTCTCAGCAAGGGGGCGGAGATAGTCCGCCATCATCATGAATGGTACGACGGCCGGGGTTACCCCGACGGCTTGCATGGGGAAAAGATTCCGTTAGGAGCGAGGATTCTGGCTGTCGCTGACGCGTATGACGCGATGACGACCGACCGGCCGTATCGGAAAGCCCTCACTACGGCCGCGGCGATTGATGAATTATTGGCTGGCCGCGGCACACAGTTCGACCCGGAGATTGCGGATGCCCTCATCAGCGTGCTGCAGAGCAACATGCTGCCGCAGCAGGAATAGCGCTTAGGTTGCAGCCGCCGGAGAAAAATGATAAAATAAATCAGATGGAAGATAGATAAGGGACCGTTAAGGTTCCTTTCTTGATGAAAGGGAGGATTGGCTTGCTCAGTCTTCTGAAAAATATTTTCGGTAACGATAATGAGAAGGAAATAAAAAAACTCGATAAAATTGTCCGGCTGATAAATGAATTGGAGCCCGTGACAGAGAAATTGACGGACGGGGAACTGGCCGCGAAAACGGCGGAATTCCGGCAACGCATCGCACAAGGCGTATCGCTGGATGAATTGCTGCCGGAAGCGTTCGCCGTTGTCCGGGAAGCTTCCCGGCGCACCTTGGGGATGCGCCATTTTGATGTCCAGCTCCTGGGCGGCATTATCCTGCATCAGGGGAAAATCGCCGAAATGAAAACGGGCGAAGGAAAGACGCTTGCCGCCACTCTGCCGGCGTATCTGAACGCGCTTGGCGGCAAGGGAGTCCACATCATCACCGTGAACGATTATCTGGCCCGCCGGGACAGCGAATGGATGGGGCGGATTTATAAATTCCTCGGCCTGCGGGTCGGATTGATTGTGCACGGGCTTGACTACAACGAGCGCAAGCAGTCTTATGAGGCCGACATTATTTATGGGACGAACAACGAGTTCGGCTTTGATTATCTGCGGGACAATATGGTAATGAGTGCCGAAAATCTGGTGCAGCGGGAGTTGAATTACGCGATTGTGGACGAAGTTGACAGCATCCTGATTGACGAAGCGAGGACCCCGCTGATTATATCCGGTGCCGGGGAGCAGTCGACCGATCTGTATTACCGGTTCGCCAAGGTTGTGCCTAATTTGCGGCCGGAAATCGATTATCACGCGGATGAAAAAGCCCACACGGTCGCCCCGACTGAGGAAGGGGTCGCCAAAGTGGAGAAAATGCTCGGGGTTGCCAATCTCTATGAGCACAAAAGCAGCGATCTTTCCCATTATCTGTATCAGGCACTGCGAGCGCATGCTCTTATGCGGCGGGACCGGGATTATGTGGTCAAAGACGGCGAAGTTATCATTGTTGACGAGTTTACCGGGCGGCTGATGTTTGGGCGGCGTTACAGCAACGGCCTGCATCAGGCGATAGAAGCGAAGGAAGGCGTCAAAATCGAACGGGAGAACCAGACGCTGGCGACGATAACTTTCCAGAATTATTTCCGAATGTACAATAAATTGGCCGGGATGACCGGAACGGCAGAGACGGAAGCGGAGGAGTTCCGGAAGATCTATGGCCTTGATGTAGTCGTCGTGCCGACGAACATGCCGATGATCAGGAAAGATCTGCCCGATGTGATCTATAAGACGGAAAAGGCTAAATACCGGGCGGTGGTCGAGGAAATCGTCGAGCGGCATACGGCCGGTCAGCCGATTCTGGTAGGGACGATCTCTATTGAGAAGTCGGAACTGCTGAGCGGTCTTCTGACGAAGCGCGGCATCAGACATCAAGTGCTGAATGCTAAATTCCATGAGAAAGAAGCGGAAATTGTGGCGCAGGCCGGGCGATTCAATGCGGTAACCATTGCGACGAACATGGCCGGCCGCGGAACGGATATTATTCTCGGGGGGAATCCCGAGTTTCTGGCCGCTGAGCGCTTCCGGCAGGAATACGACGCGGCAAAGACGCCCGACGCCCCCCGGGCAGCCGAAGCCAGGCGTAAACAGATTCTGGCCGATATCAAGCGGGAGACGGATGACGAGCACGCGAAAGTTGTTTCTTTGGGCGGGCTGCATATTATCGGGACGGAGCGGCACGAAAGCCGCCGGATTGACAATCAGCTTCGCGGGCGCTCCGGCCGACAGGGAGATCCGGGGTCTTCCCGGTTCTATATATCCCTCGAGGACGATCTGATGCGCCTGTTCGGCGGTGACAACATCGCTTCCATCATGGATCGTCTCGGCCTGGAAGAGGATCAGCCGATTGAGCATAATCTGATTACCCGCTCAATCGAAAACGCTCAGAAAAGAGTCGAGGCCAGAAACTTCGATATCCGGAAAAACGTTTTGGAATATGATGATATCATGAACAAGCAGCGGGAAGTCATTTACGAACAGCGGCGCCGGATTCTGAAGGAAGAAAATCTCCGGACCAATGTTTTCGAAATGATCGATGAGATTATTGACCGGGCCCTTGCCATTTTCGCCGATGAGAAGATCTATCCGGAAGAATGGGATCTGGCCGGATTGACGGAGTATCTGGAAGGTCTTTTCCTGCCGACCGGCAGCCTCACCCCGGAGAATTTGGTGAATCTGGCGCGGGAAGAGATCCGGTCCCGGCTGCGGCAGGCCGCGGAGGAAGTATACGTTGCCAAAGAGGAGCAACTGGGCGCGCCCACTATGCGCGAGCTGGAGCGTGTTGTCATGCTCCGTACTGTCGACAGCAAGTGGATGGAGCATCTGGACGCGATGGACGATCTGCGGGAAGGCATTGGGCTGCGGGCTTACGGCCAGAAAGACCCGCTTACCGAATACAAATTTGAAGCGTATGAAGCTTTCCAGGCGATGGTTGACGCTATTCGGGAAGGAGTCGTGAGTTTGATTTACCGGGTTTCGGTCGTCCGGCAGCCGACAGTCCGGCAGACGGTGGAGAACCGGGCGGCAGACGGACCGGCGGTGCCGGCCCGCAAAAGACAGAAGGTGGGTCGGAACGATCCTTGTCCTTGCGGGAGCGGGAAGAAATATAAAAAATGCTGCGGAAGGAATGAGCGGTAATGTACGAAGAATTGAAAAGGGAATGGGAGGAACTGCAGGCCAAGTTCGCCGAACTGCAGGCATCTCTTTGACATTACCCGCAAAGAGATGCGGGGCAAGGATCTGGAAGCGGAAATGGGACAGTCCGCTTTCTGGAATGAGCCGGAGAAAGCCAAGGCGGTTATTGAGGAAGTCAACGCCCTGAAAGTTTCCCTTGCCGATTATTATGAAATCCGGGACCGGTTAAACGATGCGGCCGAGCTGATAGAACTGGGAGGGGAGACCGGGGACAGCGAAATCGCGTCCGAATTGACCGGGGAAATTGCGGCTTTGGGCAAGAAGTTGGAAAAACTCGAAATCGATGTCCTTTTGAATGGCAAATATGACCGTAATAATGCGATTCTGTCCTTGCACGCCGGCGCCGGCGGGACTGAGGCGCAGGATTGGGTATCGATGCTGCTCCGGATGTATTCCCGCTGGGCGGAAGCAAGCGGTTTCAAAGTGCAGATTACCGATCTGCTGGCCGACGCCGAGGCGGGGATTAAAAGCGCCACTGCCATCATCAGCGGGGCGACCGCCTACGGCCGGCTCAAGTCGGAAAAAGGAGTGCACCGTCTGGTTCGGATTTCCCCGTTCGACGCCAATCGGCGGCGCCATACTTCTTTTGCCTCTGTCGACGTGATTCCGGAAATCGATGATGATATTACCGTTGTCATTGATCCGGGAGATTTGCGAATCGACACCTACCGGGCGAGCGGCGCCGGCGGGCAGCATGTTAACAAGACTGATTCGGCTGTCCGGATTACGCACTTGCCGACCGGAATAGTGGTGGAGTGCCAGAATGAGCGGTCGCAATTCAGCAATAAGGACACGGCCATGAAGATTCTCCGGGCCAGACTGTTTGAGCGGCAACGGCAGGAGCAGGCAAAGGAAATGGCTGAGTTGCGCGGCGAATACCAGGGCATTGCCTGGGGCAGCCAGATCCGCTCTTATGTTTTTCAGCCGTACAGTTTAATCAAGGATCACCGGACCGACGTGGAAGTCGGCAATGTCAGCGCGGTAATGGACGGGGATATTGACCAGTTCATTTACGCGTATCTGCGAAAGCTGGTGCGGGATAATGCCAAGAAGTAGAAGAAGGAGCAGTCTCCGGCCGGGAGTACTGCTTTCTTTGCTCCTGGGATTGCTTTTCTTGCAGTTTTTCCTTCCCCGGCTTTACGCTGCCCGTTGCGCGGAGTATTTTCGGGCGGCATACGCTCCCCGGGGACAGGTGGAAGTGAAAGTGCGAGCCTTCCCTTTTTTCAAGCTGGGGAGCGGCAGACTCGACAATCTGACGTTGGCGGCGACGCAGGTCGAGGCCGGCGGGATAATTCTCGATACTGTGACGGCCGAACTTAACGACGTTCGCGGAGCGGGGAGCCTGGGGCCGTGGCAAAGCGGCACCTGGCAGAGTGTCGGCACCGCGCGGATCGTCGCTGAGGTGAGCGAGGCGGCTCTCAACGCTTATCTGACTGCTTCACTCACTGATGCTATGGATGTCGAACTCCGGCTGCATCCGGATGAGGTGACTCTGGCCGGACGGATCCGCTTCGTCGGGCGGCTGTTCACTTTTTTCGCCGTCGGTGATTTAGTCCCGGCAGCGAACAACACCATTGCTTTCCGGGTCGCTTCGATCGCCCTGGAAGGAGTGGAATTGCCTCAGTTGTTTACGGAGAGTGCTCAAACACTCTTCGACGGATTTGCCTTTCCCCTTGGGCAGACGGGTCTTTTGGAACAAATGACGGTATCCGCGGTGAACTTACGGGAAGGTTATGCGGAGATTGCAATGACGATAGAAGGTTAACAATCCGGCGCCGGCAGGAAAAACAGGCGAGATGTCGAATTTAGCCGATGCGGCAAAGTTATGGCAAAGCCAGCCAATTCAGGGCCGGACAGGAGGAGGAGCGGACTTTGTTAGTGACCCAGACGAGAAAAGCGGCAGTTATCTTTCTTCTGATGATGCTGATGGGAGGAGGCGGTTTCTTCCTTGGGCAATCGGCCAAAGCCGCCGGGACCGAGCCCGGCTCGGAAGCTGATCCGCTGGTAGCGCGCAGTTATGTCGACCAATATGTCGGACTCCGGGTTGTCTCTGTGCCGGCCGGGCAGCGGCTGACGGCCGGAGTCGGGACGGAAATCATTATCCGGGACGGCAAAGCGGCGGCGGTAGCCGGTACCGGCGGGGGACTTTCCGACCTTACCGCCGCGAAAGACCTGAAAGCAGGCGAGGTGCTTGCGCTCAACCACCTCTTGCTCGTACCGCGGGAGGACGGACGGGGGTTCGCGGCGGTGAGTGATGTAACGGCGCTGGTGCGCGGCCAATACGAGGTGCTCCCGGAATAAATAATTTCAACACGGCCCGTTAAGCCGGCTGCTTAACGGTTTCTTTTTGCGCCGGCCGGACAAATGCTTCCTTTTTCCGCATAGAGGACGTCCCGAACAGGAGATTATATGATACGGGGTGAAGCGGGCATTGAAGAGCGAAGCAGGGCGTAAACGTATACCGATATTGGGTATCCCGGTGGATGCGATAACAATGGGGGAAGCGGTGCAATTAGCTGAAAAATTCATTGCCGACGGCTCGCCTCATCTGATAGTCACGCCGAATGCGGAAATTATTTACCGGGCGCGGCGGGATGAAGAATTGGCGGCGGTCTTAAAACAAGCCGCTCTCGTCGTCCCGGATGGCTATGGGCTTATATGGGCGTCCCGCCGCCGGCGGCAGCCTTTGCCCGAACGGGTGACCGGCATCGACTTGATGCACAATCTGCTGCGGCTGGCCGCGGCCAAGAAGTACCGGGTTTTCCTGCTCGGGGCGACTCCGGAAGTGGTCGCCGCGGCTGCCTGTAATCTTCAGGCGGCTTACCGCGGCATCGATCTGGTCGGTTATGAGCACGGCTATTTCACTGCTGCCGACGAAGCGGGTGTGTTATCTCGAATCAAGGCGGCCAGGCCGCAAATTTTGCTGGCGGGCATGGGGGCGCCGCGGCAGGAGAAATGGCTGCACTGGCATTACCGCCGACTGGGAGTGCCGGTCAACATTGGCGTTGGCGGCAGCTTCGACGTTGTGGCGGGCAAACTCACCCGGGCACCGCAATGGATGCGGCAAGCTGGCTTGGAATGGCTCTACCGGTTAGGGAAAGAGCCGAAACGCATTCGCCGGATGCTGGCGCTGCCGCTGTTTGCGGCCGCCGTGCTGCTAAGCGGAGTGGGTGATAAGGAGGAAGACAGAAATGAATGAGAAAGATTATGAAAATCTGGCGGCGGTGGCGAAACGGATTCGGCGGCAAATTATCAAGATGATTGGAAACGCGAAATCGGGTCATCCGGGCGGTTCGCTTTCGGCGGCCGACATCGTTACTACTCTTTATTTCCGATGCCTGCGAATTGACCCGGCTAATCCGGCCTGGCCGGACCGGGACCGGTTTGTGCTGAGCAAAGGACACGCCGCCCCCTTGCTTTATGCCGTTCTGGCCGAGAAAGGTTATTTCCCGACCGAAATTCTGCCGACACTGCGGCAGAAAGGAAGTATTCTGCAGGGGCACCCCGATATGAAACGGACTCCGGGAGTGGAAGTTTCCACCGGCTCCCTGGGGCAGGGTTTATCGGTCGCGAACGGCATAGCCCTGGCCGGAAAGCTGGACGCAAAGGATTATCGGGTTTTTGTCTTGCTCGGGGACGGGGAAATGGCGGAAGGGCAGGTTTGGGAAGCAGCCATGGCCGCAGCACATTATCAGTTGGACAATGTGATTGCCTTCCTGGACCATAATGGCCTGCAGATTGACGGGCCGATAACGCAGGTCATGTCACCGGAGCCGCTGCGGGATAAATGGGAAGCGTTTGGCTGGCAGGTTCTGAGTATCGACGGCCACGATTATGCCGCCATCGCCGCCGCCGTCGAAGCGGCCGGGCAGCAGCGGGGGAAACCGACAATGATTATCGCGGAGACGGTGAAAGGCAAAGGGATATCGTTCATGGAGAATAAAGCCGAATGGCACGGCAGCGCCCCGAACGAGGCAGAGTTGGCGGCGGCGCTCGCCGAGCTGGCGTGAAGGAGGCGGGCATGATTGGGCAAGATGATCGCGACCAGAGATGCTTATGGGGATGTGCTGATTGAATTGGGGAAAGAGAATGGAGATATCGTTGTTCTTGACGCTGACCTCTCTAAGTCAACGAAGACGGCCGGGTTTGCCAAGGCATTCCCGGAGCGGTTTTTCAATATGGGAATTGCCGAACAGAATCTGCTGGGGACGGCGGCGGGGCTTTCCCTCGGCGGGAAAATCCCTTTCGCCAGCACATTTGCTGTTTTCGCCACCGGAAGGGCGTTTGAGCAAATCCGCAACACAATCGCCTATCCCAAACTGAATGTCAAAATCGCCGCTTCCCACGCCGGTCTGACGGTGGGCGAAGACGGGGCTTCCCATCAGTCAATTGAAGACATCGCATTAATGCGCAGTTTACCGAATATGACGGTACTCGTGCCGACGGATGCCGTGGAAACGAAGAAGGCAGTGCGGGCTGCCGCCGCGATGACTGGGCCGGTCTATATCCGTCTTGGCCGGCCCGGTGTCCCGGCCGTGTTTGACGAGGATTATGATTATCAAATCGGCCGGATGGCTATTTTGCGGGAAGGGAGTGATGCCGCCGTTCTGGCGAACGGCAGCATGGTGAGCACCGCCCTGACTGCGGCTGATCTGCTGGCGTCGGAAGGAATCTCGCTCAGTGTTGCCGCTGTCCATACTGTCAAACCTCTCGACACCGCGGCGGTTATCAGTCTCGCCCGCCGGACGGGAGCTCTCGTCACGGCGGAAGAACACAGCATCATCGGCGGTCTCGGCAGTGCCGTCGCCGAGGCTGTCAGCGGCGAATACCCGGTTCCCATTGTGCGTGTCGGAGTGAAAGACAGCTTCGGCGAATCGGGGACACCGGCTGAACTCCTGCAGGCGTATGGCCTGGATGCGCCGTCGGTTGCCGCAGCGGTGCGGCAGGCAGTTAAGGTGAAAAAACGTTAACGGCAAAACAGAAACGACAAAAATACACCCGGCTGGACACGGCCGGGTGTATTTTTGTATATTTTTACATTTTACCATTTTTAGCAGGAGAAGTAACGGAACTTGTCGAATTTCCTTCGGGAAGTAAACCTGGGAGTGGTTTTGTTGATACAATTGTGGAATGTAGGAAAAAAGTATCGAAACGGCACGGTGGCGTTACAGGATGTCAATATCCGGGTCAGGAAGGGTGATTTTGCTTTTATCGTGGGACCCAGCGGGGCGGGAAAATCCACGTTGATAAAGATGTTGTACGGCGAGGAATTGCCCACGAGCGGCCAGATAATTATTGCCGGCAAGAACCTCAATCGTCTCCGCCGGTTCGAATATTCTTTGCTGCGGCGGAATGTCGGGGTGGTCTTTCAGGACTACAAGTTGCTGCCGGACCGGACTGTCTACGAAAATGTAGCCTTTGCCCTCGAGGTGGTCGAGACATCGCCGCGGGAAATCGTCCGCCGGGTTCCCGCTGTTCTCGGACTGGTCGGTTTGGCCGGGAAGATGAAGATGCTGCCGGTGCAACTGTCGGGCGGCGAGCAGCAGCGGGTCGCTTTAGCCCGGGCGATCGTCAACAACCCGGTAGTAATTGCCGCTGATGAGCCGACGGGGAATCTTGACCCGGATACGGCCTGGGAAATCATGCGCCTTCTGGAAGAGATTAACCGGATGGGGACGACGGTAATTGTCGGCACCCATGCCAAATCGATCGTTGACGCTATGCATAAGCGGGTCATTGCCATCGAAAAGGGGCAGATAGTGCGGGACGAGGAAAGAGGTGAATACGGTTATGAAGCTTAGGACTTTCCGCCGTCTGGGCCGGGAAGCGTGGACAAGCCTACGCCGCAATAACCTTATGAGCCTGGCCTCAATTGGGACGGTCTTCATCACTCTTCTGACTTTGGGACTCTTTCTGCTCCTGGTAAACAACGTGGAAGCCCTGACGCTGGATATGGAAGCACAGGTGGAAATAAACGCTTATCTGGAGAGCGATCTGTCCCGGGAGGCAATCGATGCCGGATTGCTGGAACTGAAGGAGATGGCGGAAGTCAGTGAAGCCGTCTATGTGAGCAAGGACGAAGCGCTCCGGGAGTTGCGCGAGCAGTTCGGCACAGAGCAGGATTTGCTCGATGCCGTCGAAGAGATAAACCCGCTGCGGGACAGCTACCGGATTAAGCTCGTCAAGACGGAGGATGCGGCTGCCGTCGCCGCGGCAGCCGGGAAGTTGCCGGGAGTCGAGGAAGTGAAGTACCGGCAGGATATCGTCGAGAAATTGCTGCGGGTGACGCGTATCGTCCGCACACTTGGCCTTGTGCTTGTTATTCTCCTCTTGCTGGCGACTATTTTCGTCATTTCCAACACGATTCGTTTAACCGTCTTTGCGCGCCGGCGGGAAGTGAGCATTATGAAACTGGTCGGAGCGACCGACTGGTATATCCGCTGGCCGTTTTTACTGGAAGGGATGTTCATCGGTGTTGTTGGCGCCCTGACCAGTTCCGTCCTACTTTATTTCGGCTACGGTACTTTTGTCCGGGCCTGTCAACAGTCGGTTCCTTTTTTGCCGTTACTTTCCTCGGCGGAGCTGATTAAGACGACATGCGCCTGGCTGCTGGGGGTCGGTGTCTTTGTCGGCGCGGCCGGCAGTATTTTTTCTCTGCGACGTTATCTGCAGGTTTAAGTTTGCAACAGTCACAACGAATGGAGGGTAGGCAATGAAACGGACCGGTCTGTTTATTCGTCTGACGGCAGTTTGTCTTGTTCTGATCCTATTTGCCGCCGGGGCGGCGGGGGCGGCCAGCACCGACCTGGAAAAAAAGCTGGACGAACTTGACAAGATTGAGCAGCAGATTGCCAATAAAAGGAATTTGCTGACATCAACAAAAAAGAAAGAAACGAACGTTCTAAATGAAGTCAAACAGCTTGAAAAGGATTTGGCAAAAACAAAGTCTGAACTGAGCCAGCTGGAAAACCAACTGGGGCAGATCAAACAAAACATTGATACCGCAACCCGGGAATTGGCGGCGGCGGAAGAAAAGCTGGTTCAGCGTCAAGATTATCTGGGGCGCCGCCTCCGGGCAATCCATGAAAACGGCACGGTCAGCCTGCTTGATGTTCTGCTTGCGGCAAACGACTTTTCTGATTTCGTAAACCGGTACAGCTTCCTTCAGATGATTGTCCAGCAGGATGTACATCTCATGCATCAGGTGCAGGAGGAGAAGGTGCAGATAGCCCAGCGGAAGCAAAAGCTGGAAGCGCAGCAAGTACAGCTTACGAAAATTTCGCAAGAGATGGCGGCAAAAAGAAGCAGAGTTGAGTCCCGGACGAATGAGCGGGAGAAGCTGTTGTCCGAGATTCGGCAGGACCGGAAAGCGTACGAAGCTTCTTTGAATGAACTGGAGCGGATGTCCAAGGAACTGGAGACAATCATCCGGAACCTTTCCGGCAATAACAGCGGAAAGGCACCGACGCCAAAATCGATTATCTGGCCGGTGAAAGGGAGAATCTCCTCTCCGTACGGGAATCGTTTCCACCCGATCTTGAAGGTTTGGAAGCTACATACCGGAATGGATATTGCCGTACCGCGGGGAACTCCCGTCAAGGCGGCTTACGGCGGAACGGTTATCGTCAGCAAATCGCTGTCCGGTTACGGCAATACTATTATCATCGACCATGGCGGTGGCATTTCCACTCTTTACGCACACAACGATGTTCTGCTGGCGAAGGTTGGGGCGAAAGTAAATCAGGGCGATGTTGTCGCCAAATGCGGCAGCACCGGCTGGAGCACCGGCCCGCACGTCCATTTTGAAGTTCGCGTCAACGGGACGACAGTTAACCCGGCCAAATGGTTGCCATAACCGTTACAAGACAGGGCCGTGCCTGAGCACGGCCCTGTCCGTTGCGGCAGTCCGCCACCGGAGCGGACCGAAGATATTTTCTTGACAGGCGGCATAGATATTTAATATATTGGTTACAGATAAAGCGGGGCAGGTGAAAAAAAATGAACGGGCGGCGGCGACTGGCGGCAGGAGCACTAGTTCTAGTCCTCCTGTCGAGTTTGTTTACATGCGGGCTGATGATGCTCCGTTTCCGTTATCTCTTTAAAATCGGTGCCGGGGAAATAGCGCAATTCAATGATTTTCTGACGGTCTACGATTACGCGAAGCATGTCTATGTGGATCCGGTTCCGACGGAAACCCTGCTGGAAGGGGCGATGCGCGGGTTGCTGGAAGCGCTCGGGGATCCGAACACGGCTTATCTGACCCAGGCGCAATATCAGGGCCTCATTACCAGGACGGAGGGAAATTTCGGCGGGGTTGGGGTCTACGTCAGCCAGCAGGGAGGCGATATCGTCGTTGTCGCCCCGATTGAGGGCATGCCGGGAGAAAAGGCCGGTATCCGGCGGGGAGATATTATCGCTGCGGTGGATGGGGCCGATGTGACCGGATTGTCGCTGGATGAAGTGTTGGCCGCAATGCGGGGGCCGGTAGGAACAGCGGTTCGCCTGAAAGTGAGAAGGGAAGGCGAGACGGATTTGCCGGAATTCGTCATCACCCGGGTCAACATTGAAATCAATACGGTTGAAGCGGAGCGTCTGGAAAGCGGAATTGGTTATATCCGTATCACCGAATTCAATCAGAACACGAGTAATAATCTGCAATCGTCTTTGCAGACATTACGGGCGCAAGGGGTAGATGGATTAATCCTCGATTTGCGGAATAACCCGGGCGGGCTGCTCCAGGAGGGCCGTCTGGTGGCGGCCGCTCTGGTGCCGCCGGGCCCGGTTGTCCATATTGTCAACCGGGAAGGGGAGAAGGATACTCTCAATACGACTTCGGCCGGACTGGGAGTTCCGTTGGCGGTGCTCGTCAACGGTGGCAGCGCCAGCGCCTCGGAGATTGTGGCCGGAGCGGTTAAAGACCGGGCCGCCGGTACTTTGGTTGGGACGCGGACTTACGGCAAAGGTTCGGTGCAGGGGCTCTTCCGGCTGAGCAATGGAGGTGGTTTCCGTCTGACCACGGACAAGTATCTGACGCCCGGCGGTATTTCTATCCACGGGACGGGAATCGACCCGGATATTCTTGTCTACGGTCTGGGCGACCGGGAACTGGTGTCGGCGGCATCCGGCGCGGATGTCGCCTGTCTGCAGCAGGCCTTGAACGATCTTGGTTTTGACGCCGGGCCGGAAAACGGGATTTATGGGCCGGCAACCGTGGCGGCGGTCGAGTCATTCCAGCGGGCGAAAGGGCTGGCTGTGGACGGGAAAGCTGGTATCGGCCTGATTTACCGCATTTGGGATGATTGGATCAGTGCAACGGGTGGGCATAATTTGCCCGACACCCAATTGGAAACAGCGGTTGCCTTCTTGCGGGGTAACCGGTAGAATTTGTCTGGAAGACTTCAGAAACGACGGCAGCGGTCCGGCCGGAAGCGGAATTGACGCCAGAAAATGTCAAACCAGCTTCCGGCTTTCGGACGGTTGTTTTATGATATAATATTGTAATGCATGGGAGGTGGCAACAAAATGGGAAGCTTCAATCTCACAGCCGATTATGAGCCGCGGGGGGACCAACCGGAAGCAATCGAACGTCTCGTGCGCGGGGTCAGGAGCGGAATGTCGCATCAGACGCTGCTTGGCGTCACCGGTTCCGGTAAAACATTCACCATGGCCAATGTCATTCAGCAACTGAATCGTCCGGCCCTCGTATTGGCTCACAACAAAACACTTGCCGCCCAGCTGTGCAGTGAATTCAAAGCTTTTTTCCCGGAGAACGCGGTGGAGTATTTCGTCAGTTATTACGACTATTATCAGCCGGAAGCATACATCCCTTCATCGGACACTTATATTGAAAAGGACGCTTCCATCAACGACGAAATCGATAAGATACGCCACTCGGCGACGTGCGCTTTGTTTGAACGGAGAGACGTAATCATCGTTTCGAGCGTTTCCTGTATTTACAGCCTCGGCTCTCCCGACGATTACCGCGGTCTCGTCCTTTCCCTGCGGTGTGGCATGACCCGCCGCCGGGAGGAGATATTGCGCAAACTGGTCGATATCCAGTACGAGCGGAATGATTTTGATTTCGTCCGGGGGAATTTCCGCGCCCGCGGCGACGTGATCGAAATTTATCCCGTTTCCTATACGGAAAAAGCGGTTCGGGTGGAGATGTTCGGTGACGAAATCGAACGGATTTCCGAAATTGATACTCTTACCGGTGAAGTCCTGGCAGAACGCAATCATATTGCTATTTATCCGGCTTCCCACTTCGTGACCACAAAAGAAAGAATCGAATTGGCCGTTAAGAATATCGAGGCCGAAATGAAAGAACGTTGTGCTTTTCTCCACCGGCAGAACAAATTACTGGAGGCGCAGCGTCTGGAACAGAGAACTCGTTACGATATGGAAATGCTCCTGGAGATGGGATATTGCCCCGGTATCGAAAATTATTCCCGCCACCTGACCGGACGGGCTCCGGGTGAAACGCCGCATACGCTGCTTGATTATTTCCCGCCTGATTTCATTATGTTTATCGATGAATCCCATCAGACTATTCCGCAGGTACGGGCTATGTACGCCGGGGACAAGTCCCGGAAAGACACGCTCGTGGAATTCGGGTTCCGTCTGCCCTCGGCCTATGACAACCGGCCGCTGTTTTTCGAGGAATTTGAAGCCCGGGTGCCGACGCTTTTGTTCGTCTCGGCGACCCCAGGGCCGTACGAGCGGGAAAAGAGCCGGCAGATAGCGGAACAGATTATTCGTCCGACCGGATTGGTGGATCCGGAAATCGAAGTGCGTCCCGTCAAAGGGCAGATCGACGACTTGCTGGCGGAAATCAGGCAGCGGGCCGACAAACAGGAACGTGTTCTGGTAACGACACTGACGAAACGAATGGCGGAAGACCTCACCGAATATCTGAAAGAAGCGGGGGTCAAGGTCCGCTACCTGCATTCGGAGATTCATACCTTGGAGAGAATGCAAATAATCCGCGAATTGCGTCTGGGAAAATTCGACGTCCTCGTGGGGATCAATCTGCTGCGGGAAGGCCTGGATTTGCCGGAAGTCTCTCTTGTGGCCATTCTGGACGCCGACAAAGAAGGTTATCTGCGCTCGGAGACGGCGCTGATCCAAACGGTAGGACGGGCGGCAAGGAATGTGGAAGGCAGAGTTATCATGTATGCGGATAGAATTACCGACTCGATGCAGCGGGCTGTTGATGAGACGGAGCGGCGGCGCCGCCGCCAGATCAAATTCAACCAAGTACATGGGATAACTCCCGTATCAATCCATAAGGAAGTGCGTGACGTCCTGGAAGCGACTCGCTTGGCAGTAGCGGAAGAACCGGCCTCATATCTGCCGGAGCGGAATCTGAACCGGATGTCGCGCAAGGAAATCAGGGCGCTTTTGGCTGATCTGACCAAAGAGATGAAAGCGGCCGCGAAAGCGCTGGAATTCGAGCGGGCGGCCGAATTTCGCGATATGATCATCGAACTGGAGGAAACGCTCGGCGGGAACCGGAAACTGATGAGCAGCGGGGCGTCCGGCGCAGGGCGCCGCTAAAGCCGATATGGAGGATAGTTGATGGGCAAGGACAAGATAATTATTCGGGGTGCCAGGCAGCATAATTTAAAAAATATTAATTTAGAAATACCCCGGGACAAGCTTGTGGTTTTCACGGGCTTGAGCGGATCGGGGAAATCGTCGCTGGCGTTTGATACGATATACGCCGAAGGACAGCGGCGCTATGTGGAATCGCTTTCCGCCTATGCCAGGCAGTTTCTGGGGCTGATGGACAAGCCGGAGGTAGATAATATTGAAGGGTTGTCACCGGCAATCTCCATCGACCAGAGAACGACAAGCAAGAATCCCCGTTCCACTGTCGGCACGGTGACGGAGATCTATGATTATCTCCGGTTATTGTACGCTCGGATCGGAAAACCTCATTGCCCAAAATGCGGCCGTCCGATCCGGCGGCAGACGGTGGAGCAGATGGTGGACCAAATCCTGGCTTTGCCGGAAGGGACAAAGTTTCAAGTCCTCGCTCCTCTTGTCCGGGGGAGAAAAGGGGAGTATCAGAAGTTATTCGAAGATGCCCGGAAAGGCGGCTTTGTTCGCGTCCGGGTGGATGGAAAAATGTATGAGCTGTCCGAAGAAATCAAATTGGCGAAGACAAAGAAGCATTCGATCGAGATCGTCGTCGACCGGTTGGCGGTTCGGCCCGATATCGGCAAACGGCTGGCCGATTCCCTGGAGACGGCGCTTTCGCTGACGGATGGCCTTCTGTTGATTGATGTGATTGACGGAGAAGAAATCCTGCTTAGTCAGAATTTCGCTTGCGTCGATTGCGGCTTGAGTATTGAAGAATTTACTCCCCGCATGTTCTCGTTCAACAGCCCTTACGGGGCTTGCCCGACGTGCAAAGGGCTCGGCATCAACATGGAAATTGACCCCGGCCTTGTTATCCCGGACCGGCGAAAAACACTGGAGGACGGGGCCGTTGTTCCCTGGAGCAGGGGGGCGAGCACTTATTATCCCCAATTGCTCGAGGCGGTCTGTCTGCATTATGGCATCAGCACTACTACGCCGGTGGATGAACTGAGCGAGGAGGCTCTGGACATAATTCTGTACGGTTCCGGCAGTGAGAAAATCCGCTTTCGCTACGAGAACCCCTTCGGGCGGGTCCGGGTCTACCAGACCGCCTTCGAAGGCGTTGTCAATAATATGGAACGACGGTACCGGGAAGCGCAAAGCGATTCAGCCCGGGAGGAAATCGAAGAGTACATGAGTACTAAGCCTTGCCCGGACTGCGGCGGGCAGCGCTTGAAGAAAGAAAGCCTGGCGGTTCGGCTGAACGATTACTCCATCGCCGCTTTGACCGGCCTGACGGTCAGCGACGCGCTCCGCTTCTTCAATCAAATCAAATTGAGCGAGCGGGAGGCGGCCATTGCACAGCAAATTCTGAAAGAAATCAGGGAACGCCTCAGCTTCCTCGTCAACGTCGGTCTGGATTATCTTACTCTCGACCGGGCTTCCGGCACTCTGTCCGGCGGCGAGTCGCAGCGGATCCGTCTGGCGACGCAGATCGGCTCGAGCCTGATCGGGGTTCTCTACATTCTGGATGAGCCCAGCATCGGCCTGCATCAGCGGGACAATCAGCGTCTGATTGAGACATTGAAGCATTTGCGCGATTTGGGGAACACACTTATCGTTGTCGAGCACGACGAAGAGACAATCCGGTCGGCCGATTTTATTGTGGATATCGGTCCCGCGGCCGGAACCAACGGCGGGGCGGTTGTCGCGGCGGGCAAGCTAAGCGATATTCTGGCCGAACCGACTTCCGTAACCGGCCAATACCTGAGCGGGGTTAAAGCGATTCCGATTCCGGCCCGGCGGCGCCCTCTGAATGGGAAATGGCTGGAAATCATCGGCGCCGGCGAAAATAATTTGCGGAACATCGATGTGCGAATCCCGCTCGGAGTCTTCGTTTGTGTGACCGGGGTCTCCGGCTCCGGGAAAAGTACACTCATCAATGAAATTTTGTATAAAGCTCTCGCCCAGAAGCTGCACCATGCCAGGACGCGGCCGGGCAGCCATGCGGCCATCAAGGGGATGGAATATCTCGATAAGGTGATTGATATCGACCAGTCACCCATCGGCCGTACTCCCCGCTCCAACCCAGCCACCTATACCGGTGTTTTCACTTTAATCAGGGAATTGTTCGCTCAGACGCCGGAAGCGAAGATGCGCGGGTACAAGCCGGGTCGCTTCAGTTTCAATGTCAAAGGCGGGCGCTGCGAAGCGTGCAGGGGAGACGGCATTATCCGGATTGAAATGCATTTCCTGCCCGATGTTTATGTGCCGTGTGAAGTATGCAAAGGGAAACAGTACAACCGGGAGACGCTGGGAGTCAAATATAAAGGGAAGACTATTGCCGATGTCCTGGCCATGACGGTGGAAGAAGCGCTTGAGTTTTTCCGGAATGTTCCCCGGATCCAGAGAAAGCTTCAAACCATGTACGATGTCGGTCTCGGCTATATCCGCCTCGGGCAGCCGGCGACGACTCTGTCCGGCGGTGAGGCGCAGCGGGTCAAGTTGGCGACGGAACTGAGCCGGCGCAGCAACGGCAAGACGATTTATATCCTGGACGAACCGACAACCGGTCTCCACATGGCTGATACTCACAAGCTGCTGGAAGTGCTGGGTCGTCTTGCCGATGCTGGCGATACTGTCGTTGTTATCGAGCATAATCTTGATGTGATTAAGTCGGCCGACTACATTATCGATCTCGGTCCGGAAGGCGGCGACCGGGGCGGTACGGTGATTGCGCAAGGTTCACCCGAGACGGTTGCCCGGGAAAAAGCATCGTATACCGGTCAGTTCCTGCAGCGGATTCTGTCCGCTTCCCGGGAAACTGCCCGGGCCGGAGCGTGAGGAAGATGGAAATAGCCGAGCAATTGGCGCTTCTCCCGGAAAAACCGGGCGTCTATCTGATGCGGGACAAAAACGGGACGATTATCTATATCGGCAAGGCGGTATCACTGCGCAATCGGGTCCGCTCCTATTTCCAGTCCGGCCGTAATACGTCGCCCAAGACGCGGATAATGGCGAGTCAGATTGCGAATATCGATTATATTGTCACCGATTCCGAATTGGAAGCACTTATTCTGGAATGCAATCTGATTAAAAAGCACCGGCCGAAATATAATATCAGCCTGAAGGATGACAAACATTATCCTTATATCCGGGTCACCTGGCAGGAGGATTTTCCGCGGGTGCTGATCGCCCGGTCCATCCGCAAAGACGGAGCGAAATATTACGGCCCATACACCAGTTCATACGCCGTAGATGAGACGCTAAAACTGCTTCAGTCCATCTTCCCCCTGCGCACATGCCGTCATGATTTTACCCGGGAAAAGCCGGGCCGTCCCTGCCTGAATTATCATATCAAGCGCTGCCTCGCTCCCTGCCAAGGCTATGTGAGCCGCGAAGTGTACCGGAATATGATCAGTGAAATCTGCCTCTTTCTGGAAGGGAGGCAGCAAGACTTGCTGCGCATGCTTGAGGAAAGAATGCGGACGGCGGCCGAAGCGCTTGATTTCGAAGCGGCGGCAAAGCTGCGCGACCGTCTGCAGGCGGTGCGGCAAGTAATCGAAAAACAGAAAATTATCTCCAGTGCCTTGGAGGACAGAGACGTAATCGCCATCGCCCGGAGCGGGGATGAAAGCTGCGCTCAGGTTTTTTTCATCCGCGGCGGCAAATTACTCGGCCGGGAGCATTTCTGGCTGAATGGCACGAGGGACGCCGCTTCCAAGGAAATTGTGGAAGGCTTCATCAAACAGTATTATAACAATGCCTCCTATATCCCGCGGGAAGTTGTTTTGCAAGAAGAAGTCGACGAAATTGGCATTATTGAGGGCTGGCTGGCCGGCAAGCGGGGAAAAGTAGTGAAAATAACGGTGCCGAAGCGGGGCAAGAAGCGGGAACTGCTGAAGATGGTGCAGAAAAACGCCGTTCTTGTTCTTGAGCAAATGGAGGAGAAGCGCCGCCATGATCTGGCGATGACGGAAGGGGCAGTCCTGTTACTGCAGGAGGTACTGCATCTCCCGGCGCCGCCGAAACGGATCGAGTGTTACGATATTTCCAATATCCAGGGCACCGAGGCGGTCGGCTCGATGGTTGTTTTTCTGGACGGCCGTCCTGCTCCCAAGGAGTACCGCCATTTCAAAATCAAAACGGTGGATGGTCCGAACGATTTTGCCATGCTGCGGGAAGTCTTGCAGCGGCGCCTGCGGCGGGCAGCCGGTGGTACAGACGGCAAATTCGCCGTCCTGCCGGATCTGTTAGTGGTGGACGGTGGCAAAGGGCAGTTGGGAATAGCGGTTGCCGTCCGGCAGGAACTTGGGCTGGAGCACCTGCCGATGATCGGTCTCGCCAAAGAATTCGAGCATATTTTCCGGCCGGGCATCTCCGAACCCCTCGTCCTGCCGACCTCGTCGCCGGCCTTGTATCTGCTGCAGCGCCTGCGGGATGAAGCACACCGCTTCGCCGTCACTCATCACCGCAATCTGCGGACGAAACGGATGGTGGAGTCGGAATTGGACAGGATCGACGGAGTAGGCAAAAAAAGAAAGGTCGCCTTGCTGAAGCATTTCGGGTCAATTGCCGCTTTGCGTCAGGCAAGCGCCGAGGAAGTGGCTGCCGTTCCGGGTATCGGCCGGCGGCTGGCCGGAGAGATTCTTGAGCACCTGCGTGACCCGGACGGTCCGGCCGCCGGGGAAGATGAGAAATGAGACGGCGCCGGGACAACGACTTATTGACAGGGCGGGGACGGTCTGTTAAGATAGACGAAACAGAAGACGGAGAAAGATGATGACGGAACCCATTAAGCAGCTTAGACTGAGCAGGGAGTGAGGTCTGTTAACTGGGAGACCTTACCGGTTGAACTGCCGAAACCCTTTCCGGAATCGCAGGCAGAACGGTTCGCTTAGTATGCTGTGCCGGTCACCGCCGTTAACGGTTATGCAGTCCGGATTGGACTGCGGTCAGAGAGGGTCCGCCAGAGGACCAATCAGGGTGGTACCACGGAGGTAATGCTTTCGTCCCTTTAGGGAGGAGAGCATTTTTTGTTGGTTGTGCCAGATAAGAGCAAGGAGGAAAGATTATGAATGGAAAGATCGGTTTTCTCGGTGCCGGAATGATGGCCGAGGCGTTGATTAAAGGTTTGCTGCGGGAGAAAATCGTCGAAAGCAAAGACATTCTGGTCAGTGACATTATCCCGGAGCGGCTTGAGTTCCTGCAGGAAAAATATGGGGTCGGCATCGGCGGCGGCAACCGGCAGACGGCTGTGGCTGCCGGCACAGTCTTTCTTTCCGTCAAACCGCAAGTTATCGAAAAAGTGCTGCTGGAAATATCACCCGTCATCACTCCCGGCAAACTGGTCGTATCCATCGCGGCCGGAATAACAACGGAGTATCTGGAAAGTTATCTCCGGAAAAATGCCCGGGTCGTCCGTCTGATGCCGAATACGCCTTGTCTCGTTGAAGAAGGCATTACGGCGTTTTGCCTCGGTCAAAATGCCGGGGAAGCGGAAGCGGAAGAGGTTAAACGCCTCATCGGCCCGATGGGGAAAATTCTCTGGACGGAGGAAAAAATGATGGATGCGGTGACCGGCCTCAGCGGAAGCGGCCCGGCCTTTGCCTTTCTGCTCATCGAGGCGATGGCGGACGGCGGCGTCCTGGCCGGCTTCTCCCGGGATACGGCCGTGCTGCTGGCAGCCCAGACGTGTTTGGGCGCGGCCAAGATGGTGCTGGAGATGGATGAACATCCCGGACAGCTGCGGGACATGGTGACTTCTCCGGGCGGTACCGCGATTGCGGGAATCCAAGCCATGGAAGAGAGCGGAGTCAGGGCGGCGATGATGAAGGCGATCATGGCGGCGACAAAACGCTCCCGGGAACTGGGAATGAAAAACACGCCTTTCCAGGGGGACCGGCCACGGTAAAAGCAGCCGCATTCCTTTTCCGGGGAGCGAATTATCCCGGGGAATAAAGGACTTCCCGGACCGGAAGTTGAAAATAACACCGCGGATTTTTTACAAATCCATCACCTTATCGGCACAGC
This sequence comes from bacterium, assembly GCA_050943375.1. Lineage (GTDB taxonomy): Bacteria > Bacillota > SLNR01 > SLNR01 > JBMNPB01 > JBMNPB01. Next base: position 43,106 of record JBMNPB010000001.1, read on the forward strand.
GGGCCGGGAAATGGATGCTCTCATCCCGGACGGCAGCCGCGGTTGGTCTGGAACGCGGGGTAAGAAGCCCGCTTATCTTCTAAAGGGGGAGTCAATGTGGATTATCAGGAGATTACCAAGAAAGCCCGGGCTGCAATGCAGGCCAGATGCCGCGTTTGTCCGACATGTGACGGAAAAGCGTGCGCCGGGGAAATCCCGGGTCTGGGCGGAACGGGGACGGGAACCGCTTTTCAGGAGAACGTGGCGGCACTGGCCGGTTATCGGCTGAATTTAAGGACTATCCACGGGGCCAAAGATCCGAGTACGGCGACAGAACTGTTCGGGCGGCAAATCGGCACTCCGATTGTGGCGGCACCGATTACCGGCGCCAAGATTAATATGGGCGGGGCAATGACGGAGCAGGAATACAATGATGCCGTCATTCTGGGCAGCAAGGCGGCCGGATCAATCGGCATGTGCGGCGATACGGGGGACCCGACGATATATGATGCGGGGATCGCCGCGCTGCGTAAAGCGCAAGGTTTCGGGATCCCGTTTATCAAACCGCGCGAGCAGGCGGAGATTATTAACCGGGTTAAAATTGCCGAAGCGGCCGGCGCCCCGGCCGTCGGCGTCGATGTCGATGGCGCCGGGCTCGTGATAATGAGGATGCTCGGGCAGCCGGTCGGCCCCAAGACACCGGAAGAGCTCCGGGAGATCGTCGCCGCCACCGATCTGCCTTTTATTCTGAAGGGGATAATGACGCCGGACGAGGCGGAAATCGCTGTCGAAGTCGGCGCGAAAGCCATCGTTGTCTCCAATCACGGCGGCAGGGTTCTCGATTACACACCGGGGGTAGCTGATGTCTTGCCGGAGATTGCCGAGGCTGTCAAAGGTAAAATCACAATTATGGCTGACGGGGGGGTGCGGAGCGGAACTGACGCGCTCAAGATGCTCGCCCTGGGGGCTGACATGGTCCTCGTCGGGCGTCCGGTCATCGTCGGCGCTTTCGGCGGCGGCGCGGACGGAGTGCAGGCGGTGCTGGAGAAAATGACGGCCGAATTGAAACAGGCGATGATCCTGACCGGCTGCCGGAATATTGCGGCGATCGACGGAAGAATCATTTATTGACCGCCGGAACGGTGTCACCGGAAAAGGAGGTCTCACGTCGATGCTTGATCTGTTCAGAAAAGTAAGCCGACTTCTGCTGCCGATAACCTTCGTCAAAGCGCCGGTCAGCGGACGGCTCGTTCCGCTCGCGGCTATTCCGGACCAGGCTTTTTCGCAGGGACTGCTGGGGGAAGGAGTGGCAATTGCCCCGGAGGAAGGCAGGGTGGTGGCTCCTGTAAGCGGAGAAATCACTAAAGTTTTTCCCCTGGGACATGCGGTCAGTCTGGCGGCGGAGAGCGGTATATCACTGCTGGTGCATGTGGGCGTAGGCGTGGACAATGTGGGAGAGGATGTCTTCCGGCCGAGCGTGAATAAAGGCGACCGGGTGGACGCTGGCGATTTGCTGCTGGAATTCGACCTGGCCTTGGCCAGGGAGCAACTGCCTTTGCTGGTGGTGCCGGTAATCGTTACGAACGTGTCGGGGCGCAAGAAAGTCTGGCCGGTTGCCGGGACGAAGGTCATTGCCGGGAAGGACAATATTCTGCGCATCACCGGGCGCTAAGTATTTTTCGAAAAGAAGCGGCAGCGGCGCTTCTTTTCTGCTATACGGTTGTTCAGGCCGGGAATGTTTCGTTATCATGGGAGCAGAGAATTGGGAACGGGGGTGGAGGAACTGCGCATTCTTGTTGCGCCCGATTCTTTCAAGGGCAGCCTGTCGGCCGCCGCGGCGGCCGGCGCGATTGCCGCGGGGATCCGCCGGGTCTGGCCGACGGCGGCAATTGAGGAATTGCCGCTTGCCGACGGCGGTGAAGGGACGGTGGACGCGCTCATCGCGGCGACGGGCGGACAGCGGCGCCGCCGCACCGTCCAAGATCCGCTGGGGCGTCCGGTCGAGGCGGAGTTCGGTATTCTGGGTGACGGCAGAACAGCCGTAATGGAAATGGCGGCTGCTTCCGGCCTGACATTGTTGGCGCCGGCGGAGCGCAATCCCCTGACGGCGTCGACGTACGGGACGGGGGAATTGCTGCGGGCGGCCCTCGACGCCGGCTGCCGGAAGATCATCATCGGGATTGGCGGCAGCGCCACCAATGACGGCGGCGCCGGAATGGCCAGCGCTCTGGGAGCGAGGCTGTTTGACGGGGAAGGCGCGGAACTGCCCCCGGGCGGTGCTGCCCTGGGGCGTCTGGCCGGGATTGATACGGGCAATCTGGATGCAAGGCTGCGGGAAACGGAAATCATCATTGCCAGTGATGTGGATAACCCGTTGTGCGGTCCCCGGGGCGCCTCCTTTGTTTATGGGCCGCAGAAAGGAGCGACGGCGGCGATGGCGGAACTGCTGGACCGGAGTCTGGCCCGGTACGGGGCTTGTCTGGCGGCGCTGACCGGCAGAAATGTGGCCGAGCAGCCCGGGGCGGGCGCAGCCGGCGGTCTCGGTGCCGGACTGCTCGCTTTAACCGGCGGCCGTTTGCAGCCGGGCATCGACGTTGTCGTGGCAGCGGTCGGACTGGCGGAGCGTCTCGCGAGTAAAGATCTGGCGATCACCGGGGAGGGCAGTTTAGACAGCCAGACCATGTACGGCAAGGTTCCTTACGGAGTCGCCCGGCTGGCCCGCCGCTGCGGAGTACCGGTGATTGCCGTAGCCGGAAGGGTGGCGGCCGATTTCCCTTTCGCCGCGTGCGGTTTAGCCGGGGCGATGAGTCTGCCGCCGGGGCCGGTAGCATTAAGTGAAGCGATGCTGCGGGCGGAAGAATATACCGCTCTGGCGGCTGAGCGGGCAGCGCGGCTGATGGAATTGGGACGGCAAATCGGCCGCAGCCAGAAGCGAGAGGTGAAATGATACCAACGGCGAAAACATCTTTGTCCCGGTGGCTTCCGGATGCTGGCGCAGGCATGCTGCGGCCGGCGTCGGATATCTGCGTTCTGGGCAATGATAGTCAGGAATATTTTTTACCGAGTGCCTCAGGCAGCCGCGGGATCGACCGGACCGGGCGACGGACGTGCGCCGACGGATAACAGCGATGCTTCTCTCTTCCGCCGCGCCGTATTGACAAAGCGGTGGCAGCCGCGATAAAGCGGAACTGCCGCGGGTATGCTAAAAGGACAGTCTGAAAGCAAGGAGTGCAACCGAAGTGATGATTTTCGCCGATTACCATACCCATACTCGTTACAGCCACGGCCGGGGTACGGTGGAAGAAAACGTCCGGGCGGCGGCCGGCAAAGGATTGGAAGCGGTGGCGATTTCCGACCATGGACCGGCCGGGCTCGGGATCGGGATTAAGCAGGCGGACACCCTGCTGCAGATTAAAGAGGAAGTTGCGCTTTGTCAGGAGCAATACCCGACCGTGCGGGCAATGACCGGTGTGGAGGCGAATGTCATCAGTCTGGACGGGCGCCTGGATGTCCCGCCGGAGATTTTGCGGCAATTGGATGTGGTAATGGCCGGCTTGCATCTGCAGGTCGTCGCCGCTTCCCTGGCGGACCAGGCAGGGCTGGTTTTCAATAACCTCCTGGCCCGGTTCAGCCGCCGGACGGCGGCCAAAGTCCGTGTTGCCAACACGAAGGCGGTTGTGGAAGCGGTCAATCGCAGTCATATCGATATCATTACCCACCCCGGCCTGCGACTGCCCATCGACACGGGCGAATTGGCCGTCGCCTGCGCCAAAAAGGGCACGGCGCTGGAGATCAATTCCGCCCATGGGAATATGACCCGGGAATTCGTGCAAATCGGCCTCCGGGCGGGAGCGAAATTCGCCGTCGGCAGCGACGCGCATCAACCGCACCGGGTTGGTGACTTTCAAAGGGCGCTGGAGCTCATCGAGGCAACCGGGCTGCCGGCTTCGCAAATCATCAATGCCCGGGCTGCCGACGGAAAGACGGGGGAATGAAGCGAGTGGAGAAGATGAAATTTGTGATTATCACCGGATTGTCCGGCGCCGGCAGAACGCAGGCGGTACGGGCATTGGAGGATCTCGGATTTTTCTGTGTCGATAATCTGCCGCCGACGTTGATTCCCAAATTCGCCGAGCTGTGCGCCCAATCGGAAGGGAAAATCGCCAAAATTGCTCTCGTTATCGATATCCGCGGCGGCCAGTTTTTCGGTGATCTGTTCGCGGCGCTTGAACATCTGGAGGAGACCGGTTTTGTCTTTCAAATCCTGTTTTTGGAGGCCGCGGATGAAACGCTCGTCCGGCGGTTCAAGGAGACGCGGCGAAGGCATCCCCTGGCACCGCAGGGCCGCCTCCTGGAAGGGATTACAGCGGAAAGAAAGCGATTGGAGGAATTGCGGGGGAGAGCGCACCGGATTATCGACACTTCCCGGTTGACCCCGAATCAACTGCGGGATGAAGTCATGTCCCTGTTTGCCGCTGACGCCGAAATCGACCGCATGGGAATTACTCTTGTCTCCTTCGGTTTCAAATATGGACTTCCTCTCGATGCCGACCTGGTCCTCGACGTCCGTTTCCTCCCGAATCCGCATTATGTGGAATCCTTGCGGCCTCTCCCCGGAACGGAAGCGGCCGTTCGGGAATACGTGACCAAATGGCCGATTACCGGGCGATTTATCGAGAAAAGCTTCGGTCTGCTCGACTTTCTGTTGCCCAATTACCTGAGTGAAGGCAAAACGACTTTGACAGTGGCCGTAGGCTGTACCGGAGGAAAGCACCGCTCAGTGGTAATCGCCGAAAAATTGGCGGAGATGCTGCGGAAAAAAGGATATGAAGCAGCGGCGGTACATCGGGATGCCGCTAAAAGCGGCGCGGAGGCTGGAGAATAATGAGACGAATTCGGCAGTTGATGACTCCCGGCATTGGAATAAAACGTTGGCTGTTCCTTTTCTTTCTCGGCCTGGTCCTGACCGCCGTCGGTATTGCCACCGGTGTCGGCACCGGCGTTCTCGGCCGTCTCGAGAGTTTGGCCATTGACACTATCTTTCTCGCCACCGGCCGTTTCCTGCCCCCCTGGGTGCGCGGCATTTTGTCCGGCGCGGCCGGCGTTACACTTTGTCTGTACTCTTTGCTGCGGCTGGTTCATGCCATGCTGTCGGTATTGGCGCCGCAAAACAAAAAAGGCTTGCTTGACGCCCTATACCAGAAAAGACAACTGGGACGGGGCCCGCGCATCGTCGTCCTCGGCGGCGGCACCGGGCTTTCGGTTTTGCTGCGTGGCCTGAAAGAGTACACGAGCAATCTGACGGCAATAGTAACTGTTGCCGATGACGGCGGAAGCTCCGGCCGCCTGCGGAACGATTTCGGTATTCTGCCGCCCGGCGATATCCGGAACTGCCTTCTGGCTCTGGCCGATACCGAACCGCTGCTGGAGAAATTGTTTCAGTACCGGTTCGGGCAGGGTAAAGAATTGGCCGGGCATAGCTTCGGCAATCTGTTCATCGCTGCGATGACGGAGATTACGGGGGATTTTGAACTGGCGGTTCGGGAATCAAGTAAAGTTCTGGCCGTCCGCGGGCGGGTTTACCCGTCGACGCTTACGTCGGTCCGGCTCCACGCCGAATACAGCGATGGAACGGGCGTTGCCGGTGAGTCGAACATCCCGCAGCCGGGAAAAAAGATTAAGCGGGTTTTCCTGCAGCCGCCCGATTGCCGGCCGACGGAAGAAGCACTGGCAGCTGTCCGGGAAGCGGAGATTATCATCCTCGGTCCGGGCAGCCTTTACACAAGCATCCTGCCCAATCTCCTGGTGACGCCGCTGCCGGCCGCGCTGCGGGCCTCCCGGGCGCTGAAGGTGTATGTCTGCAACATCATGACGCAGCCGGGCGAGACGGACGATTATACGGCAGGCGACCATTTGCGGGTGGTTTCCGAGTATCTCGGACCGGGAACAGTGGACTGTATTCTTGTCAACACCCGCTCGCTGCCGCTGCGCCTGCAGAGGAAGTACGAAGCGCAAGGCGCCTATCCGGTCACGGTCGACCGGAGGCAGCTGGAAGAAATGGGTGTCCGGACAATTGAAGCCGACTTGATTTCCACCGCTGATCACGCCCGGCATGACCCGGGCAAACTGGCGGCCGCCTTGCTTCGTCTTTCCGGGGATTTGCGGAGCTGAGCGGAAGGCAGCGAATGACTGAGGATGGGGGGATGGTGTTGTCTTTCTCATTGGATGCGAAAGAAGAAATGGCCAAAATTTTTCCGGATAAGCCCTGCTGCCGGCAGGCGGAACTGACTGCTCTGGTGCAGACGCTCGGGGTAATCCGCATCAGCGGCCAGCATCGCCTCGGCCTTTATCTGAATACCGAAAATGCGGCGGTGGCCAGAAAAGTTTATCGGCTTCTGAAAAGCGTTTTCAGCGCCCCCGCCGATATTATCATCCGCCGCCGCCGGCTGCTGCGCAAAAGTAATGTCTATTTGGTGCGGGTTGCCGAGACGGAAAAGGTGAAAGACATTCTGCTCCGCCTGGACCTTCTGGCCGAAGCGTCCGGAACGGCGCCGGCGATTGACCGGCGCAAGCTCCGGCAGAGATGCTGCCGGCGGTCTTATCTGAGAGGCGCCTTTCTGGGCTGCGGGTCGGTGAACAGTCCTTCCCGCTCTTATCATCTCGAGTTTGTCACCAAGAGTGAGAGTTACGCCGCCGCCCTTTGCCGCCTGCTTAAGCGATATGAATTAAACGCCAAAACTAACCAGCGCAAGAATGATTTTGTTGTCTATATGAAAGACGGCGATACCATCAGCCGTCTCCTCAGCATGATGGGGGCCCACTCCTCGTTGCTTGCCTTTGAGAATATCCGGGTAGTCAAAGAAATGCGCAACAATATTAATCGCGTCGTCAATTGCGAAACGGCCAATTTGCGCAAGACGGTCGATGCGGCCATGGCGCAGCGGGAATATATCGACTATATCGCGGACAAGATCGGTCTGGACAATCTCCCGGCCAAGCTGCGGGAGACGGCCGAACTCCGCCGCCGATATCCGGAGGCAAGTTTGCAGGAACTTGGGCAGATGCACGATCCCCGCATCGGGAAATCGGGCATCCGGCACCGGCTCGACCGCCTGAAGGAGATCGCCGAGAAGCGGTGCCGGCAGGAGAGCGGGGAGGAGATGACGCGGTGAACGTCGACGTCCGCCTGTTCGCTCCTTACAAAACCGCCGCCGGCCGGGAGATCGTGACGCTTTCCTTCCCCGCCGCGGCGACGGTGGGGGATGTCCTGGCCGAGCTGCAAAGATGTTACCCGCGGCTGCGGGAAACACTCGCCCCGGTGCGGGGGCGTCCCGCCTTATGCCCGGCGGCCGTGCTCATCGGCGACCGTTTGGCCGATGAAGGCGATCCGGTCCGGGACGGAGATGTTGTTTATCTGGTGCCGTCCATCGTGGGGGGATAGAATGAGCCGATCCGACAAAACAGTTCTGCGGCAGAAGATGCTGCGACTCCGCCGGGCTTTGCCGCCGGAAACAAGGGAGGAGAAAAGCGAGAGGATTATCCGGCGGCTGACCGAACTGCCGGTATACCAAGAGGCGGACTGCGTTCTTTGCTATCTGTCAAAAGAGGATGAACCGGCAACCGACCGGCTGATCCGGCAGCGGCTGGCGGCCGGCCGGAATACCGCCGTCCCCGTGCTCCGGCCGGAGGAGGGGATTTTTGCCCCGGCCCGGCTGGCGGACTGGGAAAAAGAATTGATAACGGGGCCTTACGGTATCCGGGAGCCGGCGCCGGAGTTTTTCCGCCCGGTGGCGGCATCGCAAATCGACTTGGTGCTGGTACCCGGTGTTGTTTTCGACCGCCGCGGCAACCGGATTGGTTTCGGGAAAGGATACTACGACCGGTTTCTCCGTACCCCCGGTTTGCGGGCTCCGGCCGTCGCCCTGGTGTTCGCCCTGCAGGTCGTGCCGGGCGTGCCGGCGGCAGCGCACGATGTGCCGGTGGACGCGATCGTCACCGAAGACGAAGTGATATATTGCCGGAAACATCTCGGATTGGAACAAGCTGCGGATCAATCAGAGCTTTAGCTTTTGCCTCCGATACGACTGGGCGAGGGAAGTACCCCGTAGGGATAACCAAGGGTCGCCCGCCGCGCCGCGAAACCTCGCGTTACGTAGGGACCGGTGCCCTCACCGGTCCGCCGGTATTGTTCCCGCCGTCAGGCCGGAGCAACGAGAAAACCTGCCTGCGGTTAACAGCAATAGGAACGGCTCCGTAAGGCTCGTACCCTTGTAGGATCGGCCGCGGATCGCCCGCCCCTGCTTATGCGAACGGGATATCTGTCCCGCGCAGTCGCCGGGGGCGCCGCCCCGGCGCAAAATAAGCCTCTCCGCCGCGTGCCGGCAGTGAAAGGCCTGACGGATACTTGTCAGGCCTTTCACTTATGATCCGATTGGGAATGTTTCATAGCTTTGCGGATCCCGGCGGCGTCTCTCCGGTCGGCCAGCCGGAGCGGAGCGAGGGAATCTTTTCAATACCGCCGTGCCAGATACCTGACGGCAGAAAAGAAAAACTACTCCCCTCCGGCGGAGGGGTGGTCGTTCCCCGACCTTCTGCCCGCGTAGCCAAGCAACTGTCATTGCGAGGAGCCGGCTTCCATTGCCGACAAGTCACTACGGCAGCCAGCCTCTTTCTATTGATGCCGGCGACGCGGCAATCTCTTTCGTCATCCCGAATCTGCCGTCAATTCCCCTCCCTTGGAGGGGTGTACGGCGAAGTCGGACGGGGTGGTCGTTCCGTCCCGTCAAGTCACTACGGCAACCAGCTTTCTAATGATGCCGGCGAAGCCAGGCGGGGTGATCGCAGAGCAAACAACCCCAACGTATCGTGTCCAGGTCGAGAACGGTTTGCAAGAAAGGTCTCCGGAAGTGTGGGCGAGGGTATTATCCCTGCCGGCAGAGGTTTTATACCGGGACCGGAATACCGGTTAACTATACGGTCGCTGGCGGCAGCCTGCTGCCCGACTGGGTGGATTATTCATTGCCGAAAGAAGAATTCCGCAAAGTGTGCGGCGTGAGCACATCCGGATGGCTGGTGGGTATGGGCGGCGTCAATAAGGGGTTGGTGTGTATCTGGGCGATATTGCATGACAAACGAGTGGCGGGAGAGGGACGAGAGTAAGGTTTGCTTTCGGAAATAAGTGATAGCTGCGAAAGCAACAAACAAAAAGCCAAAACACGGAAATATTGGAGGGAATTAGGGGGAAGGGCGCGAATTGTGACTGTATGAAGCAAGTTGGCGCACAGTGTGATACAAAGTTGACTGAATGAGTGATCCAAGAGAAATTGCCTAAAATCGCAGCACTACGATACTCCGACTTATCACACCCATAAAGGAGCGGCGCATGGAAATATTCGACAACATCACAAAAACCGTCAAAGATGACCTGACGGTCACAATCGAAAAGAACAGTCGTCTTTCTGTTGCCGCTGCTTGCTTCTCCATTTACGCCTATCAGGTCTTAAAGAAGCAGCTTGACCAAATTGATGAATTGCGCTTCATCTTCACGTCGCCCGCATTCGTTACCGAGAGAGCGCCAAAGGAGAAGCGGGAGTTTTACATACCCCGGCTCAACCGGGAGCGAAGTTTGTACGGGACGGAGTTCGAAGTGAAGCTGCGCAACGAGCTGACGCAAAAGGCAGTCGCCCGCGAGTGCGCTGATTGGATTCGTAAAAAGGTCACCTTCAAATCAAATACAACGCCGGAGAATATGGGCGGCTTTCTCAACGTCCAGACCGGTAATGACAAGCTTACCTATATGCCGCTTGGCGGTTTCACGACCGTGGACATTGGCTGCGAACGCGGCAACAACACATACAACATGATGACCAAGTTTCCCGCACCGAACAGTCTGGAATTCACCCGGCTTTTCGATAGCGTCTGGAACGATAAATCGAAATTGCAGGACGTGACCGAAGAAGTCCTCGACAGCATCACGGCCGCTTACAACGAAAACTCGGCGGAGTTTCTTTATTTCGTTGCTCTTTATAACATCTTCAATGAGTTCCTTGAAGATATCTCGGAGGATGTGCTTCCCAACGAAGCGACAGGGTTCAAGGAAAGCAAAATCTGGAAGATGCTCTACGCATTCCAAAAAGACGCCGCTCTCGCCATCATTAACAAACTGGAAAAGTACAATGGCTGCATACTGGCCGACAGTGTGGGGCTTGGCAAAACATTCACCGCCCTTGCCGTAATCAAGTACTACGAAAACAGAAATAAATCAGTTCTCGTGCTCTGCCCCAAAAAGTTGACCGACAACTGGAACACGTTTAAGGACAACTATGTGAATAACCCGATTGCCGCCGACCGGCTCCGTTATGATGTGCTGTACCATACCGACCTCTCGCGCATCCGCGGAAAATCCAACGGGCTCGACTTGGACAGGCTGAACTGGGGCAATTATGACCTTATTGTAATCGATGAATCACACAATTTTCGTACCGGGGGCGAGGTGTACGGGGTTGACGCAAAAGAGAACCGCTACCTCCGCCTTCTGAACAAGGTAATCCGGCCGGGCGTGAAAACAAAAGTGCTCATGCTCTCCGCCACGCCGGTCAATAACCGGTTTACCGACCTGCGCAATCAGCTCGCGCTTGCCTACGAAGGAAATCCAAAGCTGATTAACGATAAATTGGATACCGCGAAACCCATCGACGAGATTTTCCGGATTGCCCAGCGGGCATTCAACGCCTGGAGCGGCTACCCGTCGGAAGGCCGGACAACAGCTTCGCTTTTGAAGCTGCTGGACTTCGACTTTTTCGAGGTATTGGATAGTGTGACGATTGCGCGTTCACGCAAACATATCGAGAAGTATTACAACATGGATGAAATCGGCAGGTTCCCCGAACGGTTGAAGCCGGTGTCCCTGCGTCCACCCCTGACGGATTTGAGCGACGCCATCAACTATAACGAGATATTTGACGAACTTATGAAACTGAACCTTGCGGTCTATATCCCCACGAACTTCATTTTCCCTAGCAAACTGGGCAAGTATGTGGACCCATCCGTGAATATCAACCGTGCGGGGCGCGAGCAGGGCATCCGCCGCCTGATGAGTATCAACCTTCTGAAGCGGCTGGAGAGTTCCGTATACTCCTTCCGACTAACTCTCCAGCGCATTAATATGCTGATCGAGGATACGATTTCGGAGATCAACAGCTTTGAAGCGGGCGGAGGCAGCCTCATCGAAACGACCGAGCTTGCCGATGACGCCGATTTCGATTATGACGACCAGAATACGGATTTCTTCGTCGCCGGGAGAAAAGTGAAAATCGACCTTGCCGATATGGACTATGTGAGCTGGCGCGCGGAACTCCAAAAGGATGCTGATATATTAGAACTGTTGACCCTGTTTATCACCGACATCACGCCGGCGCACGACACAAAGCTCCAAACCCTGCTTGCGCTCATCTCCGAGAAGATTGAGAAGCCAATCAACGCCGGGAACAAAAAGGCCCTCGTGTTTTCTGCTTTTTCGGACACGACTGAGTATCTTTACCGGAACATTAGCGGCTATGTCAAGGATAAGTACGGGCTTGACACGGCTATGATTACGGGTTCGGTGGACGGTAAAACCACGATTCCAAAATTCAGGGCGACTCTGAATAACGTCCTGACTTGCTTTTCGCCGCTATCGAAGGACAAAGCACTGCTCATGCCGGATTCGGACGATAGCATTGATGTTCTCATTGGAACGGATTGTATTTCCGAGGGACAGAATCTGCAGGACTGCGATTTCTGCGTAAATTACGACATCCACTGGAACCCTGTCCGCATTATTCAGCGGTTCGGTCGTATTGACCGTATCGGAAGCAAGAACGCGTTCATCCAGCTCGTAAACTTTTGGCCGGACTTGACGCTGGACGACTACATTAACTTAAAAAGTCGCGTGGAAGCGCGCATGAGAATATCGGTCATGGTCTCCACCGGCGACGACGACCTGATTAATGCCGAAGAGAACGGCGACCTCGAATACCGCAAGGCTCAGCTCAAGCGCCTGCAGGAGGAAGTCGTCGATATTGAAGACATGTCTTCAGGCATTTCCATTATGGATTTGGGGTTGAACGAGTTTCGGCTCGACCTGCTCGACTACATCAAAAACAACGGCGACCTTGATAAGACCCCCCACGGGCTGCACGCCGTCGTCCCCACCAAGGGCGATGCGCCTCCCGGTATGGTATTCGTGCTGAAAAACATCAATGGCGGTGTCAACATCGGCAACCAGAACCGCCTGCACCCCTTTTATCTGGTGTATATCGCGGATACCGGCGAAGTCGTCTGCGACCATCTTTCACCCAAGGAAATGCTGGACAAGCTGCGTTATCTCTGCAAGGGAAAAGCCGAGCCGCTCGTTGACCTGTGCCGCGCCTTCAATCTGGAAACCAATGACGGCAGGAATATGCACCGATGTTCGGAATTGCTGAGCGATGCGGTCCACTCCATCATTGACGTGAAGGAAGAAAGCGACCTTGACAGTCTGTTTAAGGGTGGCGGCACCTCCGCGCTGAATACGACCATCAACGGCCTGGATGACTTTGAGTTGATCTGTTTTCTCGTAGTGCGCTGACGGGAGGCGTATTTCATGCTTGACTTACCGAAAGGAACGGTGTTCAATCGGCGCATACCGAAGCAGAAGTTCTATGACAATCTGTCCGTAACCGCTGAGCTCAGACGGTTGTTCGCGGAGCAAATCAGCTCTATTTACTGGAGGAATAAAATCGCCCCCTCCACTGTGAATATCGCGGCCGGGGAAACAGTTGCGGAGATTGAAGTCATCGAGATACGCCTGAACCAGCCCGGCCTTGATAAACGTGTTTTGCAGCTGATTGACAGAGGGATTCCCTACCATATTCTCTTTCTCCTTGTTCATGAGGACATGGTCCAGGCTTGGATTGGCTACAAGGAACAAGGTACGACCGGCATGCTCAAACCTGAAACCTACTACCATTCCATATGGCAGCCGATTGACGGACTGACGCTGCATCTCACAGGGCTTAACATGGATGCGGTGTATGAGGGCTTCGTCCGTCAGATAGCCGGAGAGAACCTTGACGATAACTCCGGCGGCAGTCTGAAAGAAGCGGTTGCCCGTACTGAGCGGCGGCGGAAGCTGCAAAAGGAAATTGCCGCGCTGGAGAACAAGGTGCGTCGCGAAAAGCAATTCAACATCTAGGTTGAGCTCAACGGCGAGTTGAAGGAACTTAAGAAAGAAATGGAGGGGCTAATGTGAGCTCCGATCAGACGAGAAGAACGTTAAATCAGCTTGATAAGGAGCTGGCGGACCTAGAGAAAAAGCTTGCCGAACTGGCAAAAAAAGAAGCTGACAAGACTAAGCGAATAAGTGATATTCAAAATAGTATTACGAAGAATACATCCTCTTCAATGCTATCCTCAAAACACCGTCAGATACAGGGATATCAAAGTGAGCTTGTGAGAGTTATAGGAGATAAGGCGGATATCAATAAGAAGATCGCTGACAGAAGGAAGAAGCGATCCGATACTGCCATTCGGCTGCAGCAGGACGAGGCAGCAGAGTTACAGAAGAAGAACAGGGCTCAGCAAGCAATACAGCGCGGTTATGAAAGGCGCATCGCAGATTTATCTGCCCAAATAACACAGCAAGTGTCCGCAGCCAAACTACCGGTCCATCCGTATGTTGAAAGTGGCCGTGAAGTATACGATGTGTTTATCTCCCATGCCTCTGAAGACAAAGCGGGATTTGCGGATGCACTATGTAAGGAGCTTAAGGCCAGCGGCGTGAAGGTGTGGTATGACACGCTTAGCATTGGGTGGGGCGACAGCCTGCGAGCCAAGATAGATGATGGTTTGAAAAAATCACGCTTCGGTATAGTCATTCTCTCAAAGGATTATATCCGTAAAGGCTGGACGCGATACGAGTTAGACGGATTATTCCAGATTGAGATGACCAATGGCAAGACTATACTTCCGATCTGGCACAACATCACCAAAGATGAAGTTCAGGTATTCAGCCCAACCTTAGCCGGACGAAAAGCTTTGAACACAGCGATGTTTTCCGCCCGCGAAATTGCGGATGAACTAATAAAGATACTGCCTAGCGTCAGTTCAGCGGATGCGGCAGAAGAAACGGAGGATATGTCACATGGATAAAATGCGATTTGAATCACCTGACATGACCACCGCTAACATTGATAAAATTGCAGCCTTATTCCCGAATGTAGTTTCCGAAGCTCGCGGCGAGGACGGAAAACTGAAGCATGCCGTTAACTTTGACATGCTCCGGCAGATTCTGTCCGATGATGTGATTGAGGGTGACGAGGCCTACGAATTTACCTGGGTTGGCAAGAAGGCCGCCATGGTGGAGGCTGGGCGGCCCATCCGCAAGACGCTGCGCCCCAGTGTGGAGGAGAGTAAAAACTGGGATACCACCGAGAATCTCTATATCGAGGGCGATAACCTTGACGTGCTGAAGCTTTTGCAAGAGAGCTATCTGGGTAAAGTTAAGATGATCTACATCGACCCGCCGTACAACACAGGAAATGACTTTGTATACCAAGATAACTTTGCCATGAGCCGTGAGATTTACGATGGAGAGGCTGGCGTGTATAACGAAGAAGGGGATCGTTTGTTCCGCAATACCGAAAGCAACGGACGATTTCATAGTGATTGGTGCAGCATGATGTACCCCAGATTAGTTCTGGCGAGGAATCTATTAAGTGAGAATGGTGCAATCTTCATTAGCATAGATGATAATGAATTATATAACCTTAAGAAAATTTGTGATGAAGTATTTGGTACGGTGAACTATTTTGGGTTTGTTTATATGGAAAAAACGCACAGGGTCTAATGATTCAAAGAATGGGATTTCACAAGACCAAGACTTTATTTTGTCATATGCTAAAAGCCCCAGCACAGTGTTTTCGGGAGTAAAGAAAACATTTGAAAAATACTCCAATCCCGATAATGACCCACGTGGTGATTGGGCACGAGATAACTTGACCTGTAATAAAACTG
The DNA here is from genome assembly GCA_050943375.1 of bacterium. Taxonomy (GTDB): domain Bacteria; phylum Bacillota; class SLNR01; order SLNR01; family JBMNPB01; genus JBMNPB01. The sequence continues at coordinate 58,118 of JBMNPB010000001.1, forward strand.
CTTCCGAACGCCCCAATTTGTACTACCCTATAACCGATCCCGATACAGGGATTGTATATAACCCAAACCCTAATAGGGTTTGGGCTTATGAAAAGGAACGAATGCGACAGGTAATTGCAGAAGGCAAGGTATTATTCCCAAAGGATGGTAAAGGTACTCCTATGTATAAAAGACATAGGAGTGAGATAAGATCAGATGCGAAACCTTTTAGCACCCTTATTAATACCAAGATTAATGCAGTGGCAACAAAAGAAGTGCAAGAGATTTTCGGCAGACAAGTTTTTAGTTATCCAAAAAGCGTTGATTTGATAATGCAATTATTAAATCAACTTACAAGAGGTAGCGACGTCATCATCGATTTCTTCTCTGGTTCCGCTACCACCGCCCACGCAGTTATGCAGCTTAATGCCGAAGATGGTAGCAAGCGAAGATTCATTATGGTGCAGCTTCCTGAGCTTTGCCCCGAAGATAGTGAGGCAGCCAAAGCGGGTTACGCTACTGTCAGTGATATCGGCAAGGAACGAATTCGCCGTGCCGGAGAAAAGATTAAAGAAGACAATAAAGACAAGGAACGCATTGATGAACTCGACATCGGCTTCCGTGTCCTTAAGCTGGACTCCACCAATATGCGCGAAGTTTATTATGCGGCGGGTGAGTATACCCAGGACTTGCTCTCTCAGATGGAAGATAACATTAAGGATGACCGCACCGATATGGACTTGCTCTACGCGTGCCTGCTGGAATGGGGCTTGCCCCTATCCATGCCGCACACGCAGGAGGAGATAGAAGGGTTCACTGTGCATACCTACAATGACGGTGACCTCATCGCGTGCTTTGATAAGCATATCAGCGATGCAGTTGTCAAGAAAATAGCACAGCGTCAGCCGCTGCGCGCCGTGTTCCGCGACGCCAGCTTTGCCGGCAGTCCCGAAAAAATCAATGTGGAGGAAATCTTCAAGTTGCTGGCGCCGAACACAAGCGTGCGGGTGATATGATATGAAGCTTCAGTTTAAACACCAGAAATTTCAGGCTGATGCTGCAAAAGCCGTCTGCGACGTGTTTACCGGGCAGCCTTATCTTACGCCTACCTACTTGATGGACAAGGGGTATGTGAAAGACGGGCAGCTTGCGATTGACGAAGCCGAACGCTTCACCGGTTTCGGCAACCACCGTATCGTGCCGGAACTGAACGACCAAGTCGTTCTCGATAATATCAACCGAATCCAGCGAAGCTATCAGATCGAGCCGTCCAAGCAACTGGAAGGCCGTTATAACCTAACCGTGGAGATGGAGACCGGGGTTGGGAAAACTTATACGTACATCAAGACCATGTACGAGCTTAACAAGCGGTTCGGCTGGAGCAAATATATCATCGTGGTGCCCAGCGTCGCTATCCGCGAGGGTGTGTACAAGTCGTTCCAGATCACCGAGGAGCACTTCACGGAAGAATACGGGAAGAAGATCCGCTATTTCATCTATAATTCCGCGCAGCTTACCGAGATAGACCGTTTCGCCTCCGACAGCGCCATCAACGTGATGATCATCAACTCGCAGGCATTTAACGCCAGGGGCAAGGACGCGCGGCGTATCTATATGAAGCTGGACGAGTTCCGCAGCCGCCGCCCGATCGACATACTCGCCAGGACAAACCCGATTCTGATCATTGACGAGCCACAGTCGGTGGAAGGTGCGGCGACGAAGGAAAGGCTGAAAGAGTTTAATCCGCTGTTCACGCTGCGCTATTCGGCGACGCATAAGCAGAACAGCGTCTACAATATGATTTACCGCCTCGACGCGATGGAAGCATACAACAAGCGATTGGTCAAGAAAATCGCGGTCAAGGGCATCTCCGTCACGGGCAGCACGGCGACGAATGGCTACGTGTATCTTGAAGGCATCAATCTTTCCAAGGGTAATCCAACCGCCACCATCGAGTTTGATGTCAAAGGTGCGCGCGGCGTCCGCAAGACTACGCGTATTGTCACCGAGGGTTATAATCTATTCCCCAACTCAGGCGAATTAAGCGAGTATAAAGACGGGTATACCGTTCTGCGGATCGACGGCAGGGACAGCTCCGTCGAATTCACTAACGGCATCAAGCTGTTTGCGGGGGATGTAATCGGTGAAGTCAGCGAGGAGCAGCTTCGGCGCATCCAGATCCGCGAAACCATTCTCTCTCATATTGATCGGGAGCGGCAGCTGTTTTACAAAGGCATTAAGGTATTGTCCCTGTTTTTCATTGATGAGGTTGCGAAGTACAAGCGGTACAATTCAGCGGGTGAAGCCTACAACGGCCTCTATGCCGATATGTTTGAGGAAGAATACAGGCAGATAACCGGCAACATGCAGCTCAGATCGGACGACACCACAGAATATCTAAAGTACCTTGACTCTGTTGACGCCGGCAGCACCCATGCAGGGTATTTCTCTATCGACAAAAAGAGCAGCCGGATGGTGGACAGCAAGCTTGGTGACAAAAGGGAACGCACATCCGATGACACGGACGCCTACGATCTGATTATGAAGGACAAAGAACGGCTGCTCGACCGTCGTGAACCGGTGCGGTTCATCTTTTCCCACTCGGCGCTGCGCGAAGGATGGGACAATCCGAACGTCTTCCAGATTTGCACACTTAAGCAGAGCGGCAGCGACGTCCGCAAACGGCAGGAGGTCGGGCGGGGATTGCGGCTGGCGGTAAATCAGAGCGGTGAGCGCATGGACACGAACCTGCTGGGCGAGGATGTCCATAACGTTAACGTCCTCACTGTAGTTGCCAATGAAAGCTATGACAGCTTCGCCAAAGGACTGCAGACAGAGCTTGCCGAGGCCGTGGTGGATCGGCCGCGCCAGGTCACGGCGGACCTGTTTAAGAACAAGGTTATTGTTGACGCAAACGGTACTGAGCAGGTCGTTGATAACGACCTTGCCCAGAGTATTTACGAGGGGCTCATCATCAGCGGATATGTAAAGAAAGGTATCCTCACTGACAAATATTACGAGGATAAAAAGAACGGCACTATCGAGGTAGCCGAGGAAGCCGCCGACTGCAGGGATGCCGTGGTAGCCATTCTCGACTCCGTCTACGACAGCCGAGCCATACAACTAGAGAACGCCCGGAAGAACAATGTGGAGCTGAGGCTGGACAAGTCAAAGCTGGGTTTGCCGGAATTCCGGAACCTATGGGCGAGGATAAATGCCAAATCCGTCTATGTAGTGGAATTTGACCAGGCGGAACTGATCAAGAAGGCGGTTTCCGCGTTGAACCGCGAGCTTCGTGTGTCCAAAATATTCTTTAAGGTCGAAACCGGGGCAATGACCGACATTCAGTCGCGGGAGCAGCTTGTGAGCGGCGCCGCCTTTGCCAAAGAAAGGAATGAAGTATACAAGGTGCCGGCGTCGGCCAACTCGGCGGTCAAATACGACCTCATCGGGAAAGTCGTCGCCGAAACGGGACTGACCAGGAAGGCAATTGTAAGTATTCTGCGTGGTATCGAGCGAAATGTCTTTGCCCAGTTTGCGGATAACCCGGAGGAATTTATCATCAAGGCGGCGCAGATAATCAACGAACAGAAAGCCACGGTTATCATCCAGCACATCACTTACAACAAGCTGGATGCCGTCTATGACACCACGATTTTCACCGAGCCGACGCTGAAGGGACAGCTTGGCGTGAACGCAATGGCGGCAAACAAGCATTTGTACGACTATCTCCTCTACGATTCCGCCAATGAACGGTCGTTTGCGGAAAACATCGACACGAGCAGCGAAGTGGCGGTGTATGTTAAGCTACCGAACAGTTTTTATATCAGCACGCCGGTCGGGAAATATAACCCAGACTGGGCAATAGCGTTCTATGAGGACAGAGTGAAGCATATCTACTTTGTCGCTGAAACGAAAGGTTCCATGTCCTCGTTGCAGCTCCGCCTGATCGAGGATGCAAAAATACATTGTGCCCGCGAACACTTCAAGGCCATCAGTACCGCTTCCGTTGTGTATGATGTGGTAGATGACTATACGACGCTGATGAACAAAGTTCTGGGATAAAGATATCCTTCGCGGGAAGACGGGATACCGGGAGAAGAGGATAGTAACTTTGCATCGGCGGCGGAGGTCTCCGGAGATTATCTCCCGGCCAGCTTTTTGTAGTATTGCATCTCTCTGCCGTGTTATAATATTAGAGGAGTATTTCCAGGAGGGTTGATGAATGGATAACGAAGAAGTGATTTCCATAATTCAACGGATGTTCGAGCGGAACATGGCTGAAATGGACAAGCGGTTCGAGCGGAATATGGATGAGATGGACAAGCGTTTTGACGCCGCCGTCAATAAAGTGGAAGTGCTTCACGAGCATACACAATCCGGTATTGGCGTTCTTGCCGAAGGGCATAAACATCTGGTTGCGAGGTTTGACTCCTTGGAAAACAACATGGACACCCTGGGCAGGAAGCTTGACAGGATGGATATTAAGGTGAATGCGCTGGATAAGAAAGCGAATGCTCTGGATGAAAAGCTTGAAGGTACCAAGCGGGAGTTGACTTCCCGGATGGATAAGATAGACGGCGCTTTAGGTATGGTCAAGGAGTACGTGATGGGTGTCGACGCCAGGTTGAACGAGCATGAAGTCATCCTGAAGCGGGTGAAGTGAAACGTGTATGCCCTGCCGCTAATCTGCCCGGGGAAACTAACCCATAAAAGCCTATGAATTCAAGATAACCATCAACGACGTCACCCCGCCGGTTTGGCGATGAGTTGTCCTCCCTGTCGGCATCACCTTCCATCGCCTGCACGACACCATCCAGTGTTGCGATGGGCTGGTATGATAATTATCAACACGAAGGGAATTGTCCGCCGGAGAAATGCGGCGGCGTCTACGGTTATGCGGAATATCTGCCGGCCTGGAACGACCCCGGTCATGCGGCGATGCGCGAATGGGATGAGGAGCAGGGATACCGCGAGTATGATATGGCGCGGGTGAACCGATTGATGGAGGAATTACTGAAGCTAAAGAAGAGCCGGCCGGCCTGATGAAGCCGGCCGTCGGTTTTGGGAAGGGGTAATGAAAGTGTCGAAGGGGCGAGGCGAGGCCGGGACGACGGAAGAGATTGCCGCGTCGCCGCCCGCGGCTCCTCGCAATGACAATGGTTGGCGATGCGGGTAACAGAGGGCGGAACGGCGGGGGCGTCGTTCCCTACAGGTTTGGGAACGCGAGGCGGTGAAGCCGACCCAGCCAGGTTTGGGAACGTGAGGCGGTGAGGCCGACCCAGCCAGGTTCGGGAACACGGGGCGGCGCAGAGGCCGCCCCTGCTGGTTTATTCAGGCGAGGCAGGCCGGTGCGGCGGGCTAGATTTCGGCAGGATAAACGGCCGGGAAAGGGAATATATTAAGCTGGCGGAAGTAAATTCCGCAACTGGTGAGCAGCCGCATACGCCGGAGCAGGAGGCGGGATAATGGAGATATTTGCCCTGATCGGGGCGAGCGGAACGGGGAAAAGTCACCGGGCGCAAGTAGTGGCGCACGAATACGGCATTGAGTATATCATCGACGACGGGCTGCTGATCAAAGGCAGTAAAGTGCTGGCCGGCTACTCGGCCAAACGGGAAGCAACAAAAATCAGTGCGATCAAGAGAGCGCTGTTCACCGACCCGGAGCACGTCGCTGCGGTGAAGGCTGCGCTGGCGGAGCATCAGCCGGAGCGCCTTCTTGTTCTCGGCACTTCGCTTGGCATGGTGGAGAAGATCGCGGCATTGCTTGGTTTGCCGGCGCCGGCGAGCATTATTAACATTGAGGATATCTCCACCCGTCTGGAAATCAACCGGGCAAAACGAATTCGGGCTCAGCGCGGCACCCATGTCATTCCGGCGCCGACGTTTGAGGTGAAGAAGAGTTTTTCCGGTTATCTCCTGAATCCGCTGCGGGTTTTTCTCAATAAGCGGGGCGAGTACGAGGAGAATTTGATTGTCGAAAAATCGGTGGTCCGTCCTACATTCAGTTCGCTGGGCCGGTTTTTCATCGCCGATAATGTGCTGGTAGCCATCGCGGCACGAGCCTGCAGTGAGGTTCCGGGCATCAGCCGGGTCGGGCGGATTAATCTGGAAACCAGGCCGGAAGGGCTTATCGTCAGCATCGACACAACGGTGAAATATGGTGTGCTGATTCCGGAGGTCCTGCGCAATGTGCAGGCGGTTGTCAAGGAAATCCTTGAATATATGACGGCGCTGAATGTACTCGCGGTTAACGCGGTGGCAAGAAGGGTGAGTGTCGAATGATTTGCGGCGGAGCCTTGACCGTTGGGCTGGGGCTGCCCGGCCGGCTGCAACAGGAAAAAGCGGAGAAAAAGATAGTCCCGGCAGGAACTAAAGAGCGGAAAGCGAAATATTGTACAACATAATTAAATATAGTGTAGCACAAAATACGATTAATTCAGGAAAGGATGATGCTGCATGCCAATCAAAATAGGGATTAACGGTTTCGGGCGGGTCGGGCGCTCATCTTTCCGCTTTGCGTCGCGCCAGCCGGAAGTGGAGATTGTCGCGGTCAACGACCTGGCGGATGCCGCGGCGAACGCGCAATGGCTGCAATACGATTCTATCTATGGGGCCTATCCCGGGCAAGTTAAGGTGGAGGCCGGCAAGATTGAAGTTGACGGCCGGGTGACGAAAATCTTCGCGGAAAAAGATCCGGCGCAGATTCCCTGGGGTGATTTGGGCGTTGATGTGGTGATCGAGACAGCGGGAGAATTGCGGGATCGGGCGGCGGCAGAGGCGTGCCGGCAGGCCGGAGTCAAAAAAGTGATAATTGCAGCCCCGGCAAAAGAAGCCGATATTACTGTCGTCCTCGGAGTGAACGAGGAGAAATACGATCCGGCCAGGCATCATATCATTGCCGGCGCCTCCAGCACGATGAATTGCCTGGCACCGGCGGCGAAAGTGCTGAATGACGCCTTCGGGATTGCCAAAGGAATGGTCACCGCGATTCATTCCGACACTAACGATCATGACATACTGGATATTGCGCACAATGATTGGCGCCGGGACCGGGCTGCTTCGCTGTCGATCGTCCCGGCGGCGACCGATGTCGCCGCCAAACTGGGCGATGTGATTCCTGAACTGGACGGCAAACTGAATGGTTTTGCGATGCGGGTTCCGACCCCTGCTGTCTCCACTTTGGATTTCGTAGCCGAGCTGGCGACCGAAGCGTCGGTGGACGCGGTAAATGAGGCTTATCGGGCCGCCGCGCAGGGACGGATGAAAGGGTATCTGGCCGTCTCGGACGAACCCCTCGTTTCCGTCGATTTCCGCGGCAACCCGTTTTCCTGCGTCGTCGATGCGCCGATGACCATGGCGATCGGGGGAAATTTGATTAAAGTTATCACCTGGTACGACAATGAGTGGGCTTACGCCTGCCGCTTGCTTGATTTGGCCGTCTACAGCATGGGACAGGGAAAGTAACGGAGGCAGACGGATGAAGAAGAAAACTGTACGCGACATCGACGTTGCCGGCAAAAAAGTATTGATGCGGGTTGATTTCAATGTTCCGCTGGACGGGCAGGGCTCCATCACTGATGACAAACGCATCCGGGAAGCTTTGCCGTCAATCCGTTATCTGGTGGAGCGGAAAGCGAAAGTGATTCTGGTTTCCCACCTGGGCCGTCCCAAGGGCAAGATTGTGGAAAACCTGCGCCTCGACCCGGTAGCGGTTCGCCTGGGTGAATTATTGCGGCAGCCGGTGCGCAAGGCGGACGATTGCCTTGGACCGGCGGTTGAGGAAATGGCGGAGGCGATGGCGGAAGGCGATGTGCTGCTGTTGGAGAACATCCGCTTCTATGGGGAAGAAGAGAAAAACGATCCGGTTTTTGCCCGAAAGCTGGCCGGGCTGGCCGAGATTTTCGTCAACGATGCTTTTGGGACCGCCCACCGGGCCCACGCTTCGACGGCCGGGGTGGCGGCTTATCTGCCGGCGGTGGCCGGACTGCTGGTAGAGAAAGAAATTTCGGTCCTGGGAGAAGCATTGAATGCTCCGGCCCGGCCCTTTGCCGCTATGATCGGCGGCGCGAAGGTATCCGATAAAATTGCCGTTCTGGAGAATCTGCTGACGAAGGTGGATATGTTGATTATCGGCGGCGGCATGGCGAACACTTTCCTGCGGGCCAAAGGCCGGGAAACCGGGATATCCCGTGTGGAAGAGGATAAAACGGCAGCGGCGGCGCGGATTATGGAAGCGGCCGCGGCCGGAGGCGTGGAACTTCTGCTTCCGGTCGATTTGGTAGCCGCGGAGCAAGCGGCACCGGAGGCGGCAACGGAGATCGTCCCGGCAACTGCCATTCCGCCCGATCGGATGGCACTCGATATCGGGCCGGCTACCCGGGAATTGTTCCGGCAAGCTATCGCCCGGGCTGAGACAGTCTTCTGGAACGGTCCGATGGGGGTATTCGAAATCGACAGCTTTGCGGCTGGGACCCGGGCGGTGGCGGAAGCGATGGCCGCCTCAACCGGGGTGACAATTGTCGGCGGCGGTGATTCGGCCGCTGCGGTGCAGAAATTCGGGCTTTCCCCGGAAATAACCCACATCTCGACCGGCGGCGGCGCTTCCCTTGAGTTTATGGAAGGCAAAGAACTGCCCGGCGTGGCGGTTCTGCAGAATAAATAAGGTATTTGACTGAGGGCAGACGCCCGCCAGTACGGAGAATTAATCGGAAATCAGGGGGAGTATTCTCTCCCCCTGTTAATATTGATGATTATATCTGCCGGGGGTGAAGAAATGCGGAAACCTTTGATTGCGGGGAACTGGAAAATGCATAAGACGGTACCGGAGTCGGCTGTTTTTGCCGCCGCTCTGCGGGAAAAGGCGGCGGGGCTTGACGGGGTGGAGATTGTTGTTTGCCCGCCGTTTACAGCCCTTTATTCGCTCACGGCGCTCTTGGCCGATACTCCCGTCGCCTTGGGGGCGCAGGATGTCCACTGGGAGAACGAAGGGGCTCATACCGGTGAAATCTCGCCGCCGATGCTGCGGGATGCCGGCTGCCGTTATGTTATTATCGGCCATTCGGAGCGGCGTGCGGCCGGAGAGACGGACGAAGCTGTCAACCGGAAAGCTGCCGCCGCTATTGCCGGCGGTCTCATCCCAATCCTCTGTGTCGGGGAAACAGCGACGGAGCGCCGGGACAATCGGACGGAAGCCGTTGTCGGCCGGCAGGTGCGGGAAGGACTGAGGGGGATAAAGATTTCGGACGCGGAATTGGTGGTCGCTTACGAACCGGTCTGGGCTATCGGTACGGGAGTCGCCGCAACGGCGGCCGACGCGGCGGCAGTCAGCCGCTTTATCCGGGAAACACTGCGCACTTTGTCCGGGGACAGTACGGCTGCCCAAGTGAGAATATTGTACGGCGGCAGCGTCAAACCGAATAATATTGGCGATTTTATCCAAGAATCTGATATAGACGGGGCGCTGGTCGGCGGAGCCAGCCTTGACCCGGAAACCTTCCTTGCGATTGCCCGCCGCGCCGGTGGGAGGGAGAACTGATATGGGCCGGGAACTGAGGCCGGTGCTGCTCATGATCCTTGACGGCTGGGGGCTTGGTTGCCCGGCGGCAGGGAACGCCTGCCGCCAAGACGCAATGCCCGTCCTTACCCGCCTGCTCCGCGAATATCCGGCGGCGGCATTGGCCGCCGCCGGTGAAGCAGTGGGACTGCTGCCGGGACAGATGGGGGATTCCAATGTCGGCCATTTGAATATCGGGGCCGGGCGGATTGTCTATCAAGATCTGACTCGAATCAGCCGGGCCGTCGCCGACGGGACTTTCTACCGGAACAAGGTTCTGCGGGAAGCCATGGAGAGGACGAAAGCTTTCGGCACTTCCCTGCATTTGTTCGGGCTTCTTTCGGACGGCGGGGTGCACAGTCATATCGATCATCTTTTTGCCTTGCTGGACATGGCGGCGGATTACGGAATTGAAAAAGTTTTCGTCCACGCCTTCCTGGACGGGAGAGATGTCCCGCCGAAAAGCGCCGGGCAATATCTTGACCTCTTGGAGAAAAGACTTGCCGCCGGACCGGGGATTATCGCCACCGTAATGGGCCGCTATTACGCGATGGATCGCGATCAGCGCTGGGAGCGGGTCGAGCAGGCATATAACGCAATTACCGGCGGAGCGGCGCTCCGGGCGGACAGCGCCGCGGCGGCGCTGGCGGAAGCTTATGCCCGGGGTGAGACGGATGAATTCGTCCGCCCGACGGTCATCAGTCCGGCCGGCGATCGGCCGCGCGGCCTCGTCGGGGATAACGACACGATTATCTTTTACAACTTCCGGGCGGACCGGGCGCGGGAAATCAGCCGGGCGTTTCTGACTGAGGATTTCACCGATTTTCCCCGCCGGCCGGGTTTTTTCCCGGTTCATTATGTTGCGTTCACCGAGTACGCGGCAGATATTCCGGCCGAGATCGCTTTCCCCCCGCTGGATTTGCGCAACACGCTCGGGGAAGTGATCAGCCGGGCGGGACTGCGCCAACTGCGTATTGCCGAGACGGAGAAATACGCCCATGTCACTTTCTTTTTCAACGGCGGCAAAGAAGAGCCGTTTCCCGGGGAAAAAAGAGTTCTGATACCTTCCCCGGCCGTGGCAACGTACGATTTGCAGCCGGAGATGAGCGCTGATAAAGTCAAGGATGCTGTCCTTGCGGCGACAGAGAAGAAAGAGTACGATTTTTGCGTCCTGAATTTTGCCAATCTTGATATGGTCGGCCATACGGGCGATCTGGCGGCGGCCGTCCAAGCCGTCCGGATCGTTGACGATTGTGCCGGGCAGGTTGTCCAGACAGTGACGGCAGACGGCGGCCGGGTTCTGATTATCGCCGATCATGGCAATGTGGAATGCATGCTTGACGCGGCAACCGGCAAAGTGCACACGGCACACACGGCTAACCGCGTGCCGGTTATTCTGGTCGACCCGGAGCGGAAAGCCAAGCTGCGGGATGGTATATTGGCCGACGTGGCGCCGACAGTCCTTGATTTGCTGGGACTGCCCCGGCCGCAGGAAATGACAGGGAAGACATTATTGCGGGAAGAGTAAAAGGGAGGGGACGTAATGCGGACAATTACAGGTGTTTTCGCCCGGGAAATTCTCGATTCCCGGGGCAATCCGACCGTAGAGGTTGACGTGGGGTTGGCCGACGGGGCGCTGGGCCGGGCCGCCGTGCCGTCAGGCGCTTCCACCGGCATGTATGAGGCGGTGGAATTGAGGGATGGTGACAAAGGGCGTTACCTCGGCAAAGGAGTCCGCCAGGCGGTGGAGAATGTGAATACGATCTTGGCCCCGGAAATCGTCGGGATGGATGCCACCGATCAAACCGGTATTGACGCCCGTCTGATCGAAATCGATGGAACTGCTAATAAAGGAAAGTACGGGGCCAATGCCATCCTCGGGGTGTCGCTGGCGGCCGCCAAGGCGGCGGCGCAAAGCGCCGGTCTGCCGCTTTTCCATTATCTCGGCGGCGTCAATGCCAAGGTCCTGCCCGTGCCGATGATGAATATCCTGAATGGCGGCCGGCATGCCGACAACAACGTCGACATCCAGGAATTCATGGTGATGCCGGTCGGCGCGGCGAATTTTGCCGAGGCATTGCGGATGGGGGCGGAGATTTTCCATTCCTTGAAAACAGTCCTGAAAAAGCGCGGCCTGAATACAGCTGTCGGCGACGAAGGCGGTTTTGCGCCCAATCTGACATCGAACGAAGAAGCGGTCAAGGTAATCGTTGAGAGTATTGAAGCTGCCGGCTACCGGCCGGGGGATGACGCCCGGATCGCCCTTGACCTGGCTGCTTCGGAGTTTTTCCGGGACGGCAGATACGTTCTTGCCGGCGAAGGATTAACGATGACAGCAGCGGAGCTGGTCGATTATTACGAAGCGCTGGTTGACAGATATCCGATAATTTCATTGGAAGACGCCTTGGCGGAAGATGATTGGGATGGCTGGAAACTGCTGACCGAACGACTCGGGGAACGGGTGCAGATAGTCGGCGATGATTTATTTGTCACGAACACCGGCCGTCTGACGCGGGGGATTGCCGCCGGAGTGGCCAACTCCATCCTGATCAAAGTCAATCAAATCGGCACCCTCACCGAGACGCTGGAAGCGATCGAGCTGGCGAAACGGGCCGGTTATACAGCTGTTGTGTCGCACCGTTCCGGGGAAACGGAAGATGTGACGATTGCCGACCTTGTTGTCGCCGTCAACGCCGGACAAATCAAGACCGGCGCTCCGTCGCGTACCGACCGGGTCGCCAAATACAATCAGCTTCTGCGCATTGAGGAGGAACTGAGCCCGCGGGGCGTTTACGGCGGGAAAGACGTCTTTTATAATCTGAAACGGTAGGTATCGCCCAGCGCCGGAAATCGGGCTCGGCTTATTGTCAATTAGCGGGCGGTATGCTAAAATGAGTTTGTTGATTTATTCCGCGGGGACGGGAGGTGGAAAGATGCTGAGGACCGTTCTGCTGACAATACAATTGCTGATCGCGGTTGGACTGATCGCCGTCATTTTGCTCCAGTCCGGCCACAGTGCCGGATTGGGGGCGGTTGCCGGGGGAGCGGAGTCTTTTTTCGGCAAAAAGAAAGGTTTCGATGTTTTACTCGGCAAGATGACGACCGGATTCGCTTTCGGGCTTTTTGTCATCGCTTTGGTTTTGGCGGTGGTGTAAGTATACCGGCGAGTGTCTTGCTGCGCTTGCCGACACGGTGAGACGGGGGAGAAGCCCGTCTCACCTGAGTGTCTGGCAAAAGGCTATCAGAAAAGGAGGATAAGTGGCAATGGATAATCTAATCGTTTTTACTCCGGTTGCCGGTGTCGTGGCTCTGCTCTTCGCGACTGTTCTGGCTGGCCGGGTTAGCCGCAGTGAAGCCGGGACGCCTCGGATGAAGGAAATCGCCGAAGCAATTCACGAAGGCTCCATGGCTTTCCTGAGCCGGGAGTACCGGACTCTAGTTATCTTCGTCATCATCCTTACGGCTATCATCCTCGCATCTGCCTTCCTGGCACCGGCCGGAGGGATGAGATGGCAGACGGCGGTGGCATTTATCGTCGGAGCGCTTTGCTCCACTCTCGCCGGTTATTTCGGCATGAATGTGGCGACGAAGGCGAATGTCCGGACGGCTCATGCCGCTCAGGAAGGCCAGAACAAAGCGCTGGGAGTCGCTTTTTCCGGCGGCGCGGTCATGGGGATGAACGTGGTCGGACTTGGTCTGGCCGGTCTCGGTCTTGTCTATTATTTATTCCGCGATCCGGGCATCGTCAATGGTTTTGCTCTTGGCGCCAGTTCCATCGCATTGTTTGCGAGGGTGGGCGGCGGTATTTATACGAAGGCGGCCGATGTTGGTGCCGACCTGGTCGGCAAGGTCGAAGCCGGAATCCCGGAAGACGACCCGCGTAACCCGGCCGTTATCGCCGATAACGTCGGCGATAATGTCGGCGACGTCGCCGGGATGGGCGCCGACTTGTTCGAATCTTATGTCGGTTCCATTATCGCCGCGATGGCAATCGGGATTGTCCAGTATGGCATCAAAGGCGTGGCGATGCCGATGGTCTTGGCGGCGGCCGGGGTGCTGGCCTCGATAATCGGCACTTTCTTTGTCCGGACGAATGAGAACTCAAGTCCGGCGAAAGCCCTGACGAACGGAACATACGCGAGCGGACTTTTAGTTGTGATTGCCGCGTATTTTCTTTCCAATGGCATTCTTGGTGATTTAAGTGCTTTCTGGGCGACCATATCCGGACTGATTGTCGGAATTGTTATCGGCCAGGTGACCGAGTACTATACTTCCGGGGATAAGCCCCCGGTGCAGGGAATTGCCGGTGCGGCCCAGACCGGTCCGGCGACGACGATCATCAGCGGTCTTGCCGTCGGGATGAAGAGTACGGCAGTTCCGGTTTTGCTAATCTGCGTATCCATTTTTATCGCCTATCAATTCGCCGGATTGTACGGTATTGCCTTGGCCGCAGTCGGGATGCTTTCGATTGCCGGGATGACGGTTGCCGTGGATGCGTACGGCCCCATCGCCGATAACGCCGGCGGGATTGCCGAGATGGCCGAACTAGACCCGAAAGTCCGAAAAGTGACGGACACTCTTGATTCGGTTGGAAATACAACGGCGGCGATCGGCAAGGGTTTTGCCATCAGTTCGGCGGCTCTGACTGCCTTGGCGCTGTTTTCCGCTTATGCCGGGGCTGTGCATCTCAGCCCGGAGGACTTCAGCCTGCTTAATCCGCAAGTGATCATCGGCGTCTTCATCGGCGGAATGCTGCCCTTCCTATTTTCCGCGATGACGATGGAAGCGGTTGGACAAGCCGCATTCCAAATGGTGGAAGAAGTCCGCCGTCAGTTCCGGGAAATCCCCGGACTGATGGAAGGCAAGGCTAAGCCCGACTACGCGCGCTGTGTGACTATCAGCACCGGCGCCGCTTTGCAGAAAATGATTGTGCCGGGGACTCTGGCCGTTGTAGCTCCGCTGGCCGTAGGCCTCATTCTGGGCAAAAATGCCTTGGGCGGACTGCTCGGCGGTGCTACCGTAACCGGCGTGCTGATGGCGGTCATGATGGCTAATGCCGGCGGCGCCTGGGATAACGCGAAAAAATATGTGGAGGCCGGCAACCTGGGCGGCAAAGGAACTCCGACTCACGCCGCAGCTGTCGTGGGTGATACGGTGGGCGATCCGTTCAAGGATACTTCCGGTCCTTCCCTCAACATTCTGATTAAATTGATGTCTATTGTCGCGCTTGTTTTCGCGCCCCTGTTCATCTGAAGATATTGTCCGGAAAGCCCGGCCGCTGGGAGCGGCCGGGCTTTCTTCATGTGCGCCACGCATGGCGCGTAACTAGGCGGTGAAAGTCCGCTATGGGGGCTGGCAGTTGCCAACCATTAGCCAAGCGCAAGGGTGTCCACCGTGAGGTGGAATCTGGAGGAAGCGTGATGAGCAAAATCCCGGCCCGAGGAACACGAACCATATTAGGCATCCGAAGTGGGATGAGTCTGCATGACAAGACAAAATCCAATAAACTGCACGGACACGGGGATGTAGATATGGCGGGTATATGGGAGGAAAGTTACGCGTCTTACCGTGGGAGGTCTCACGGACGCATAAAGCGAGTTCGCGAAATGCGGTTGAAACAAGATTTACCGTGAGAAGTCAGCAGATACCATAATAGTAGCGCAGTCGACGGCGTTATGAAGGGTTGAACCCAAGGAGGTGTTAGTTAATGAAAGTTACCGAAGGCGGGAGAAAAGAAAGCAGAATACCTTGCTGTGGCAAGGGCTGGTCGCAAAGAGATAGTGCGGAACACGAAGGGTATGCGGGAGCGCTTACCGACAAGAGGATAACTGAAAACAACAACACCAATGCCGACAGCCAAGGGAACCGACTTTTAGAGAGAATCCTAAGCCGAGATAATCTAAACCGAGCATACAAGCAGGTAAAGAGAAACAAAGGCGCACACGGGATCGATGGGATGGAAGTAGAGCATCTTCTGCAATATCTCAAAGAAAACGGGGAGGAACTCATCAAGTCAGTTCTGGAGGGAAAATACCGTCCTAATCCAGTCCGGAGAGTAGAGATACCCAAGGACAACGGGAAAACGAGGAAGTTGGGAGTACCAACAGCAGTAGACAGAATGGTGCAGCAGGCAATAGCGCAGATACTGTCACCCATCTTTGAGCCCCAATTCTGCGAAACGAGCTATGGCTTCAGACCGAAGAGAAGTGCCCATGACGCCTTGGAAAAGTGCAAGGAATACGCCAATCAGGGCTACACCTATGTGGTGGACATGGACCTGGAGAAGTTCTTCGACACCGTGAACCAATCAAAAATGGTGGAGATACGGTCAAGGACAATCAAAGACGGCAGGGTCATATCACTCATACACAAATACTTAACCGCCAGGGCAATGAACAGAGGGAGATTTGAGGAGACAAAGCTCGGACTAGTCCAGGGAGGAAACATCAGTCCCTTATGCAGCAACATAATGCTGAACGAACTAGACCATGAGCTGGAACGCCGGGGAATCAGATTTGTCAGATATGCGGATGATATGCTGCTTTTTGCCAAGACCAAAAGGTCGGCGCAAAGAATAATGCAGCACATCCTACCCTTCATTGAAGGCAAACTGCTCCTTAAAGTGAACCGAGAAAAGACCGTGGTGGCCTACATCGGAAAGATTAAATTTCTGGGATACGGATTCTACCCGTCTAAAGACGGAATAAAGTTCCGTGTTCATGCCAAGAGCATCAGTAAGATGAAAGCAAAAGTAAAAGAACTCACAGCAAGAAGTAGCGCACTTGGATATGAAATGCTGAAATTAAAACTGAGACAATTCATAACAGGCTGGGTAAATTACTTTAAACTCGCGGATATGAAGAAACTGCTTCAGGCAACCGATGAATGGCTAAGACGAAGAATACGCATGTACATCTGGAAACAGTGGAAGAAAGTCCGTACCAGATATGCCATGTTGAAGAAGCTCGGACTCAGCCACGATACTGCCTTTAAATTCGCTTGCACAAGAAAAGGCTACTGGCGCATAGCCAATAGCCAAATACTGAATGTCACTGTAACCGATGCCCGCCTAAGGCAGGCTGGCTACACGTTTTTCTGGGATTACTTCAAAACTGCCATGGTGTAAACTTGGGAACCGCCACTTGCGGAACCGCTTGAGTGGTGGTGTGAGAGGTCGGCTACTCAATTAATGGGTAGCCTCCTACTCGATTGCCGGTCTGCTTTCGGAGTATTTAACAAATCAAAAATTTAACTTAACAAAATTGTTTAGGTAAAAGTTTACAAAATGCCCAAAGAATGATATAATAGCAAAAACGGATATGGATACGCTGAATCCGACAGGAGCGGGGGACCCAAACTTCGGGGTGAAGCCGGATAACGGCCGGGTTACTCTTTCAATCCGAACCCGTCAGCTAACCTCGTAAGCGTAGAAAGGGAATAGCAGAGGGAATCATGCAGCGTTGGGAATGCTGTCTTGCTTCGGATAACTTAACTTTATCTGCGAAAGGGTATTCCCGTACAATAATTGTACGGGATTTATTTTTTCTGAAAAAGGTAATGATGAAAGGAGATGGCAGAGTGCAAGAAAAGAAAAGACCGAGCAGGAAGAAGCAGACGAAATTCGCCGTTGTCGGGGCGGGCCACGGTGGTTTGGCGATGGCCGGAGCCCTTGCACTCAAGGGTTACGAGGTTAATCTGTTCAATAAAACATTCGAACGGATTAAATTTGTCAAGATGGCCGGCGGCGTTCACGTTTCCGGGGCAATGGAGGGTTTCGGCAAATTGGCGGCCATTACCACGGATATTGCCGAAGCAATAACCGACGTTAATGTGATTATGGTCGTCATTCCGGCGGTGGGTCACAAATATGTGGCGGAAATCAGCGCGCCGCACCTGGCGGACGGACAGACGGTC
The DNA here is from genome assembly GCA_050943375.1 of bacterium. Taxonomy (GTDB): domain Bacteria; phylum Bacillota; class SLNR01; order SLNR01; family JBMNPB01; genus JBMNPB01. The sequence goes on from JBMNPB010000001.1 coordinate 75,569, forward strand.
GTCCTCAATCCCGGACGAACCGGTGGGGCCATGGAGTTCAGCGCTACCCTGAACCGAAACGGGGTAAAGGCGGATGTTACCGTGGCGGAAGCTCAGACGTTTATTTTTGCCAGCCGGACAACGGGGCCGGCACAGGCGCACATTTATGGCATCAAGCATATCGTTTCGGTCGCCTCGCTGCCGGCGATCAAAGCGGAGGCGGTGATAAGCCTCCTGCGACCGGTGTTTCCGCAATATGTGAAAGCGGAGAACGTCCTGAAGACGAGTTTCGATAATATCGGGGCGATTTTCCATCCGGCCCCGACTTTGCTGAACAGCGGAAGGATTGAGTCGACGGCGGGCAATTTTGACTATTATCACGAAGGAATCACTCCGGCCGTGGCCAGTATTATTGAAGAGATGGATCGGGAGAGAATGGCGGTGGCGCGGGCATTGGGCATCGAGCCTTTGTCGGCTTTTGAATGGCTGGATGCGGCGTACGGTGCGACCGGGGCCACTCTTTACGAAGCTATTCAGAATAATGAAGGGTATAAGGGACTGCAGGCTCCGGCGACTTTGCAGCACCGTTATATTTTTGAGGATGTTCCGGCCAGTCTGGTACCGATTGCTTCGATCGGGGAAATGCTGGGTGTCGAAACGAAAACGATTAAATCAATAATCAGCCTAGCTTCGGCTGTTCACGGAGTCGATTATTGGCAGACGGGCCGGACGGTAGAGCGGCTCGGCATCGCCGGGATGAAACCGGAAGAGATTGCCGCCGCAGTGAGCAACGGGCTGGGTTTCAATCGATAAAAATTTAAACGGAGGGATAACGCATGAGTTTACATGTCGCTTTGCTTTACAGCCAGAATGAAATCGACGGAACGACCGAGTTTCAACCAAACCCGCACGGAGCAATACAAATGGATATCACCGTGGAAGCAATCCACGCGGCTCTCCTGGCCAACGGGCATCAGGTGACGAAGATCCCGGCGGGTTATGATCTGCCGCAACGGATGTTAGCGGTCAAGCCGGACGTGATTTTTAACGCCAGCACGGGGATTGCCAAGAAGACGCAGCAGGCTAATGTGGTTGCCATGCTGGAACTGCTCGATATTCCATTTGTCGGGTCCCGTCTGGCGACCCATGTCCTGGGTTTGTATAAACAAGTCACCAAGCTGATATTTGCGAATGAAGGTATCCCGACACCCAATTTCCAAGTATTCATGACCGGGAAAGAGCCTCTGAAGCCGGAGCTGGATTTCCCGCTCATCGTCAAGCCGGAGCACGAGGGCTCCAGCATCGGAATAACTCCGGAAAGCATTGTGGACAGTGAGGAAGAACTCCGCCGGGTGCTGCAGAAAAGCATCAGCGCATACCGGCAGAGAGCTCTCGTGGAGGAATATATCAGCGGCCGGGAATTCACGCTTGGTATTCTCGGAAACCATGATCCGGTTGTTTTGCCGGTTGAAGAGATAATTTTCCGGCCGGAAGAGGGAATCCATCGGAGCACCCAGACGTATGACATCAAAGAGAGAGACGCCGTTAATACGAAATGTCCGGCCGATCTGACGGCGGCGAAGAGGAGTGAATTGGAGGATTATGCCCTGAGAGCGTACCGGGCTATGGAGTGCCGGGGTTATGCCCGGATGGATGTCCGGATGGACGAAGCGGGAACGCCCTATTTCCTCGAGGTCAACACTTTGCCGGGAATGCAGCCTGATTACAGTGACTTTCCCCGGATGGCCGTCCATGGCGGCTATTCCTTCCAGGACTTGGTCGAACGACTGATTGAACTGGCGATGGAAAGCGAATAATGTTGTCTGAGCAGCGACCGGGAGAGGAAGGGTAACGTGGAACTGAAAGGCGATGCAATGTGCTTTGCCTGCGGGGGAGAAAACCCGATCGGCTTGAAACTCAAATTTCGTTGGGAAGGTGACCGATACCGGACAGAATTCATCCCCGGTGAAGAGCACCAGAGCTACACCGGTCTGATGCACGGCGGCCTGATCTGCACCATTCTGGATGAAGTGATGGGAAAGCTTCTGTACAGCCGGGGGATTAACGCCGTGACCGCCCGTCTGGAAGTCCGCTTCCGCCGTCCTGTCGCGGTTGGGGAAAAAGTAATCTTCCGGGGTGAAATTGTCGCGGACAAAGGTAAATTGATTGAAACCCGGGCGGAGGCGGCAACGGAGGACGGGACCGGCTTGGCGGCGGCCAAAGCGGTGTTCATGCGGGTATGAGATGGGAGTAACGGGAGAAAATAATATCGAAAAAAGGAGGGTTGCCGGTGAGCCGGGCCTTGCTGGTAGACTTCGGCAGCACATATACGAAGGTATTGGCTGTCGATCTGGATAAATCCCGGATTGCCGGCCGGGCATATGCTTTAACGACAGCGGCGACGGATATCACCGAAGGGCTGCGACGGGCACTGGCTGTCTTGGCCAGTGAGTGCAATCTGTCACTGGCTGACTTTGATTATCGTTTGGCCGCAAGCAGCGCCGCCGGGGGACTGAGGATGATTGCTGTCGGGCTGGTGCCGGAACTAACGGCAGAAGCCGCCCGACAGGCCTCTCTCGGCGCCGGGGCGAGGGTAATCAAGGTTTATTCTTACGAACTGAGCGACGCCGATATTAAAGAAATCGGCACTCTACCCCGTGACCTGATCCTTTTGGCCGGAGGAACGGACGGGGGAGACCGGAACACTATTCTGCAGAACGCCAAGATGCTGGCAAAAGCGCCGCCCGATGCTCCGGTCATCGTGGCCGGGAACCGGACGGCGGCGAAGGAAGCGGCAGAATTGCTTCGGGCGGGCGGAGTCGAAGTACTGGTGACGGAAAATGTCCTGCCGGCCTTGCGCCGTCTCAATATCGAGCCGGCCCGGGAGACCATCCGCCGCGTATTCATGGAGAGAATAGTCGCCGGGAAAGGTTTCGGCCGGGCGGAAGATTATTTGGGCAGCATTTTGATGCCGACTCCGGCTGCTGTGTTGGCGGCCGCTCAGTTGTTGGCGGAAGGTACAGGCAGCCGGTCGGGGCTCGGTGAACTGCTCATCGTTGATGTGGGCGGTGCGACGACCGATGTTCATTCCGTCGCCGGCGGGGAGCCGGCTCAGCCCGGAACGGTAGTGCGCGGCTTGCCGGAGCCGTACACGAAGCGGACAGTTGAAGGTGATCTTGGCTTGCGGGTAAGCGCCCTGTCATTGCTGGAGACGGTCGGACGCCGACGGCTGGTCGGTGCTCTCAGGGACGAAAATATCGATCTGGAGGCGGCTGTTGCCGGTCTCGCCCGGGATGTGGGAGCAGTGCCGCGTTCAACGGCCGCCGCCGACCTGGACCGGGCGATGGCGCGTCTGGCCGTCGAGATCGCGGTGGAGCGGCACGTCGGGGTGCTGGAAAAGATAGCGGCGCCGAACGGAGTATTCTATGTGCAGACCGGGAAGGACTTGTCGGGTGTCCGTCAGGTTATCGGAACCGGCGGCATTTTCGCTCATGACCAGGACAAAGCATATATCCTCGGCGGAGCGGTTTCAGACGGTACGGACCCGTTCCGCCTGAAACCGAGGGAGCCGGATCTGCTGTTTGACAATGACTATCTGTTGTGGGCAATGGGGCTGCTCCGTACGGTTGCCCCGGAGCCGGCGCTTGCGATCATGCTGCGCCATTTGACGACTGTGCAGTGACAGCTGCTGGAGAGGGTGATCTGATGCAGGGAAGCGAAATTGAAATTGCCGTTTTGGGAGCGGGCAACGGCGGCCAGGCGATGGCCGCCCATCTCGCCAATAAAGGGATGCGGGTCGCCTTGTACAACCGGGAAGATGATCGTCTGGCACCAATCCGCGCCAAAGGCGGGATTGAAATGACCGGAACGCTGTCCGGCTTCGGACGGCTCGCTCTGGTAACTGATGACATTGCCCGGGCAATTAAGGGAGCCCGGCTCATTATGGTTGTGGTACCGGCGTTTGCCCATGGCTTTATTGCAACGGCCGTCGCTCCGCATCTCAGCGACGGACAGATTGTTGTGCTGCACCCCGGCCGGACGGGGGGAGCCTTGGAATTCGGCCATATTTTGCGCGAGGCCGGCTGTCGGACGCAGCCGATAATCAGCGAAGCGCAGACGTTGTTGTATGCCTGCCGGATTGAAGGACCCGCCCGCGTTAACATTAAAAGCATTAAACGCGTTGTTGAATTTGCGGCTCTGCCGGCCTCCGAGAACGGAACCGTGCGGGCGGCGCTGCAGACGGTTTTCCCGGAATTCGAACCGGCGGAGAACGTGTTGGCGACCGGATTGGCCAATATCGGCGCCGTCTTTCATCCGGCGGCCTTCCTCCTCAACGCCGGCGCCGTCGAGACGGGAGAAGAATTCAAGTTTTACACGGAAGGTATGACGCCGACGATAGTGAGGCTGATTGGCTCAATCGACCGTGAGCGGGTCGCCGTGGCGAACCGTTATGGGGTTGGCGCACTCAGTGCGAAGGAATGGCTGCGGCGTTCCTACGAAGTACAAGGCGATTCACTGCACGAGATGATTATCCGGAACAAAGCGTATCGGGGAATAAACGCTCCGAAGACTCTGCAGCATCGCTACGTCTTTGAAGATATCCCCACCGGGCTGGTACCCATCATTGCTCTCGGGGAAGCGGCCGGGCTGAAACTGCCGGCCGCGCGGGCAATTGTCGCGATGGCGGACGCATTATACCGGCGTGATTTTGCCGCGGAAGGACGGAGCCTTGCTAAGCTTGGGCTGCAGGGACTCGGGCGGGACGAAATTCTGGAGTTGGTGAATAAAAGGGGGATAGGCTAATGGCTACCATCTTGGGAGGAGCGCTGGGTGAAGACGTCCATGTCGCCGGGATTATGAATTTTCTCCGCCTGGCGGAAGCACAGGGCTACCGGACGGAATTTCTCGGACCGGCGGTGCCGATTGAGGATTTCATTGGGGCAATTCGGGAAACTGACCCGGAAATTGTCGCTGTTGGCTACCGGCTGACTCCGGAAACCGGGGAGGCGATATTGAAAGACTTCCGGGCGGCTCTGGTGGAGGCGGGTCTGACGCATAAACGCTATTGTTTCGGGGGAACTCCCCCCGTTGCCGGACGGGCCCGGCAAATGGGAATGTTCGAAGCGGTTTTTTCCGGGGAGGAACCGCTGGAGAATATTATCGCGTATCTGAAAGGGCAGAACGTCGATGTCAGCTCGGCTGCCGCATTCCCGACCGAACTGGTACCGCGTCTTGCGGGCAAGGCACCTTTTCCGGTTATCCGGCATCATTTCGGCCTGCCGGCCGAGTCGATCGAGCCGACGGTAGAAGGGATTCGGCGGATAGCCGAAGCAGCGGTGCTCGATGTCATCTCGCTGGGGCCGGATCAGGATGCGCAGGAGAATTTCTTTCATCCGGAGCGCTGTGAACCGTCCCGGAAAGGTGCAGGCGGTGTTCCTATCCGCTCCGAGGACGACTTCCGGGCTTTGTACGCCGCTACGCGGCGAGGCAATTACCCGCTTTTGCGCTCTTACAGCGGAACGAATGATCTGCTGCGGTACGCAAAAATGCTGCGGGAGACGATCAATAACGCTTGGTGTGCCACATCAACTTTCTGGTTTAACGTTCTCGACCGGCGGGGACCAATACCTCTGGAAGAATCGATTACCGAGCATTTCCGACTGATGGCCTGGCACGGAGAGAGGAATATTCCGCTGGAAGGAAACGAATCACACCATTGGGAACTGCGGGATGCGCATGACACGGTGGCGGTTGCCGCCTCTTATATCAGCGCGTACGCGGCGAAAAAAATGGGGGTGCGGGATTATATCGCCCCGTATATGTTCAATTCCCCGCCGCAGCTTGCCGACAAAATGGATCTGGCCAAAATGCTCGCCAAGGCGGAAATGGCGGAAGCCTTGCAGGATGACGATTACCGCTGCTACCGCCAGACAAGGACTGGGCTGCTTAGCTACCCGGTTGATCCGGATTATGCAAAAGGGCAGCTGGCCGCTTCCGTCTATGTGCAAATGGCAATGCATCCGCATATCGTCCATGTTGTGGCGAGCTGTGAGGCTGATCATGCCGCTACTCCGGAGGACGTCATTGAAAGCTGCAAAATTGCCCGCCAGGTCATCCAGAACAGCCTTTACGGAATGCCGGACATGACGGCCGATCCGGAAATCCAGGCAAGGAAAGAAGAATTAAAAACCGAAGCCGAAGTCCTTTTGCAGGCAATCCGGAATTTAGGCAGCGACAAACCAGATCCTCTCGTTGACCCGGCTACTCTTGCGCAGGCTGTCAAGCTGGGGCTTTTGGACGCGCCCCATCTGAAAGGGAATCCCCATGGGGCGGGACTGGTAACGACTAAAATCGTCAACGGGGCCAATTGTGCCGTTGACCCGGAGACGGGTCGGGTTCTAAAGGAAGCGGAAAGGATAGAACGCCTGGCCGGCCGCAAAGTTAGCGCGGGACATTAGGTAAGAATTTTGCGACCAAAAAGAACTAAGCAATAGCTGCGGTGCGGGCCGCGGCTATTGCTTAGCGGAAGGCGGACGACGAACCGGAAAGAAGGGATGGTCTCGGCTCAAAATCGCGATGTGATTAAATCAGACGAAAGTTAATCGCATTGATTAAGGCGCCGGAAAACGGCTTGCTTGACAAAACGCCGAAAATCTTCTATAATAATATCGCAAATCACAACAGTAAGTCCGGCAACCCTCCTTGTTTTGGCAGCACTGGTATGGCTTGCAAAAACGAGCGAGGGTGCGTTTGTCAGAGAGGCGATGTCATGGCGGAAAAAGTAAAAACCGCGACGGAAAACCGTAAAGCACGCCATGATTATTTCATCGAGGAAACATATGAAGCGGGCATCGCGCTGACCGGGACCGAAGTGAAGTCGCTCCGGGCCGGCAAGGCTAATTTGCGCGACAGCTACGCCCGGATCGAAAACGGCGAAATCTATCTCTTCAATGCACATATCAGTCCTTATGATCAGGGAAATCGCTTTAATCACGATCCGCTGCGTGTACGTAAACTGTTGCTGCACCGGATGGAAATCAACCGACTGCTGGGCAAAGTGAAGGAAAAAGGATTGACGCTGATCCCGCTCCGAATTTATTTTAACGAACGGGGCTTGGCCAAAGTTGAAATCGGCCTCGCCCGCGGCAAAAAATTGTACGATAAGCGGGATGATATCGCGGAGCGGGATGCCAAGCGGGAGATGGCACGGGCCTTTAAGGCCCGGAATCAATGATAATTTTGGGGGCGACAAGTTTCGACGGGGGTTGTGGGGACGAGAGAAGCAAGCCGAGCTTCCATGTGCTCGTTAAACCGTGGAACCAAGTTAAACGCAGACAACAATTACGCTTTAGCCGCCTAATTAGGCGGTCAACGTCCAACTGGCTCCTGTCTGCGGAGACAGTCAGGGCGACAACTTAGCAGACTACTGACGGGCGAGCGCCTGGTAACCCGCCGGGAAATTTACCGGGCTGGCGCCGACCGGACCCTGCCTTTGGGGTCCGGAAGGGGCGAGACACAAAACAAAGGATAAGCTTGTAGATGCTCTGGTCAATGCGCTTTCGGACGCGGGTGCAAATCCCGCCGCCTCCACCAAACATATTAAGGAAAAGACTCGAGCCCTCGCGGTTCGAGTCCTTTTTTGCTTACTTTTCCAGGCGCCAAGACTGTCCGATGCTCTTCTTAAGCAAGATCGCCAATCCCGGCAGGCTCGCTGGCAAAAGCCTTGGCCGTCGCCGCCGCCGGCGACAGGAAAACCGCCGCATCGCCGTCCTGAACCAGCCGGGCGTCCGATAATAAGCCGTCCGCTATCGGCGCACTGGCCTGGATATCGGTAATAAACCAAATAATCTCTTTCTCGGGCTGCAATTCGATCTGCATCAGGGGCAATAAAACCTTGTTCGACTCATCCGCGCCTCTTCCGTGCATGATGGTGGCTCCTGTCGCACCCGCTTGGCGGGCGATGGCGACGACCTGTTCGGCAAATCCCCTGTTTACAATTACCAGGATGCAGTCGTACTGCGAGCTGTCATTTTCCAAGCGAGGGGATTCGGCATATCTCTTTCCGGCAAAAGCCGGGCGGGCGGCTCTTTCCTCCGTAAACGCGATTCCCAAGACCATGATCGAAAGAACGGGAGCCATTGCGACCATTGCGATTACGCCGAACCCGTCCACAAGCACATCGGCCGTTTCGATAACCGTAGCCGCCCCTTGCGCGAAAGCAAGCACAAAGGTTGCCGTCATCGGCCCGGAAGCAACTCCGCCGGCATCGTAAGCGATCCCCACAAACACCGGATCAACGCGGAATGACAGCAGTATGGCGGCGGCGAAGCCCGGGAGAAGAAAATACCACAGTTTAACCTCCGGAACGACAATTCTTACCATGGAGAGGGAGACTGCCAGCGCGACGCCAATGGAAAGCGTCATTCGGATTAGAGCGGCCGGGATATGGCCGCCGGTGACTTCTTCGATTTGCTCGCCCAGCACGTGGACGGCAGGTTCCACAAGAACGACTATCAGGCCCAGCAAGGCGCCGGTTCCGATCAGCACCCAACGGTTCATTTCAGCGAGTTCCATGCCGATAATCCGACCCATGTCCATAAACCCGGAGTTTACGGCGGTAAGGAAGAGAGTAAGCCCCAGCAACGTAAACACAAGTCCCTTGATTATTCCGGATAATTCATCCCGCTCTGCTTTGAATTTGACAGTATTGTAAACCAGGAAGAGGATGGTTATCGGCAGAAGGGCGATGAGAGACTCAAGGAAAATTGCCGGGATTATCTTGATTATTGGCCCGACTACCCCGGCAGCGATAATGTATTCGCCGGCATCTCCCCGGATGTTTTTCTGGCCGGCTGCCATGGACATCAGCAGCACGGCCAGGATTGGTCCGGCACTCATAATGCCCACCAGTCCGAAGGAGTTCTCCTCCGCGTTCTTGCCGCCCTTCACCGTGGACAGCCCCAGCGATAAGGCGAGGACAAACGGGGTGGTAAGAGCGCCGGTTGTTGCACCGGAGGCGTCAAAAGAAATGGCGAGAAATTCCTCGGAAACAAGAAATGTCAAGGCAAGAATAACCGCATAAGTTATTGCCATGAAGCTGTTAAGGGGTTTATCCCGCAACAGCCGGAAAACACCGAGGGAAATCATAATGCCCACCCCGATTGATACCAGATAGACAATGACGGATGCGCTTAAAGTATTCCCGGCCGCGGTCTCAATCTGTGCGGCAAGAATAAGCAAGTCTGGCTCGGCGACAGTAATCAAAAAACCTAGAAGAAAACTAAGCGCCGCAAACTTCGCGGGCGTTCTTGACGTGGCTACTTCCCGGGACATATATTCACCAATCGGATTCATAGCCAAATCGATGCCCCACAAAAAAAATGCTAATCCGATTAGGAGCAGCCCGCTGCCGATAATGAAACGGATGATAACATCTGCCGCAACCTCAACTATAGTGAAGCAGAGGATCAGCACTAATATCATCACCGGTATCAGGGCGCGGGTGACTTCTTTCGTTTTTGCGAAGATTGGGCTCATGATATCGCTTCCTTACTTCCGGCCGGCCCGTTCTCAACGATGCCGCTGGCCCGACTTACCGGAAGTATAAAGATAATACCGTTCCCGGGTTTGGCAAGCTCCAGATCAAAAAATATCTTTTCCCGGATGGGAGGAGCTTTTTCTTTAGCGGTGACAATCAGCACCATGTCTTTTTGCGGCTCGATCACTAACGGGAAATAAAAATCGGTTGGGACGCCGGCCCCATGACCGTGAATCAGAGTTCCTCCTCTGGCGCCCGCGGCTCTTGCCGCTTTGAGGCATTTTTTGCTCCGCCCCTTATCCACGATCGTCACAATACAAGAGTATGGGTAATTGTCCTCTCTGCCGGAAAGCTTTACTTCTTGCCGGGAGGCAGGCGGCAACCAACGCCTGAATGGGACAGAGAAAGCAATTCCCCGGTTCCGTCGGGAGAGCTGGAAGGTCTCGCTAAGCGTTGCGTGCAATTTGGCGCAGATCTCCTCTGAGGTCGGAATCAGCAGGATCTCTTTATGCACTTCAGTCAGGCCAAGCTTCTCCAAGAGCATGTTTTGTACCGTGCCTTCGCCCAAGACGATCGTTCCGCCCGTGGCGCCGCATTCCCGCGCTTTGCGCAGAACGGCGTTAGCCTGACCCCGGCTTACGACAACAAATAATAATGTGTTGATATCGATCACTCCTTGTCTTTTCTATTCTTGGCTGTTAGCCAGGTTGTTATAAGTGCCGGCTGAAAAATAAGAATGCTGCGGAGCGGCCCCGCGGCATTCTTATTCGGCTAAGAGGGTTTGAACCCGGGAGCGTAATAACCGCTGACTAATAAAGCGGCCGCGTCAAGGCCGCTTTATTAGTCAGGCGGTAACCAATGCGAATCAGGGCAAGGAAGGGCGCGGTCCGAAACAGAACAAGTTAACAGCGCAACGACAGCCGTCGCGGTTTTGACCGGTTACAAGATAAACAGACGCAGGCGGGGCTTGGGCGACCGCCGGCGTCATCTTTTGCAGCGTGATTCTACGGGCCGGTCTATTTCTTCCAGAAACCAGGCATCAGCAGGATCAGCAACGGATAAATCTCCAGACGCCCGAGGAGCATGCACAGCGACAGCACCACTTTGGTCAGAGGCGTCAGACCGGCGTAATTCATGACCGGGCCGACGAGGTTAAAACCGGGGCCGATGTTGCCGAGTGTCGCTGCGACTGCCGAGGTGCTGGTGATAATGTCCAAGTTCTGCGTCAGCAGGACGAGGGAAGCGAAGACGAAAAGAAGAAGATAAAGGAAAATGAAACTCATCACTTCGCGGACGACATTCTCCGGAACTGCTTTGTTAGCGGCCAGAACGGGAGTGACGGCCCGCGGGTGAATCAGCGCATACATATCCCGCCTGGTGGCCTTAAGCCCGATCAGAATCCGGATTTGCTTGATCGAACCACCGGTAGAGCCGGCGCAACCACCGAAAAACATGAGCAGGAACAGGAGCATTTTGCTGAAAGCCGGCCAGACTTCATAATTCAAAGTGGAAAGCCCGGTGGTGGTGACAATGGAAGTAACTTGAAAAGAAGCGTCCCGGACCGCTTTATTCCAATCCCACCCATAGGAAGGAATGATATTGCCGACAATCAAAGCGATGGTCAGGAAGATTATCAGTAAATAGAAGCGATATTCGCTGTCATTGAAGAGAGTCCGGAGATTTCCCGATCGAATTCCGTAGTACAGGGAAAAATTGGTTCCGGCGATTACCATAAATATTATCATAATCCATTCGGCCAGCGGGTTGTGATAGCCGCCGACGCTGGCGTTCAGATTGGAAAAGCCGCCGGTTCCCATGGTGGAAAAGGTGTGCGTGAATGAGTCAAACCAGGATAAGCCGGATAGTCGAAGCAAAATCACTTCGGCCAAGGAGGGCACGGTATAGATAGAGTAAAGAATTTTTGCCGTCTGGGCGACCCGGGGCACCAGTTTCCCTGGTGCCGGGCCCGGACTTTCGGCGGCCATGATCTGCATCGTGCCTTGACCGAGGGCCGGCAGGAGGGCCAAGGTGAAGACAAGGATGCCCATGCCGCCCAGCCAAATGGTGAATGAGCGCCAGAACAGAATGCCGTGTTTTTGAATTTCAATGTCCGTCATGACCGTGGCCCCGGTGGTTGTGAAGCCGGAGACAGTTTCAAAGAAGGCGTCGATGAACGACGGGAATACTCCGGCAAAATGAAAGGGCAAAGCGCCGAAAAAAGCGACGGCGACCCAGCCAAGGCCGACAATGAGAAAGCCTTCCCGGTAGCGGATGACGCCTTTGCGCCGTCTGGCGAAGTACGCCAAGAGACCGGCAGCGGCAGTCGCGGCAATACTGAACAGCAAGGCAGCAGCGTCGCCTTCTCCATACAGCAACGCTACTGCCAGAGAAGGCAGCATAGCGATTGCCTCAATTACCAGCAGCAGTCCGAGCGTCTGAATGACTATTCCAATATCCAATATGCTCTTTCCCTTCCCTGCCGATGAATAATCTCCTGACTTTCTCTGTTTCAGAGGCGCGGCAGATCACGATGATGCGATCATTCTCCAGGATACGGTCGTTGCCGTGAGGAACGATGATTTCCTCGCCCCGGATGATGGTGGTGATAATCACGTCCCGCGGCAGAGAGAGCCGGTGCAGAGGGATATTCAGGGCAGAGGAAGCCGGGGCGACGGATATCTCCATAATTTCCGCCTGCCCGCCCAGCAGAAAAGACAGAGAGACGAGTTTGTCCCCGCGAATGAAACGGAGGACTTCACTGGCTGTTATCAGACTCGGGGTGATCACGGCGTCAACCCCGATATTCTCCACCAGGGAAATATACCCTTGCCGGTTGACCTTGGAGACGACTTTTTTGGCGCCGAGCTGTTTGGCCAGGAGGGCCATCAAGGCATTTTCCTCGTCGATACCGGTCACGGTAACGAAAGCATCCATCCCGGCGATGTTCTCCGCCTGCAGCAATTCCACATCGGTTCCGTCGCCGTTGATGACCAGGGCGTAAGGGATTTCTTCCGATAATTCTCTCGCCCGCTGCGGGTCTTTCTCAATTACCTTAATTGCAATCCCTTGCCGGTGCAGATACTCGGCCAAATAACTCGTTATCCGCCCGCCGCCCATAATCATGACATCACGGATGCGCTTGGGCGTTTTGCCGATATATTTGCAGAAATCGGCCAAAGCCGGTTTTTTGCCCACGACAAAAATGTTGTCTTCGGCCCGGAGTACGGTGTCGCCTTTAGGGATGACCAGTTCCCCGGCCCGGGAAACGGCGGCAATGAGAATGTTTTTGAAACCGTTATAGTCACGCAGCGGCATATCTAAGAAAGGATTGTCGGCTTCGACCGGCAGTTCGACCATCTGGACCTTTCCTTTGGCAAACTCTTCGATCTGTCCGGCCGGAGAGAAGTCAAGCAGGCGGCTGATTTCGGCGGCGGTCGCCTTCTCCGGATTGATGACATAGTCGATAGACAAACTTTCCTTGGTCAATGCCAAATCCTTGGCGTAAGCCGGATTGCGGATGCGGGCGATGGTACCGCCCGCCCCCATGTGCCGGGCGGAAAGACAGGCCAGAATATTCCCTTCATCGCTGCCGGTTACGGCAACAACCAAATCCTCCCCGTTTACCCCCAGTTCCCGGAGTGTCTTACCGATGAGGCCGTTAGCATGAATGGCGAGCACATCAAGATTTTCATTGACTTTGCTGACGATTTGCTCGTTGCTGTCAATGACTACGACATCGATATTCTCTTTGACAAGGGTATCGGCTATTTGATAGCCGATCTTGCCGGCTCCGATAATAATCGCTCGCATTTATATCTCCTCCGATCCACTTCTCCGACTGGAAGCGGAAACGTCTTATGATTGATATCCCGGTAATATCGGTGGGTGCGGCGAAAGGTGCGGTTTCTTATCCTTCAAATTTATGGTGTTGAAGCTCCGGAGTTTTCGGCGACGGAAAGGAAGTGCCGAATATCATGCGGATGCGCTGACGCACGGCTAACGCACGGTGGTAATTCCGCCGGGAAGTCGTAGCGGCGCGCTCGTGACATACTTATCAGCCGATGGCTATTTCTGTCTGGAACATTAAATCCATTATACCAGACAAAACACTTTTTTTAGTACCTTTATGGAAGTATACTCTATTTCCGCGACTTCGACAAATCTTGTCGGAGCAGGGATAAGAACGGGAACTACAGAAAAGGGCAAGAAGCCGGCCTTTATCTGAATGGTACCGGCCAGTGCCTTAAATACACGACAAATTAAAGAAAAAACGAAAACATATAACACATTGCAAACGAAGCGGATTAGTGCGCTACCGGATTGATAATCGGGCAGGCGGCTGGGAGAAGCAGTAAACCGTTGGCCGCATTTTGCGATTGCGACCAACGGTTTGACTTTCATATCCCGACCGGCGGAGAAAAAAGCCCGGGCGGCAAGCCGGTTCAGACTGATGCTGCAGCTGGCAGCCGTTCTTGTTGTGAATGCGAAGGTGAAGGCGAGTGAAACTTCACATGGTTGTCGAGATTAAAACGGGGGATACAAAACCGTCCCGGGACAATTCCACATCCCCGCCTCGTTGCTGCCGGGAAATCCAGTGCTTCGGCATGATGGAACGGTTGCTGATTTACTCCGGACCGAAATTGCTAGCCTTTCGGCTTGAAAACAAGAGCGCTGAAAAACCCGAATATGATAGCGGCGGAGATGCCGGCGCTGGTAACCTCGAAAATGCCGGTCAGCACTCCGATTAATCCGGTGCTCTCAGCTTCCAGCAGCGCCCCCTTGAGCAGGGAATTCCCGAAACTGCTGATGGGGACTGTCGCACCGGCCCCGGCGAATTTAACGAGGGGTTCGTACAGGCCGAGGCCGCTCAGAACGGCGCCGGCCACCACTAAAGTGCTCATGGTGTGGGCCGGGGTAAGCTTAAAGACGTCCATCATGATCTGACCGACGACGCAAAACAGGCCGCCGACAACAAATGCCCAGATAAATTTCTCCATTTCAGACCTCCCGTTCTACATCTCCAGAGCAACGGCATGGGCCACGCAAGGGATGCTTTCCTTTTGCTGATAAGACAGCGGTGAAAGCAGAGCCCCGGTAGCGACAATTAAAATTTTGTTCAATTCCCCCTCGCGCATCCGCCGGAGGAAATGTCCGTAAGTGACGGTAGCCGAACAGGCACAGCCGCTGCCACCGGACATGACCGGCTGATCTTCGCCGTAAATCAAAATACCGCAGTCGGTGAAGATAGACGGTGGAATCGAGAGCCCGTGCTCGGCCAGCAAGTCAGACGCAATCCGGAAACCGGCTTTGCCGAGATCACCGGTGGCAATCAAATCGTAATAGGAAGGGTCACGGCCCAAATCTTTGCAGTGCGCCTGGATTGTGTCGACGGCCGCCGGAGCCATGGCCGCCCCCATGTTGAACGGGTCGGAAATACCCATGTCGACGATGCGGCCGATGGTCGCGGCCGTTACCTTTGGCCCGTCGCCCTGGGGGGCGACAACGGCAGCTCCGGCACCGGTGACTGTCCACTGAGCGCTGGGCGGCTTTTGCGAGCCGTACTCGGTCGGGTAACGGTATTGTTTTTCCGATGCTCCGTTATGGCTTGAGGTGGCGGCCAAAACGATCCGGGCTGCCCCGCTGTCAATCAATTGGGCGGCCAGGGACAATCCTTCCATGGAACTGGAGCAGGCCCCGTATAAGCCGAGAAAAGGGATGCCGAGAGTACGGGCGGCAAAGCTGCTGGAGATGATCTGATTCAGCAAATCACCGCAGAGGAAGAAGTGGATGTCTTCTTTTTTGGTGCCGGCTTTCTCGATGGCGATTGCACAGGCCTGCTCCAGCAGCTTTTTTTCCGCCTTTTCGAAACTGTTCTGCCCGAGATACATATCCGAATGGAGGATATCAAAAGAAGCGGCTAAAGGTCCCCGGCTTTCAAAGGGACCACCGACGGCAGACGAGGCGATGATAACCGGTTTTGAGTTGAATACCCAAGATTGATGGCCCTGCAGCATTTACATCCCACCCACTTCTTTGATAACGATCTTAATCAGCGCAACCACAAAAGCGGAGAAAACCCCGTAAGCGATAACGGGTCCGGCCAGCTTGAACATATTGGCGCCGACGCCTAAGACGAACCCTTCGCTCCGATGCTCGATGGAGGCGGAGGCGACAGTATTGGCAAAGCCGGTCACCGGCACGGCGCTTCCGGCGCCGGCGAATTGTCCGATGTGGTCGTAGACACCCAAGCCGGTCAGCAGAGCGGAAAGCATTATCAAAACGGCTGCTGTCGGATTGCCGGCCGACACCTCGTCAAATCCGTAATAAGTGATAAAGAACCACTGCAGAATCTGGCCGAAAAGGCAAATGGTGCCGCCCACGAAGAAAGCTTTGACACAATTGAAGAATACGGGCCGGGCCGGAACCCGCTGCTGTGCGAAAGCTTGATATTTCAATTGGGTCGGGGTCATTTTTTTCGATTTTAGATTGGACATGTTTTCACCTACCGTAATAGAAATGGTTTCAGATCGGCAATTATTGCCGCCAGTTTGTCCGCATCGGCGGCATACATCGCCTTGGCTTCCTGATCTTCCGTCGCGAGAGTGTAACCAGCCAGGTCGGTTCGGCATTTCTCGAGGCTCGCATAGACTCTTTCCCTGACTTTTGGCTGGGGGACATTCAGATTATCGTCGAACAAGTCGAGATACAAGTCGCCCGCGCTGTCCGCCTGTCCGAGGAAGATGTTGCTGACGTCGATGCCGGCCTTGGTAATTTCCGTTTGCAGCCAGCCTCGGCTTAAACCAATTGCCGCCAACGGTTCATCGAGAATATTCCCGTCGAGAATGATGGTCTGGACTTCCGCCTGCGGGATTACGGCTTGGCCCAGATCGCGCGGGGTGACTGGTTTTCGGTCCGATTTCAGCAGAACATCGAGGCTGCCGTCCGTTTCCATGGCCGCGAATTCCACATCGGCCAGACTGAAGGCATTTCTTTTGCGCAATTCTCGCAACAGCTCTTCACCGCTGAGTCTCTCGCGGCGAAGGTTCTCTTCCATAATTTTGCCGTCCTTGATCAGAACTGTCCCGCTGCCCATAATCCAGTCGCGGAAACGCTTGTTTCTCAGCGCCAGATACTCAATGGCCACGGGGGCAAGGACCCAGACGGCCAAGGCGAATAACCCGAACCAATAGTTTTCAATTCGGCCGAGTGTGAGGGAAGCAGCCAAGACGGCAATAACGCCGTAATTCACGAGCCTGAACGGATGCAGGCTGGTAACATTCCGTCTGCCCATGATCCGGACCAGGAAAAAGGTCAGCAAGAAGACGCCCGCTGAGCGGGACAGGATTTCCAGCCATTGCAAAGCGATTCCCCCCCCAGTCATAAGCCCTGATATTGATTCTCCCGCGCTTCCAAAACCCGGATTCGGGCTTGCAAATTATCGATAACACCGTCAGCGGTGGCGATGGATTTTTCAAGAACGGCTTGCGTTGACTCATCCCGGACCTGGGTCAGATAGAGGCGCAGGATGCCCTGCGCTCCTTCCAGAGTCGCCAATGTTTGTTTTACTTGGGAGATTACGGTCATTGTCAATGTCCTCCCGAATAGAATTCCCGCCTAAATTGCTTCGCGGTTCGGACCGGAAGCAGAATGATGCGACGGACTGATAGTATTGAGCCTCGTTTGGCAAAAGCACCGGCTCCGGTTTCTTCCTATATATTCTGTATTTGTTCACACTCCTATGCAAAAGCAAAGCTGAAAAGAAAAGGAAGAAGCGGCGGCAGAATTGAAAGACGGACGGTGAAAACGCTTGCGATATTTGCCTAGACATGGTATTCTTTTAGTAGGTGGGAGGTGAAATGATGAAGACGACCGATTTAGTCAACAGCATTTCGGACAGAATTAAACATTATGTCTCCCGGATTTCGGCAGACAAAGGTAACAAGGGGGGAATCTGTCCAAAAACGGATAATGTTGACTGAGCGGACGGAAGCATCATTGTGGGAGAAAGAACTGCCCGGGTGATTTGTCCGCCCGGGTTTTCTGTTGCGCAAGGGAGTTTAGGCAGATAATCAATTGGCAATTCTGGGCAGCGGATTAATCCGGCTGCCCATTTTATCTGAGTGAAAGAAAGGGTGTCGGGAATGCTGAGCATTGCTTTGCACGAAGTGCATAAATATTACGGAGAAAGACATGTTCTTAAAGGGGTATGCTTTGAAATTTTTGAAGGGGAGAAGGTCGGGCTGCTCGGCCCAAACGGATCCGGCAAAACAACATTATGCAATATTTTGTCCGGAGCCGAGAAGTGCGACAGCGGGTCGGTCGCCTTGTCCGGCACTGCCGAAATTGGGGTGCTGTCTCAGATTCCGGATTATCCGGATGATTACACCGGTCAGGATGTCCTGTATACGGCCTTTGAGCGGCTGCTGGAGATGAAAGCGGAAATGGGCAAAATCGAAAAACATCTGGAGGCGGAAGCGGACCCGGCAATGCTGCGCCGCTACGGTACACTCCAGGCCGAATTCGAGGCAGGTGGGGGTTACGCGATTGACAGCACCGTTGCCAAAGTGTGCAACGGCCTCGGCATCGGCGAAAGGATGCGAGCCGGACGTTTCCGGCGGCTCAGCGGCGGAGAAAAGACAAAGATCAATCTGGGGAAGCTCCTTCTGCAGGATGCGAATATCCTGCTGCTTGATGAGCCTACAAATCATCTCGATATCGGGGCGGCGGAATGGTTGGAGGAATATTTGCGCCAATGCCGAAAGACGCTCCTGATTATCTCCCATGACCGATATTTCCTGGACCGGACGGTAAACCGGATTATCGATTTGGAAAACGGCCGGGCGGAACTGTACGCAGGCGGCTATACTGCTTATGTACAGGAAAAAGAGGCCCGTTTTTTGCAGAAGCTCGCCCAATATGAAAAAGAAGCGAATAAGAAAAAACAATTGGAGGAAGCCGCCAGAAGAATGCACGAATGGGCGAAACAAGCCGACAACCCAAGCTTGCACCGACGGGCTTTTGCCATCGAGAAACGAATCAGCCGGCTGGGGAATACACCTAAACCGGTTAAAGCAAAAACACTTGCGGCGGAATTCAACGACGGAGACCGGCCGGGGCAGGATGTTGTTGTTCTGGAAGGAGTCCGGAAAGCCTTCGGAAACCGTCTTATTCTGGACGGCGTCAGTTTAACCGTCCGCCGGGGAGACAGAATTGCGCTGATTGGCGGCAACGGCAGCGGCAAAACAACTCTGCTGCGGCTGATAAACGGCGAATTAAGCCCGGATGCGGGCATTGTCAAGCGGGGGGAAAGCGTTCGGACTGCTTATCTGCCCCAGGAAATCGGATTTACGAAGCCGGAATGCTCGCTGTTGGATACCTTGAGGGAAGAAGTGAGAATAAGCGAAGGGGAGGCCAGGAAGCGTCTGGCCCGCTTCCACTTCACCGGTGATGCTGTGTTTAAGACGGTCAGGTCGCTTTCGGGCGGAGAGAAAAGCCGCCTGAAGCTTTGTCTGCTGATGCAGGCGGAGATCAATTTTCTGTTGCTGGATGAGCCGACCAATCACTTGGATACGGCAGCCCGGGAATGGATTGAAGAGGCGGTGGCGCAGTTCGACGGGACGCTTTTCTTTGTCTCCCATGACCGTTATTTTATTGACCGGCTTGCCACGGGGATTGTTGAACTGGCAGCCGGCCAAGCCGTTGTGTATCGCGGCCCGTACCGGGATTACCGGACCTGGTCAGCCAAGCCGCAGGAGAAAGACGAAGCGGTGGTGAAGCCCGCCGGCAAAAAGGTTGTCGAGCAGCGGGCGGCAACTGCCGAAAAGAAAGCGGTATTTACTGACGCTTTGGAAAAAGGAATAACCGATCTGGAGGATAGAATTAAAACCGTGGAGGCAGCGATGGAAGCAGCCGCCGCCGACTATCTCCGTTTAAGCGAGCTGCTGACCGTGAGGACGAAGTTAAGTCATGAACTAGATGAATTGTACGCCGCCTGGGCGGCCGAACAGGAATAGTTGCGGCGGCAGAAGGGTTTCGGGCTAGTGGCCGCGAACTTTCCGGAGGAACGATTATTTTTGCGGGAGGTGTTTTTGTGCCTGAGAAGATTGCGGAATGGATAGAGGAGAATCAGGCCCAACTGATTGAACTGAGCGACGGCGTCTGGAAGGTGCCGGAAACAGCCTTGAAAGAGCAGGCCTCAGCCGGACTTCTGATTGATGCCCTGACGGCGGCCGGCTTTCAGATGGAGACCGGAGTCGCCGGGATGCCGACTGCTTTTGTCGCTACTTATGGCAGCGGTCGTCCGGTTATCGGCATCCTTGGCGAATATGATGCGTTGCCGGGCTTGAGCGCGGCTGCAGAACCGATCCACAAACCGCTGGTGCCCGGCGGTCCGGGGCACGGGTGCGGTCATAATCTGCTGGGAGTGGCCGGAATAGGGGCGGTGTTGGCCCTGAAAGAAGCGATCACGGCCGGAGAAATAAAAGGGACAATCCGTTATTATGGTTGTCCGGCGGAAGAGACTCTGACCGGCAAGGTCTTCATGGTCCGGGACGGGTTGTTTGATGATGTGGATATTGCTTTGACCTGGCATCCCGCCTCGGTCAACTCGATCAACCTTGGCAGCGACCAAGCGATGAATTCGGCGAAGTTCAAATTCTTTGGCCGGACGGCCCACGCGGCCGGCGATCCGTGGAATGGGCGGAGCGCTCTTGACGCGGTGGAACTGACGAATGTGGGAGCTAATTATCTCCGGGAGCACATCATTCAGGAAGGCCGGGTCCATTACGTCATCACAAACGGAGGACTGGCGCCGAATATCGTTCCGGCGGAAGCGGAAGTCTGGTATTATGTCCGCGCCCCGCGGCGTTTCCAGGTTGAGGATATTTACAACCGACTGCTGAAAATCGCCGAAGGCGCGGCGATGATGACGGAAACGAGATTCGAGGTGGAGTTTTTAACCGGCTGTTACAATACACTGCAGAACAATGTACTGTGCGATGTTGTCTATGAGAAGATGAAGACGGTCGGCGCCCCGCCTTTTGACGCGTCGGACAGCAAGTTTGCCGCCGAAATCAGCAAGACGTTCCCCGACCGCCAGAAAGCGATGTCGGTGAGCCGTTACGGGCCGGAAGTTGCTAAGCAACTCATAGATAAACCGCTCTGTGATATAATTATTCCGCCTTGGGGGCAGGGAGCGGTCTCCGGCGGTTCGACCGATGTCGCCGATGTGAGCTGGGTAGTTCCTACGGCGCAGTTCAGCACGGCCTGCAATGCTCTGGGAACGGCCGGTCACTCCTGGCAATATGCGGCGGCGGCCGGAATGGGGATCGGGCACAAAGGGATGCTGGTGGCAGCCAAAGTCATGGGGTTGACGGCGGCGGAACTGATGCGCCGTCCCGAACTGATTGCGCAGGCCAAGGAGGAGTTCTGCCAGAAAACGGCGGATGAACCATATAAGTCCCCATTGCCGGCGGGATTGAAATCGCCCCTCCGGTAAACAGGTAACGCAAAAGGCGGGTTCGGCTCCCGGCAAACGGAGCCGAACCCGCTGTCATAACCAGACGGCGGCCGAAAACCGGCACAGAACGGCGGGAAAGGGCAATATTATATTGTGGCGTTGGCGTTTTTCGCAATCTGCGTTATAATATGATTTGTCGGAAAGACTATCAATGTGCTGGTTATGAAGGAGGGCCGTCATGGAATACGCAGTGGGGTTCGTTTTCATTTTCCTGGCCCGGCTGGTCGATGTAAGCATGATGACAATTCGGACACTGCTTGTCGTCCGCGGGAAACGAGTAACGGCTGCTCTCATCGGCTTTGTCGAAATTATAATTTATATTGTTGCCTTGGGTGAGGTCTTTAAGAATCTGGACAATTGGTTGAATATCCTGGCTTATGCGACCGGTTTTGCCGTCGGCAATTATGTGGGGAGTTATATTGAAGAAAAAATGGCAATGGGTTTCCTCAATGTTCAGGTGATTTCCACCAAATGCCCCGATGGGCTGACCGGAAAACTGCGGGAAGACGGGTTTGGGGTTACGGTGGTGGAAGGCAAAGGCCGGGTCGGTGTTCGCAAAATCCTGTACATTATCGCCAAACGGAAAGAATTCCCGGCGCTCATGGACAAAATTCTGACTTCCGACCCTGATGCGTTCGTCACAGCTCTTGATGCCAGGTCAATTCGCGGCGGTTTTATCGGCCACAAAGATAAATGAAGGGGTAGAGCGGGAGGCGAAGGTGATGCGGGAAGTGCCGGTAAGTGAAATCACCCGGGCGGTGGCGAAACTTTGTCGCGAGGCAAATGAGCTGTTGCCGGCAGATATTCGCCGGGCGATGGAAACAGCGCTGCCGCTGGAGACGTCAGCCCGGGGCCGGGAGATCCTCTCCTTGTTGCTGGAGAATGCCGCGGCAGCGGCGGCAGAGCCGTTGCCCATTTGCCAGGATACAGGCATGGCCCTTGTTTTTGTTGAATTGGGGCAGGATGTTCATCTGAGCGGGGGAGATTTGTCCGACGCCGTCAATGCCGGTGTGCGGGACGGTTACCGGAGAGCTTTTCTGCGTAATTCCGTCGTCCGGGACCCGCTTGACCGGGTGAATACAGGGGACAATACCCCTGCCGTCATCCATTTGACGATGATTCCCGGCGAGAATATCCGCCTGACGGTCATGCCCAAAGGTTTCGGAAGCGAAAATATGAGCCGTTTGGTAATGCTGAAACCGGCGGACGGCCCGGCGGGAATTAAGGAATTTGTCGTCGAGACGGTGCGGCTAGCCGGCGGCAATCCTTGTCCGCCCGTCATTGTTGGAGTGGGAATTGGCGGGACGATGGAAAAAGCCGCTTTACTGGCCAAAACGGCTCTGCTGCGCCCCGTTGACTGCCGCCACTCCCGGGCGGAGCTGAGGGAAATGGAGGATGAAATACTCGCCGCCGTTAATAGTACCGGCATCGGGCCGCAAGGTTTGGGCGGCAGGACTACGGCGCTTGCGGTTAATATCGAAGTATTTCCGACCCACATTGCCGGCTTACCGGTAGCTGTGAATATCGGCTGTCATGCGACCCGGCACGCCACCGTCACTATCTGACAAGGAGAAGGGAGTGGTTGGGGATGCGGCGGATAGTTACGACCCCTCTGACGGCTGAGCAGCTGCGGCCCCTGCGGGCCGGAGACCGCGTTTCTCTGCACGGGACCATCTATACGGCCCGGGACGCTGCCCACGGCCGTCTGGTCCGGGCACTGGTAGCCAAGGAGACGCCGCCTTTTCCGCTGCGGGGTGCTTTGCTGTATTATACCGGTCCCTGTCCGGCCAGACCAGGACGCTGTATCGGTTCGGCCGGGCCGACCACGAGCGGCCGAATGGACCCGTACACTCCGCTGCTGCTGGCGCACGGGCTGCGGGGGATGCTGGGCAAAGGGCCGCGTTCGGCAGCCGTTATCAATGGCATTAAACAATTCGGTGCCGTATATTTTGCCGCTCTGGGCGGGGCGGGAGCGCTGCTGGCACAGCGGATTCGGACGGCGGAACTGATCGCCTATCCCGAACTGGGTCCGGAAGGCATCTACCGGCTGACTGTCGTCAATTTTCCGGCTTATGTGGCTGTGGATACTGAGGGTAATGATATCTATGCATTAGGCAGGGGGAATGAAATTGCGAATTAACGGAAGGCAGCACGACGAATTGCGGCAAATAAAAATCACCCGGAATTATTTAACTTACGCGGAAGGCTCCGTATTAATTGAAGTCGGCAATACCAGAGTTATCTGCGCCGCTACGGTGGAGGATAAAGTGCCGCCGTTTCTGAAAAAGGAAGGGCATGGGTGGATTACGGCGGAATATTCTATGCTGCCGCGGTCAACACAGACGCGCACCGTCCGGGACAGTGCCCGGGGACGGATCGGCGGGCGCACCCATGAGATCCAGCGCCTGATCGGAAGAGCGCTGCGGGCGGTGACGAATCTCCGCGACCTCGGGGAGAGGACGATCTGGCTCGATTGTGATGTGATCCAAGCGGACGGGGGAACCAGGACGGCTTCCATTACCGGTTCATTTATCGCTCTTGCCGATGCGTTACAGCATCTGCACAAAAACGGAGTGCTTCCCGCCATCCCAATTACCGATTTTTTGGCCGCCACCAGTGTGGGAATAGTCGGCGGCGAATTGCTGCTCGATCTGACGTACGAAGAGGATTCCCATGCCATGGTTGATATGAATGTCGTCATGACCGGCAAAGGAGAGTTTGTCGAAATTCAGGGAACAGGAGAGGAAGCACCGTTTAGTCCGGAGGATTTGAACCGATTGCTGCTCCTGGCCAAGAACGGCGTGATGGAATTGATCAGTCATCAGAAAGCGGCCTTAGGGGAAATCACCTTAAACATCGGGGGTCGCGGATAATGGCCGGGATACCCCTTGTCCTGGCGACCCGCAACAAAGGCAAGGTGGCGGAAATGGCGGCACTGCTGGCCGGATTGTCTTTTACGCTCCGCTTTTTGCCCGATCTGGACAAGATACCGGAAGTCGTCGAGGACGGGAACACTTTCTTGGCAAACGCAGTGAAAAAAGCGACAGTTGTCGCGGATGCCGCGGCAATGCTTTCCCTGGCGGACGACTCCGGCCTGGAAGTCGACTATCTTGGCGGACAACCGGGTGTCTATTCGGCTCGGTTTGCCGGCGAAGAGGGGAATGATGCCGCGAATAATGCGAAACTGCTTGCTTTGCTGAACGGTGTTCCGAGTGAACAGAGAACGGCGCGTTTCCGTTGTGCCATCGCAATTGCCCGGCCGGGCGAAGTACTCTATACGGCCGAGGGGACGTGCGAGGGAATTATCGGACACACGGCCAAGGGAGAGCATGGTTTTGGGTATGACCCTCTGTTTATCGTTCCCGCTTACGGTAAGACATTCGCCGAAATCGACCCGGCAACGAAAAATCGGATCAGCCACCGTGCTGTCGCGCTGCAAAAAGCCGCTGCCTGGCTCGCGGCAATCGGAAGGGATTGTCGTGGTTGACGCGGCGGGCGGACGGATTGAAAAATCGCCAATACGCATCGGTGTAATGAGCGATTCGCACGGGAACCTTAAGTCAATCCGGCAGGGAATCAAAAAGATGGGCGAAATAGCGATGCTGCTCCATGCCGGCGACCATTGCGGCGATATCGCGGCGGCCGGAAGTGCTGTATCCATACCGGTCAGAGCAGTGCGCGGCAATTGCGATTTTGGCGGCAGGTCGCCCGGGCAGATGATGCTTGAATGCGCGGGCAAGAAGATTCTGCTTTTGCATGGCCATCGATACAATGTCAAACGGACATATGCTTTGCTAGTCGCCTACGCTCAGACTCTCGGGCCGGATCTGGTTATCTTTGGTCATACCCATGTTCCGGCTCTGTTCTCTGCCGGAACCACCCTCTTTTTCAACCCGGGCAGTCTTGCCTATCCGCGGAGTGAAGATCCGCCTTCTTGCGGAATCATTGAAATTTGTGGTGACAGCCTGGTGCCGCAATTGCTGCCGTTGCAGCCAGCAATAAAAATTCGTCGCTTTTTTTGACATTCTCGGTTCGACGCTCGTCCGGATGTTGGCAAAGTTTTGCAGCTTGACAAATAAATAAAGATGTGAGATACTTTAATGCACGACATAATGACTAAACAAGCGAAAACACCGCCGCATTGCCATTTATCTGCTTTCGGTGCTTTGATTTGACATTGACTTTTGTCTGTGTATGCGATAAAATTATCTTTGCGTCGATAAGCGGGGCGTAGCGCAGTTTGGTAGCGCACTTGGCTTGGGACCAAGGGGTCGGGGGTTCGAATCCCTCCGCTCCGACCATGCGAAAAACCGGAAAAGACTCTTGCATAGACAGGGCTCCTCCGGTTATAATAGGGCAGAAGGTATTTGCGGGTGTAGCTCAATGGTAGAGCGGGAGCCTTCCAAGCTTCATACGAGGGTTCGATTCCCTTCACCCGCTCCAGATCAGCGCCTGTAGCTCAGCGGATAGAGCAACGGACTTCTAATCCGTTGGTCGCAGGTTCGATTCCTGCCAGGCGCGCCACAATTGCTTGACATGGTGGGTGTAGCTCAGGGGCAGAGCACTGGACTGTGGCTCCAGGTGTCGGGGGTTCAAATCCCCTCACTCACCCCATTTCGTTCATAAATGAGCGCCCGTAGCTCAGTTGGATAGAGTGACAGACTTCGAATCTGGAGGTCGCAGGTTCGAATCCTGCCGGGCGCGCCATTGGCAACGCTGGGGCGTAGCCAAGCGGTAAGGCACGGGACTTTGGATCCTGCATCGTTGGTTCGAATCCAGCCGCCCCAGCCAAATCTAAAAAGCGCAATGCGAGGGTGGCGGAACTGGCAGACGCGCTAGACTTAGGATCTAGTGCCTTTCAGGCGTAAGGGTTCAAATCCCTTCCTTCGCACCACTACTATTCACGCGGAAGTGGCTCAGTGGTAGAGCATCGCCTTGCCAAGGCGAGGGTCGCGAGTTCGAATCTCGTCTTCCGCTCCAAATCTGAAACGTTGCCGGTAATAGGATTTTGGCTATTACCGGTTTTTTACATAGAAAAGACCGAATGGTTCTCCGGCAGCTTGCGAAACGGGAGAGTTGAAGAATTTGGCGGGATTGTGTTATAATTAGATGTCATATTCAGGGGGTATACTTTCCGGTGCCGGCCGGCTGCAAGTCCGGCCCGGGAAAGGCCTGCGACGCCGGGAGAATACCGCGGAGCGATACCGGTATACAGCAACGGCACGGAATATAAATGCTGAATAGGGGGGAGCATAAATGAAGACCAAGCTTGAGAGAATAGAAGACGGCAAAGTTGTTCTGGAAATTGAGGTGGAGACTGCCGCGATCGAACAAGCAATAGACAAGGCTTACAGGAATATCGCCCGGCGGGTGAATATCCCCGGTTTCCGGAAAGGAAAAGCACCGCGGCCATTGGTGGAAGCCAGGATTGGCGGTAAGGCCGCTTTGCTGGAGAACGCAATTGAAGAAGTGCTGCCCGAGGCGTACGCCAAGGCAGTGGAAGAGACGGAGGTGAAACCGGTCGACCGCCCGGCAGTCGAGATTGTCAAGGCGGAACTGGAGCAGCCGCTGGTTTTCAAAGCGACGGTAACGGTGGAGCCGGAGCCGGAACTTGGCGTATATAAAGGAATCGAGGCAGAGGCGACGGAGGTCAGCGTCACGGACGACGATGTGCAGAAGAGTCTGGCGATGCTGCGGGAGCGTTTCGCCAAACTCGAAGCGGTGGAAGACCGCCCGGTGCAGGACGGAGATTACACGGTCATTGATTTTACCGGCTATATCGACGATAAACCGTTTCACGGAGGTGAGGCCAAAGATTTCAACTTGCAAATCGGTTCCGGTGCTTTTATTCCCGGTTTCGAAGAGCAGTTGATCGGGGCCGCTAAGGACGAGACGAAGAAAATCACGGTAACGTTCCCGGAAGACTATCACAGCAAGGAACTGGCCGGCAAACCGGCAACCTTTGAGGTTACGGTGCGGGAAATCAAGCAGCAAATTCTGCCGGAACTGGACGATGAATTTGCCAAAACGGCGAGCCGGTTCGATTCGCTGGAGGAATTAAAAAATGATATCGAGAATAAGCTGAAGCAGGCGGCGGATGACAATGCCAAACGGAGACTTGAAAACGCGGTGGTCAGCCAGGCAGTCGACAACGCCGCGGTGGAAATACCGGCGGCGATGATCGAGCGCCGCCTCGAACGGATGATTGCCGATCTGACGAGTGATTTGGAAAAACAGGGGGCGACGCTGGAGCAATATCTGGAATATTCGAAGAAGACGCTTGAGGAACTGCGGCAGGATTTCAAGCCCGGCGTGGAGCGGGAAATCAAAACTGACCTCGTTCTGGCAAAAGTCGCCCGGGTGGAAAATCTGACGGCGGCGCCGGAAGAAGTTGACGCCGAAGTGGAGCGAGTCGCAAAAACTTATGGACAAGATCCTTTGCTGGTCAAACAGCGGTTTGCCGAACAGGGCAGTTTGGCGGTCGTGGAAGAAGGGCTGGTCTTGCGCAAGGCAGTTGACTTTCTTGTTGCAAACGCCGCAGTGAAGCAAACCGATTAAAAGGGGCATAATATGCACTGAGATTACGAATGGATAAACCTGAACGTAATCTCAGTTGATTTAGGAAATATTTGCGTGAGGTGAGTAAGGCATGAATTTAGTTCCGATAGTTGTGGAGCAGACTAACCGGGGCGAAAGGTCGTACGATATTTATTCCCGGTTGCTTAAAGACCGGATTGTATTTATCGGCACACCGATTGATGACAACGTCGCCAGCCTTGTCATCGCCCAGTTGCTGTTCCTGGAAGGCGAAGACCCGGACAAGGAAATCAGCCTTTATATCAATTCGCCGGGCGGATTTGTCCACGCCGGATTGGCAATTTTTGATACACTCCAATATATTAAGCCGGACGTCTCGACGCTGTGCGTCGGTATGGCCGCCAGCATGGCCTCCGTGCTGTTGGCTGCCGGCACGAAAGGCAAGCGGTTTGCGTTGCCGAATTCCCGCATTATGATTCACCAGCCCTCGGGCGGAGCGCAGGGAACGGCCGCTGATATCGAGATTCACGCGCGAGAGATTCTCAAAACGCGGGAAATTATCACCCGGATTATGTCCGAACATACCGGGCAGCCGGAAGAGAGAATCGGCAAGGATATGGACCGTGATTTCTATATGTCTGCGGCCGAGGCAAAAGAGTATGGGATTGTGGACGCGATTCTTTCTTCTCGGAGTGGTTCGCGCAAGTAAAGACGCGGAGGTGTCAGGCATGTTCAAGTTCAATGATGAAAAAGGGCAGTTGAAGTGTTCATTCTGCGGGAAGACCCAGGACCAAGTCAAGAAGCTGGTAGCCGGCCCGAGCGTTTATATCTGCGACGAATGCATTGAACTATGCAATGAGATTATTGAAGAAGAACTGAGTGAAGAACTGGATTTCGATATCAAGGACATCCCCAAGCCGAAAGAAATTAAGGACATTCTGGATCAATACGTCATTGGTCAGGATCGAGCTAAACGGACCTTGGCGGTCGCAGTCTACAATCATTATAAGCGCATCAACCTGGAGACAAAAATCGACGATATCGAACTGACTAAGAGCAATATCGTCATGCTGGGTCCGACCGGGGTGGGGAAGACGTTGCTGGCCCAGACTCTGGCGCAAATCCTGAATGTTCCTTTCGCGATTGCGGACGCTACGTCCCTCACGGAAGCCGGCTATGTGGGCGAAGACGTGGAAAACATCCTTTTGAAACTAATTCAGGCCGCTGATTACGATGTGGAGAAAGCGGAAAGAGGCATTGTCTATATTGATGAAATCGACAAAATCGCCCGGAAGGCGGAGAACCCGTCGATTACCAGGGATGTCTCCGGGGAAGGGGTTCAACAGGCCCTGCTGAAAATCCTTGAGGGCACGGTGGCGAGTGTGCCGCCGCAAGGCGGACGCAAACATCCGCATCAGGAATTCATCCAAATTGATACGACTAATGTCCTCTTTATCTGCGGCGGTGCTTTTGAGGGTGTCGAGAAAATAATCCAGAACCGGGTCAGCAAGAAAGTGCTTGGTTTCGGCGCCGATATGAAAGGCCGCGACAAGAAACAGCTGGGGGAAATCCTCAAGCATATTCTCCCGGAAGATTTACTGAAGTACGGCTTGATTCCCGAGATGGTCGGAAGGTTGCCGGTGATTGTGACTCTTGACGCTCTGGACGAGGAGGCGCTGATCCGCATTCTGACCGAACCGCGTAATGCTCTTGTGAAGCAGTATCGTAAGTTTTTGGAAATGGATGAGGTCGATTTGGAGTTTGCCGACGATGCCCTGCGGGAAATCGCGAAAAAAGCGATGGAGCGAAAAACCGGGGCGAGGGGGCTGCGGGCAATCATGGAAGAGATCATGCTGGGTGTAATGTATGAAATCCCTTCCCGCGAGAATATCGCGAAATGCCTGGTTACCAAGGAGGCGGTTGTCAAAAAGCAGGAACCATTGCTGGTGACGACCGATACCAAAAAATCGAAAAAGCGAGAAGAAACCGCATAAGCACGGCTGACAGCCGTGCTTTCTCGTTAATATCTGGGTTTTCTGCCTCTTTTTTAGTAGCATGACGGACACAGCCCGACCGGATAAAATCGGTTCGGCAAGAAATACTAATATTGCCCGCAATAATAGAGAGAGAATAAGGAGGCAGGGAACCGATGACTTCAAACCTAGGCGCATTTACGGTAATTCAGTTTCTGTTTTTGCTGATTATCATGTTTTATTTCATGAATTATTTCCGCGGCCAGCAAGGCACCCGCGTTGCTGTAGCTAAAGAATCGCGCAAGGAAATAGAAAAGCTGCAACGGCTGCGCTCGATATCTTTGACGGAACCGTTGTCCGAAAAGACCCGGCCGACCACGTTCGCGGATATTGTCGGTCAGGGGGAGGGGTTGAAGGCGTTGCGGGCCGCCCTCTGCGGACCAAATCCCCAGCATATCATCATCTACGGTCCACCCGGCGTCGGCAAAACAGCCGCGGCCAGGCTGATACTGGAAGAAGCGAAGCAGAATCCGCTGTCGCCCTTCAAAGAATGGGCCAAGTTTATTGAGATTGACGCCACAACAGCCCGTTTCGATGAACGGGGAATTGCGGACCCGCTGATTGGTTCAGTGCACGATCCTCTTTATCAGGGGGCGGGGCCGATGGGAATTGCCGGCATCCCCCAGCCGAAGCCGGGTGCGGTGACGCGGGCGCATGGCGGTATTCTCTTCCTGGATGAAATTGGTGAGCTCCACCCGGTGCAGATGAACAAACTCCTGAAAGTTCTGGAGGACCGGAAAGTAATTCTGGAAAGCGCTTATTACAATCCGGAAGACCCGGGAGTGCCGTCGCATATCAAAGATATTTTCGATAACGGTATGCCGGCCGATTTCCGTCTGGTCGGGGCAACAACGAAGACACCGCAGGATATCTCTCCGGCTATTCGTTCCCGCTGCGTAGAAATTTTCTTCCGGGCGCTGACGCCGGAAGAGGTTGGGAGCATCGCTGCCAACGCGGTTCGTAAGATCAATTTTACCATCGAGGAGAAAGCGCTCGAAGTGATTACGCAGTACGCGACGAACGGTCGGGAAGCGGTCAATATCGTCCAGATTGCCGCCGGCTTAGCCATGGGCAATAAGACAAGCTGCATTGACACCAAAACTGTCGAATGGGTTGTGAACTGCAGCCAATATTCACCCCGGCCGGACCGCAAAATCCATGAACAACCACTAATCGGCTATGCGAACGGTCTGGCGATGCACGGTGCCGGCCTTGGGATGCTGGTGGAAGTAGAGGTGTCGGCCATCCCCGCCGAGCCGGGTCAAGGGCAGGTAACAGTAACCGGAATCGTTGACGAGGAAGAGATCGGCACTCCCGGAAAAACAATGCGTCGCAAGAGCGCCGTCAAAGGTTCGGTGGAAAATGTGCTAACAGTGCTGCGCCATTATTTCGACGCCAAAACGCGGGACTATGATATTCACTTGAATTTTCCCGGCGGGATTCCCCTCGACGGACCGTCAGCCGGCATCACCATTGCTGTCGCCATCTATTCCGCCTTGACAAACACCCCCGTGGACAACACCGCGGCGATGACGGGGGAGGTGTCCATCCGCGGCTGTGTCAAACCGGTCGGCGGTGTTATCGCCAAAGTGGAAGCAGCCCGTCAGGCCGGGGCCAAGCGCGTCCTCATTCCGCGGGCTAACTGGCAGGAGGCCTTCCGGGATATGGCGGAGATTGAAGTCATCCCGGTGGAAACACTGAAAGAAGTCTTCCGGCAAGTGCTGGTTTCGGCACCGGGGGTTAGCCAGACGAGTATTATCCCTCCCCAGGGGAAAGTCATCACCGCCTCGAAAATGGGGGGATAAACCAAACCCTGTTGCAGATACTGTAACAGGGTTTGACTTTCTGGGGAGAGCATTGCCGCCAGATGGGCGGCAGGAAACGGCCGGCAGCAGCGAGAATAGTTAATGCAGAGTCTGGCGGAGGCGGCCGGAAAGCCGGAAAAGGAGGGAAAATGATGGGCAAAGACGGATTGGTGCATGAAATACCGCTTCTTCCGCTGCGGGGAGTGATGGTATTCCCATATATGGTTATCCATCTGGACGTGGGACGCGATAAATCCATCAAAGCGCTCGACAAGGCGATGCTGATGGATCGGCTGATTTTGCTGGTGACTCAGAAAGATGCCAAAACGGATGAGCCGAAAGCGGGCGATCTGTACCGGGTCGGCACAATTGCCGAAATCAAGCAGTTGATTAAGATACCTGGCGGAGCTATCAAGGTTCTGGTCGAAGGTATTGCCCGGGCAAAAATCATTGAATATCTGCCCGAAGACAGTTTACTCTTCGCCCGGGCCGAGGAAATTCCCGACAACGAAGAGAAGACGACGGAAACCGAGGCGCTCATGCGCAGTGTCCTCAAACAGTTCGAACAGTATACGAAACTAAGCAAAAAGGTGCCGCCGGATACCCTCGTCTCCATTGCCAATATTGAGGACGGCGGCCGCCTGGCCGATATTATCGCTGCTCATATCACTCTGAAAATAGAAGACAAACAGGATGTTCTTGAGTCGTTTTCGGTCCGGGCGAGGCTGGAGAGAATCTATGGTCTTCTCCTCAGGGAAATCGAGGTTCTTGACTTGGAACGTCGCATCGGTATCCGCGTCCGCAAGCAGATGGAAAAGACGCAGAAAGAGTATTATCTGCGCGAGCAGCTCAAGGCGATCCAGAAAGAATTGGGCGAAAAGGATGAACGCTTAGCCGAGGTAGATGAAATCAGAGCTAAAGTTAAAGGTCTTGCCCTGCCGCCGGAAGTCGAAGAAAAAGTGATAAAAGAAGTGGAGCGGTTTGAGAGGATGCCGCCCATGGCCGCGGAAGCGGTCGTGGTCCGCAATTATCTCGATTGGGTGCTGGCACTGCCCTGGACGAAGCAGACGGAGGACCGGCTCAATATTGATATCGCCGAGCAGATTCTGGATGAAGATCATTACGGGCTGAAGAAAGTAAAAGAAAGGATTCTCGAGTATCTCGCCATTCGTAGCCTCGCGAAAAAAATCAAAGGCCCCATTCTCTGCCTCGTGGGGCCACCGGGAGTCGGCAAGACATCACTGGCCAAGTCGGTGGCCAGGGCTCTGAAGCGGAAATTTATCCGGATTTCCCTCGGGGGGGTGCGGGATGAGGCGGAAATCCGCGGGCACCGGCGGACGTATGTGGGCGCCATGCCCGGGCGAATCATTCAGGGGATGCGGCAGGCCGATTCGAAGAATCCCGTTTTTTTGATGGATGAAATCGACAAGATGAACGCTGACTTTCGCGGCGACCCGTCCTCCGCTTTGCTGGAGGTGTTGGACCCGGAGCAGAATAACTCTTTCAGCGACCATTATATCGAGATACCTTTTGACTTGTCAAAAGTGCTGTTTATTACCACGGCTAACGCCATGCACAATATTCCCCGGCCGCTTCTGGACCGGATGGAAGTAATCTATCTGGCAGGTTATACGGAAGAGGAGAAAGTCCAAATCGGTGTCCGCTATCTGCTGCCCAAACAGATTGCGGAACACGGCCTGCAGAAGGAGAATCTGAAATTCGGCAAAAACGTCCTGCTGAAGATTATCCGCGAATACACCCGGGAAGCCGGAGTAAGAAACCTGGAGCGGGAGATAGCGACGATCTGCCGTAAAACAGCCCGGAAAATCGTCCAGTCCAAGACGAAGACGGTTAGTGTGACCGTGCGTAATTTGGAAATGTATCTGGGGACGCCCCGCTACCGTTTCGGGACGGCTGAAAAAGAAAACGAGATCGGCGTCGCCACCGGTGCCGCCTGGACGGAAACCGGTGGAGACATTCTGTCCATCGAAGCGACTTTGATGAAAGGCAAAGGCAATCTTCTGCTGACCGGAAAGCTGGGCGAGGTCATGCGGGAATCGGCCCAGGCCGGGTTTAGTTATATCCGGGCCAAGGCGTCGGAGTTAAACGTAGATGATCAGTTCCAGGATAAACATGATGTCCATATTCATATCCCGGAGGGAGCCATCCCCAAAGACGGACCTTCCGCCGGAATAACGATGGCGACGGCGGTTATTTCGGCTTTGACCGGCCGTCCGGTCCGGCGGGATGTAGCCATGACCGGAGAAATCACTCTCCGGGGAAGAGTGCTGCCGGTGGGAGGAATTAAGGAGAAAGTGCTTGCCGCGCACCGCGGCGGAATTAAGACAATGCTGCTGCCGGTTGACAACAAGAAAGACTTGGAGGAAATTCCGGCCAACATCCAGCGTAAACTGGAGTTCGTCTTTGTGGAACACTTGGATGAGGTTCTTCCGGTGGCTTTGGCTCCGTCGGAAAGTGAGAAGAATGGTGCGGATAATTAAGGCCGAACTGGCCATCAGCGCGGCTTCCCCGCGCCAGTTCCCGGCTGGCGGATTGCCGGAGATAGCGTTTGTCGGCCGCTCCAATGTGGGAAAATCATCACTGCTTAATAATTTGCTGGGCCGGCGAGGATTGGCACGGACCAGTAGTCAACCGGGGAAAACCCGCCTGTTCAATTTTTATCTGATCAACGACCGCTTCTATTTCGTTGACTTGCCCGGATACGGTTATGCCCGGGTTTCCCGGGCGGAGCGGCAACGGTGGAGACAATTCATCGACCAATACCTGAAAGGCCGCGAACCGCTCCGCTGCGTCCTGCAACTGATCGATATCAGGCATGAGCCGCAGGAGAACGACCGGAATATGATCGCCTGGCTGCGGGAGTGCAACCTGCCGGTGGTCATCGCGGCTACTAAAGCGGACAAAATTGCCCGGGGGCGCTGGCAGCAGCACCTGGCCCGAATCCGCCGCTGTCTTGCTCTGGAACCGGGAACCTCGCTCGTTCCTTTTTCGTCGGTGGCGGGGGATGGTAGAGATGAACTCTGGCAGTTGCTCGGCGGTTTCTTGGAGAATTAAATTGGTTTTCATCAAAGGGTTGCGCCAGCGCAACCCTTTTTCATTCATTCCACTTCAGGAAATGACTCTCCAAATGAGCAACGGCGCGGTAAAGCACTCCGGCCATAACGCAGAGGATGAGGACGCTGGTCATAACAAGGCCGAGATTGAAGACTTGGCCGCCGTAAATTATCAGATAGCCGAGACCGGCCCGGGAAACGAGAAATTCTCCGGTGATGACCCCGACGAAGGAGAGGCCGACGTTGACTTTCAGGGCGGCCATCATGGTCGGAACGCTGGCCGGCAGGACCACATGGCG
The DNA here is from genome assembly GCA_050943375.1 of bacterium. Classification (GTDB taxonomy): domain Bacteria; phylum Bacillota; class SLNR01; order SLNR01; family JBMNPB01; genus JBMNPB01. The sequence goes on from JBMNPB010000001.1 coordinate 110,352, forward strand.
CATAATTTGCCAGCGGGTGGCGCCGAAGGTCTGGAGGACCTTGATTTTGTTCCGATCGACGTTCTGGAAGCCGGAATAGACGACGGTGACGGTAATAATGCTGGAGATGGCGAGAGCCATGGCGATAATTGTCCAGAGAGTACTCCCGAGCCAGACGATGAAGATGGGGCCGAAGGCAACTTTAGGGGTGCTGTTCAGGACAATCAGATAAGGGTCCAGGACGCGGGAGAGGAAATCGGACCACCAGAGAAGAACGGCGACAATAATGCCGACAATCGTCCCGATCACAAAGCCGGCAACTGTTTCCAGGCACGTGAAGCCGATGTGGCGGAAGATGCTGCCGTCAGCAGCCAGGCGCCGGAACGTCGCCCAGACGAGGCTCGGTTTGCTGGTCAGGAAATCGTTAATCATTTTTCGATCGGCGGCCCATTCCCAGAGCCAGAAAAAGAAGATAAGTAGCAGGACCTGCGCAAGGCTAACGGCGAGATTGCGTAAGCGCATCCGGCGCAGATAAGCGGCGTGATCGGGAGTGACGGCGCCGCGGGTCAGATAATGATCGAGCAGACCGAATACTGTTCGCCGTTTAGACACGGACGTCCAACTCCTCCCAGATGAGATCGAAATAAGTGTTGAATTCAGGCGCCTCCCGCGCCGTGAACGGGGTGAGATGCGTGCCGGTCAGACGGATGGGATGGTCGCTTTTGATGGTGCCGGGTCGCCGGCTGATCACAATGACCCGGTCAGACAGAGAGATGGCTTCAGAGATGTCGTGGGTGACCAGAATGACCGTTTTGCCGGCCTGACGGAGAATCTGGTGCACTTCGCCTTCCAGTGTAAGGCGCGTCTGATAATCGAGAGCGGAGAATGGTTCGTCCAGAAGGAAGATCTCCGGGTCGACCGCCATGGTTCGGATGAGCGCCGCCCGCTGCCGCATCCCGCCGGACAACTGACGAGGGTAATGGTCTTTGAACGCCCCGAGGCCATATTTATCAAGGAGGGTGCTAACGCGCCGCCGCGTCTCCGGCGTGGCTTTGCCCTGGATTTCCGGGCCGAGGAGAGCGTTGCCGAAAATGGTGCGCCATTCGAAAAGGTAATCCTGTTGGAGCATGTAACCGATTTTGCGGGAAGGTTCGCTCACTTCCGAGCCATCAATGTAAGCCCGGCCGACCGTCGGCCGCACAAGGCCGGCGATGACGGAGAGCAAAGTGCTTTTACCGCAGCCGCTGGGGCCGACGATGCTGATAAACTCCCCGTCGCGGACGACAAAGGAAATATCGGCCAAAGCGGCTGTCTCCCCGCCCGTCATTACATAATTGACCGAAACATGTTCCAACCTGACTTTGCTGTCTACCGCCAAAATTTTTGCCTCCTTACGGCCGGTAGTCGGGCGGGGCCGTTATCGGTCCCGCCCAACCGGGCGTTATTTTACCCTCCGCAGTGTTTCTTCCGCAAATTCAGTCGTCACAATCGTTTCATAAGGGATGGGCTCGGCCAGTTCGCCGGCCTCAATCATAATCGTCTGCAGGCGGTCAAGGGATTCTTTGCTCATCACCGGATTTGGCGCCCAAGAGCCTTGCGCTTTGTACCGCTCCACCGATTTGACGATTTCCTCCCGCTCCGTATCCGGGAAATATTCAAGGATGACGTCGGTGACTTCTTCGGCCGAATGGTTTTCGACCCAGAGCTGGCCGCGGTAAACGGCGTTAGTGAATTTTTGCAGGACTTCCGGGTTCGCCGCGGCGTATTCTTTGGTGGCGTGATAGACGGTATAAGGCAGCTGGCCGCCTTCGATGCCGAAGGAAGCGACGATATGGGCGGTACCGGTCCGCTCGAAGGCGGAGGCGGTAGGTTCGAACAATTGGATGAAATCACCCATACCACCTTGGAAGGCGCCGGCGGTGGCATTGAACTGGATATTCTGGACCATGTCCAGGTCCCCATGGGGATCAATGCCGTTCTCCCGCAGGACATATTCCATGATCATCTGCGGCACGCCGCCCGCGCGTCCCCCGATAATCGTCTTACCCCGCACGTCGTCCCAGGTGAAGTCAGGCTGCGGCTCCCGGGACAGGAAGAAGGAGCCGTCCGTAGCGGTAAGCTGGGCGAAGGCGATGAAATGGTTCTCCGCGCCCTGAGCGGCTACATAGATTCCGGCTTCGGGGCCGAACAGGGCAATATCGGCAGTGCCGGCCAGCAGGTCGGCGGCCCCTTTGTCGGCCCCCCAGGCTGTGGTGAGTTCCGTGATATCGAGGCCTTCGGCAGCAAAGAACCCTTCTTTAAGAGCGACATACTGGGGAGCGTAGAATACGGACCGGACGACCTCGGACAGCCGGACCTCCGGCAGTGCCCCTTCCGTTCGGCCGCCGCACCCGCCGGCAGCCCCGGCCACGGCCACCAAAAGCAGGACAAGGCTGAGCTTTACCAGATTACTTCTTATCACACCAATCCCTCCCTGTTTCTATTCAGAAGCGGCGGCGGGACTTTATCCCGCCTTGTTTATTGTATTAAGGTCCTGGCTCATCGGTGATTAGCGCACAAAAAAAGAAGCGGCTCGCCGAAAGGTTGACACGGCCACAGGTTGGTGTATAATATAAGAATAAACATCAATAATAATGACAACAGCAAAGAAAGGGAGAAGTAGACTGTTTTCACCGTCAGAGAAGGAGGTGTCAGGTGTAAGCCTCCCCGGTTGGAAACTCTCGAAGGTCGCCTTGGAGCTTCCGGGCTGAAGGCAGTAAGCCCGGGCGGGTACGCCCGTTACTGCGCCGAGTGTCCCGGCCCCGGTCGGGGAACTAAGGTGGTACCGCGGAAATGAACCCTTTCCGTCCTTATGGGCGGCGAGGGTTTTGTTATTGAGGCTAAATCTTGCGATGGGAGGACTGTGCATGACTGCGCAAAAAAATTTGCCGACGGTCTATGACCCGAAGGCGGTCGAGAGCAAGTGGTATGATTATTGGCTGACCGAGAAATATTTTCACGCGGAAGTAGACAAGGACAAAAAACCGTACAGCATTGTCATTCCGCCGCCGAATGTTACCGGCTCTCTTCATATGGGCCACGCCCTGAACAATACTCTGCAGGACATCCTCATCCGCTGGCACAGGATGCTGGGCGAAAATGTCGTCTGGATTCCCGGCACGGACCACGCCGGCATCGCAACCCAGGTAGTTGTGGAGAGGGAACTGGCCAAGGAAGGGAAGACCAGGCATGATCTCGGCCGGGAAGCTTTTATCGAGCGAGTCTGGCAATGGAAGGAGCAATACGGCAACAGAATTATCGAACAGCTGCAGCGGCTGGGGACGTCCTGTGACTGGGACCGGGAAAGGTTCACTATGGATGAGCGCTGCTCCCGGGCGGTCCGGGAAGTTTTCGTCCATCTATACGAGAAAGGTCTGATTTACCAGGGCGACTTTATCATCAACTGGTGCCCCCGCTGTCTCACCGCCCTGTCGGATTTGGAGGTGGAGCATAATGAAACCGGCGGTCGTCTCCATTATGTCCGCTATTCCCTGGCAGACAGCGATGAGTCCATCATGGTGGCGACGACGCGGCCGGAGACAATTCTCGGGGATACCGGCATTGCCGTACACCCGGAAGATGAGCGGTACCGGCATCTGATCGGCCGCAATGCTCTCCTGCCGCTGCTGAATCGGGAATTGCCGATTATTGCCGACGATTATGTAGACCCGGAGTTCGGGACCGGAGCCGTCAAAGTCACTCCGGCTCACGACCCGAACGACTTCGCCATGGGCGAGCGGCACAACTTGCCGAGCGTGGTGGTCATCGACGAGAAAGGCGGCATGAACGAAAATGCCGGTAAATACGCCGGGATGGATCGTTACGAATGCCGCCAGGCGATTCTGGCGGACCTGAAGACAATGGGATTCCTGGTGAAAGTGGAAGAACACACTCATGCCGTCGGACATTGCTCCCGTTGCGATACAGTGGTTGAGCCAATGCTCTCCAAACAATGGTTTGTGAAAATGCAGCCTCTGGCCGAGCCGGCCATGCAGGTCGTCCGGGAAGGTAAGATCAAATTCGTCCCGGAACGGTTCGCCGATACTTATCTTTATTGGCTGGAGAATATTCACGATTGGTGCATTTCCCGCCAGCTCTGGTGGGGACACCGAATCCCGGCGTGGTACTGCCGGGACTGCGGGGAAGTGCTTGTCGCGAAGGAAGATCCGACCCAATGCGGCAAATGCGGCGGCAAAAATCTCGTGCAGGACCCGGATGTGCTGGATACCTGGTTCAGTTCGGCCCTCTGGCCTTTCTCGACTCTCGGGTGGCCAGACGAAACACCGGAACTGGAGCATTTCTATCCAACGTCGGTGCTCGCTACCGGCTACGATATCATCTTCTTCTGGGTTGCCCGGATGATTTTCATGGGCCTCGAGTTCCGGCAGGAAATTCCGTTCCATGAGGTGTTCATCAATGGACTGATTCGGGACGCGGAAGGGAAGAAAATGAGCAAGTCGCGGGGCAACACCATTGATCCCCTCGGCATTATCGAGCAGTACGGGACGGACACGCTGCGCTTCACTCTCGTGACCGGCAGTTCGCCCGGCAACGATATTCGCCTGTTCACGGAAAAATTCGAGGGTATCCGTAATTTCGCCAATAAAATCTGGAACGCGTCCCGCTTCGTGCTGATGAATCAGGACGATACGGACGCCGGGCTGGCGGTCCCGGCACCGGAACAGCTGACCCTCGCCGACAAATGGATTATCGGCCGGTACAACTTCGTCGCCGGTGAAATCACCCGCCTCCTGGCGCGCTATGATTTCAGCGAGGCGAGCAAAACATTATACGACTTCATCTGGAACGAATATTGCGACTGGTATATTGAATTGGCCAAGCCGCGGCTCTACGGGAAGGAGAACGCCGCCGACCGGAAAACAGCCCAGGCCGTCCTCCGGTATGTCCTGAGCAATACCTTGAAGCTGCTACACCCCTTCATGCCCTTCATCACCGAGGAAATTTGGCAGGCCCTGCCGCACGACGGGGAAAGCATCATGGTCAGTCCCTGGCCGGAGCCGGAAATTGCGTCTGACCCGGCGGCGGAAGCGACGATGGAATTGTGCATGGAAGTCATCAAGTCCATCCGGAGCATTCGCGCCGAGATGGGTGTCGCTCCCGGTAAGAAAGCGGATGTTATCCTGCAGGCGGCGGAGGCGGGCGTCTACGCTGATCTGGAAGCAGGCTTGGGATACATCGAGCAGCTGGGCAGCGCGGCCGCTTTGACATTGACCCGGACGCTGGCGGAAAAACCGCGCAATGCGGCGGCTGCCATCACCCGGGGCGTGGAAATCTATCTGCCGCTGAAAGGTCTGATCGATATCGACAAGGAAATTGGTCGCCTGGAAAGCGAACTTGCGACTGCCCGGGCCGAAATCGGTCGGGCCGCGGGCAAACTCGCCAACACTGGTTTTCTGGCCAAGGCTCCGGCGGAAGTGGTGGAGAAGGAGAAAGCGAAGCAGGCGGAATATCAGGAGAAGGAAAGCAAGATCAAAGCGAGAATAAGACAGCTCAAAGAGATGGCGTAAGGTGAAGAGAAGCGAGGGAGAGACGATCGGCGCAGCCCGGCCGTCTCTCTCTTTTTGTCCGCTCAAGGCTGATCGAACATAGCTGTCTGTTTGCTGTGACACTCGGCGCTACAAAGCATCCGCACTCCGGGCGGGCAGTTGGCGAGGCTGCTAACGAGGTGCCGGGAGAAAAGAATCTCGGCTCTGTATCCGGCGGCGGAAACCCTCGAAGATTATTAATGCTTGTCTTACTTTTCTTGGTGCTGCACCGCTCTTCTGTGCTATAATAATGGCAGGGGATTTCTAAGGGGATTGAAGAATGAAAAGCGCTGGAATTTTTTCCTTACATCAGAAGATGTCCGGGCGAAATATGGGTGGAACGGGCAAGCGGTTTGACGCTGCCGTCAATAAGATGGTGCGCTGCCTGAGCACACGTAAGACTGGGCTCGCGCTCTTGCCGCCGGTCACGAGCTGCCGAATGAAAACTTTGCCGCATTGGAAAAGGAAACAGACTTTTCGGCCGTGAAGGCAGAAGATGTAAAAGTAATTCCCCGGACAAGAGGTGAGTACCCTGGACAAAAGAGTAAGCGCCTTGGATGAGAAAGTGAGTGCTTTGGACGGTGAATTTGCAGCTACAAAACGGGCGTTTGTTACCCGGACGAGTGAATTCGAAGGTGATTATGGCGGAGTATATGCTGGGCGCCGACGCCAGGCTAAATGAGCATGAAGCCATCCTGCAACGGGTGCAGCGAGATTATTCCTGCCAGATGCTCCGGAGGTAATTCCGGGGCATTGTTGTATAAGGGGAAAGAGGAGGTTGAGCATGAATTACCAGGAGGCGCTGGAATACATCCACGGTCTGCAGCAATTCGGGATCAAGCCGGGTTTGGCGCGAATGGAGGCCTTGCTTGAGCATCTCGGCAATCCGCATCTCGCTTATCCGTGCATCCACATCGCCGGGACGAACGGCAAAGGTTCAGTGACGGCAATGGTCACCTCTATTCTCCGGGCGGCGGGGATAAAGACGGGACGCTACACGTCCCCAGCTTTGCAGAAATTCAATGAGCGCATCAATTTCGACGGAGCCGATATCCCGGACGCGGCGTTGGCCGCCCTGTTGACTGGTGTCCGGCCGGCGGTGGCAGCCGCGGCGGCAATTCCGGGCGGTGAACATCCGACGGAATTCGAAGTCGTCACGGCCGCCGCCTTCGAGTATTTCCGGGCGGTGGAGGCCGAGATTGCGGTGCTGGAAGCCGGCCTGGGCGGCCGTCTCGATTCCACCAATATCATCCCGACGCCGCTGGCGGCGGGAATCACCAATGTAGCCTTCGACCACATGAATGTCCTGGGCGACACGATCGAAGCGATTGCGGCGGAAAAAGCCGGGATTATCAAGAAGCGGGGAATGGTGGTCACCGGGGCGGAGGATCCGGCGGCCCTTGCGGTTATCCGGTGCGTCTGCCGGGAAAAAGAAGCCGGGCTGTGGGTGGTGGGCGAAGACATCCGGGCGGCAGCCGGGCCGGGCGGACGGCTCTCGCTGGCAACTCCGCGGCGGACGCACGAAGATTTAACCCTTTCCTTGGCCGGGGCGCATCAGCTGCGCAACGCCGCTACCGCGGTTGGGATTATCGACGCGCTTAGCCGGAGCGGAACCGATATTGACGCGGAAGCCGTTGCCAAAGGCTTGGCCGCCGTAACATGGCCCGGCCGTCTGGAAATAGTTCAGCACAATCCGACAGTTGTCCTGGACGGCGCTCATAATCCGGACGGCGCTCGCGCCTTAGGCCGGGCCTTGCGGAATGCGTTCCGGTATGAGCGGCTCATTCTGGTCCTCGGTATTCTGCGGGACAAGGCGTACCCTGAGATGCTCGCGATTCTCGCGCCGCTGGCCGACACGCTTATTCTGACTAAACCCGACAGCCCGCGGGCGGCAGAGCCAGAAGAACTGCAGGTGATCGCTGCCCGGTTCCAGAGCGATATCCGCTTGCAGGCAACAGTCGGGCAAGCGGTCGACGCGGCTTTGCGAATCGCCCGTCCGACCGACCTTGTGTGCATTGCCGGGTCTTTGTATACAGTCGGCGCAAGTCGCGATAGATGGCGAAAGCCATTGTAACATAATAAAGAAATGGTTCTTGCTGTGTTTCTGTGTGTCTGCGGGCAATTTGCCGGCTAATGGCATCAATCACGTCCGCCGGTAACCGGCGGGGGCGGGCAAGGGAATAATGAATCTGCTATGTATCGGATTGTGGATGTGATCAGAAGCGACGGTTTGGGGGCTGATCGGGCTGCCGCCCGGATTTTTTGCATCAGAGCCGAGAATAAGCAGGAAAAAAGAAAACAATGGCGAATCATAGCAATATGCATCATGAAACATATAGGTAAAATTTAATATTATTTTTTAAAATTCAATATGCATTAACAAACATAATAAAAATATATGTATTAAACATAGTTATTAAAGGTTAAGTAAATCTATCTAATACATTAGAAGATATAAAGCAGAATGTCCGTTTCCGATCGTATCTCACCCCTCGGTGAAAAGGACGGATACGGCATTAAGGGGCAAAATTGTGTGCTGCCAGGCCTGGGCAGCTCGCTTCCGGTAAACATGGAAGCCATCAGGTTCATAGAGACTTGTTAGGAGGATAAGCATGAACAAAACAGTTGCCTTTATCACTAAAACCGCGATGCTGCTGGCATTAACTGTCCTGTTCCAGTCGCTGCGGGTTATTATCCCGATGCCGGCGTCGCTCAGCCAGTTTATCGCCGGTTCTCTGGTCAATATGTCGCTGATTATTGCCGGCGTCACCATTGGCATTCGGGGCGGCTTGGCCGTCGCCGTGCTCACTCCGGTTGTTGCTTTGCTGCATGGTTTTATCGGCAACCCGGTCCTGGTTCCTTTTGTTGCTCTCGGCAATGTGATTATCGTCGTCATTGTCCCCTTGCTTTACCACTCCAATCGACACTTGGCCGTCATCGCCGGAGCCGCCGCCAAATTTGTCACGCTTTATCTGCTGATCGTGAAATTTGCTTTTCCGGTCCTGCTGGCACCATCGTTGCCGGCGCCGCAGGCATCTAAGATGATTGGCGTGCTTTCTTATCAATTTTCCTGGCTGCAGTTCGTCACGGCTTTGCTGGGTGGGGTGCTGGCTATGATAATTCTGCCTTGGCTGGTTAGGATAAACAATCAGCCGGGTGCAAAGTTCTGACACCTTTGCCGGGCGGCTGGCTGCTACGGCAAGGCAATGCGTGCGAATAAAGGAAAGGCGAATCTCATCAATATGCATGACAAAACATAGCGGTAGAAGATAAAGCATAAAAAGAGGATATCCATGTAACTTCCCTGCTTGGTATAATGTAATCTTCCCCGGTGCGAAAACAGTTGAATGCACATCGGCGTTTCCCGACTTGGCGGCAGGCGTGGCGCCGGAGAAGCGACGGGGAGGGCCAATGTATGTCTCGGTGCGCCCAAAAGGGGGAAGACGCGCTTCCAGTTAACCGTAGCGCTGCAATATTTACAGACAACGGCCTTGAGAGATCTGTCCAACAAAATTAATTATGCTAATAAAAAATGCTGAAGGAATAGAGGATTTGCTAATTCACAGATATCTACTGCAGTCAAATTCCTGCCGGAGTGAAGGTAACAACCGGGCGAAAGGTGGTGACGTTTAGTAAAAGTCGGACTCTTATGTTCTTGCATGAATCGGGACTGAAAATTGTTGGGACAGAAGGAGGTTATCAAGTATGGCAGAGGTATGCAAATACTGCGGTGACCGGCAAGTAGAGATGTATAAGGCTTTGGACAAGGTCATCGCGGAATACAAGGGCAAGCCCGGAGCGCTGATTCCGGTATTGCACCAGGCGCAGCAAATCTTCGGCTGCCTGCCTAAGGAAGTTCAGATCCATGTGGCTGAAGGCTTGGACGTTCCGCTGGGCGACGTGTACGGAGTAATCACCTTTTACGCCTTCTTCTCTATGAAGCCGAAAGGGAAATACCAGATCGGCGTCTGCATGGGTACGGCCTGTTATGTCAAAGGAGCGGTCAAAGTTCTGGAAGCATTGGAACAGCAGCTGGGAATAAGGCAGGACGATACCACGGAAGACGGCAAATTTTCGCTTGAGGTGCTGCGCTGCATCGGCGCCTGCGGTCTGGCGCCGGCCATCAAAATCAACGATGAAGTCTACGGCCGGATGACGGCGGGCAAAGTGGCCGAAGTATTGGCGAAATACGCCTGAGGTCGGAGAAAGTCGATGCGCGAACTGTCCCTACATATCATTGATATCCTGGAGAATTCCCGAACGGCGGGGGCAACGCGAATTGACTTAGCCATCCGGCTCGATTCGGCGGCCGACCGGCTGACTATCCGGGTCACGGACAACGGCAGGGGCATGGACGCCGAGATGGTCCGGCGGGCGACCGACCCGTTTGTGACTACCCGGACGGCGCGGAAGGTCGGTTTGGGGCTGCCGCTCTTAGCGGCGGCGGCAAGCCGCTGCCACGGCGATCTGTCGATTGTCTCGGAGCCGGGCAAGGGCACAAGCGTGACGGCGTTGTTTCAGCACAGTCACATCGACCGGGCGCCGCTGGGAAATATCATCGATACCGTAACCGTATTCATCAGCGGTAATCCCGAAATCGCATTTATTCTTCGTTACAGCGTGGACGGCCGGGAAATGCGGTTGGACACGGCGGAATTGCAGGCAGAATTAAGCGATGTATCACTGAGCCACCCTTTGGTGGCCGGTTGGATAAAGCAGTACCTGCGGAAGAAATTGATTGAATTACGCGGAGGTGAAGATTGGTGAAGTCGTTGGCGGAATTGGCGGAATTACGAAAGAAGGCGCAAGAAATGACCCGGCTGCGGGAAGGAGACGCGCCGTTGAAAGTAGTGGTCGGTATGGGCACTTGCGGTATCGCGGCCGGAGCGAGAGATACGATGGCGGCCATTCTGGACGAATTGGCCCAGCATAATAGGGATGATGTAACGGTAACCCAGACGGGATGCGCTGGGCGGTGCGAGATGGAACCGCTGGTGGAAGTGTGCGAACCGGGCCAGCCCAAAGTCACTTACGGCAAGGTGACTCCAGAGAGAGCCCGCCGCATAGTCGCCGAGCATATCGGCAGCGGCCGGATAATCGAGGAGTGGGTCGTAGCTAAGCAGTAAAGCATTTTCCCCTGCAAGGGAAAGTTCGGCTTTTCACAAGCATCTAACAATCGCTCCGTCTGGCGGATAATACCGGCGGCGGACAAGGCACGAGAACACCGGGTAGTACAGAAAAGCCCGGGCTAAAGGAGGGCAATATTATGGACAGGGTTAGGGCGCACGTTTTGGTTTGCGCCGGGGCCGGCTGCATTTCCTCCAACTGCAAGGCGGTGGAGGAGGCCCTGGTCGATGAACTGGAGAAACAGGGGCTGGCGCAGGAAGTTAAAGTAGTTGAAACCGGCTGCATCGGCACCTGCGAGCTTGGCCCCATCATGGTAATTTACCCGGAAGGGATATTTTACTGCAAGCTTAGGCCGGAAGACGCCAGGGAAATTGTCAGCGAGCACCTGCTGAAAGGGCGCCGGGTGGAGCGGCTGATGTACCGGCGGCCGGGCAGCGATATACCCATCGAAGCTGTCGACAATATCGACTTTTTCCGCAAGCAGGTACGGATTGCCCTGCGGAACACCGGTATCATCAATCCGGAAATCATCGAGGAATATATTGCCCGGGACGGTTACGCCGCTCTCGGCAAAGTGCTCACGGAGACGACTCCGGCGGAAGTCATTGATATAATGAAGAAGTCGGGCTTGCGGGGACGCGGCGGCGCCGGTTTCCCGACCGGCCTCAAATGGGAGTTTACGGCGAAAGCGAAAGGAACTCCCAAATACATTGTCTGCAACGCGGACGAAGGCGATCCGGGTGCTTTTATGGACCGGAGCATTCTGGAAGGCGACCCGCACAGCATTATTGAAGCGATGGCCATCGCCGCTTATGCGGTGGGGGCAAACCAGGGCTATGTCTATGTCCGGGCTGAGTATCCCCTGGCAGTGGAAAGATTGAGCCAGGCGATCGGCAAGGCAAGAGAATACGGCCTGCTGGGCAAGAATATCCTTGGCACGGGATTTGATTTCGACCTGGAAATCCGGATCGGGGCCGGCGCTTTTGTATGCGGCGAAGAAACGGCACTGCTCGCCTCCATCGAAGGCAATCGCGGCGAACCGCGGCCGAAGCCGCCGTTCCCGGCGAACGAAGGAGTCTGGGGCAAGCCGACTTTGAACAACAATGTGGAGACTTACGCTAATGTTCCGGCGATAATTCTCAAAGGCTGGGAATGGTATTCCGGCATCGGAACGGAGAAAAGTAAAGGCACGAAGGTTTTCGCCCTCGCCGGCAAGTGCAACACGGCGGGGCTTGTGGAAGTGCCGATGGGTACGACGCTACGGGAGATTATTTACGATATTGGCGGCGGTATCCAGGGTGGCAAGAAGTTCAAGGCGGCCCAGATCGGCGGACCTTCCGGCGCCTGCCTGACGGCCGAGCATTTAGACCTGCCGATGGACTATGAAAATCTGAAGGCGGTAGGTGCCATGGTCGGCTCGGGCGGCCTGATTGTTATCGACGAGGACAACTGCATGGTTGACGTGGCGAGATTCTTCCTCGACTTCACCCAGGATGAATCCTGCGGGAAATGCGTGCCTTGCCGGATCGGGACGAAGCGGATGCTGGAAGTCCTGAACCGGATCTGTGAAGGAAAAGGTGAAGAAGGCGATATCGATAACCTGTATGAGTTGGCCAAAGTCATCAGCGGCTCCGCCCTTTGCGCGCTCGGTCAGACGGCACCAAACCCGGTGTTGAGTACGATTAAACACTTCCGGGATGAATATGAAGCGCACATTAAAGAGAGGCATTGTCCGGCGGGTATTTGTAAACCGCTCATCACATACACCATTAATCCCGCTGTCTGCCGTGCCTGCGGACTGTGCGCCAAGGCCTGCCCGGTAGAGGCCATCAGCGGGAAAGTGAAGGACAGCTTCGCCATTGGCCAGGCGAAATGCATTAAATGCGGCACTTGCCTGGAAAAATGCCCGTTCGGAGCAATTGAGAAAAAATAAGGATGCCGCCAAAGGGCAACGGAAGGCATTCAAAAAGAAGGAGTGTGTAAGGCAATGGTATCGCTGAACATCGACGGGCGGAACGTCAGCGTTGAACCCGGGACGACTGTGCTGCACGCGGCAGAAAAAGCCGGGATTCACATTCCGACCCTTTGTTATCTGAAAGACATCAACTGCATCGGCGCCTGCCGGGTTTGCGTAGTGGAAGTCGAAGGCGCTCGGGCGCTGCAGACCGCCTGCACTTATCCGGTGGCGGAAGGCATGGTCGTGAAGACCAACACCCCGGCAGTGCGGGCGGCGAGGAAAGCGGTAGTCGAATTAATCTTGTCCGACCACCCCCAAGACTGTCTGACTTGTTTCCGCAATCAGAACTGCGAGCTGCAGAAACTGGCCCAAGATCTCAATGTCCGGGAAGTCCGTTTCGCCGGCGAACAGACCCATCATCCCATCGATGCCTCCAGCCTGGCAATCGTCCGTGAACCGGACAAATGCATTCTTTGCCGGCGCTGCATCAGTGTCTGCCAGCAAGTGCAGGGCGTTCACGCCATCGGAATGGCGGAGCGGGGCTTCAAAAGCCTCGTCACCCCGGTTTTCGGGGAGGACTTGGCTGACGTCGCCTGCGCCAATTGCGGCCAATGCGTTCTCGCCTGCCCGACCGGCGCTCTGCACGAGAAAGACGATACCGATAAAGTCTGGGCGGCCTTGACCGATCCGACGAAGCATGTCATCATTCAGACGGCTCCGGCCGTCCGGGTTGCAGTGGGCGAGGAGATGGGAATGGAGCCCGGGAGCCTCGTTACCGGCAAGATGGTGGCTGCGATCCGGCGGCTTGGCTCTGACAAAGTGTTTGACACCGACTTTACGGCCGATCTGACGATAATGGAAGAAGGGCACGAATTGCTGCACCGTTTGAACAACGGCGGCAAGCTGCCGATGATCACCTCCTGCAGCCCCGGCTGGATCAAGTATATTGAGCATTTTTACCCGAATCTTCTGGAGCATCTCTCGACGTGCAAATCACCGCAGCAGATGTTCGGGGCACTGGCCAAGACGTATTACGCGGAGAAGGAAGGCATCGACCCGAAAGATATTGTCAGCGTTTCGGTAATGCCCTGCACGGCGAAGAAGTTCGAAGCCAAGCGGCCGGAAATGGATGACAGCGGCTATCAGGATGTGGATATCGCGATTACGACCCGGGAACTGGGCAGGATGTTCCGGGAAGCTGGGTTAGATTTTGCGAATCTGCCGGAGGAAGAATACGACGCTCCGCTGGGAATCAGCACCGGCGCCGGTGTTATCTTCGGCGCGACGGGCGGCGTCATGGAAGCGGCCCTGCGCACGGTGTACGAAGTCGTGACCGGCAAGACGCTGGAAAAAGTCGAGTTCACGGCGGTCCGGGGCCTGGAAGGCATCAAAGAAGCAACGGTTCAGGCTGGTGACATACCGGTGAAGGTGGCGGTAGCGCACGGCCTTGCCAATGCCCGGAAGATAATGGATCTGATTCAAGACGGAAAAGCCGATTATCAATTCATCGAAATCATGTGCTGCCCGGGCGGGTGTATTGGTGGCGGCGGCCAGCCAATCCCGACCAATACCAAAATACGCGGCAAGCGGGCGATGGCCATCTACACCGCGGATGAACTCTCAGTTATCCGCAAATCCCATGAAAACCCGGCGGTGCAGACATTGTACAAAGAATTCCTGGAGAAGCCCCTCGGGGAAAAATCCCATCATCTGCTGCACACTCATTACACGAAGCGGCCAAAATACCCGAAGGTTTAGGCAGGTGGAAAGGGGAAGCGGGGAGGAGAGAAAACATTGCCTTACCTGCTCTCTGGATGGGCGACAAAGAAAAGGCCGAGGCGGCCCAATCTCCCCGGCAACACTTAAAAGCAAAGAACGGGACTGTTCCCTTCCGGCAAGGAGGAGGACAGTCCTTTTATTTGATGGATATGCTTAGCCAGGGCGGAAGTAATGAGATGATATTAACTGTCTCCAAAAAACCGCCGCCCGCAATCTGACTGCTGCCGGGAGGTAAGCGGCGCAAGCGGACCGTCATCCCCGGGCAGCCCGTAGACATAGGCAAGCGCATCTCTGCGCCAGGCATAGCGGGAGGCGTTCAGGTACGAGCGGCTCGTTCTGGGCCTCAATTTCCTGCGGATAAGGCGTACCCTGAGATGCTCGCGATTCTCGCGCCGTTGGCCGACACGCTTATTCTGACTAAACCCGACAGCCCGCGGGCGGCAGAGCCGGAAGAACTGCAGGTGATCGCTGCCCGGTTCCAGAGCGATATCCGCCTGCAGGCAACAGTCGGGCAAGCGGTCGACGCGGCTTTGCGCATCGCCCGTCCGGCCGACCTTGTGTGCATTGCCGGGTCTTTGTATACAGTCGGCGCAAGTCGCGATAGATGGGGAAAATCGGCTTAAAACAAAGATTACCCGATAACAACTGCTTTGACTTTTCGGGCTTTTTTAGCTAAGATGAAACTTAAAGAGAGCAGTCGGAGCAGCCAAATTACACCAAAGCGGAAATTAACTGTCTGTTGCAGGGATTCCGCAAAATTTGTCTAACACATAAATAGTTCAAAACATCACAAAATATTTTGTCGTCGACGGGCGGCAATATTATGATTGCAAAATTAGTATATATTTAATATCATTGCCGGGCGGGCGATTGGGGAGGTTAGAAATTTGCCTCTTGTTCTTGAAGATGTTCGTCGTATTCTGGACGCGGAAATCATCAGCGGGGAAGAGAGGCTGGAGCGCCCAGTCGCTACGGTTTGCGCCTCCGATATGATGAGCGATGTCCTAACGGTTGCCAAGGAACACGCAATCCTGCTTACGAGTCTCGCCAATCAGTATGTCATCCGCACGGCCGAAATAACCGATCTGGATGCGATTGTGTTTGTCTGCGGCAAGCGGCCGGATGCTGCCGCTACCGCTTTGGCCCGCCGAGTCGGCATGCCCCTTATGGCGACCGGCAAAACAATGTTTGAAAGCTGCGGCCTGTTGTATGGACATGGATTTAGGAGTGTTGCGCAGTAAAGCGGGGCGGTCTGGGAGCAGTGGGAGGAAAAAGAATGGCTGGCGAGGAAAGTAGCGGGAGAAAGTCCGCCCCTGTGCTGACAATGTCGTTCCCGGTCAACTACCGGAACTTCGGAGCGGTCGGGGAAGCCGCCAGCCGAATTAAGACCGCGCTTCAAAAAATCGGCGTACCGCCTCCGATTATCCGACGGGTGGCAGTTGCCGCTTATGAAACGGCAATGAATATCGCAATTCACGCCGAGCGGGGCGACCTTATCTTAATCATCAACCCCGACTGCATCGAGATTTTAGCGGAAGACACCGGAGCCGGAATTGCTGATTTGGAGATGGCCATGCAGGAGGGGTATTCGACTGCCCCCGATTATATCCGGAAAATGGGTTTCGGTGCCGGAATGGGACTGCCCAACAGCAAGCGCTGTGCCGATATATTTGAACTCCGCTCTCAACTCGGCAAAGGTACGACAGTCTACATCCGGATTAATGTTCCGGAACAAGCCGAATAACGATGAAAAGAAACAGCCGGCTCGGTAACGCCCCGGGCCGGGGAGAGAAGGCAAGCGAGGTGAGAAGAATGAAACTGGGAGACCTGGCCAGGGAGCTAGGTCTGCGGGTCTGCAGCGGACAGGAGTATCTGGAGCGAGAAGTGACCGGGGGTTATTGCTCGGACATGCTCAGTGACGTCATGGCTCATGCGCAGGAAGGCAATATTTGGCTGACTATCCAGACTCATCAGAACATCGTCGCGGTGGCTTCTCTCCTCGGGCTGTGCGCCATTGTTATTACCGGCGGTGGTGAACCGGATGCGGACACGCTGGGAAAAGCCCAAAAAGAGGAAGTCGCTATTCTTACCACTGCGTGGTTTTCATTTGAAACAGGCGGCCGGATTTATCAACTGCTGGCCAAAGGATAGCCGCGGCAAAATTACGGCCGGGCATGCTGAAAGCTTTGTGGCGCCGGAGCCGAAATGCCGGCGATACGATATCGCCCAGATTGGGGCGGAAAGAGTCAGCATAATTACTGACGACCGCAAAAGAGATCTGCTCGTCAGAGTTTTCGACGTCCGCTGACCAGAAGTTTCAGACCGGGAGCGAACGCAGATTGGAACGGCTGAATCGCTACGGTAAAATCAGCCCCGCTGTACGGACCGAGCAGAATGAAAAGGTGGTGATAGCCAGTCATATGCGCGCCAGTATCCGAAAGCCGGAGTTTTTCACCCGGCACGAAAGCTTCTCCGGGATATTTGCGGAACTGGTTCTATCAGATTTGAGTAATACCGCCGGGTCAGGCAGCGCGAGTTGCCGGTTTTCCTGAATAACCGCCTCTGTTTGGGTCTGCAATTATGGCTGAAATATGAGAGCGGCTATGGTATAATGCCAGCGTGTGTGCAATTTTTCACAAATTTTGCTCAAATCCATAATGAAGCTGAGGGAGGTGTTTTCATTGGCAAAACGCAAGACGGTTGTACCGTTTCAGGGCACAGCAGAGCAGGAAGCGAAGCTTCTGGAGATTATCGAGAAGCATAAAGGGGTGCAAGGCGCATTGATGCCGGTCCTGCAGCAGGCCCAGGATCTTTACGGCTATCTTCCCATCGAGGTCCAGAGAATCATTGCCGATAAGATGGGCTTGCCGCTGTCGGAGGTCTATGGCGTAGCTACGTTCTACGCACAGTTCACTCTCAATCCGAAAGGCAAGCACCAGATTGCAGTCTGTCTGGGGACTGCTTGCTATGTAAAGGGTTCGGGCGCGGTGATTGAACGTATCGGCCAGAAGCTCGGCATCGAACCGGGCGGGATTACCCCGGACGGCTTGTTCTCGCTGGAGGCGACACGTTGCATCGGCGCTTGCGGACTGGCGCCGGCGATGACCATCGACGGCAAGGTTTACGGCCGCCTGACTCCGGCAGATGTGGATGAAATCATTGATTCATACAAGTAGGACGAGTCTTGGCTTTAACGACTCGCAGCAATTGTGAAAAATCATAAGGAGGTGTATTCCTATGAAATCCCTGGCGGAACTTGCCGAATACCGGGAAAAAGTGAAGGCTGAATGCAATTTGCGTCAAGACAAATCGGACGACACGCGGGTGTTGGTCGGTTATGCGACATGCGGAATTGCAGCCGGCGCTACCCCGGTGCTGGACGCCTTTATCGAAGAAGTTGGCAAACGTCGACTCCCGAAAGTGATGGTGACCCAGACCGGCTGTATCGGTATCTGTAAGCTCGAACCAGTGGTGGAAATCCTCGAGCCCGGCAAAGAAAAAGTGACCTATGTGGAATTGACTCCGGATAAGGTGGAAAAAATCGTCACAGAGCATCTGCAAAACGGCCGGGTGGTCGATGAATACACGATCGGCGCCCATGAGGAAGGCATCCAGAGTCTGAACGACAGCAAGTTTTACAAGAAGCAGCGACGCGTGGCGCTGCGGAACTCCGGAATCATCAATCCAGAGTCAATCGACGAATACATCGCCCGTGACGGTTATGAAGCGCTCGGGCGCGTGCTGACCAGCATGCAACCGGAAGACGTCATCGCTACCATCAAGAATTCCGGCCTGCGTGGCCGTGGCGGTGCCGGCTTCCCGACCGGCCTGAAGTGGCAGTTCGCTGCGGCCAGCCCCGGACCGGTGAAATATGTCTGCTGCAACGCCGACGAAGGCGACCCCGGCGCGTTCATGGACAGATCGGTGCTGGAAGGCGATCCCCACGCTTTGCTGGAGGCGATGACTATCGCCGGTTACGCCATAGGTGCGCATCAAGGATATATCTATGTCCGGGCTGAGTATCCGACCGCAATCAAGCGCCTGCAGATCGCTATCGACCAAGCGCATAAATACGGTTTCCTGGGCAAAAACATCTTTAACACCGGTTTCGATTTTGATCTGGAACTGAGGCTTGGCTCGGGTGCGTTCGTGTGCGGCGAGGAGACGGCGCTGATGATCTCCATCGAAGGTAAGCGCGGTGAGCCCAGACCCCGGCCGCCTTTCCCGGCAGTCAAAGGTCTGTTTGACAAGCCCACTATTCTGAACAACGTTGAGACTTACGCTAATATCCCGCGCATTATTCTGAACGGCGCCGACTGGTTCTCCGCCGTCGGAACCGAAAAATCGAAAGGCACCAAAGTGTTCTGCCTGGTCGGCAAAATCAACAACACCGGCTTGGTGGAAATCCCGATGGGTACAACTTTGCGGGAGGTAATCGAGGAAATCGGCGGCGGCATCCAGGGCGGCAAGAAATTTAAGGCAGCGCAGACCGGCGGTCCCTCGGGCGGCTGCATCCCCGCATCCTTAATCGATACACCCATCGATTACGATAACCTCGTCGCCATCGGCGCGATGATGGGCTCGGGCGGTCTCATCGTTATGGATGAGGACACATGCATGGTGGACATCGCTAAGTTCTTCCTGGAATTCACGGCCGAGGAGTCCTGCGGTAAGTGCACACCCTGCCGCATCGGAACGAAACGTCTGCTGGAAATGCTCGAGAAGATCACCCGTGGCGAAGGCACACTGGAACTGCTTGACGACATGGAAGAGCTGTGTAACGGCATCAAAAACAACAGCCTTTGCGCCCTCGGTCAGACAGCCCCGAACCCGGTTCTGTCAACGCTGCGCTATTTCCGGGATGAATATGTTGCCCATGTGGTCGACAAAAAATGCCCGGCTGGTGTTTGTAGGGATCTGCTGTCCTATGAGATTGACGCCGACAAGTGCATCGGCTGCACGGCTTGTGCCAGAGCCTGCCCGGCGGGTGCCATCTCCGGCAAGGTTAAGGAAAAGCATGTTATCGATAAGGCCAAGTGCATCAAGTGCGGCGCTTGCCTCGAAGCTTGTAAGTTCGGCGCCGTCGCCAAGAAATAAGCGATATTCTTGTCTGCATCCCGTTTAAGGCGGGATCCGGCTGCGGCCGTCCTGGCGCCGCCGGCAATGAAGCCAGCGGTTTTTGTCTCGTCAGAGAAAGAAGGCGGACGGCTGACCGGGGTGCAGGTGTCGCTTCATCATCACACAACAAGGATTCACTTCAGTGAATTCACGAGGAGGGATAACCTTGATAAACGTCACCATCGACGGCATTCCGGTACAGGTGGAAGAAGGCGCAACCATTCTCGATGCCGCCGAAAAGGCCGGAATTCATATTCCCACCCTCTGTCATTTAAAGGGGGTCACCGGCGAAGGCTCCTGCCGGATGTGTTTGGTCGAGGTCGAAGGTGTGCGCGGTATGCCAGCCGCCTGCTCCTTCCCGGTGGCTGAGGGCAATGTGGTTCACACCGACACCCCCAAAGTCATCGAAAGCCGCAAGTTCGTCCTGAACCTGCTGCTCTCGAACCACAGAACGGATTGCTTCTCCTGTGCCAAAAACGGCGATTGCAAGCTGCAGGAGTACTGCTATGAATATGGAATCGAGATGTCGAAATACGAAGGCGAAAAAACCGAAGCTCCCATTGACGACAGCAACGAGTTCTTCACTTACGATCCTTCCCAATGCATCATGTGCCGTCGTTGCGTAAACACTTGCCACAAGCTGCACGGCGTCGGCGCCATCTCCGTTGTCGACCGGGGTTTTTCGGCGGCAATCCGCGCCCCCTTCGACGAACTGCTGAAAAGCAGCGACTGCGTCTCCTGCGGCAATTGCGTCTCCAACTGCCCGGTCGGCGCCCTGGCTCCCAAATCGAAGCATCGTTTCCGTACTTGGGAAGTCAAACACGTTCCGACCACCTGCAGTTACTGCGGCGTCGGCTGCCAATTGGATCTGCTGGTCAAGGGTAATAAAGTGGTCGGCGTACAACCGCTTGACGGTCCCGCCAACCACGGACTGCTTTGCGTCAAAGGCAAATTCGGGTATGAGTTTATCGACCATCCCGACCGCCTGAAGAAGCCGCTGATTCGCAAGGACGGCGAATTGGTGGAAACGAGCTGGGATGAGGCGCTTGACTATGTGGCCGACAAACTGAAGGCGATCAAGGCCGAAAGTGGCCCCGACGCCATCGCCGGCTTGACCAGCGCCCGCTGCACCAACGAAGAGAACTATGCTTTTATGAAGATGATGCGCGCAGCCGTCGGCACTAACAATGTCGATCACTGCGCCCGCCTCTGACACTCCCCAACGGTGGCCGGTCTGGCCGCCACACTGGGGTCCGGTGCTATGACTAACTCTATCGCGGAAGTAGCTGACGCTGATCTGGTCTTTGTGACCGGTTCCAATACCACTGAAACGCATCCGGTTATCGGTTCGCTGATCCGGCAGGCCAAACGTAAGGGCGGCAAGCTCATTGTGGCTGAACCGAGGAAGATTCCGCTCTGCCGCGAGGCTGATTTGTTCCTGCAGATCAAACCGGGTACCAACGTCGCGCTGCTCAACGGGATGATGAACGTCATCATTGCCGAAGGACTGCAGGACCAGGCATACATTGATGCCCGCACCGAAGGCTACGAGGAGCTGAAAGCGGTTGTCGCCGACTACACTCCCGATAAAGTGGCCGAAATCTGCGGTATCGAAGCGGAAGACCTGAAGACCGCGGCCCGGATGTATGCCGAGGCCGGTGTAGCCGGTATCTTTTATGCCATGGGTGTGACCCAGCATACAACCGGTACGGAAGGGGTCATGAGTACTGCCAACCTGGCGCTGCTGTGCGGCAATATCGGCAAATACGCCGGCGGTGTTAACCCGCTGCGCGGACAGAACAACGTCCAGGGCGCCTGCGATATGGGCGGGCTGCCCGGTGATTTCTCCGGCTATCAGAAAGTAGCGAACCCGGCCGTTATCGAGAAATTCGAGAAGGCCTGGGGTGTGAAGCTGTCCAATAAGCCCGGCTACACCGTCATGGAAATGATGGACGCTATCGACAAAGGCGAGGTTCGCGCTATGTATATCATGGGTGAGAATCCCATGATTTCCGACCCCGATATCCAGCACGTCGAACACGCGCTTAAAAAATGCGAGCTCCTCGTGGTTCAGGATATCTTCCTGACCGAAACGGCTGCTCTCGCCGACGTTGTTCTCCCGGCCGCTGCTTTCGCTGAGAAGGATGGTACCTTTACTAACACCGAGCGGCGCGTGCAGCTGGTCAACAAGGCGGTGGAAGCACCCGGCGAGGCGAGAACCGACTTGGATATCATTAACGATATGACAGCGCGCCTCGGATACAAAAACAACTTCGCGACTCCGGCCGAAGTGCTGGCGGAAATCGCCGCGGTGACGCCTTCCTACGGAGGGATGTCGGTGGAGCGGCTCAAGGACGGAGGGCTGCAGTGGCCCTGCCCCGACAAGGACCATCCCGGCACTCCTATCCTGCATGCTAAGAAGTTCTCCCGCGGCGAGCGCGCGATCTTCAAGCCGGCGAAGTACCGTTCCGGAGCGGAACAGCCCGATGCTGAATATCCTTATATCTTCACGACGGGCCGGATCCTTTATCAGTATCACACCCGCACTATGTCGGGCAAGGTCGACGGTCTTAACGCCATCGCGGGCAACTCCTATGTGGAGATTAACCCGACCGATGCCGCGAAATACGGCATTAAGCAGGGCGACGCCGTCACGGTCAGCTCCCGGCGGGGCAGCGTGACCGTCCCGGCTCAGGTCACGGAGGCGGTCGCCGAAGGGATTATCTTCATGCCCTTCCATTTCGCCGACGGTCCGGCCAATCTGCTGACTAACGCTGTATATGATCCTATCGCCAAGATCCCGGAATACAAGGTCTGCGCAGTCAAGATCCGAAAAGGATAAAACGATGCTTCCGGTTTGCGCCGGCTCATACCGGCGCAAACCGGCCCCGGGAGGGAGTCCAATGAAAATGTTCGGAACAGCGGCCATTCTGGCCGGCGGCAAATCATCGCGAATGGGTTTTGACAAGCAGTTGCTCACGCTTGACGGGAAACGGTTTCATGTTCAAATCATCGAACAGCTACGGCAATTGTTTGGCGATGTTCTGCTGGTGACGAACAAGCCGGAGTTTTACCGGGAATTGCCAGTACGGGTCTGCTCCGACGTTTTTCCCGGAAGGGGTCCGCTCGGCGGCATTCACGCGGCGCTGTTCAATGCCCAAAGCCGTTATGTCTATGTGCTGGCCTGTGATATGCCGTGTGTTTGCCCCGGTTATATCCATTACCAGATGAAACTGCTTCGGCGCAACCCCTCCGGCGCCTGTGTCACCCGGAAGGAGGACTGGCTGGAGCCTTTCAATGCCTTTTACAGTACCGACACTCTCCCGATTTTGTCCCGCCATCTGCAGGAAGGGAAAAGCTCGCTTTATTTCTTTCTGAAGGAAATCAACGCTGCTATTCTGGCGGAAGAGACAGCCCGCCGCTTTGATCCGGAGATGAATATGTTCCTCAATCTGAACACTCCGGCGGAGTATGAGGCCTTTATCAAAAGGAGAGGGCGATATGAAGCTTGCGGTTGATGCGCCGATTTTGCGCTATGAAGATGGGCAAACCAGGTTGCTCGACGATCCCGTCGTTGTCGAATACCGACTGGCTGTCTGGCTGAACGGAGCGCCTTGGGTCAATCTCCTGTGCTCACCGCAGGATCTGGATGTACTGGTGCTGGGTTATCTGTACGGCGAAGGCATTATCAAGACGCCGGACGATATCCTGTCGATTGCCCTCGCGCCGGAAGACGGCATCGCCCGGGTAACGGTCCGGGGTGTGCCGGAGATGCCGGCCCAGGCCGGTCCGATCACGGCCCCCCGCGGCGCCGGGCGGCAGCACGCAATGGGCGGCGCCGGCCCGGGCCGCCCGGCTGAGCCTCTTTCGGGCAGTCTAAACTTTGCCGGTGGTGCGCTGCTTAGGAATCTGCGGCAGTTCTACGCCGACTCGGGCTTGCACCGATTGACGGCAGGGGTGCACCGTGCCGCTCTCTGTGACGACAACGGCATCCTTCTGACCGCCATTGATATCAGCCGGCATAATGCTTTCGACAAGGTGCTCGGCATGGCCTTGCGGCAAAACATCCCGCTGGAATGCCACTATCTGATCACCAGCGGCCGTGTTCCCAGCGACATGGTCAACAAAGCGATTACCGCCCGTTTGCCTATGCTGGTATCCCGGGCGGCGCCTACAGATTGGGCAATCAGACTCGCCCGGGAAGCGAACATGACGCTGCTGGGATTCTCCCGTGAGAATCGCTTCAACATTTATACCGGAGCACACCGGGTTAATATGTAGCATCTCATTGTAATATCTTATACGGGGAGAATAGAGTATCTTTTCAGCAAAATTGCCCCAAAAAATGACCGGAATTGGAAAGAAAAGCCTCAACTCCAGTAAAGAGTTGTTCGCTATGTCCGGCGGCAGCCTGATTGTCATCGCGGTGCCGGAAATGAATACTTACTGGCTGATGTGATGCACATCCGGAAATTATCTGTCTTGGGAACTCCGCCGGGGTGCTTCTAAGTGCCCGGCTGGCAGTGACTTCCGGACATCTGAAACTTCGCGGCAATACTCCGGCGCTGACCACCGGCAAGACCGCTGCGGCTGAATGCTCAACCGTATCCGGATAACTGTTTTCATCAGTATCTTAACTAACTTACTCGTTTTCCGTATGGATAAGCTTTGCAGCTAAGGACATCGCCGGCAAGATGGCCAATTACTATCTGCCGCTGTTCGTACTCTGCGGTTTCGAGTACAGCAGTCAGCAGATATTCCAAACCGGCGGCAGCGGAACCCGGTCATATTCTCGGCAAATGAGCGGAAGGACTGGACAAAGGCATCCGAAGCAAAGCGAGAATAGCGGGAAAACCAAAATCATCTTCTTGACAAAAAGGAAGTGAGGGGAGGACATTATGTTTATTCCCGTAATTGGATTTTTAACGTTGTTTGCGATGACATGTACATTGGTTGGTTTAGGCCTGACGGAAACATTTAATCAACCCGGTTTCGGCAGTACTGCCGTTATTGTTGCGGTGCTGGCGGCGCTGCTGTATGGAGCCAGGCTGGAATGGGCCCTGAGTCTGACCAAAGAGAAAACCCAGAATGCCAAGATCGGCGGAAACGATTTGGCGAATTTTGTCGCCGTGGTTATTGGAGCGATTATCGCCTATTTTATCAATGTTACTTTGGGACTGGGCGGGGTGGTGGCCGTCGGATTGGTGGGTGTAACCACCAACCTGGTTGCCCCGAAACACGATGTCCCGGTCTACTGTGGCGGTATTATGGGCATGGCCAGCGGGGCATTGCTGCCGACCTATGCGTATGTACTGCTGGCGGCAATAATTGCCGGGATTGTGTTTGTGATTAGTAAATTCACCTTTAACGGTTTTGGGGGCAAGCTGGGCACTACCGCTATTACCGGCTGTGTGCTTACGGCCTTGATTACCGGCCAGCCGTTCGGCAGCTCTCCCGTCCCGGCCGGGGATGTGATTCTGCTCTATGTTATCTATTGTGCTATGGGAGCGGTTCTGAGCTTTGGTGTGAAGGAGTATTTTAAGCACAACGCAGTAATGAGTTCAGCGCTGATCGCGCTTCTTGCCGGGCTGTTGCTGCCGGCTCTCAATCCGCAAATGGGCGGAGCGCTCGCAGTTGTGGCATCCGTCGGCGCTTTTGCCGGCATGAGCGCGCCGGCCCGGATTCCCAACCTGGCGTATATGTTCGTGGCCGGAATAATCGGCGGTGTGATTTACTCTTACACTTCCCCATATTTGGGCGGCGCCGGCGGAAAATTGGGAACTACCGCTTTTAGTTCGGTTGTAGCCCTGAATGCAATGATTAGCCTGGCCAAGAATTTCAGCGGAAAGAGCCAGGTGCAGCAGGCAAAGACGCCGCACTGAGCCGGAACGGCGATAAACAACCGCGCCGGATGCCGCAAGAATGGCTTGCATTATCGGGCGCAAGGCTGGGAAAGTACTTGTGACTCTGGGGAAGAAAGGCGGCCGGCAAGCGGTTAACAGAATAAACCCGGGCGTAATTGACGCTGGGCAGCCAAGCGGGCAGGTGAAATCACCTGCCCGCTTGGCGTTTAGTATGAAAAATCCAACAATTAGGCATTGCGAAATATATTGGTAGTAACAATAGATATATCAAAGAATATAAATAGCTATCATAATCTAAGCTTTTAATAATTAAAATAGGTAAGAACAGTATATACCTATTTCCCTATTGTCACCAAAGGCGAAATGTAGTAAGATAAAAGACGAAATTTTATTTTGTGGTTGAGAATATGAGGTGAAACTGCCAGATGAGCAAACGGGTTTTCTTGGAAGGAGCCGACCTGCGGCAATTGCGGGGGACGACCGCCGAAAAAACGATTGTCGCTGTCCCCGCTCCGGCGAGCGTCGTGCTGTTTGTCGGCGATCTGGAAATGCTTGTCAAAGCCGGAGACACGGTGCTGGCCGGTCAGATGCTGGCGCACAGTAAAGCGCTTTTATCTGTCCCGGTCCACGCCAGTATCGCCGGCAAGATCAAGCAGGTGGAAGACTTGCCCAATCCGAACGGCGGTCTGGCCCGGGCGGTAGTGATTGAGAATGACGGCTCGGGAGCGGTGCACGAGACGGTGCAGAAGCCGGGCAATTGGGAGTCCATGCCGGCCGATGCTTTGCGGGACGCAATTTTCAACGCCGGTATTTATCTTCCTCCCTTCGGCGGCGACCGGCCAGGCCAGGTATTGGTAAACTGCGCGGTAAGTGAGCCTTCGATTACCGCCGATTATCGCCTGATGCTGGAGCGGGCGGCCGATATTGTCAGCGGCCTTGCGGCCGCAATTAAGGCGGTCGGCGCCAAACAAGGGATAATTGTCGTGGACAAGAGAGAACTCGAAGCGGTGCAGGCGATGCGGAAAGCTTTGCCGGCGGACGGCACCATCGGTCTTGTCGCCCCGGACAATCGTTATCCGCCGCTGGCGGAAAAGCTGCTGTTCAGGGATGTGACCGGGGGTAAGATGCCCAGCGTCATCATGACTGCGGGCGAAGCAGTGGCGATCAGTGAATTTCTGCAGACTGGCAAACCGTATATCGAAAAGACGGTGACCGTTACCGGATCCGGCGTGCGGGAACCTGGCAATTATCAGATGCCGTTGGGGATGCGCTGCCGCGACGCGCTTGCGGCCGCGGCGAAGATCGAAGGAGAAATCGGCCAGATTATTCTGGGCGGTCCTCTGGCGGGAACACTGGCGGCTTCGGCGGATGTACCGCTCACGAAAAAAATGGACGGTATTCTGGTCTTGGCCGCCGCCGATGTGCGGCGGGATAAGCCGGGGAAATGCGTCCGCTGCGGGGCTTGTATTCAGGTCTGTCCCATCGGGCTGATGCCGCTGTATCTGGGGGATGTGGCCGAGGCCGGCCGGGCCGGTGAAGCTGCCGCTTACCACGTTGACGAATGTGTTGAGTGCGGCGCCTGTGCTTACGAATGTCCGGCGAAGCGGCCGCTGCTGCAGTATATCAGGCTGGCCAAAGGCGAGGGGAAATAACGGTGTGAGCCGTCGGACAAAAGGGAGGAAAAGAAATGCGGGAATATCATTTCATTGGTTCCGCCCCGCCGTATCTGAAATGTAATGATACAGTCCGGGGCATAATGCGCCACGCGCTCATCGCCTTTGCGCCGGCGGCGCTGGCGGCGGTATATTTCTTCGGCTTTGCCGCCATTACGGTTATGATGACGAGTGTTTTGACGGCAGTGGCGACCGAGGCGATTATCCAGAAACTACGGGGGATGCCAATTACGATTAACGACGGCAGTGCTGTGATAACCGGATTGCTCTTGTCTTTCACATTGCCGCCCGGTTTCCCACTGCTGCTGACGGCGCTGGGTGCGGTGTTTGCTATTGCGATTGTGAAGCATACTTTCGGGGGTCTCGGTCACAATGTCTTCAATCCGGCCCTGGCGGCCTGGGTTTTTCTGGCGGTTTCCTGGCCGGAAGAAGCGGCTGCTTTCATCTGGCCGGAAAAACTGGCCTGGGCGGCCAAGGCGGCCGGCGGCTTTGACGCCGCGACTACCGCGACTCCGCGGGCTTTGGAGAAAGCTGGCGCTATTGCAGCCAATTTTAACTTGTTTAGCGGCAGCGGACTTATTTCTAATCTTTCCATGTACGCCGATCTGTTTGTGGGCCGTGTCGCCGGTTCTCTCGGCGAGACATCCGCTCTGGCTATTCTGATCGGGGGAGCGTATCTTCTCCTGACCTGCCGTAAATATGTGGGCTGGAGGGTTACGGCGAGTTTTATCGGCACGGTAGCCGTCCTCGCTTGGCTGCTGGGCGGCCCGGGGGAACTCGCGACCGGCGACCCGATTTATGCGGTTCTTTCCGGCGGCGTGCTGCTGGGCGCCTTCTTCTATGCGACGGATATTGTCACTTCGCCGGTGACGCACCGGGGACAATTGATTGCAGGTATCGGCTGCGGCATCCTGACGTTTGTGATCCGGGCTTACGGGAAATGGCCGGAAGGCGTCGTTTTCGCCATTCTGATCATGAATGCCCTGACCCCGCTGATTGATCGTCTGGTGCTGCCAAAACCTTTAGGGAGGTGAGGGTGCAGTGAAAGACATCATAAGATTGGCAGTAATCCTGATGGTAATTTGCGCCGTTGCGGCGACGGCTTTGGCCGGGACGCACGGTTTTACGACAACTGTTATCTCGGAGCGACAGGCGGCGGAGCGGCGCGCTCTTCTGAGCGCGTTCATCCCTGACGCCGATACGTTTGAGGAGCCGGTCGAGGAAGACGGCTACACCTTCTACATCGGCCGTAAAGCGGGTGAGCTGGCCGGGATAGCTGCCGCCTTTACCGAGCCTGGCTTCAAAGGCGGCATCCAAATGATGCTCGGGGTGGATACCCAAGGCAAAATCACTGCCCTGGAGATAATGAGTCAGAGTGAAACGCCGGGTCTCGGGGCACTGATTGCCGAGGATAACTTCAAGAGCCAATACGCCGGCAAGAAGCAGACGGATCCCATCGAACTCGGGGAAGATATCACTGCAATCAGTGGAGCGACCGTTTCTTCCCGGGCGGTGACGACCGGAGTGCGCAAAGCGGTGGACAAAATCGGCGCCAAATATCTTGGCATTGCCGAGCCGGCGGAAGAGCCGATCGTCCTGACTGAAATCGCGGACGGGACATATCGAGGTACCGGCAGAGGGTTGCTGGGCGATATTGTAGTCGATGTCACAGTGGAAGATCATGCCATCACGGACATCAAGATCGTCTCCGAGCAGGAAACACCGGAAATATCCGGACCGGCCAAAAAGAGTGTTCCGGCGCGAATCATCGGGCAGCAAACGGTTGAAGTCGACGTTGAGAGCGGGGCGACGTTCACCAGTAAAGGCATCATCGAAGCTGTGGAAAACGCCCTGCAGGAATTGAAGCAGTAAGCGTAAAGGAGGTAAATTGATGAACTTGCGCCGGGTATTCATGAACGGTATCGTAACGGAAAACCCCATGTTCCGGCTACTGCTGGGCAATTGCCCGACTCTCGCCGTTTCCACGGCGGCCGTTAATGGGCTGGGAATGGGGGCGGGCGTTATCTTCGTGCTGGTCGGCTCGAACATGGTGGTGTCGCTGATTAGGAATTTCGTCCCTGACAAGATCAGGATTCCCAGCTATATCGTGGTGGTGGCGACGTTTGTCAGTATCACCGATATGGTGATGGCGGCATATGCCAAGGAATTGTACAGCGCGCTGGGAATCTTTATTCCTCTGATCGTTGTCAATTGTTTAATCTTTGCCAGAGCGGAGGCGTTTGCCTCTAAGAATCCGCCGCTGCCTTCGATGGTCGACGGCTTCGGCATGGGTGTCGGTTATCTGCTCTCCCTGACCGGGCTGGCGGCCATCCGGGAGATGGTTGGCGCCGGTACTCTGTTCGGCCGGCAGCTGTTTGGGGCTGGTTTCAGCCCGGCCAGAATGTTCGCGACCCCGCAGGGCGGCTTTATTACCCTGGCTCTGTTGATTGCATTTATCAACGTGCTGAGCCGAAAGAAATCCGCCAATGCGGTGCGGGGTTAAGGGGGAGTATTGATGGAAAGTTTGCTGTTTTTGCTGTTGAGCGCCGTTCTGGTCAATAACGTCGTCCTTATTCAGACCCTTGGTATCTGCCCTTTCGTCGGTGTATCGCGTAAATTGGAGACGGCGATGGGTATGGGACTGGCAGTTATTTTCACCATCACCATGGTATCAATTGTGGCCTGGTTTGTTGACCACGGCATTCTGATGCGTTACGAATTGGGCTATCTCAGGACCATCGCGTTCATCCTGGTCATCGCCGGGTTCGTGCAACTGGTGGAGATGATTATTCTCAAAGTCAGCCCGACTTTGTACAGCGCCTTGGGCATCTATCTGCCGCTGATTACGACGAACTGCGCCGTGCTCGGTGTGGCATTGCTGAATGTTACCAAGAATCACGCCTTGATTGAAAGTACAGTCTACGGCTTCGGGATTTCCCTCGGTTTTACTCTGGCGTTGCTGGTGATGGCCGGTATTCGCGAGCGGCTGGAATTCTCAGCCATTCCGGAGCCGCTGCAGGGCTTTCCGATTGCCCTGATTAACGCCGGTTTACTGTCGATGGCTTTCCTGGGTTTCTCCGGGATGATGTAGAGGGGGTGAAAACTGATGCTGCATGCAATAGCCAGTCTGGGCGGGATTGGTCTCGTTATCGGGGCGATTCTGGCGTACGCGGCGAAAATCTTTGCCGTGGAAAGTGATCCGCGGCTCGAAGCGATAGTCGGGGTGTTGCCGGGAGCGAACTGCGGCGCCTGCGGCTATGCCGGCTGTGCGGCTCTGGCCGGGGCGATTGCCGCCGGGCAGGCGCCCGTTGACGCCTGTCCCGTCGGGCGGGCGCCGGTTGCTGAGAAAGTGGCCGAAATTATGGGCATTAATGCGGGAGGCCCGGCTGTGAAAAAGCAGGCGCAAGTGCTTTGCCAAGGCGGAAAAGATATCGCCAAGACAAAGTATGAATATGCCGGCATTGATGATTGCCAGGCGGCGGCTCAGGTCGCCGGTGGGCCGAAAAGCTGCGAATATGCCTGTATCGGTCTCGGTAGCTGCGCCGAAGCTTGTCCTTTCGGTGCCATCAGCGTGAGCGCGGATGGTCTTCCGGTGATTGACGGGGAAATCTGCACCGGCTGCGGTGTTTGTGTTAAGACATGCCCGAAGCAAGTGCTGGACTTGGTGCCGCAAAACAGCCGGGTTCAAGTCAGGTGTAATTCGAATGCCAAAGGTGCCGCCGTGCGGCCGGTCTGCCAGAAAGGCTGCATCGGCTGCGGGATTTGCGCTAAAAATTGTCCGGCCGAGGCGATAAGAGTCGAGGACAATCTGGCAAAAATCGACTATGACAAATGCACCGGCTGCGGAATATGCGCCGCCAAATGTCCGACTAAGGCGATTACGGCCGGCGGGGAAGAGGCGGAGTCAAAACGGGCGGCTGGATAGGGTTAACGGAAAGGCCGGATAATAATCTGGCCTTTTTCTTTAGCAAAAAAAGGATAAAGATTATTTCCGGCTGATAACAGAGGATTTTCCGCATTTATGTTATAATTATGAGAGTATGGACAAGCAGAGCCAAAAACAGGCGTGACAGGTATCCTGATCTCCAAAGGAGAAGAGATATGGACAGTCGACGTCGAAGAAAGGGGTATCTTGTTGGAGTAATCCTGCTGGCGCTCCTGGCCGGCTGCCGGGGTCGGGATCATGGAGCGGACAAACCGCAGGCAGTGGCGCGGACCGGCTTCATGATGGATACCATCTTCGAGATTACTGCCTACGGTCCGGCCGGCGAAGCGCTTCAGGCCGCCACGGCCGCTCTGGATGAAGTGAGGCGGCTGGAGGATTTATTGAGTGCGCACATTGCAATGAGTGATGTGGCCAGGATTAACGCGGCGGCCGGCCAAGATGCCGTTCCGGTAAGCCCGGAGACGATTTGGCTGCTTGAACAGTCCCTTGCTTTCTCGGCCCGGACGGAAGGTGCTTTCGATGTGACGGTCAAACCGCTTATCGATGTTTGGGGCATCGGCAAAAAAGAAGATTATATCCCGACCCCGGATGAGGTCGCAGCGGCGCTGGCATTAATCGGTTATCACCGGGTGGAAATCGACTCGGCGGCAAAAACTGTTTTTCTGCCGGAGGCGGGAATGGGAATCGATTTAGGAGCGGTAGCCAAGGGCTATGCCGTCGACCGGGCCGCCGCCGTCCTGCAGGAAAAGGGCGTCAGCGCCGGCATTGTCAACGGCGGCGGGAATATCCGGGTTCTCGGCCAAAAACCGGACGGGAGCGACTGGCGTATCGCGGTCAGGGACCCCCGCATTGAGGGCGGCACGGCCGTGGTACTCAGCCTCGCCGACAAGGCGATCGCGACGTCCGGCGACTATGAACGGTATTTTATCAAGGATAATCAGCGCTATCATCACCTTTTCGATCCGGCGACTGGAGAGCCGGCCGCCGGCGGCATTATCAGCGCTACGGTGGTGGCAGACAGCGCGATGGAAGCCGATATTCTGTCCACGGCCGTATTCGTGCTCGGCCCGGATGATGGATTGGCAGCAGTTGGACAGATGGAGGCGGCTGATGCATTTATCATCCGCTCTGACGGCAGTACCGTTGAATCACCCGGGTTGGCTGATAAACTGCAAAGGGTTGAGAACAGTTCCAGCGGGAATAATAGCAATTAATGGCATCTTAAGACAAGCCAAGGGGGTTGGAAAGATGCGACATAATCAAAGTGTACTGACCTTGCTTCTTTTGCTGCTTTCCGGCGCTCTTATCGGCGGGGTGCTCGGGGAAGCGCTGAGCGTCTTTGCCCCAATTCTGACGAAAGGTTTTACGCTCGGGCTGAACCCGCCGGCGCAAATCGATTTGTGGGTCTTGGGAATCGTTCTCGGTTTTACCTTGAAAATAAATTTGGCTGCGGCGGTGGGAATGCTGCTGGCGGCTCTGTTGTACCGCCGGTTATAATGGAAAGATACGGCCGAGAAATTATTTTGGCCTCAGCCTCACCCCGCCGGCGCGAATTGCTGGAGCAAATCGGGATTAGCGATTATCGGGTTGTCCCGAGCGAGGTGGAGGAAACCGTCGTCTGCGGCATGAGTCCGGCAGCGACGGCGATGCATCTAGCCCGGGCCAAGGCAAGAGCTGTGGCGGAGACCGCGCCCGCGGCGGTAGTGATTGCTGCCGACACACTTGTCGTCCTGGATGATGTTGTCCTCGGCAAGCCGGCCGACCGAAGAGAAGCGGCGGCGATGCTGACTGCCCTGAGTGGAAGGGAGCACGCTGTGATTACCGGGTTTACCATCCGGCAGGGCAGTCAGCGGGAAGTCTGTGACCATGTCCGGACGAAGGTGATTTTTCGTCCGCTTACTTCGGCGGAGATCGTGGCTTATCTCGCCACGGGCGAAGCTGACGATAAGGCCGGGGCGTATGGAATACAAGGACGGGCAGCAGTTTTTGTGGAAAGGATCGAGGGCTGTTATTTCAATGTGGTCGGACTGCCGGTGAGCGCTCTCGCCCGGGCGCTGGCCGGTTTCGGGGTTCGATTGTGGCCGGAGCCTAATGCGCTTTAAGGTGGGGATAATCTTGAGCAACATCGATTACCACCTGACCATCAAGGAGATGAATGAGGAGGATCGGCCGCGGGAACGACTCGCCAAATACGGCCCCGAGACGCTGTCCAACGTTGAATTGCTCGCGATTATTATTCGGACCGGCACCCGGGACGAAACGGCAGTCGACTTAGCCAATCAACTGCTCAGCGGCAAGGGTCTGTCTGCCCCGGGCGCCGGTGGCCTGACGGGTCTTGCCGCGGCCAAGACGGAAGATCTTTGCCAGATGCGGGGGATTGGTCCGGCCAAGGCGGTGCAAATTCAGGCGGCTCTGGAACTGGGACGCCGACTGTCCGGGGCGGCATCTGACCGTCGTTCGGCAGTCAGCACTCCGGCGCAGGCCAGTTCTCTGGTGATGAACGAAATGCGCTTTCTGGACCGGGAGCATTTCCGAATTATCATTCTGAATACTAAAAACATGGTATTGGGGGTCGAATTGGTCTCGGTGGGGAGTCTGAATTCCACTGTCGTCCATCCCCGGGAAGTTTTCAAGACACCGCTCAAACGAAGTGCGGCCGCGGTTATTCTGGTTCATAATCATCCCAGCGGGGATCCGACACCGAGTCAGGAAGATATCGATCTGACCTGCCGTCTCGTCGAAGCCGGGAAAGTTCTGGGGATTAATGTTCTCGATCACCTGATCATCGGTGATGGCAGTTATATCAGCCTGAAGGAGCGGGGATTGGTATTTTAAAGCCGCGCCTGAGTTTAAGACGATAAAGGAGGAAGACCCGTGAGTTTCTTTTTTAACCAATTGTCCCGTGACCTCGGGGTTGATCTGGGAACGGCCAACACATTAGTCTACGTCAAAGGGCGGGGGATTGTTCTGCAGGAACCCTCGGTAGTGGCGATTCAGCGCGATACCAAGGCTGTATTGGCTGTCGGCGAAGAAGCGAAAAAAATGATTGGAAGGACCCCGGGGAATATCGTCGCCATCCGGCCAATGAAAGACGGGGTTATTGCCGACTTCGACATCACTCAGGCCATGCTTAAGCATTTCATCGGCCGGACCATCAAAACCCGTTCCATTGTCAAACCGAGAGTTGTCGTCTGCGTTCCTTCCGGGGTGACGGAGGTGGAAAAACGTGCCGTCATTGACGCGACTCTGCAGGCCGGGGCCCGGGAGGCTTATCTGCTGGAAGAGCCGATGGCTGCTGCCATCGGGGCCGGTCTGCCGGTCGAGGAACCGACGGGAAGCATGATTGTCGATGTCGGCGGCGGGACGACCGAAGTGGCGATAATTTCTCTGGGGGGGATTGTGACGAGCCGTTCCATCCGAATTGGCGGCGATGAAATGGATGAGGCGATCATCCAGAATATCAAGCGGACATATAATTTAATGATTGGGGAGAGGACGGCGGAGAACGTCAAAATTAATCTCGGAAATGCTCTGCCTAAGCAAGCCGTGGGCGAAATGGAAATCCGGGGCCGTGATCTGATGACCGGGCTGCCGAAGACGATCACTGTAAAGTCAGAGGAAATTGCCAAAGCTCTCGCCGAGCCGATAGCAAATATCGTTGACGCAATCAAGGTTACACTGGAGAAAACACCGCCGGAACTGGCGGCGGATATCATGGACAAGGGGATAATCATGGCCGGCGGCGGTTCACTTCTGTGCGGCCTGGATGATCTGATCAGCGAGGAAACGGGGATGCCGATCTATCCGGCGGACGAACCGATACTTTGCGTTGTGCGCGGGGCCGGCCTTGTTCTGGATGGCCTGAATAAATGGCGCCGGGCCCTGACAGTTTCGAAACGGCTCGGTTAGCAGCGGACAAAGGGCGTGGTTTTTTTGGGCCGACAGTTTTGGCAACGTAAATATTGGGCGGCTTTGCTGTTGCTTGTCGTTCTGCTTGGTGTCATCGGTGCCACTGCCGGTCGGCATTCTCTTTCCGGAGCAGCGGCGCTGGCGGCAAGGGTTTTTTCTTTTGCCCAAAAACCGGTGGAGACGGCCGGCAATACATTGCATGGCTTTGTTGTGTCGCTCGGGGAGATCCGCAACCTGCGGGTGGAAAACGAGGAACTTCGCCGGGAGTTGGCGGCTTTGACGGGTAAATACACCGATCTCGTGGAACGGGAAATTGAAAATCAGCGTCTGAGAGAGCTGTTGGATTTCAAAAAGGGTAATCCTTTCGATACTGTGACAGCCCAAGTTATCGGACGTAGCACCAGTCATTGGTTCAGCACCGCGACTTTGAACCGGGGGACCGGCGACGGAGTACAGAAAGATATGGTGGTCGTGACCGGAAAAGGACTTGTGGGTAAAATCATCTCGACCACGGTCGATACCGCAGTGGTGCTTTTGTTTGTCGACCCGGACTGCGGGGTTGGCGCTTATATCCAGAGAACGCGGGATTACGGCGTCGTACTCGGTCAGGTCGGGACGAGTGGTAGCGTCGATATGCGTCTCTTCGTCCAGGAATGCGGGGTATCGGTTGGTGATGTGGTGCTGACTTCCGGTCTGGGCGATGTCTTCCCGCCAGAACTGCCCGTCGGAGTAGTAACGGCTGTGGGGAAAGGGGAATACGGGCTGACCACTTACGCCAAGGTTGCTCCTTATGTTGATTTCGATCGCCTGGAAGATGTTCTGATTATTGTGGGGACGGAGGTGACGGCAATTGAGTAGCGCGGCAGCCGGTTTCTGGCTCTTTGTCAGCTTGCTTCTCCAGTCTACTGTGCTGCACCGTCTCGCCATTGCCGGCACTCGCCCTGATCTGCTTCTCGTGCTGACGATCATCACCGGATTACTGCAGGGAACCCGCTATGGGGCGGCAGTCGGATTTATCGGCGGTCTGATGCAGGATATCCTGATCGGCCGCTTTCTCGGCATGAATGCCTTGGTTAAGATGATTATCGGTTATTTGGTCGGGATGACCGAAGAAAAGGTATTCAAGGAGAATTTCCTGACACCATTTGCGGCAGTTCTGCTCGGTACGTTGTTGAGTGAATTGCTACTCTGGTTCTTATTCCGTGTTTATGGACGCGCCATTCCGTTTTCAGACGCGTTGCTCCGGATTATTCTGCCCGGGATTGGCTACAATTGTCTCGTAGCCGTCTTGTGCATCGCCAGACTGAACCGGGTGAAATTAACGGCGCTGACCTATGACCGCAGCGCATAATCTTACGGCAGGAGGCTCCGGTGATGGTGGAAAAAACCGTCAACAAACGGATGAATGTTTATCAGACGGTGATTATGCTGTTGCTGGCCGTTCTGCTGGTCCGCCTCGGGCTGCTGCAGCTTTGGCTGGGGGAGACTTATGCCGGTCTGGCCGAGGGGAACCGAATTCGGATTGTCCCAGTCGTTGCCGCCCGCGGGTCGATGTATGACCGGGACGGGGAAATTCTGGTAACGAGCCGCCCGGCCTATACGGTCTCCATCATGCTGATGGACCTGGAGAATACCGAGCAGGTGGTAGGCGAGCTAAGCGAATTGCTGCAAATCAATAAACAGACGATAATGGATGAGATTGCCAAGCGTCAAAAGCAGCAGCGTCTCTATGAGCCGATTCGGCTGAAGGTCGACATCGACGAAGTGACGCATACCAGACTGGAAGAGCGGCGTTCCGATCTGCCGGGAGTTGTCATCGAGGTGGAGCCGGTCCGTAATTATCCGCTGGGGGAAGCGATCGCCCATGTGGTCGGCTATGTGGGTGCTTCCGAGACATCAAACCGGATTGAAGGCAAGAAAGGTCTGGAAAAACAATACGATACTTATCTGCAGGGGGAGGACGGTGGGAAGCAGGTGGAGGTCAACGCCCGGGGAACATGGGCCAAAGTCATCGGCCAACAGGATCCGGTTCCTGGCAGCAATCTCACCTTGACTATCGACGCTGACCTGCAGGCAGTGGCGGCCGAGGCTCTTGCCACCACGATGGAAAAAGTCCGGAACAACCCCGGCGAAGCTTTTCCGAATGCAAAGACGGGTGCCGTTGTCGCCATCGACCCGCGTACTGGTGAAGTTCTGGCAATGGTGAGTCTGCCTGCCTATGACCCGAACAAAT
The DNA here is from genome assembly GCA_050943375.1 of bacterium. Lineage (GTDB taxonomy): Bacteria > Bacillota > SLNR01 > SLNR01 > JBMNPB01 > JBMNPB01. The sequence goes on from JBMNPB010000001.1 coordinate 147,522, forward strand.
TCGCCGTAGGACTCTCTCATGCGGAATGGAACGCCCTGAATGACCCGGTGCTGCGGCCGCTCATTAACCGGGCCGCGGCCGCGGCATATCCCCCCGGCTCGGTGTTCAAGCCGGTCACGGCAACGGCCGCACTGGAGGAAGGCGTCACTACACCGGCGGAAAAAATCTATGATACGGGAACGTTTCGGATTGCCGGCGCCAGATGTTGGGTCCGAAGCGGGCACGGCTGGGTGGATCTGAACCGGGCTATCGCCGTCTCGTGCAATTTTTATTTCTATGAAATGGGTACGCGCCTCGGGGTCGACAAAATTGCCGAGTACGCCCGGCAATTCGGCTTGGGTCGTCCGACCGGCATTGACCTGGACGACGACCGGGCCGGGACGCTGCCGACAGTGGAGTGGAAAGCCGACCGGTTCGATCAGCCTTGGTGGCCCGGTGAGACAATCTATGCCGCCATCGGTCAGGGATATCACGCATATACGCCGCTGCAGCTGGCCAATTACGCTGCCACTCTGGCTAACGGCGGGATATTGTATCGGCCTTATCTCGTCAAATCAATCACAGATTCTGCCGGCGCCGTAGTCAAATCCTTCGGTCCGGAGATTGTCGGAAGGGTGGATGCCACACCGGAAACGCTGGCGCATGTCCAGCAGGGGATGGTTACCGTAACTCAGCCGGGAGGTACTGCCTATTGGGCTTTCCATGGCCTGCCGTATCAGGTCGCCGCAAAGACGGGGACGGCTCAGAACAGCTCGGGCGATGACCACGGCGTCTTTATCGCTTACGCCCCCGCCGAAAATCCGCAGATTGCGGTGGCCGTGCTGGTGGAACAGGGCGGGCACGGCAGCACGACCGGCGGGCCGGTAGCCCGGGCGATTTTTGATGAGTATTTCGCCGCTCAACTGGATGAGGCGAACGCCGAAAAGCTGGATCTGGATAATCTGAACCTGCCGGTCGGTGGGGAAGAGTAAACCTAAACTTGTCTGATATTGTCCGTTTGGCCAGAATTACGGGGGATGAATTTTCCTCCGTAATTTATTGATTAAGCAGGATTTGCAAGCAGTTTGCCGAAATTTAACAGAGCATTTCATGCATTCGATACAGGAGGAAGTCGGACAGATGAAGCGCGATACAGTAATATTCAAAGGAACGAAAGGCGGCCTGGTAATTATCTTGGACGGCAGTGAGGAGTTTGCCGTTCTGACCGCCAAATTACGGGAGAAACTGAAATCGGCTACGGCATTTTTCAAGGACGCCAGAGTAATTGTCAATATTGCGGCGCGCCCCTTTGATGACACGGAAATTAAAGCCTTGCAGGAAATCATCGGCGTTGAGTACGGCCTGAAGCTGCTGGAAATTATTAACGAACCGGAAGCCAATGAAGAAACGGAAGACTTCGACCTGTTTTCCGACGGCAACGAAGTCTTTTTAATACCTGACGGCAGCTCCGTCGCCGGACCGGAGCGAACCCGCGGCGGCGAAAGCAGACTGCCGGAGCGGAAGCCGGAAGATAAAGAAGCGGGCGACAGCAATACTTTACTCGTCAAGCGGACACTACGCTCCGGCCAGCACATTCGTTACGACGGAAGTGTAGCGGTGTTGGGTGACGTCAACCCGGGGGCTGAGGTCATCGCCAGCGGCGACATTGTCGTTTTGGGTTCATTCCGGGGGGTGGCTCATGCCGGGGCAACCGGCAACCCCAAGGCTATCGTCGCGGCCTTTCGTCTTAACCCAACCCAGCTGAGAATTGCGAATATCATCACGCGGTCGCCGGACGGGGACAGCACTGGCCCTGCCACCCCGGAAATAGCCCGGGTCAAGGACGGCAAAGTTATAATCGAAGCTTTTTGGATGCACGGCAACTGATACAGTGACAATGGCGGCCGGATTTGGGATTTTCAGTTACATCAAAGGAGGGAAATGATTTGGGTACAGTCTATGTAATCACTTCGGGCAAAGGCGGGGTGGGAAAAACAACGACCGTTGCCAATCTGGGGACCGGACTCGCGGCTTTGGGCAAGAAAGTAGTGATGGTGGATACTGACATCGGATTGCGCAATTTGGATGTCGTGCTGGGTCTGGAGAACCGGATTGTCTATGATATTGTGGACGCGGTGGAGGGGACATGCCGTCTGAAGCAGGCGATGATCAAAGACAAGCGCTTCGATGACAGTCTTTTTTTGCTGCCGGCGGCCCAAACCAGGGAAAAGAACGCGGTCAGCCCGGAGCAGATGCAGGAGATCTGCAATACGCTCAAAGAAGAGTTCGATTATATCCTGGTTGACTGCCCGGCCGGAATCGAGCAAGGATTCCGGAATGCGGTCGCCGGCGCGGAAGAAGCGATTATTGTTACGAATCCGGAGGTTTCGGCCGTGCGGGATGCCGACCGGATTATCGGGTTGCTGGAAGCGGCGGAGCTCCACAATCCGAAGCTCCTGGTGAACCGCCTGCGGCCCCAGATGGTTAAGAAAGGCGATATGATGGATATCAATGACATGCTGGATATCCTGGCAATTGAACTCCTCGGCGTTGTCCCGGAAGACGACGCGATTGTAGTTTCGACTAACCGGGGCGAGCCGGCCGTTCTTGACCGTACTTCCAAAGCGGGGCAGGCTTACAGGAACGTCGTGCGGCGGATGGAAGGACAGAATGTGCCTTTCATGTCTATGGAGACGAGTTCGGGATTGATGAGCCGTCTGCGGAAGCTGATGGGCTTGGATAAATAAACGCAGAGGAGGCAGAAATTGTGTTTGATTTTATCGCCAGGCTGTTCGGCCGGGAAGAGAATAAAAGCAAGGATGTTGCCAAAGAAAGGCTGCGGCTTGTGCTGGTACATGACCGGTCGTCGGTGTCGCCGCAGTTTCTGGAGATGATCAAGGAGGAATTGATCCGGGTGATATCCGAATATATGGAGATTGATCAGCAGGCGCTGGATGTGCAACTATCCAGCGAGGACAACTCTGTCGCCTTGATCGCGAATATCCCGGTCAAGAAAGTCAAAAGAGCGTATCAGTCGGGAGCGAAAGGATAAAACATATCCGAATTTGGCAGGAAGACGGTTTGACCGTTTTCCTTTTGTTTTGTCTGGTAATATTCCCCGGGCTGGACGGTAAGTGTGTTTACGCGTATAATTAAAACAGCGGAGTATACGGAGGCGGAAGAATGCCATTGCCACGGCGGTTGCTGAAAAACATTGATTATACCATGATTGTCGCGGTGCTGCTGCTCCTCGGGCTTGGCCTGCTCGCCATTGCCAGCGCCACCCAGGCGAATGCGGTCGGGAACGGCGGCACGGTCACTTACGTCAAAAAACAGGCGCTGGGCATCATTATCGGTCTGGTTGCGGCCGTTGTCGTTATGAGCATCGATTATAGTAATTACAGTCGTTTCGCCAATTATCTTTATTTCGGCAGTCTGGCAATGCTGCTCTTGGTTCTTTTGCCTGGCCTGGGGAAGGAAAATTTCGGGGCACAGCGTTGGTTCAGCATCGGTTCTTTCGAATTCCAGCCGTCTGAGTTTGCCAAGCTGGCCATTATTATCACTTTTGCTGATCTTTTAAGTAAAAAGAATGGGAAAATCGAAACCTGGCAGGAACTTTTGCCGTTGCTGGTGCACGTAGGAATCCCCCTTCTGTTGATACTGCGCCAGCCCGACTTGGGGACGACGCTGATTATTCTGGCGGCTGCCTTCGCAATGCTGTATGTTTCCGGCCTGAAAGCCAAGTTTCTGAACACAATACTGGGGGCGGGGCTCGCCATTTCGCCGGTGCTGTGGCATTTGCTGAAGCCTTACCAAAAAAGACGACTGCTTGTTTTCATTAACCCGCAGGCGGATCCCCTTGGCGATGGTTATCATATTATCCAGTCCAAAATTGCAATCGGCTCCGGTCAGCTGTTTGGAAAAGGACTGTTTGCCGGCACGCAGAATCAATTGAAATTTCTCCCGATTCGGCATACCGACTTCATCTTTTCCGTGATCGGGGAAGAATTCGGTTTTATCGGCAGTATTGTCTTATTGGCTCTGCTCTGGGTCTTCCTGTGGCGGGGCACCCGGGTGGTCATGGAAGCGAAGGATACTTTCGGCAGTCTGATCGCCGTCGGGATTGTCGCGGCAATGGGTTTTCAGTCCTTTATCAATATCGGTATGACGATGGGGATTATGCCGGTGACGGGCAAGACATTGCCTTTTGTCAGTTACGGCGGCACTTCCATCGTGGCCAATTTGCTGGCGCTGGGCGTCTTGCTCAGCGTCTATATCCGGCGGCAGAAAATTATGTTCTGAGTCAGGCAGCGAAGAAATCGCTGCCTCCTTTTTCTCCCGCCGGGGCGCCGCGCCGGGCGGCGGCAATTGTAATAATCCCCTGCCGCCGGCAATATACATAGACAAGGAGGTACTAAGCAGGGGGGAATCAGGCGTGAAGGCAAAGTTCTACCGGAAAAATTTCCGTCTGCCGCGGCGGCCGGAGTGGGGGAAGGCAAAATTCATTCCGATCCGGGAATGGGCCGGAGCGGAACCGACCCGGAAAGTTATTGTCTCGGCGCTTCTTCTTCTCTTCGTCGTTCTGGTCCAAAGAGCCGATTTTAGCGCGGCGCGGCGCCTCGAGGCTGGAATCCGTTATGTGATAACGGCCAGAATCGATTATGCGCCGGTGCTGCAACGACTGCAATCAGTGGGCAGTTTAACTGACCGGCTGCGCTGGCCGCTGCTGCCCGCCGGCCCGGACATCGTGCCGGAGGATGCCGCTGCCGACCCGGCCGCGGGTGCGAGCCCGGCGGAATTGGAAGCCAGAGTCAGGGAGCGCGGGCTGACCGCGCCGCTGGCAGCGGAAGTGACTTCCGGTTACGGCCCCAGACTGCATCCGGTCGATCTGGAAGAAAGGCTGCACACCGGAATTGATTTGGGTGCTGCGACCGGGGCGCCGGTTGCCGCCGCTTTGGATGGAATTGTGAGCGAAGTCAGTGAAGATGAAATATTGGGGAAGACGATCGTGATCAATCACGGTGACGGGATTGAAACAGTCTACGCTCATTGCTCGGAAACAACGGCCGGCGCCGGACAATATGTCCGCAGCGGCGACACCATTGCCTATGTCGGTGAAACCGGACAGACGGATGGCCCGCATTTGCATTTTGAGGTCAGGGTGGACGGCACGCCCATCGACCCGTCCCGGGTATTGGACGGCTGACTGTATTGGCGGCGGGGAGGAGATGTGGGTGACTAGATGTATGCTGGCAAGATTGCCGGAATCCCTCTCCGGCTGAATATTTATTTCCTGCTCGCGGCAGCTCTTTATGCCATCTTGGGATTGCTGCCGGAAATGGCACTCGTCTTCGCCATTGTCTGTCTGCATGAAATAGGGCATATCCTTTGTGCACAAAGCAAAGGTATCAAAGTAAAAGAGATTGAATTGCTCCCGTTTGGCGGCGTGGCCAAGCTGGACAATTTTTTTTCCATCGACCCGGGATGCGAGACGGCTCTGGCTCTGGCCGGGCCTCTTACCAATCTGATACTGGTCGCTTTCGTCCTTTTGCTGCGGATGCATCCTTTGTGGCGGTGGCCGTTTAGCGATCTCTTTATCCGCTGCAATCTGGCGATGGCCGCCTTCAATTTCCTGCCGGCTCTCCCACTGGACGGCGGGCGCATTTATCGGGCTCAGCTTTCCCGGAAAGCAGGTCACCGAGCCGCAACGGAAAAAACGGCCAGACTGGGGAAAGCTATTTCTGTTGCGCTGGTGCTGGCGGGGTTGTACACATTGTACGCCGGTCTCTTCACCCCAAGCCTTTTTCTCCTTGCTTTTTTTCTGTTCAACGGAGCGGACCGGGAGCAGGGGATGGCCGTTTACATTTTCATGCGGACCCTGGCGGCAAAGAAGGAAGAGCTTTCTCGCAGCGGAGTGCTGCCAGCCGAGCATCTGGCTGCTGAAGGCGATACTCCTGTCAAGCAGGTGCTGCGTTATATCCTGCCGCAGAAATATCATCTGATTGTTCTCCTAAATAAAAACGGCTCAGCCCGGACCGTTCTGACCGAGACCGAACTTTTGGACGGTCTTCTGGAATACGGGATTGATGTATCGGTGCAAACAGTGGCTGACTTGGTAAATAAATAATATTCCGTCCGATTTGTGGAAGAATATTACCAGCAAGTAAAGCTTAGCTGCAAAGAGCTAAGCTTTTTGCAAGGATTTGTCCGGGGAAATGTAGAAATAGAAAACGGAGGAACGGGGGGCGCAGCGATGATGACTGAAGAAAAATTGGCGGCAATTCTGGCGAAAGTGGAGAAGCCGGCGCGATATATCGGGACGGAATGGAATTCGGTGCACAAAGAGCACAGGCAAATGGCGATAAAATTTGCACTGGCGTTCCCGGATATTTATGAAGTGGGTATGTCGCATCTGGGATCGAAGATTCTTTATCATGAATTGAACCGCCGGAAGGATACGGCGGGGGAAAGAGTCTTTGCTCCCTGGGTGGACATGGAGGCGGCGATGCGCCGGGAAGGCATACCTCTCTATGCGTTGGAATCGCGGGTGCCAATCCGGGAATTTGATTTTGTCGGGTTTACCCTGCAGTACGAAATGAGCTATACGAATATCCTGAACATGCTGGATCTGGCGGGGATACCTTTGACCGCGGCGTCCAGAGGCCTTGACGATCCTTTCGTACTGGCGGGCGGGCCGTGCGCTTTTAACGTGGAACCTCTGGCCGATTTTTTTGATTTTGTTGTGCTCGGCGAAGGGGAAGTAGTTATCCATGCCGTCCTGGATGAGTATCTTGCTTGGAAAAACGACCCGGAAAGGACGCGGGCGGGACTGCTTGAGCGTCTGGCCCGAATTGACGGTGTCTATGTTCCTTCTTTTTACCAGTTGATGTACAATAGTGATGGTACAGTTCGTTCCGTCGCCCCGGCGGACGGAGACATCCCTTTGCCGGTCCGCAAAAGAGCAGTAGCCGACCTGGATACTCTGGATTATCCGACCAAGCCGATTGTTCCTTTTCTGGAAATTGTCCATGACCGGGCGATGCTGGAAGTCTTTCGTGGTTGTTCGCGGGGCTGCCGTTTTTGCCAGGCGGGGATGATTTACCGCCCGGTGCGGGAGCGTTCCCGGGCCAGGCTGGAAGAGCAGGCACAAGCATTGATTTGCCAGACCGGCTACAACGAAATTTCTCTTTCCTCATTGAACACGAGCGATTATTCCCAAGTCCAGGAATTGGTCGGGGCCTTGGTCGACCAGCACCGGGAGACGGGAGTCGGGGTATCGTTGCCGTCTTCCCGCGTCGATTCTTTCTCGGTAGCCTTGTTGGAGAAAATCCAGCAAGTCAGAAAAACGGGCCTGACCCTCGCCCCGGAAGCCGGAACGCAGCGTCTCCGCGATGTCATTAACAAGAATGTGACGGAGGAAGATTTTACGGCTGCTGTCACCGACGCTTTTCAGGCCGGCTGGAGCAGCCTGAAATTCTATTTTATGCTCGGTTTGCCGACGGAGACGGAAGCCGACCTGGATGGTATTGCCGAACTGGCCAAAAAGGCAATATCCTTGCACCGGGAAGTGACCCGGGCAGGCTCGGTCCGGCGCCGGGCGCCCCGGATTACGGTCAGCGTCGCTTCCTTCGTTCCGAAGCCGCACACGCCTTTCCAATGGGAGCCACAGATGACAGTGGAGGAATTGAAAGAGCGCCAACGCTATCTCGCCCGAGCGCTTCGGCACGGTAACATCGTTTACAATTGGCATGACGCGGAAGTCAGTTTTCTGGAGGCGGTCTTTTCCCGCGGCGATCGGCGACTTGGGGCGGTCCTTGTCGCAGCCTGGCGGGCGGGGTGCCGTTTCGACGGCTGGTCGGAGCATTTCCGGTACGAGACATGGCTTAAGGCGTTCGCGGACTGCGGACTTGATCCGGCTTTCTATGCCAACCGGCGCCGCCCGTACACAGAAATCCTGCCGTGGGAGCATCTGGATGCGGGAGTCAGCAAGGATTATCTGATGAGCGAGCACCGGAAGGCGCTGCTGGGGCAGACGACGACGGACTGCCGGTTTGACCGGTGTCTCGACTGCGGCGTTTGCCCGGGGCTCGGAGTGGCCTTGGACGTGAAAGGCGGTGACCGCGGTGGAGCGCTTTAGGGTTCAGTTCAGCAAGGAGGAAGCGGTCAAATATATTTCTCACCTCGACCTGATCCGGGTTTGGGAGCGGTCGCTGCGGCGGGCAAAAATGCCGGTTGCTTTCTCGGAAGGGTTCAACCCGCATCCGAAGCTGTCGCTGGCTTCCGCGCTACGGGTCGGGACGACGAGCGAAGCGGAGATTCTGGATATTGAGCTTTCCCGTCCGGTACCGGCCGCCGTTTTCGCTACAGCTGTACAGAAAGTGCTTCCGGAAGGAATCACAATCCGCGCCGTCAAAAACATCAGTTCATCGGCGCCGGCCGCTATGGCCGTCGCAAATCTCGCCGGCTACCGGATTGCGGCGGCGATGACGACGGGTTGCGCGGAAGAGGCAGTGCAGGCCGCGCTCGCCGCTTTTCTGGCCGCTACGGTGGTCATGACGGAAAGGATGACCAGCAAAGGGCGGAAAGAGATTAATATCCGTCCTCTGACGCCGCATCTCGCTTTGCTTGGTTTGGACGAGAATTATTTGTATCTGGCGGCCGATATGACCATGGGAACGGCCGGAACCGGACGCCCGGAAGAAATCGTCCGGGTGCTGCGGGATGATTATGGGCTGCCGCTGGCGGCGGAAGGCCATATGATCCACCGCACCGGACTTTATCACCGGCGGGCGGATGGGACAAGGTTATCGCTGCTGGAAATCTAATAGCTTCGGGCGGTGTTCGTTCCGGAGCAGGGAGTGAATTGTTGTTGACAAAAGAAATAATTATGAATGCCGAAAATGACGAAACCCGGGTCGCCGTTTTGGAAGATGGGGTTCTCGTTGAGTTCTACATCGAAAGGCCGGTAGCCCACCGGCTGGCCGGCAATATTTATAAAGGGCGAGTGGAAAATGTCCTGCCGGGAATGCAGGCGGCTTTTGTGAATATCGGATTGGAAAAGAACGCTTTTTTATATGTGACAGACGCTATCGCCGCCCGCAGCAATGGGGAAGACGTAGAGATTTTCGGTGATAGTAAACGGTTGTCGATCAAGGATGTCCTGCGGCGGGGGCAGAATATCACCGTTCAGATCACTAAAGATCCAATGGGGACAAAAGGCGCCCGGGTAACGACCCACATAACCCTGCCAGGCCGGTACCTTGTGCTGATGCCGACAGTCGACTATCTCGGAGTATCCCGGCGGATTGGGAACGACCGAGAGCGGGAACGACTGAAGAACCTGGCCGAGAAGCTGAAGCCGCGCCGGATGGGACTGATTGTGAGGACGGTAGCGGAAGGGAAAGAAGAAGAAGAACTCCGGCACGATGTGAATTTCCTGACGAAACTGTGGAGCAAAATTCGGGGCAAAGGCCGCGGCGCGGGCGCCCCGGCCCTGCTGCACAAAGATCTGGGACTTATTGAGCGCGTCATTCGCGATATCCTGTCGCTGGATATCGACAATCTCATCATCGATTCTAAACATGAATACGAAAAGATTATTGATTATCTGGATATTATTTCCCCGGACCTGAAGGGGAAGGTGAAACTGTTTAATTACCGGGAAGGAGCTATTTTTGACGTCTATGGAATCGAGGCAGAGATTGAGAAGGCTCTGAAGCGGAAAGTCTGGCTGAAGAGCGGTGGTTATCTCGTCATCGACCATACTGAGGCATTGACGGTGATTGATGTCAATACCGGGAAGTTCGTGGGAAGCGAGAACCTCTCCGACACGGTATTGAAGACCAATCTGGAGGCGGCCGGCGAAATCGCCCGCCAAATCAGGCTGCGCAACACTGGCGGCATTATTGTCATCGATTTTATTGATATGGAAATCTCCGAGCACCGGGAAAAAGTTGTCAAGGCGTTGGAAGAAGCGCTGAAAAAAGATCGGACGAAGGCCAATGTTCTGGGCCTCACCCAGCTTGGCCTGGTGGAAATGACGCGGAAAAAGATTTCTCAGGGGCTGGAGGATGTCCTGCAAAAGCAATGCCCTTATTGCGAAGGGAAAGGGCAGGTGCTTTCGGAGGAAACCATGAGCCGCAAAGTGGAGCGGGAAATCAAGAAGCTGCTCAAACATTCGGTTATCGAGGCGATTTTGGTCGAAGTCCACCCAACCGTCGCCGCCCTGATTATCGGCTCCGGCGGCAGTCATCTGCGGGAACTGGAAAGAGCGACGGGCAAGCATATCTATATCCGCGGCTCGGCGGAGGCCAAGATTGAAGAAATTCGCATCTGTGTAGCCGGGACGAAAGAGGAAGTGGAAAGCAAAGCCCTGCCGGTCAAGGCGGGGCAAATCCTGGATGTGAAAATTGAGGAGCCCCATGTAGCTAACCCGTGGAATGGCATCGCCCGGCTGGAAGGCTATGTCATTGATGTTGAAGGGGCGGGAGAACTGATGGGAGAGAAGGTGCGGACGGAAATTACCCGGGTTTACCGGACATACGCGAAAGGAAAGCTCGTGAATTGACCGGCTGGCCGATACCAGATGCGTCGCCGTGGCAATGTGCACGATTGACAAAAAAATGGAGTTATGTTAAAATTGAAGTCTGTTGACGGCATTAGCCGTCTCTGCCGCACAAAGCAGGTTGTAAAATACTCCGGTATTACCTGATTTTGGCGAGTCTGAAGCAGGAGGTGCAGAGATGTACGCGATTATTGAAACCGGCGGCAAGCAATACAAGGTTGCGGAAGGCGATAAAATCAAAGTGGAAAAATTGGCTGCCAATCCGGGTGAAACGGTTGTCCTGGACAGAGTCCTCCTTGTCAGCAAAGAGGATGGAGTCGTGGCCGGAACTCCGGTCGTAGAGGGCGCCAAAGCGGTGGCGAAAGTGCTGGAGCAAGGCAAGAGTAAGAAGATTATTGTTTTTAAGTACAAAGCGAAAGCCAACTATCGCCGCAAACGTGGCCACCGTCAGCCGTATACCGAGCTGGCAATTGAAAAAATCGAGCTTTAGATAATCGGCCGCCATGATTGAGATAACAGTCGAGCGGGATGCCCAGGGAGAAATCAGTGCTTTCACCGTTACCGGCCATGCCGGTTTCGCTCCGCACGGCAGCGATATCGTATGTGCCGCCGTGTCCGTCCTGACGCAGACTGCGGTAATTGCGGTTAACCGGCTGGCTGCAATGGAACCGGCCGTACAAATGTCATCCGGCTTAATTACCTTTCGCTTGCCGAAAGGCAGAGCCGGGCCGGCAAAGGAAAAGGCGGACGTCATTCTGGCGGCGATGCTGATTGGCCTTAAGGAAGTCGCCGCTTCTTATCCGAACAGGGTCAAAGTGAAAGATTAAAGGAGGTGGAGTCGATGCAGTTCAAAATCAATTTGCAATTATTTGCACATAAAAAAGGGATGGGCAGTTCCCGCAACGGGCGCGACAGCGCCGCGCAACGTCTGGGGATTAAATGCCATGACGGCAATCTCGTGCCTGCCGGCAGTATTCTGGTCCGGCAGCGGGGAACGCGGATTTACCCGGGAACAAATGTCGGCCTGGGCAAAGACGATACCCTCTTTGCGAAGGTTGCCGGGATCGTGAGTTACAAACGCGTAGGCAAAGATAAAAAGAGCGTCAGTGTCCACCCGGTCCAGGAAGTCACGGCGTAAGATTGTGAAGCCAGTGGGATTATGCACTGGCTTTTTCTTTTGCCGGAAGACGGGGATATTACCACGGCAGGTGTTTTTGGAAAGCCGTCGAAATTAGGAGCGGAATGTATTAAGCATCTGAAACGAGGGGGAGCCGTGCAGAAGAGGTATTGGCTGCTGCAGACGTTCGCGTTACTGTTATTGGCCGGGTTGATTGCGCTGGGCGCCTTGATTATATGCCGGATACCGGCGGCGATGGGAGGGTGCTCCGCCCGTCTGCTGCTCGCAGTTTGTCTCGTTTGCGGCCTCGTTTTCCTGCTTTGTCTCCGCCGGGCGGGGAATGATGCGGAGATTGAAGCGGCGCTGCAGGCAGCCAGACGGGAGGAGCAGTCCGCTTTAGTGCAGGCGCTGCGGATGCAAAAGCATGATTTCGCCAACCACTTACAGGTAATTGCTGGCCTGGCTCAACTGGGGAAATCGGAACGATTGCTGCCGTATATTCAGGAAATCGCCGCGGCCGGAGCCGGCTTAAATGCGTACTCGGCCATCTGTCAGCCGGAAATCAAAACGGTTCTGTTGGCCAAAGCTTATATCGCCGCAGCTCGCCGTCGCCAGCTTGATCTGGTGGCGGAGACGGATCTGGCTGTTTTTGCCCTTGATGCGGAAAAATTTGCTTCTTATCTCGGCAGTGTCCTGGATATTCTGCTGGAAGAGACCAGCGAAAGCAGCGGAGAGACGGACCGGTTTATCCTTTATATCAGTGAGGGACACGGGTTTTATGAAGTAACAATGAGCGGGGAACGGGAAACCATTGACCGCCTGGCCCGGCATCAAGCGGTCGGTGCGGCAATCCGCCGCGAATTTGGCGGTACTTACGAGTTTGTCCCGCTGGCCGGAGGGGAAGCGAAGATTGTTTTGCGTTTTCCCAAATTGCGGCGCCGGGGCAGGGAATAAATCAGAGCGGTAAGGGCAGAATTGACAGAAAAGGACTGCGTAATTTCCAGGATGATAGGGTGAGATTATGTTTATTGATAAGGTCAAAATATTTGTCAGAGGCGGGGACGGCGGCAATGGATGCGTCGCTTTCCGGCGGGAAAAGTATGTGCCGGAGGGAGGCCCGAATGGCGGCGATGGCGGCAAGGGGGGCGATGTTATTTTTTTTGTTGACCCCGGGGCGAGGACTTTACTCGACTTCCGTTATCAAGGCCATTATAAGGCGGGGCGGGGCGAGCATGGAATGGGCAAAGGGATGCACGGCCGTGCCGGTGACAGTCTCCGGGTGGCGGTGCCGCCGGGAACGTTGGTATATGATGCGGAGAGCGGAGAGTTGATCGCCGACTTGATCCGCCCGGAAGAGGAAGCAGTTGCAGCCCGGGGCGGCCGGGGCGGCCGCGGTAATCCTCATTTTGTCTCGGCGGTGAACCGGGCGCCGCGGATGGCCGAAAAAGGCGAGCCGGGGGAGGAGCGCTGGTTGCGCCTGGAATTGAAGCTCCTGGCCGACGTCGGATTGGTGGGATTGCCCAATGCCGGCAAATCCATGCTTCTCAGCACCGTCTCGGAAGCGAAGCCGAAAATAGCTGATTATCCCTTCACGACTCTTTCTCCCAATCTGGGCGTCGTCAAGGCGGGCGATGGGCGCAGCTTTGTGATGGCCGATATCCCCGGTTTGATCGAAGGGGCACACGCCGGAGCGGGGCTCGGGCATGAGTTCCTCCGGCATATCGAGAGGACCAAGGTTCTCGTCCACGTGGTGGATGCCTCCGGGTTTGCCGGCCAGGATCCTCTGGCGGATTATGCCGCGGTCGATCAGGAGCTTAAGCTATACGACCCGGCTCTGGCTGAGCGGCCGCAAATTGTCGCTCTGAACAAAATTGATCTTACCGAGGCGCGGGACATTGCCGTCCGCCTGGCCGGGGTTTTCCGGGACCGCGGTCTGGAAGTGTTCCTGATATCCGCCGCTACCGGGGAAGGGGTCCGGGAGATGATTTACCGGGTGGCTGATCTTTTGGCGGCGGTGCAGGCCGAGGCTGTCCCGCCGGCGGAAAAAGATCGGCCGGAAAAAATATACCGGGCCAGGCCAAGCGGCTTTAGCGTCCGCCGCGCCGACGGCATATATGTGATAGAAGGGGAGGATATCGAGAGAATTGTGGCGATGACCGATTTTGAAAACGAGGAGGCGGTCCGGCGCTTTCAGAATATCCTGCGGAAGATGGGGATAAGCGCTGCTTTGCGGGAAAAAGGTCTGAAAGATGGTGATGCTGTCAGCATCAGGGGGATTGAATTTGCTTATACTGAGTAGATATCAGCAGAAAAATTAAACGAAGCCGGACCCTGCTTATTAAGTTGCGGCTGGGGAAAAGGCCGGCCGGGTGGTGAAACCCAGCGAAGGCGATTCCGGAAAGAACGGGAAGATATCCGGAAAGTTATCTGAGAAAAGGCACATGGAAAGCCATGTGCCTTTTGCCGCGGCAAACCGGTTGTCGGCGGCCGGGGAAGATGTTATAATCGACTTATATTCGGCGCGGACAGGCAGAATACAGGAGGTTGGTGTGTTGCAGGCAAAAAAGCGCATTGGGATCATCGGCGGAACTTTTGACCCGATCCATTACGGGCACTTGGTAAATGCGGAAGGAGCCAGAGTGGAGTTCGGGCTTGACAAAGTAATTTTTGTTCCCAGTGGTAAACCGCCGCATAAAAAAGATTATCACATTACCGACCCTGAAGACAGATATCTGATGACTCTGCTGGCAACGATCACTAACCCGCATTTCGAGTTGTCCCGGGCGGAGATCGACCGGACCGGTCTTTCGTATACAGTGGACACGATCCGGGAGTTCAAAACGGCCTATGGTGGCGTAGCCGATTTATTTTTTATCACCGGCGCCGATGCGATTCTGGAAATCCTGACTTGGAAGAATGTCGGCGAACTGATCACCCTATGCCAGTTTGTCGCGGCGACCCGGCCGGGCTATTCGCTGACTGGACTGCAGAATATCGTTTCCACCGTCCGCCAGAAAGAGCGGGCTGATTTCACTGTACACAGCATTGAGGTGCCGGCACTGATGATCTCTTCGACCGATATCCGTCACCGGGTCGCGGGGGGGCGGCCGATAAAATATCTGTTGCCGGAAGCGGTGGAAAATTATATTTTCAAGGAAAAACTGTATGTCGGCGGCCGTTAAAAAAAGAGCCGTTTGACAAGGCAGGATGTTTATGGTATTCTGTTTTTATTATATTGGGGAATGACGCCATTATTAGGCAGGATTTTTCTTCTTGCGCCAGGAGATAATAGATTTGCAGTGGAGTTGTTTTATTGTTGAATCGGACAGGGCGGGGGTGCCTGGCGCTGAAAACCTGGGGATCCCCGTGCAAATGATTGGCAATTTCTCCGAAAGTGAGGTGACGAGAATGGCAAAAACGTTGTATGTCGGTAATTTACCCTGGACAACAACGGAAGAAGAATTGACAGAAGCTTTTGGCGCTTATGTAACTGTTGAAAGCGTCAGAATTATCAAAGACCGGGAAACCGGCCGTTCCAAGGGATTTGGGTTTGTTGAAGTAACGGAGGACGATCTGGAAGACGTTATTGCCAAGATGAATGGTTCGACCATGGGCGGAAGAACGTTGGTCGTGAATGAGGCGAAACCCCGCCTTGCCTAAGCAGTCAAATTTTGTTTGCATTCTGGGTCCCCCTCGGCTGCAGTGCGGTCCGGCGACCGCGCCAACTGCCCGCGTTACGGGAGGGGCCTTTGTTTTGCCTAATTGTCGAAGGAACAATTCCGGCAGGTTTTTCGTCTAATAATGGCGAATAAATATATTTTGAGGTGTTGATTCCATGCTGGCGGAAGCAGAAATCGAGCAAAAGTTAAGGGAAAAGCTTTCCGCTGCGCGCTGGGCGCATTCCCGCCGGGTACAGGCGACCGCCGGTCGCTTAGCGCTGAAGTATGGCGCCGACGTCGGCCGGGCCAGACTGGCCGGCTTGGTGCATGACTGTGCCAAAGGGATGACGGCAGCGGAATTGATGAATGCCGCCAGCCTTTTCGGACTCAAGCCGGATCGGGTCGAAATTGAGCAGCCGGACTTATTGCACGGACCGGTAGGAGCTGGACTCTGCCGCAGGGAATTTGGCATCACCGATGAAGCTGTCCTAAGCGCGGTCAGCAAGCATACAACCGGCGACGGGAAAATGGCTGTCCTCGAAAAAATTATCTATATCGCCGATTACACCGAACCGGGCCGCGTTTTTCCCGGTGTCGGGCGACTGCGGGCGGCGGCGGAGCGGGATCTGGACTGCGCCGTATTGCTGGCGGCAGATCAGACGATCCGTTATGTGACGGTGCGGGGCTGGCTTTTACACCCCCGGACGCTGGCAGCACGCGAAGCCGCCCGGCAGAAAGTCGTCAGAAAAGGAGTAAACTGTCATGACGATGCAAACAAGATTGAATAAAAGACATCCCAAACGCCGTATTACCTGGCGCTTTGTTCTGAGCGTCGCCGTGCTGGTCTTAGCTGGCTTTCTGCTGACAGCCGGTTCGGCCCTGTACGAGTTTCTCGGTAATCTGAACAATGATCCGGCTTTTGCCGGGGAAGCCCTGCCGAAGCCGCAGCCCGGGGAGAATATCAATATACTTATCCTCGGCATCGACGTCCCGGTTGACGGAAAAGGCAATGTTATCAAGGGAGTAGCGGCAAGGTCGGATACCATAATGCTGGCGACGGTAGACATGGAGGAAAAAGAGGTTAGTCTGCTTTCGATTCCGCGGGACACGAAAGTACGGATTCCGGGCCGGAGCGGCCACGATAAAATGAACGCGGCCCATGCTTACGGCGGCCCGATGCTTGCACTGCAGACGGCGGAGGAACTTTTCGATATCCCGGTTCATTATTACATTCGGACGAATGTGGCCGGTTTCAGTGAGATCATTGATATTCTCGGCGGAGTTAATATCTATGTTGAGAAAGATATGTACTATCCCGATCCTTGGCAGGATCTGGTGATTGATCTGAAGAAAGGGCAGCAGACGTTGGACGGGGATAAAGCGATGCAATATGTCCGTTATCGGAGCGACGGCGACGATCTGACGCGGATTCACCGGCAGCAGAAGTTCATGACCGCTTTGGCTGACAAAATGCTTAAGCCCGCTACCCTGCTCCGAATCCCGAACCTGATGAATGAGATTACCAAATATATCACCACCAATATGGAGCCGGCTGATATGCTACGGCTGGCTAATCTGGCTGTCGGCATGAACAAAGAGAATATCCAGATGGAAGTCATGCCCGGTTATCCGAATAATTATGCCGCTGGCGAAGATGGCGGGATCAGCTATTGGATCCCGGACAAGACTAAAGTTACCCGACTGATGGATAAGGTATACCGGGATATCGACGCAGAAGCGAACAGCGCTATCAAAATCGAAATCCTTAACGGTACGAATCGCTCCGGTCTTGCCGCTAATTTGTCCGAATATCTTGTGAGCAAGGGATTTACAGTCATAAATACGGGCAACGCAGACAACAATAAATATGAATTGACTAAAGTTATCGACCGTACCGGGGATAACGGGAAAATTGAGGCTCTCGCCAAAGTATTCGGCCAGGGAAGGCTCTTCCATGAGGAAGCAGCGGAGAGCGGCGCCGATATCACGATTATCATTGGTTCCGATTATGAGGGCAATTAGAAGAGCAGGCAAGCAGGAGGTGCATTAATGCAGGACAAGGCAAGGGAACTGGCCTATCTGGTCGCGGCAGCCGCTGACGATAAACGGGCAAAAGATATCAGGATTCTGAAAGTGGAAGGCATCACTCTGGTAACCGATTATTTCGTTATTTGCAGCGGTAATTCTACGACCCAGGTGCAGGCAATTGCCGACGGGATAGGGGAGAAGTTGAAAGAAGCGGGGCAACGGGCCGGTCATATCGAAGGTTACCGGGAAGCAAAATGGGTTTTGCTCGATCTCGGCTCGGTGGTCGTCCATATTTTCACTGACGCGGAACGGGACTTCTATGACCTAGAGCGGCTCTGGGGCGATGCTGAGTCGATTGGTTTTACGCCGGCAACAACGGTGAACAACTGAATGTGGTGATTTCAGCAGAAAATTAGCGTTGCCAGAATAAACCCTTTGACAATTGCGGCGTTTTATACTAAAATATTTATTGCGATTGAAAATTTGGGGACGTAGCTCAGTTGGGAGAGCGCTTGAATGGCATTCAAGAGGTCGAGGGTTCGACTCCCTTCGTCTCCACCAACGAAATATTATCCGAACCTTTTTGTTTTACCAGATTGTTTCGGGATAGTAATAAAGATAGCAGACCTGGATTGATTCCGGTCTGCTGTTTTTATTTTGCTATAGGCATAATTGAATACATGAGATAATAACCCTCCCCACCATGCGATCGCCGAAGGCGAAGCGCGTTGGATTGGATTCGGATTCGGATTGGATTCGGATTGGATTGGATTGGATTACGGGGACATTTGCTATCATTTGATTTCAAATGATATTTTGAGGAAAAATAAGCACTTTATTTCAAATGTTTTCCGTTGTAAGTATTTGCTATCACATGATTTCCGGTGTTCCGAAGTCGGTTCCATCTGTAATCAATAGAAAGCGCCTGGAATCAGCCCAGGGCGCTTTATTTTTTGCCCTCCGGCGGTCAATTAGCTTGTTCCCCTTGAAGCGTCTAAGCTGTAAACAGGCGATTGAAGGGGGGCTGTGTATGATCGTTATAAATCGCTATGCCATAGAATACGACGAAGCCAGGGCGGCTTATAGGATCATAAGCGCCAGGCCTTCTATATGCCCGGATTGCGGCCAGGTCCTATCCGGATATGATACCAGGAAGCGACACGCGATCGACGGTTCAGGGGCCGTCAGGTGGTTCCTGTTGCGCCGGCTTCGGTGTTCTGGCTGTGGAAAGATACACCTTGAACTTCCGGACTTCATTCAGCCACAGAAGCACTATGAATCCCAGGTGATCCGCGAAACATTGACAGGCCTTTCCGATCATTGTCCGGCCGACGATTCAACGATCTGGCGCTGGCGTAACCAGAATAACCCACCTGGTTTGCATTCAGCTTTTGATCCTGGCGCGGTAAACTCTACATATATCGACACGAAAGAGGAAGAATCATGAGGAAAAGAATCATTATAGCGTCAGTCTTTGCTGTTGCCGTCATTTTATCGGGCCTGATCGGCTATCGGCTGGGAATATCGAACGTCGCGCCAGCTTCGACATTCGAAAGTATCGACACCGGATCGGTCTATGTTCCCGGCTATGATTATATAAGCATGAAAGCGGGTGAAAAGACTATTCCGGCCAGGTTATACAATCCCGAAGGGAATTACTGTCTGATCAAAGCCGCGATAATTCTTCCGGACGGGACAGAGATATTCCGGTCTGATATGATTGATCCAGGTGATTCCCTGGACAAGATCGAACTGTCACAGAGCGTCCCGGCTGGGAAGTATGAAAGGACGATACTTCGCTATTCCTGTTATGCTCCCGGTGATCAGCGGCAACTGAACGGCGCTGATGTATTATTCACTTTGGAGGTAAAGCCATGAAAAAAAGATCATTGTCTATCGCGCTGTTAATGGTTGTTTTGGTGTGTAGCCTTCTGCCGACGACGGCCTTCGCCTGGGACGACACGGATATGTCGGCCGTACTTCAATATACAAAGTCGGCCCCGACGTCGGAAGGGACTTACACACCGAAATATGAAATTGCTATACCAGCGCCAACACAGCTAAACACGAAAGGATCGCTTGAAATCAGGTTAATTTACAACGCTTTGAGCGATTCCGAATTACTTAATGTCAGTGTCAATCCGTCTTCTTTCGCGGAAGATGGATATATTCACCTTACTTCAAGTAGCACACCAGACATTCTAAAGGCCAGCTTACAACGCTTCGGGCCTTTTGAACCTGTCGGCGAAGAAATTGATCCGGTTGAAGGACCGTTCACCGTTGCCATTTTTGACAATAGCGGCTTAACACCGATCCGATATGGAACTGTCGTCGTGGACCTGGCCAACGATAACCTGATCGGCCCTGGCGACTATATGGGATACATTCAATTCGCAATAGAAGTCGTTCCAAAAGATTGATTTTTCCTCACTTCGGGTCGATAAAAAGGTCCTGGCATAGTGCCGGGACCTTCTTCTTCGTTTTATGGCGAATGATAGCATTTGAAATCAAATGAATTCAATTACTGGAACTCTATTTCACCCGTTCCATGATGTCGCCGGGCTGACAATCCAGGGCGGCGCATATCTTTTCGATAACGTCTGTCTGGACCACTTCGTCACGGCGTAGCTTCCCGATCGTGCTTTGTGCTACTCCGGACATTTTTGAAAGCTTCGCGGCGGACAGGTTACGATCCACCAGTATATGAAATAACTTCTTGTATGAAAGCGGCATGGTTATTCCTCCTTTTCCCCAGTATTATATCGCCATTTCAGCATGATGTAAAGCGTATTCAAATTTAGTTCGCGTATTCATCATAATTATGTTGACTTCTGTTTTGTGTGGTATTATAATGACATTACGAATTAAATTCGCGTATTCAATATGATATTAGGAGGTTTTATCATGGTCAACTTGAATTTTGCTTCTGCTCTTTATCGTGAAGCGCTACAGGAAAACGATCGGTTTAATATTGATGATCCGGTGTGGGAAGAAGCGCGTCAGCTAAAAGCCAGGGAAAAGAGTTTTGCCGCAAGCTTAACGGAGGAACAAAAAAAGGAATTCGACGATCTGATCGCTGATCATGATTATGCAATGGAAAAGGGCGCCTTCATTATCGGTCTTGAATCTGCTATTTATTTTCTCGGCCTGGGTGATCATACCGCCAGATATGGCCAGAAAAGCGTCGAAGTCGGGACTATAACAACGAACAACGGCGCGATCGGGAACTTCTATGGTCCTGTTACAATTATCAACGGGTCCAAAAATACGCCGGCCGGGAATGAAGCTGACCTTCTTAACGCGTTCGCCATGCTGGACACGCTGGACCAGGCGAAAGTCTTCGTCTTCATTGATGAACTGAAAGCCGGTAAATCTGAATAATAGGTTCTTGATTGCTGAAAGCGTCTGGCGGATACGTCCAGGCGTTTTTCTTTGCCGCCCTGGCGCGCTCTGTGGGGCCTGTGGCCGCCTTTATGCGTCCGGTAATGGAATTACATAGCTTGACCAATTAGCGCCGCTCCTGGGCGATTCTGGCGCCCTGGCATAGAAGAAAAGGACGCCATGAAGATAATCACAGCGTCCTTCTTATGTTCTGACCTTTAGAATGTTTCCGCTTCCAGGAGAGGGTCAAAACCGCCTTCAAGGATTTGGTTTGCTCTTTTAAGCTGGTGTTCAATGACAGAAGGCGATCCTGTCAACGGGAAGTTTGATCCGTTCCACATACGGAACGTCATAGAACTGTCACGCTTGATCCCTTGAAGGATTTGAAGTGCGTCGGCGCCGTCGTCAATGCCGATACGCTTCGGATCGCGGCCCTGTTGATTAAGTATGGCCACAATGGACTTCTTCGCGATATGGTCGTCCATATATGGAGCGATCAAGGATTTCAGGACGTTCAGTTCAAGGCGCGATCCACCGGAAGAAAGAATCTGAATGGCGTTCGTGAACCCCGGGTCTGAAATGTACTTCGAAGTGGCCTGATCCTTTTCAACCGCCGCGATCGTTTCGTCTATCTGCGTGGCGAAATATCCTTCCAGCTTTTCGGCCGTGGCCTTCATTCGATCTTTTAATCCTGAAATCCAATCACCTTTGACGTCCTTATAACCGTTTATTCTTCTACCGGCTTCGGCCGGTTGGAAGGTCCTGGTGATCTCCTGTTTGTCGTCATTAAACTTTTTGATCGCCTTCCCGTAGTCCTCAATAGTTTTGATAAGGTTGTCGATACCGTGTTTCATTGTGATAATCCCCTTTCTTATTCTTCGACCTGGACGTCGTCACAAGGCCATACGCTTTCAACTTTCTTTTCCGGAATTACTTCGCTGTCGATCTTTATGTCCCAGGCGCTGGGGTCAGGACGCGAAAAGAATCGTCCCCCCCAGGCATTCGCGGCCGTTTCCGCCTTGTATCCCGCCGCCGCATATTCTGCATAAGCGTTAATATAGGCCGCCCTGGCTTCCTTTAAGGCGGTTTCGAACGGTTCCATGTATTCCTTTAACACGGGCAGTCCATGATCGTTAAAGGCTTTCCGACGTTCGTCTTCCGTGACTGGCTGGGTCTTTTTCAAGGCGTCAAGTTGATTCAGGACCGTAATGTTTCTGTTCCCGGTGACGCTGTCTTCGGCGATCTGGGCTTCCAGTGCCGCGATCTGTGCTTTGTGATCCGATTCCTTTTTTCGGATTGCTTCAAGTGCGTTCATTTGACACGCTCCTTTCATGGTTTGTTATTTTTTCATAGATTTCTTTTACTTCCTGGCCGCCGGCTGTGATATAGAACTGATATATGTCCCGATCAAAGAAGGTTCGGCCGTAAGCCTTTTTGAAGGTCTTGTCGATCGCCCTGTGAATGGATTCAGGGGACCGCTGGGACGCGGGAAGGTGCTTTTCCTGGAATCGTTCAAATATGGGATAGTACGCTTCCCACGCCGAAGGAATGAACTGTTTGTCGCCGTTGTTGATACAGGTCTGGATCAGGCCGACAATAGCGGCCCGGCCTGTGACGTTGATCTGTCCTTCCAGTCGGCGATCCACATAGTAATGAAGCATTCGAAGGAGGGTCTTCAAGTCTTCACTTTCCTTTGTTCTAAAGAAAGCCATTATGAATACACTCCTTCCGCCGCCGCGACGAATTCGTCTTCCAGCTTTGTTTCGATCCGGCTGACTACTTCGTCAATGTCAATCTTTTCGCTGATCTGAACGCCGCTTAGTACGACTTGCGGGGTAAGTGTGACAAGATTCTGGGTGTAGCGCATTTCGGCAACGTCACGGAAGAATTTCAGGTCTTCGTCTGCAATGTTGACGTCGTCCTTGATCTTTCCGACTTCGTCGACGCTTCCCACGTTCGGAATATCTGTGCTTCCGGAAAACTTACTCATGATGTCTTCATTTTCAGCGGCCTTCTTGTTCGCGGCGTCTGCTTTTGCTGTTGCGATCTCTGCCTGGCGCTGTGCTGTGGCCACGTTCGCGGCTGTTTTCATTTGATTTAGCTTCGCGTCGCGGTCTGCGATCTGGCTTTCGATCTGGGACCGATAGGCTTCAAGGCCCTGGTTCCTGGTTTGCTTTGCCGCTTCATTTTCAAGTTGTGCCGTCGTTCCGAAGGTCACGTCCTGGATCAGATCAATGCTGACGCCTGGGATCTTGTTCAACATGGATATGAAGCCGTTTATAATCTTAATTGCCCCGTTGACCATATTTTGAAGGATCATCAGGACGTTCGCCTTCATGTCGCCCATGAAATTAGCGATATTCACGCCGGCCGTCATAAAGGCAAGCTGTAACTTATTCCACATATCCATGACCCAGTAAACGCCGGTCATGAATCCGATCTGTACCCAGTCCCACGCCGTCAGGATCGCGTTCGTGGCTATCAACCAGGCGACTTTTATTCCGCCGACTGATTGAATCCACTTATAGATCAGCGCAATCACGACGCCGACCGCAAGCGCTATCCAAAACAAAGGATTCGCCATAAGAGTTGTAAAGAACGCCTTCGCGGCTCCGTTTGCGATCCACGTCACAGCCGCATGAATACCAAGCGCGGCCGTATATACCGCCAGCGCGGCCGCCAGGCCATAGAATACAGGTGCAATCATGGACCAGTTATCGTATATCCACTGGGCGCCCTGGCCTATAATCTGGATCACCGGCTGGAATGTTTGAAGCAAGGTGTTTGCCACGATCGTTCCCACCTGTGAGAATGTCATGGGTATCTGTGCGAACTTCTTGTTCGTTTCGTCAGCAGACGCGAACATAGCGTTCTTGATAACGTCGGCCGTGATAAGGCCCTGGGAAGACATTTCCCGCAATTCGCCGGTAGTCTTTCCCATGTATTTTGCTATTGACTGGGCCAGAAGCGGCGCGTTTTCCATGATTGAACGGAATTCGTCACCTTGAAGCCTTCCTGACGCCATAGCCTGGGTTAGCTGGTACATGGCCGCTGTCTGTTCCTGGATACTGGCGCCGCCGATAACAAAGTTCTTGTTCATCAGTTCAGTAAAGGCGATCATTTCGTCGTTACTGGTGAAGGCGTCACCGGCCAGGGTTCCCAGCTTCGACACAGCGTCGGCCATTGTGGTGTATGACGTTCTGGCGCGGTTTGCGGAAGCCATAATGTTATCTTGTAATTCGGCCGTGGTTTGAAGGCCGTCGTTTATCAGATCAAGCCGCGCGGTGGTCTGTGTCATAGTGTCCGCAAGGTTTATGATCTGTTTTGCACCGAAGGCGGCGACAGCGCTTTTAATAAGATTGCCGACGCCGCCCCAGGCGCTTTTGACCTTGTTCGCTCCATTTCCGGCTTCGTTCTGACGCCTGTTGAATTCTTCTACATGACGACTGGCGTTGTCGATCGCGGCCGTGCTTCGATTAAAAGTGTTGCCTGGGTTTACCTGGTCGGTCAGCCGATCCGTAACTTCAAGGGCGCGGTTTGTTCGCGAAACTGCGTTCGTGATTCTATTTAAGGCGCCGGTCATTCTGTCCTGGATCGCCAGACTTGTTGCTACTCCCGCCACGGTTTTCACCTACCTTTCAAAATTTTAGTTTGAGTTGATACGATCACCGCTGTCTTTTTCGTGACTTCCACACGCTTTGCGGCTCCGTCTGGGCGCCGGACGGTTACGGCTATATAAAAACGCTTATTGCGTTACTTACTTTGAATCCTGGGCTTCTACGCGTACACGCGCGAAAAGCTAACTTTTGTTAACATTTTCATTGTCGCTTCGTCGGCTTTGCCCGTGAAGCGGGGTAACGGTGAGAAGTTTTTTGCCCATTACGCGCGCAAGGGTCGGGTTTTATCTGGTTTTCTTCCTTTTCCAAGCTGGCCAGTTTCGCGTTCATGATCGC
The DNA here is from genome assembly GCA_050943375.1 of bacterium. Lineage (GTDB taxonomy): Bacteria > Bacillota > SLNR01 > SLNR01 > JBMNPB01 > JBMNPB01. The sequence continues at coordinate 172,203 of JBMNPB010000001.1, forward strand.
CAGAATCCGCTTTCTGCCTTCTTTTATGCGTCTAAAATGGGTAGAAGGCCACACCCCTAATTCAACGGCCGTCTGTTCAAAAGTCTTTGGATTTGCCGAAAAATACTGCTTGATTATGGGGATTCTGAACCGTAATTCAAGCGAAAGGACCGTTTTATGAAGAAGTTCGTACAGGTATAGTTCCTGAAAAGTATCCTGGTAAACATTCTTCGAAGGATTGTCTTTTGATAATTCCTCTTGAAGATACTCCCTTAAACGGGGATATTCCGTCCGGTATCCCTTCAAAAGATCGTTTATTTTTTCGTCTGTTAATTCAATCACTGTCTTCACCTCTCTTTAGCCATTTAGCTTCGACTTCCATTTTCTTTTCGGCGGCCCATTCTACCGAACTGTATCCTGTATCGCGCCAGAACGCGAATCCGACGCGCTTATATGATTGAAGATCATAATAATCAAGAATTTCCTGCAGCTTTTTATCATTCTTCCGATTCCTGATCTTTTCGTATGCCATGCGTTCATACTGTCCGACGACATTTTGTGCCAGGCCTATTTCCTGGCTGATTTCGGCCTGTGTCTTGCCGCTCATTCGACGCCTTATAACGTCGCTTTCCCTTTTTGACAGAATTTCGTCTATAAGCGAATCCAGCCGGTCCTGAATCTTCTGATATGCCACACGGTTTACACAGCCTTCTTCGAATTCTGCGTCCGGATCGACTACTGTGTCACCCAGGGTTATATTGCCTTCAATGCCTGGAAGCGGTTCGTCCAGACTGATAAGGTTTTCCGGATTACGCTTTCTGTCGAATTGATACCGGCGCGATTTATGCCACTTGATACAATTCGAAATATACGTCGTCAGCTTCACGTCTTGTCCTTCCGGAAAGGCTTTGACGGCTTCCACCAGGGCGAAGAAGGCTTCTTGCATTTCGTCTTCAATGTCCTGTTGGTTGCCGCCCGGACACAGCCTTATAACAATTTGACGAATCAGTCCGTAATTTCTCAAATACAAGGCTTCCAGGGCGGAAGGATCGCCGGCACGATACAGCTTGACCAATTCTTCGTTAGTCACAATGTCCTTCATGCTTTCGGCCCCCTTTCCGCTTATGGTGACGCACCACCTGTCCCCAAAAAGTCTTCGTCGTCGTCATAATTCTTCGCGGCTGGGACCTTCTTGTCGATCGCTGGCTGACATTCATCATTCCAGCGTTCTTTTGACAGGAAGGAAGCGGGATAAGGTATGTACTGGCCGTTGTCGTCGGTCCATTGTTTGGACTGTTTCCACCGTTCCAGGCCGGCGATAATAGTTTCGGTCATGTCTTCGTCTGGATTGATCCGCTTCCAGGCTTCAATAGCTTCCTTCTTCCCGGTCTTGCGTGGATATGCCGACCAGAATCTTTCGAAGCGATCGTTTTCCGGCATTTGATTGCAATCGCTATCAAATGATATATCTTCATCACAATAGGGGGCGCCGCCGCTACTCTCTCTTGTGTTCTTTGCTGTAGTGTTCTGTACTGTAGTGTTCTGTACTGTAGCAACGGACTTCCCCTGGACGTCCTTATTCTGTCCGACGGACGTCCGCTGGACATTTTCCGGACAAGTAACAGAATCACTATTCTTCGCTTTTGCCGACGCCCTGCTTTGCCTTTTACGCTCACGATCGGCGACGCGTTGGTCAATCAGCTTCCCGGCATAATCGGACCAGTCATGAATGAACAGTCTTTCGCCTGTCTTGTCCACCAGGCCGCTTTCCACTAATGCGGAAAGGAAGGATTCCGGGCTTCCTTCCCATTGTGCCGCCCTGGCTATGTTACGGGCCGATATATCGCTTATTTCACCGGAAGGGGCGTTATCAAGCGCCCACAGCCAGAAGAATATAATGTGACCCGCAACATGGGCCGGCGCCATATCAAGCGCATCAGCGGCCGCCAGAAGCTTTCTGTGGTCCTTAATTGATTGATGTATCTCTAACCATGCCACGCTTTTTCCCTCCTTCCTGGTTGCTGTGGGTCACTCGTTTATTTCAAGCCTGATCTGATCGTCGCTTTCGACTGTCTTGATATACTCTTTAGCCGCTTTTAAGCTGGCAAAACAGGCCTTCGCTCGGTTCGTTTGCGCTCTGATAAACTCCTGGGCTTCATGCTGATCCTTCGGAAGATAATATCCGCCGTACTTTGTCGACGACAGCACCGGGATTCCGTTTACTCTGGCATAGTGAAGGAATCTGCGGACTTCTCTGTCACTGGCGCCATAATAAGAACACAGGAATTCAAGGGATACGGCGTTTTCAATGCCCGGTTTCAAAACGTCCGTGATCGTCGAAATGAATTGTTCGCGTGTCATTTCGCTTCACCACGCTTTCGGGACTGATCGTTGATCCACTTCCAGAAGACGTCCTTCTTCACGAAAAGCCGGCCGCCGATACGAACCGAAGGAAATTCCGGTGAATTCATCAGTGCATAGACCTTGTTATGACTGCCTATTCCAAGCGCGATCAAGTCTTTTGCGGAATAAAACATATCCCTGATATTCATATCCATAGTCGCCTTCCCTCCTTTGCGGTTTTACCAATTTTTTTAATTTGATTGTTGTTTTTTACCTGTTTTTATGATACTCTATAATCAAATACGGAAAAACAAAGAAACGTAGTATTATGCGTAACCGGTGGTGAGGATATGAAAAAAACTGATAACATAGAAGTTACCAGCTTTAAGGACGCTATTTACATTTCAACGAAATACGAAAAATATCGGACAAGCCTTATCGGCGAATCCGTTTATATTCTGGGTGAAGGTGAGAAAATCGAAGACCAGTTCACCGCAACGGAAAAAGACTTCCTTCTTCCGATCGTGAATCTGTGTGACGATCTGATCGAATCAAAGATCATATCCGAACCCGGACCAGGTTCCTTCGCAAAGGCTGTCTTCGACGCCGACTGTCACGCGAAGATCATTGAATGGTGTAATACGTTTGGACTTCCTTTTCCGACGTCCCAGGCGGCCGTCGTTAGGTGTAAGGCCACTAATGCAAATTACCCAGCCTTTTCCGTTGAAGATTTTATTGTCCAGGCTTTCAGAATTCATTCTATGTTCTATAAGTGGCAAAAGGGGATAACGACGGATACATATCTTTTCGATTGTAACGGCTGTATTTTGTATTCTCTGTTCAATGACAACGGGAAGCCGGCAATGATCTTGATTTTTCCTGACGCTTTCAGTCTGGCCAGGGTTCAACTGGCTTTGACGGCTCTTAATCCGACTACGGCATATAGATTCGTTATGCGTTGCAAAATGTGCGGAAAGTGGTTTTTCGGTCAGGGTAACGCTCGTTTTTGTCAAGACCCTTGCACGCGACAGGACTTCTACAAGAAAAAGAAAAAGGAAGTGGGGGTGAAGGCTTGAACGCGGTAATCTATACGCGGTTTTCTTCCCATAATCAGCGGGAAGAATCCATTGAAGGTCAGATCAGGGAATGTCGGGCCTTTGCCGAAAAGAATGATATTCAGATCATAAAGATATACGCCGATCGCGCTGTTTCTGGGACGACAGACAATAGACCAGAATTTCAACAAATGATTGAAGACAGCGCAAAAAGACAGTTTGAAGCAGTTATTGTCTATCAGCTTGACCGTTTCGCGCGAAACCGATATGATTCAGCAACATACAAGGCAAAGCTAAAAAAGAACGGCGTCAGGGTTTTATCTGCAAAAGAGAATATCACCGACGAGCCGGCCGGTATTATACTGGAAAGCCTACTGGAAGGCATGGCAGAATATTATTCTGCTGAACTATCACAGAAGATCAAGCGCGGCATGACGGAAAATGCCTTGAAATGTAAGGTTACAGGTGGTAATATTGCCCTGGGATATAAAATCGGACCCGAAAAGGAATTTGAAATTGATCCGTTGACAGCGCCGATCGTGCGTGAAATATTCTCCATGTATGCGTCAGGGCGGACTGTCACACAGATCATAGACACCATGAACGAACGTGGCTTAAAGACTTCACGCGGCGTCCCATTTAACAAGAACAGCCTTCACAGAATGCTTTCGAATGAAAAATATATAGGCGTCTATAAGTGGAACGACATTGTCATTGAAGGGGGTGTTCCGGCGATCGTGGACAAAGAAGTATTTCAAGCGGTTCAGGAAGTCCTGAAAAAGAATAAATCGGCGCCAGCGCGCGCCCGCTCCCCGGTGGACTATATCTTGACTACAAAGCTATTCTGCGGCGTCTGTGGGTCAAATATGGTCGGTGAGAGCGGCACAGGCCGAAGCCGAAAATATTATTACTACAAGTGTGTGAAGCAGAAACGGGAAAAGAACTGCCCAAAGAAGACAGTCGCTAAAGATTGGATAGAAGACCTGGTTATCCGCGAAACGATCCAGCGCGTCCTGGTGGACGAAGTGATCGAAATGATCGCCGACAAGGTTGTCGAACTTCAACAACGGGAAAGCGATCAGGGCGTCATGAATGCCCTTCAAAGCCGGTTAAAAGAGGTCAGAAGCGGGATTTCTAACCTGGTCAGCGCAATAGAGCGCGGCGCCTTCTATGAATCAACACAGAAGCGGCTTGAAGAACTTGAAAAAGAACGCCAGGACCTGGAAGTAAGGATCGCCCAGGAAAGCATTGTGAAGCCGAAGGTAACAAAAAATCAGGTGATCTTCTGGCTGGAACAATTCAGGAATGGCGATATAAACGATCCGGAATACAGGAAGCGGATCGTCGAAGTATTTGTCAGGGCTGTCTATGTGTACGACGACAAGGTTGTTATCACATATAACTATATAGACGAAAGCGGCCGTCCGAAGGCGTCTACTGTTGAAGAAGGCGAATCCGGTATTTTTAATGACTACGGTTCAACTTTGACGTCCGTAACACCACCAACTTTTGAGAGACAATACTAAGCGTATTGTCTCTTTCATTGCTTATACATTAATTATTGCACAAGCGCATTATTAGCGTACTGGCTTCAAGCTGGCAATTAACTTTGGATAAGGTACAATAGCAAATTGAAAAAGCCAAAAAGGAGGACATGGGCGCAGCCGCTTGGTAAGATAGAGTCACCACAACCAAATCTACCAAGAAAGGGGCCGCATCACCATGTCCAATAACATTATACATTTAAACGAAGGAGCCATAAAGCAAGAACTAAAGGAACTAGTGCGCAACAGCGTCGAGGAAACGCTCAATGGACTGCTGGAACAGGAAGCATCCGAACTGACCAAGGCCGGACGCTATGAACGAACCGAGGAACGCCAAGGCTATCGCTCCGGGCATTATGAGCGTAACCTGACTACGACATCGGGAGATGTAAAGCTAAAGATGCCTAAGCTCAGAGGCGTTACCTTTGAGACAGCCATCATTGAGCGTTACCGTCGCCGGGAAAGCTCAGTTGAGGAAGCCTTGATTGAGATGTATCTGGCCGGAGTATCAGTTCGCCGGGTGGAAGACATCACCGAAGCCTTTTGGGGGACCAAGGTATCAGCAGGTACGGTCAGTAACCTGAATAAGAAAGTCTATGGTCATATTGAGGCTTGGCGCAACCGGCCACTACAGGGTAAGTACCCATATGTCTATGTAGACGGAATATATCTCAAGCGCAACTGGGGCGGCGAATATGAGAATGTAGCAATCCTGATTGCTCTGGCGGTAAACGAGGATGGCTATCGGGAAGTAATCGGCGCTGCCGAGGGCATGAAAGAAGATCGGGCCAGTTGGCTTGCTTTTCTTGGTAGTGCGCAAATATTTGTGTAAACCTCTTTCGCCAGCAAATCAGCTTTACCATATTTGTAGATATCCGGCAGCCAATAACCTCCCCGGCCGACTGCCT
>JBMNPB010000052.1:0-14240 GCA_050943375.1 bacterium
TGCTTGTCAGAAGCTTTGATAACAAGTATGAAACAAGCGCAGCTGACGATTCCTATTCAGAATCATGGAGTGGTGGCAGCGGAAGCTACACATATCGATGCAAAACAACATTTGATTACAGTTACTCTGGCAGTACACATGATAATTGCAGAGGAGAATTTGTTGAGAATACGGGAACATCAAGCATTCCGAAGGATAGATATCTGGGAGGTGAACGGGTAGAAATAGATTTGAAAATCACTGCAAGCACTTCTTCAAATATCTGCTTCCATCTTGGTGCTTCGTTGGGAGCAAGCATAACGCCCGTAAACCATGAAGATCCGTTTGTTAGCTACGGAACTAACATAAGCTTATATGACATAACTGAAAAGATCACCACAAGCTATATCCAAACAGGCAAGAATGATACAAATACAGGCTACTGGGGGCAAAGCGCCACGGTCGGCGGCGAAATGCCGGGCGGCTCCGCCAATGGAGATAAAGTCTATATCCTCATCGGCATGAGCGGCGGAAACAACTCGATTATGACAGCCTACGAATACGAGTGGGTCACAGGTTAAATCACGCGGTGTGATCATGGCGAAGAAGAAAGCAAGCAAAAACATCCCCCTGCCCATCCTCATCCTTATCTGCGCCGTGCTGCTGTTTGCCATGTATTTGAGCCTCTCTACGCTGGCGCTGGCGATATGGGGCGATTCCGTCATGGGTACGGTGGACAGCTATCAGGCGCGGTTGGATGATACCGACGCGGGGCAAAATCGCTCCCGTACCGTTTCCAAGGGCTATTGGTTTATGGCAAACGGCAAGGAGTACCAAGGCCATGTGATGTACCAAAGCGACGAGGCGTGGCCGAGCTTGGACGAAGGCGAAACCCGCTCCGAGCGCATCCGCTACCTTGACCTTTTCCCTTACGTCAATAAGCCCGCCGCACTGTGCGAATTTGATGAGATGGGCGAGGTGGCGATCATTTATCACATCCTCGCCCCTATCGGTTATCTGCTTTTGCTGCTGCTTGTCATACGCACAGCCAGAGGTGGGAAAAAGAAGAAACGGGCGGCGAAGAAACCCGACGGAAAATCCGCAACGAGCGGGGAACCTCAAACAATCGAAGCAAGGAGTGATACGGATATGTTTTGTCCTAACTGCGGAAACAAGTTGCAGGAGGACGCGGCTTTCTGTTCTGGCTGCGGCAAAAAAACGCAGGCAAGCGCCCTCGGCGTGTGTACGGCCTGCGGCGCAGAGTTGCCGGAGGGAGCTGAATTTTGCATCGGCTGCGGCAAGGCGGTGAATTTGAGAACGCCGGAGCCGATGGAGGTAAGCCAAGCGGCATCTTCCGCTCCCCCACAGGGAGGCGCGGGGCTGGTCGGCTTTTCCGACAGGTATAACTGCCCTGAGATACTGGCCGCCGCACAGAAATACAAGAAATCCTCTATTGGCTGTATGTGGATATTGGTTTTCGTGCCGCTCATCGGCTTTCCCGTCGCCGGTCTGCTGATGGACGATTTCCCCTTTGGTGAATCCCTTGTCATCGGCGTGGGCATCGCTCTTGTCATGCTGATAATTAATTTGCTGGCGCTGCGAAGGACCAAGCAGCCCATGTGGGAGGGTGTGGTTGTCAATAAGTACAGCAAGGAGAAAAGCGAGCATAGGGGCGGCGAGGATGATAATTACAGAACTTATACGGAATATACCACAATCATCAACACCGATGCGGGCAAGAAAAAGACCATCGTGGAGAAGGACAGTGGGCGGCATATGTATGACTATCTCTCCGTTGGCGACAGGGTGCGGTTTCATCCAAGATTCGGTACATACGAGAAATACGATAAATCCAAAGACCGCATCATCTATTGCAACGTCTGCTCCATGATGAACCCCATACAAAATGACCGCTGCAAGAGGTGTAATAACCTGTTATTCAAATAAGGAGGCTATTCGTAATGGATAAATTTATTACCATGCTGGAGGCGGCGGAGTTTGCCGCCACACTCTGCGGAAGCTGGAACTTTGCCACATCCAATGATAGATACGATGTAAAAGGCTTACTGGTGCTTGCTGAGACAAGCGACAGTGAAAACCCCATCGATGAGGACAGCTTTTATGTGGTTTCGCCCGCCGGAGCCATCGGCTTATGCGAGGACGGCGAGGACATCGACTGGCTGTTTCTGACAGGCTCCAGTGAAGATGAGGATTTGCCCGCCACCTATCAGGTCGACCCGCAAATAAATTTCTGCCCGAAATGCGGCTCCGGTGTTGTTTCCGGCGTTCGCTTTTGCGGAAAGTGCGGAAATAGACTATGAGGCATCTTTGAATAATACAGAGGGATTCTAAAAATGTAGTATAATAGTTAAGACGAACAGGCAGCTGTTTTACCTGCTGTCTGTTCGTCTTTTTTATCATTCTTTTTTCCGTATTCAGTTTACCCTGACCCTCGGTTCACAGGTTGTCTTTATGACTACTTGTATTTATCGCTTTGGTAATTTTTTTATTTTTCCGGGCAGATGCTTGCATCACAAATGCCGCTATGGTATATTATAATTCAATAACTGAATAACCCATAAAACGCAATGATAAAGTCACCTCTCTGACTAATAAAATCTGCCAAGAGAGAAAATGTCATAGGCTGAGAGCATTTTCGCAGAAAGTCAGATGGATTTCGCTGAGGAGCGGCAGCCCTGAACAATTGCCAGTAGGGGCTGACGGCAGGCACCGTTAAAAGCCGCGAGAGTGTTTGCTTTTGCAGGAAAATGGGTGGTACCGCGGAGGTCAGTCAGGCGCCTTCGTCCCTTTTGGGGCGAAGGCGTTTGTGTTTCCAGTTCTCTTTAGGCAATAAGGATGCGAACGAAAGAAATTTTGGGGGTGGTAAAGATGATAGAACGATTGGAAGCGATACACAAGCAATGTCTTGTCGCTGTGCAGGCTGCCGAGACGTCCGACGAATTAAAGAATGTCCGGCAGAGTTATCTCGGCAAAAAATGCGGGCTTTCCCTTCTCTTAAAGGAATTGGGTAAGCTTTCCCCGGAAGAGCGGAAGACTGTCGGTCGCGTGGCCAATGAAATTAAAATTGCGCTCAACGAGGCAATCGAAAACAGGGAGCAGGAACTGATTGATGAGGCTTCGGCGATTGAGGGCGAGCCGGACCTGACGCTGCCGGGATTGCAGCCGGTTTCGGGCGGACTTCATCCAATTACGCAGATGTGTTACGATCTGAACGATGCCTTCCGCTCGCTTGGTTTTGAAGTATTCTCCGAAGACGATATCACCAGCGAGAAATACGCCTTCGACAATCTTAATTTTCCGCCGGAGCATCCGGCCAGGGAGTCGATGGACACCTATTGGCTCAAAGGCTGCGAGAATGAGTCGGGAATCAGACGCCTCTGCCTGCGGCCCCACTTGACCGGTGCAAGTGTTCGCTATCTGAAATTGCACGGTGCGCCGGCCCGTTTTGTCTATCCGGGCCGCGTTTATCGCAATGAAAATACCGATGCGCGACATGAACGGGCCTTTTTCCAATACGAAGCGCTCATAGTCGATAAGGACTTCCCTTTCGCTTCCGGTAAATTGCTGGTCAAAACCATATTGGAAAAAGTTTTTGGACGGGAAGTCGACGTGCGGATGCGCGTAGGGTTCTTCCCCTTCGTCGAACCGGGTTTTGAGATAGATATGAAATGTCTCGTCTGCGGGGGCGTAGGCTGCAAGGTCTGCAAAAATGTCGGCTGGATCGAGGTTATGCCCGGCGGTACCCCTCACCCGAACGTCCTGAAGGCGGCCGGTCTTGACCCGGCGGTCTGGTCGGGTTTCTATATTAATATTGGGCTTGATCGTCTGGTTATGATGCGCTACGGTGTGGATGATGTCCGCCTGTTCCACAGTGCCGACCTCAGATTTCTGAGTCAGTTCAAATAAGGGGAGATAATTATGAAGCTATCCTTAAATTGGATTCGCGAATATACCGGCCTTCCTGCCGACCTGACCAAAGAACAGCTTTCGTATGATTTGACCATGCGGACGGTTGAGGTGGAGGGAGTTGAGAATCCGGCGGATTCGCTGAAAAGTGTAGTAATCGGCAGGATACTGGCCGTGCAGGAGCACCCGAACGCCGACCAGTTGCAGGTCTGTCTCGTCGACATTGGCAGCGGGGAACCCAGCACTATCGTCTGCGGCGGCTCCAACCTCAGGGAGGGGCAGATAGTCGTCGTTGCCGTACCCGGCTCGGTCGTGAAATGGCACGGTGTGGGCGACCCCGTGGAAATCAAGTCCGTCAAGCTGCGCGGTGTCAGGAGCGAGGGCATGATTTGCGCTGCGAGCGAGCTTGGGCTGGAAGATCTGTTTCCAGCCTCCAACGAGAGGGAAATCATGGATTTGACGGGCTGGGACGCGAAGCCGGGCGATTCTGCCGCGGACGTCTTGCAGCTGAACGACTTCATTCTGGAAATCGACAACAAATCGATAACTAACCGCCCGGATCTCTGGGGCCATTACGGCATCGCGCGCGAACTTGCCGCGATTTACGGCGCGGAGCTTCGGCCGCTGCCGGTCTTTGCACCCCCGGCCGGCACTCCGGAGTTTCCCGTTGCCATCCGGGACGAAAATCTCTGCCGCCGTTATGCGGCCGTGGTCTACACCGGCCTCAGGAACGAGCCGTCGCCTTACTGGCTGAAGGTCAAAATCTGGAAGGCCGGCATGCGCCCGATAAACAATCTTGTGGATATAACGAATTATATCATGTTGGCCACCGGCCAGCCGACCCATGGTTTTGACCGGAAACATGTCGCCGACGGCATCGTGGTCCGCAGAGCCAAGCCAAACGAGAAACTGGAACTGCTCGATGACCGGGTGATCAATCTTTCAACAGACGACCTATTGATTTGTGATACCAATAAACCGATTGGACTGGCCGGCATCATGGGGGGCAAGCACGACTCCATTCTTCCGGAAACTTCGGAAATGATATTGGAAATGGCTAATTTCCACCCGCTTACCATCCGTCGCAGCGCTCAGCGCCTGGGAGTCCGCACCGAGGCATCAACCCGTTACGAAAAGAGTATTGATACCCAACGGATAGATCAGGCCATGGGCGTGGCCGGCTGGCTGATCGGTCAGATATTGCCGCAGGCAAGAGTTGCGGCTGTTAACGACAACTATCCGGTGAAAACCGAACTGCCCGTGATCGATGTCCCGCTTGCGTTTCTGACTGAGCGCCTTGGGCGCAAATTGTCACCCGGGGAAGTTTCGGGACATCTTAAGTTGCTGGGATTTACAGCTTCATATAACAACGGTGTTTTCAAAGTTGAAGTACCGTCCTGGCGCGCGACCGGTGACGTTTCTGTACGGGACGATATTTTGGAAGAAGTTGCGCGCATGATCGGTTACGAAAATTTCGCCTTCATACCTCCGACGGTCACGCTGGCAAATGCCATTAATCAACGCACATCAGATACAGACCGGGCTATCCGCGAATATTTGGCCTGCCGCTGCGGTTTGCAGGAAATTTTCACTTATCCGTGGACAGATGAAAAATTCCTGGCAGCGGCCGGGATCGAAACTGACGACTGTCTTGCTCTGGCAACCCCGCCGTCACCGGAGACCGCTTACCTCAGGTCCTCGCTCATCCCGGGCCTGCTGGAGAGCATCGTGATTAATACCAGATATTACGAGACGTTCCGGTGTTTCGAATTGACCCAGGTCTTTCATCACGGCGAAACGCATCCGAGCGAGGAAAGTGAAGCCCTGCCTTTGCAGGAACGTTATCTGGCGGCTGTCTTTGTCGGCGGCAACGCGATGACGTTATTTCGTGAGGCCAAGGGTGTGCTCGAAATGCTGCCAAGAATAACTCAGGTCGAGCCGCTTGGATTCGGGCAGACAGAAAAACCGAACTGGGCCGATCATAAGGCGTGGCTCAATATCACGGCGGGCGAAGCGATAATCGGTTCGCTGGGTGTGCTCTCGCTTAAGGCTGCGCGACTGGCCGGAATTAAGAAAGGGCAAGCCGTTCTTTTTGAGCTGAATGTTGAGAAGCTCCGGCCGCTACCGTCACGCCAGAACAAATTCGAGCATCTGCCGCAGTTCCCGCTGGTAGAACAGGATCTGTCGATCGTAGTTGATGAAAAAGTAAAATGGCTTGAGCTCGAAAAAATCGTTTCCGCCATGGTTCATCGCTGTGAATTCATTGAGGAATATCGCGGCAGGCAAATCCCCGCGGGCAAAAAGTCCGTCTTGCTCAGAGTATGGATTGCTTCTGACCAAAAGACTCTGACCGCGGAAGATGTTGAACAAAAGATGCACGGTATTATTAAAAATATCGGGAAAGAGTTAGGCGGCGAAATTAGGATCTGAGTCCAAAACTTCAGCGCTGCCATAAAGCTGATAACCGCCTCCCGGGTAATTCCGCCCGCGGAGGCTTGTTTTTGGCGGAATAACAGAAACTATTTGGCCGGCTGCTGCGTCGGGATAATCAGGAGTGATGCTATGAAAAAGCTGGCGATTTTTCTTATCCTGTTCGCTCTGCAGTTTTCTTCTTCCGCAGGATCGGCCAATTCCGGGCCAGTATTCTGGCCGGGTTATCCTTCTTCCGAAATCATGGCAATTGCGGAGGATACGCCGATCCTAGTGAAAAATGAAGAGCTTGTCTTCGATTTTTCCGAGTCACCCAATAATGATATCACCCTGAGTGGTCAGGTAACGGCAGTTTATGAAATGTCCAACCCGACGGACCAGCCACAGTCAGTGCTGATGGCCTTCCCGTTTGCCGGTTCGCTCAGCCGCTTGGCGACGGACACTGTCGTCATAGCCGCCGACGGCAGCCCGCTGCCTTATGACATTTATATCGGCGACGCAGTGAACAGTTACGGTGCTCCCGGGGAAGAAGACAAGGCTGCCGCTTTTGCTTTTGCCAATATCGTCGACGCGCTGACCGCCGAACCGTACACGGCGGAAAGCTTCGCCGCTGACGAAACAGGGAAACTCTATGCCATTGATGTAAAACCGGCGGCAGGCCGGCAAATCAATTTCGCAATTGAGTTTACCTTTGACCAGGAGAAAACCAAAGTATGCACAAATGGTTTCAACCGGTATGAGCGAGAGGCGGAAAATCTGAGAATTGCCGCCCGGTGCGATGAGCCCAGAACGTTAGCGATTTACGTTTTGGGGGAAGATGTCGATTTAAATATCTCGGCTTATGCGGACGGAGAGCTTAAGCGTACGACGAACGAGCTGACATACCGGGTCACAGCGCAGGCGATTGCGGTAAATTCTTATCTGACGGAATTAATTGAAAAGAATACCGGACGAAAAAGCGATGGGGCGGTGTTCTCCGGCCAGTTGTACAATCTCTACGCCAAGTCGCTGGACGAAGCGTTCCGGCGGAACACCGGTTATTCTGCCGAGGATGACCTCTTCGCGCCGGAGCATTACCAACGCGTCCTTGCTTTTGTCTATGAAGTCGACTTTCCGGCCGGGAGTGATAGAACGGTAAGCGTAAGCTATCAGGCTACCGGCACAATGGACAGAAGAGAAACGGCCAATCCCAAATACTCTTTCGATTACCTTTTAAATCCGGCCGCAAACTGGGGCGGCTTCGGAAGCCTGAGTATCCGAATCATCACTCCGCCGGCGGCGCCGCATATCATAAACAGCAGCATCGAGCTGGAAAAGGCGGGAGGCAATGTTTATTCAGCAGCCCTGACAGAACTGCCGGAAAACGACCTTTCTTTTACCCTCTACGCGGCTGAGAAGATAACGCCGGCGGATAAAGCCGCTGGGATTATGCGGCGCAATTTTGGCGTCTTGGCTCCTCTGGTGACCGGAACCGGGATACTGCTGGCAGCTGTAGTTGTTTTAACGGTTGCCCGACTAAGGAGAACCCGTGGGTAGCCACGCAGCAGAGATGAAAAGCCCTGCGGATGAGGCACTTCCGCCGGGTTTGTTTTAACAAGGAACGGCAGATAAAAGATGAAAAGAGCCATAGACGGGGGTGTCTTCCTGCAATGAAAACGCAACCGCCGGACGGCTGAAGGCGCCGTCGGTTAATACCCAAGTTCCTTATTGACCAGGCAATGTAGTTTTTCGCCTTTGATGTAGCGCGCAAGGTCGTCGCTAAACGTTTTGATCCGCAGATCGAGGAGATCCTGGGTGGAAAATCCGGAGGCGTGGGGTGAGAGGATGAACATCTTTCCCGTCCGCCGCGTAATACACTTCCGCCGTCGGGACGACAAGCCCAATGGCGTCGACAGCCGTCCGACTGATTGGCATTTTGGTCAGCACGAGTATTTTCATAATACCGCCTCCAGTCCCTTATCATTCCAATGCGACAATAATTCGATATTTTAGGACAAAGGCCTGCCCGGGGGGATGGGGAACGACAAAAAGCCGCCGTTTTTGCGGCGGCTTTGCCAAATACAATCCCACACCTACTCCAACGCCGCCGCGAGTGCCGCGTTATCGGTAACCGGCGCCCGGCAGGCGAAGTTCTCGCACACATAGGCGGTTGGGAGGCCGTCTTTAGTGCGGTAGTCCTTGATAAACGGGGCCGTTGCCGCCAGATCCGCTGTTTCCGACGTGACTAGAAGTGTTACAGTGAAAGGCAGATAACGGCTTTGTATAGTTTCAAGCATTTCTTGCGCCGCTTCTTTCGTTTCGCTGGCGATGATGATCTCCTTTCCCGGGGAACTGGCGAAGAGAAGAGCAGTCAGGAAGAATGAGTGGCCGAGAGCAGACCGTGCGATTTCTCCGCCGAAGGCCGAAAATAACTGTGCCGCCTTTTCTTCCAGGTCGGCGGCGCCCGTCAGCCGCGCCAGGCGAAGGAAATTCAAAGCCGCCACCGAATTTGCGGAAGGGGTGGCGCCGTCATAAATTTCCTTGGGCCGGGCGATGAGCTGTTCGCTGTCGCTTCCGTAGATGAAGAGACCGCCGCCGGTGTCGTCCCAAAAATACCGCAGCAAGTCGGCGTTGAAACTCAGCGCTTTCTTCAGATAAGCCGGATCGTGAGTAGTATCGTATAGCTCGATCAGACCCCAGATAAGATAAGCGTAATCTTCCGCGTAAGCAGGATAAGCCGCCTCCCCGTCGCGATAGCGGGCAAGAAGACGCCCGTCCGGACGGACCAGGTTCCGTTCGATGAAGTCGACGGCGGTGACTGCGGCGGCCCGATACGTTGCATCCCCCAGGATGCGCGCACCGGCGGCGAGGGCGGCAATCATCAGACCGTTCCAGTCGGTCAGGATTTTGTCGTCTTTGTGGGGATGGACCCTCCGTTCCCGGTGCCGGAATAGTTTTTCCCGGCAACGGGCGACGAATTCTTCTTCCCCTGCCGGGACGGAAGTACGAATCAGGTTCGGGATGCTTTCGCCCTCGAAGTTGCCGCCGGGAGTGATGTCGAAGTAAGTGCAGAATTTGGCTCCGTCCGAGGTGCCGAGGACTTCTTTGACTTCCGCCGGCGTCCAGACATAGAATTTCCCTTCGGCACCTTCGGAGTCGGCATCTTCCGCCGCATAAAACCCGCCGTCCGGAGCGGTCATATCCCGCAGAACATATGTGAAGATCTGCCGGGCGACGGCTGCGTACCGCTCCTCCCGCGTCGCCTGAAAGGCTTCGAGGTAGGCGACGGCAAGCAGCGCGTTGTCGTACAGCATCTTCTCGAAGTGGGGTACGAGCCACTGCCGGTCGGTGGAATAACGGGCGAAGCCGAAGCCGATATGATCGAAGATGCCGCCGGCGGCCATGGCGTCCAGCGTCTTCCGGACCATCGCCAGGGCCGCCGCTTCCCGCGTCAGATGCCAGTAGCGCAGGAGGAAGTACAGGTTATGCGGGGTCGGGAACTTCGGCGCCGGGCCGAAACCGCCATAGTCAGGGTCGAATCCGCGTGAGAAGGCGCGGAAGGCATTTTCGGCCGTATCTTCCGGGATCTCCGCCGCGGCCGGCCCCGGCTCGCCGAGCAAAGCGGTGATGGCTTCGCCGGAGCGGACCAGTTCATCCTTTTGCTCCCGCCAGGCTTGAGCGAGGCGGGTCAGGACAGTAATCAGTCCGGGCATTCCCAAGCGGTCGCGCCGGGGAAAATACGTCCCGGCGAAGAACGGCTGCTTGTCCGGGGTCATGACTACGGTGAGCGGCCAGCCGCCGCCCCCCGTCATCGCCTGGCAGACGGTCATATAGATATGGTCGATGTCCGGTCGTTCTTCGCGGTCGACCTTGATGGCGACGAAGTTGCGGTTCAATACCGCGGCGACTTCATCCGCCTCGAAGGATTCCCGCTCCATCACGTGGCACCAATGACAGGTGGAGTAACCGATGCTCAGAAAGATGGGCTTATCCTCAGCTTTAGCTTTTTCAAACGCTTCTTCCCCCCAGGGGTACCAGTCGACCGGGTTATGGGCGTGCTGGAGGAGATAAGGCGATTTCTCCCGGCTGAGACGATTTGTTTTTCGGACTACGGTTTCCGGAGCTGTCAAGATTTTCACCTCGCAATTTGTGCTGTTAATATTGTGTCCATTGCCGGGCGGTTTATCATTTCCGGCACTTCCGGGTAAAAGCGCCGAGGATGCCGGCCGCTTCAGTTCATTGAAAGAAAAATGCCCAATTCCAGTTTTAAAATGAACTTTTCCACCGTCAAAACACTCTTATTAATGAGTGAGGAGTGAAAAAATGGCTATTGCGGCACTGGTTCAGGCGGCGAAACGGGGCGATCGGGAGGCTTTGGTCCGTTTGATAATGGAGCAAAAACAAGAATATTACCGCCTGGCGTATGCCTACACCGGCAACCGGGATGACGCACTGGATGCACTGGAGGATATGATCGTCATTCTGTATGAGAATATCCGCCGTCTGCGGCGAGAAAACGCGTTCCCGAGCTGGAGCCGGGCCATCCTTGTCAACTGCTGCAAAAGCATCCTGCGGCAGCGGCGAAAAGTCGTGCCCATGGCGTCGCCACCCCAGCCGGCCGGCGACGGCTGGCAGCAGACGGATGAAGCGATCATGCTGGACCAGCAGCTGGCCAGATTGAGTGTAAAGCACCAGGATGTAATTCGCCTGCGCTACTATCTGGATATGGATTACCAGACCATCGCCGCGGTGCTGAAAATTCCGCCGGGAACGGTTAAATCCCGGCTTGCGGGCGCCCTGCGGCAGCTGCAGAAGGTCATGGAGGTGAAGGAAGATGAATAATGCCGAAACACTGCTCCGCCGCCGGCAGGCGACGATCGAACGGGCGGACGTTCCGGAAGAATTGGAAGCGAGGCTCAGGGAAGCTTTGGAGCGGAAGAAACGGCCTTCCCGGGCGATGAGGTGGAAAGCGTCGGCTGCCGCGGTTTTGCTCGTTCTTTCCTTGCTAGGGTATCACGCCGATACTCTTGCCTATTACGGAAAAAAAATACTCGGATACGATCAGATCATGAATGGCACGCTTCGCACGCTGAACGAAATGGGCAAAGGACAGGCCGTCGGCCGCACCTTTACTTTCCGGAACGGGACGATGCTTACCCTGGACGGGATTATGCTGGACGGAAATCAGCTGCTGGTTTTTTATACGGTGCAGAATCCGGCCGGGAAAGTCGAAGCGGTCAATCTGTCGCCGTTCATGACGATCAGGGGGTTGGCGGGTGTGTACCAATCACAGGGCGCCGCCGGGATTATCAACGAGACAAATACGGAAATTAAGTATATCGCGAGCTATCGGCCGCCTTATTTCTTTGAGAAAACCCTCCGGCTCAATTTCTCCCGGCTGGATGGAGACATGCGGGAGGAAGGCTCCATTAAGTTCATTCTCGACCGGCGGCAAGCGATGGGATACATCCTCAAGCAGGCGATCAACCGGTCAATCGCTGCGGACGGTGCGAACATCCGATTCGATACTATCACCGCCTCCCCGACGACCACGGTTATCCGAGGGACGATCCAGAACACCCTTGAACTGGCAGCGGACCAGATCCGCGGCGAGAGGATGTTCCCGGGCGGTCTGGAGATCGCTCTGCTGGCCGACGGGAAAGAAATCGACCGACAAGGCGGCGGCATGAGCACGAACCTGGACGGGATTACTTTCGAGCAGGAATTTGACGCTCTGCCGGCTGAACTGCGGGAATTGGAGATCCGACTTGTCAGCTTCGGGGCCGAGCATGAAGTCGGCGAGCAGTTCGCACTACCGGAAGACGGGCAGCCGTCTACTATCACTATCCTGGGGCAGAGCATTACTATCGACGGCGTCAGGGAAAAGCAGAATGAAACCCTTGTGACCATCACCAGCGAAGAAAATATGGTTCTGTCCAAAGTGCGGCTGCTGGCCGACGGTGCGGAAGTCCATTTGGAGGAAACTATTGACAGCTCCTATAAAAAGCTGTCCGACGGAACTATCCTCCACACCCGGACATTGCACTTTCCCGGCACGGGGGAGGAATTGCTCCTCGACATCCGGCGGATGAAGTATAACAAGACTTACGATGAGGGTATCAGCGTCCCGGTGGATTAGACAATCTTTAACCGAAGGGGGTAACAATTGCCTGCCGGCTCCTTCGGTTATCATCTGTTTGCGGGCACTCCAGAGTTCTGTAGCAAGTACCGACATCCCCCCAGGCTGTCATCCCGAGCGGAGTGAAGGATCTCATTCTTACCGGACGGAACCCTATTCCGACTGTTTTTCTTGCTTGCTTCGCCAGGTTTGTGCCAGTGCGCGGAGCCTGCGCTTTCCCAGCGACGTGGCAATCCACTCTTATTGACAATTTACTTCCAAACAGGAAAGGCAAAACGGCAGGACAGTGTAAATAAATAGTAGAATATGAAAATTCAACAGCAGCAACGGTTTTAAGCAATCAGCTTAGTTTAGAGATACTTAACTGGGTGAAATACGTCAGATAGAAAGCCTTATTTTTAGCGGGTTTTTTAGGGTTCTTAGGTTACCTATAAGGGTTTGAAACACTCCATAAGCACCACCTATAAATCCAATGTATACCGTTCTTAGGTTACCTACCTTTCGCAAGACTTCAAACTTCAAGGCGGCAAGATCGGAAACGGCGGCGCGTACTTCGGGGGCAAGTGTGTTGTAGGGTGCGCCGTACTCGTTCAGATACCGGGCAATCTGATTAAGGTTGCCGCCGATCTTTCCGTACTCGGCGATCAGCTTCCCGATGGCGGCAAGCAGCTCGTCATTGACCGGGGAAACGGTAACGATGGGTCGGATAGTGGTTTTGGTTATGGATTGCCGGATAAATTCGGCTTGGCTGATGTCAAAGGCGGCAAGACGCTCGGTGAAGTCGGCATATTCCTCGTCGGTCATGCGAGTTTTCACAACATGGCCGCGGTGCGGCGTATTGTAGCGTTTCTTTCGCGGCATGGTCGGTTGACCTCCTTTCCCGCCCTTGCGGGCGTGGGCAAAAATACTTATCATATACCTCAAGAAAAAACAGGCAAAATGTGGGTACCTTTTTGAATAATTCACAAATTGTTTACAAATGGCGGTGGGCGTTTATTTCCGGCGCAAGCCGGTACAGCAGGGTTTGGGGAAGGCACTCCCCAACAAGATTCCATGGGGACAGAATGAGCAGAAATGCGAATTATGGCACCGTGGTAGAATCTTGCTCTACGCTCCCCGCACTTCGCCCCCGTCGTGGCTCTGCGTAAAGCGCCCCTCACTACCTTCAACAAACGGGAAACGGAAATTGCCAATCGGCGGCGCGGCTGTTGGCGCTTCGTCCTTTCTACTAACATGACAAACGCGAGGCTGCTTTTTGCCCGCTTTCGCGGCGGCTTGGATAAATTTTCTCTCTTGTTACCCTCACCACCACGAAATCCAAACTGCCAAATGGACGCAAAAAGCCGCAGACTAAATCTGCGGCATGGTGCTGACATTTATAAAAGAGATACGGCTTATGGGCAATTTGCTTCGAGTTCTTGTAGATTTTCCAGTCTATTCATGGTATAAATATTTTGGTTAGTTATAACAAGATGCAAGACAAACCGATAAAGCGTCAGCGTAATTACCTAAGTTTTGTACAAACATGAGCGCCCAATCAGGTAAAAAACGGGAATTCCAACTGTAACGGTCTCTTTGTGCGGCAGGAGTCCAACACAATGCAGACCAGGCTGTTCAAATCTGGGAGAAAGAAAGCAATTCCGCCTTTAGTTTCCCGGGTGGCCACTCTTAATCGGCCAACCTTATCGATAATCGACCTAACTCCTGCCTTTTCCAACGGGGTATCTCGCAACAGCAGTCCTTTCAACCAGATGAGTAGGTTATGTGTGATTAACACCAACCAAAG
>JBMNPB010000053.1:0-12623 GCA_050943375.1 bacterium
CCTGATGAAAACAAGCGGTGATACCGGACATCATGTCCGAAAACGGTTAGCCAATTATGCATATGATGTTATAATTAAAGCGAGGTGATAATAGATGGAGCAACAGGATAATGTCACAATGCCTTTAGACGCCAAGGCTTGCTATGCCGCTCTGCGGACACACGACGCCCGCTTTGACGGACGTTTCTTTGTCGGTGTTTCCTCCACCGGCATTTATTGCCGCCCCGTCTGCCGGGTGAAATTGCCGAAAGAAGAAAATTGCACTTTTTTTGTCAGCGCCGCGGCCGCCGAGGCAGCCGGTTATCGGCCTTGCCTTAAATGTCGCCCGGAATTGGCGCCGGGCCTCGCTCCGGCAGAAGCGCCGGCCCGGCTGGCGCGAAAAGCGGCGCTGCTGATGGAGGAAGATTGTCTGGCGGAAAGCAATTTAGCCGATTTGGCGGAGCGGCTCGGCGTGACAGACCGGCATTTGCGCCGCGTTTTCCTGGCCGAATACGGCGTTTCGCCCGGGCAATATCTGCAGACGCGGCGGCTACTCTTGGCGAAAAATCTCTTGACTGATACTAATCTTTCGGTAACGGAAACGGCATTGACCGCCGGTTTCGGTAGCGTCCGCCGCTTCAACACCGTTTTTAAAGAAAATTACCGCCTGACGCCGACGAAGTTGAGGCAAGCGGGAAATAACGGTCCGGAAAATGGCGGCGGTATCACGCTTTCCATCGGTTACCGGCCGCCTTACGCCTGGGACAAGCTCATCTCTTTCCTGGCCGGAAGGACTATCCCCGGAGTGGAGAGCGTCGAAGAAGAAGTTTACCGGCGGACGGTCAATTTGCCGAAAGGAGACGGGATCTGCCGCGGCTGGATTTCCGTTGCCAACAAACCGAAGAAAAACGCTCTCGCCGTGACGGCAGCGCCATCTCTTTTGCCCGTCCTGCCCCGGGTGCTGGCGAGAGTCAGGCATCTCTTTGACGCAGATTGCCAGCCGGAAGAAATTTATGAGAAGTTGCTGATTATGGATGAAATTGCCCCGGGGATGTGCGTGCCCGGGCTGCGTCTGCCGGGTTGTTTTGACCCGTTCGAAATGACAGTAAGAGCTATTCTGGGGCAGCAGGTAACGGTGAAGGCGGCCCGCACACTCGCGCAGCGGTTTGCCGCCGCCTTCGGCACAGCCATTGATACCCCGTTCGCGGATCTGAATGTGACATTTCCGACTCCGGAGATGATCTGCCGCCTGGAAGGCCCGGTCGAGAATCACTTGGGTCCGTTGGGAATTACGGGCGCCCGGGCAAGGGCAATTTACGCTCTGGCCGGGGCGATGACGAGCGGTGCGGTCAGTTTTGCCCCGGGGGCCGATCCGGAGCGAGAGATGGAGAAACTTCTGCAATTGCCGGGGTTTGGGCCGTGGACGGTGCATTACGTCGGGATGCGCGCTTTCGGCTGGCCGGACGCTTTTCCCCACACCGATTACGGAGTGAAAAAGGCTTTGACTGGCAAGACACCGCGGGAGATTCTGGAAATGGCGCAGGCGTGGCGGCCGTGGCGCTCGTACGCGACGATTAATTTGTGGAATTCATTGGCGCAGAAATAAACGAAAGGCGAAGGAGATGGACGGGCGTGATCTTTACGTGTGAAATTGACACTCCTCTGGGAAAGATGACGGCGGCGGCCAAAGATGAAGCCCTTACCGGGCTGTGGTTTAACGGACAGAAATATTATCCGGACAAAACGGACGCTTGGGTCGGAAAGGCAGAGCACACCGTTTTCGCGGCGCTGCGGGATTGGCTGGCCGACTATTTTGCCGGCAGCAATACTCCGCCGGCATTTCCGCTTGCCCCGCGGGGGACGCTTTTCCGGCAAGCTGTCTGGGGTATCCTTCTGGCTATTCCGTATGGGGAGACAATGACATACGGTGCGATTGCCGCCAGCGTCGCCGCGAGGCGGGGCTTGCCGTCCATGTCCGCCCAGGCGGTGGGCGGGGCGGTCGGCCACAATCCGATCTCTATCCTGATCCCGTGCCACCGGGTCGTCGGCACGGACGGGAGTCTGACCGGTTACGCGGGAGGAATTGAGAGGAAAGAAGCACTGCTCCGGCTGGAAGCGGGAACAATATCCCTAAAATAGGCATCGGGAAGCGAAAAACGCTTGACAAATCATGACGAATGCGTTAGTCTGAATTTGACTAACGCATTCGTCATGCTCGGGAGGCGGAGTGATGGACAAGAGAATTCCGAAAATCACGGATGGAGAATTTAAAGTGCTGGAAGTCCTTTGGGAAAAGACGCCGGCCGCGGCGGCAGACGTCGTAGCAGAGATGAAAGAAAGGGCGGAATGGAACCGGAATACCACGTACACTTTTCTGAAACGGCTGGTCGAAAAAAAAGTTGTCCGGCGTGACGAGCCGGGATTTGTTTGCATTCCGTTGTATACCCGCGACGAGATCAGGGTGTCGGAAACCCGCAGCTTTCTCAACCGAATCTGCGAGGGTTCGCTGCCGATGCTGGTCAACAGTTTTATCAATACCAAGGCCGTATCGGAGGAGGAAATCGCCGCGCTGAAGACATTGATTGAAAACAGCGGCCCCAAGGAGTAAGGAGGTGGCGCAATGCTTACAGACCTGTTCAGCCGAGTGCTGCAGATGAGTTTGGCGGGGACAGTGACGGCCGCCGTTCTTCTGATTGCCAAGAGCGCGGCCGGAAAGCGTCTGCCGGCCCGCTGGCATTATGCCGTCTGGTTTCTGCTGTTGATTAAACTCGCCGTACCGGTGACCATCGGCAGTCCGATAAGTTTATTCAATCTTTTTCGGCCGGCCAGCAATGTCTATACGAGCGGGGAAAGCAACAATGTACATGGTTGTGATCTTGCCGATATGGTCGCTCCAGTTACGGATGAGCCGGCAGCGGACGAAGCAACGAACGGGAGTCTTCAAGTTAATCCGGGCGGCAAAGCTGCCCCGGTCAAGCAAGCCGGCGGGTGGGTGCATCTCGGAGCTTACATATGGGTAACCGGTGCCGGCCTGATGCTGGCCGGCATAATTTTTTCTTATTGGCGTATTTACCGGCTGATAGAGAGAAACAAGACAGCCGCTCCGGATTATCTTACGGGAATAGCGCGAAGCTGCAGCGTCGAAATGGGCACAAAGGCGGACGTTCGGTGGGTGGATAGATTAGAATTGCCCTTCGTCATCGGGGTATTCAATCCGCTAATTGTAATGCCGCTTTGGGTTGCGGTGAGCTTGGACGAAAAGGGACTAAAGTCTGTATTCAGGCATGAATTGATGCATATAAAAATCAAAGATCATCTTATCCGGCTGTTGCTGCTGGTTTTGCAGTCGCTGCATTGGTTTAATCCCGTGCTCTGGCTTGCTTTCGCATGGACGATGCGTGATTGTGAAGCCGCCTGCGATGAAGCGGTGCTGCAAGGCGGCAGCGATAGAACGCGGCAGGAATATGCCTCGGTTCTTGTGGCCATGGCGCAGAGCCGGAGCGGTCAGTCCGGAATCAACCCGGTGCTTGCCTTCGGAGAGAGCAACCTGAAAAAGAGGGTGACCGATGTGTTGAAAATCAGGATATATTCGCCGGCAGCGGTATCGGTTTCCGTTGTGCTGCTGCTTGCGCTCGCAATCATAATGCTGACCGGGCCGACGAACGGCGGCCAAGTCAAAGTGCCAGCTCCGGATGATAGTCCGGAAGCATCAATGATGGATGACACCGATGTAAAGGGTACCGTAAATCGGTTGCTGGAGGAGATTATCAGCAGCGGTCCGCCGCTTTCATCGAACCCGTATAAATATATCAAAGACAGCCGGGCTTTTGATGAATTGGCCGCTCTGGGGCAGCCGGCCTTGCAGCAGATGATGGAGGATTTCGCGAAAAGCAATGCGAACGGGCTGAAGGAATACATCATGGCCTGCGCCTGTGCCCGGATCATGGGGATATACGACCAGCAGCGCGGCATCGGGACTGGGAGCGGCCGGGAGTGGTATTACAAGTACAGGACGATTGAAAACGAATTTCACATTGTAGACGCCGACTATGACCTGTTCAGAGATGCTTCCGGTGCACCGAAACCGGTTTTGCCGTCCCACACGGATGCGAGAAGCATGGAAGATGTGATATCCAATTATATACTGGCAATAAACCGAAGGGCAATCCGGTTGGGCGAGAAAGCAATCGAAGCTCACAAGGTATACCGGACCGAAGAAAAAAACGGGATAATCAATGTTTATCTGCTCGTGCGAGTCCATTGGTTCGGATTCGAGGACGGGAATTTCACCGTGGTTTCGGGCAGCGGCGGCGAACCGGTCAGAATTCGGCTCCGGCAGTTGGAAAACGGAGAATATGATGTACTGGAATATCGGCGGGCCACGGACGAAAAAGGGCATTGGCTGGCAGGCATGCGGGAGAAGTTCCCCGCCGCGGCGGACGGTGAAACGGTCAGACAAGAGCTTTGGGAAGAGCAGGTGAGCAAGGCTGAAGCATATCTGGCGGAGATAAACAGAGCGGACGCAGGGATTACGGATGACGTCGCCAAGAACGGAGCGGACAATAGTGCCGCCAAAGCAATAGAGCTGGTTGCTTTAATGCGGCCGGAATTTCCGGATTGGCCCGGCACCAGGGAAATCCTCGTGCGGACAGGCGGGAAACCGCCGGGGATAACAGTCAGGGGTGTGCTTAAGACGGAATGCGTGCCTGTTGAAGCAGGGCAGTATCTTGTTGCTTTGACGAGAACTTGGGACATAACGATAAACGGTGTTAAGCCGGAAGCTTACTGGGAGTATCGGGTAGCCGGAGAACAGGTCGAGTTGATCAAGGAGAGAGTTAACGACGGGATAATCAGGACAATTAAATAAAACGCGGGAAAGCATGTATTGAGACCGACCCGGGCGGGAAGCAGGGGTCGCTTACAGCCGCTGCACCGTTCAACTTGATTGAACTCTGAAATTTTAAAAGAGCGGAAAGCCCATTTGCATTTTATAGACCGGAAAGGAGAGGTTCATTGTTTCAAACGTTCCGAAGCGGCCGGACAGGAGCATCTTCGACGCTGTGCGGAACGTTCTTACGTTTGCCGCCCCGGTTTTTAGGATAGCTGTTTCCGGCGCAAGGGATGAAATGGCTCCCGGTTAATCTGACGGGCATGGGCATCTGGGGTATAGGCTGCGCAGCTAGCATCTTGGCCGTAAGCGTATGGCCGGCAACCTTTTACCGGCTGTCTGATTCCGGCGCGGAGGTTTCCGATTCGGAGGCGATGCAGGCCAGGAAAGAGATACAGCCGTGATTGTGCGACAGAAATATTTTCGACCGTCGGGACTATCGCTGACCGATACCCGCGGGATATTGATTTACAGGGTCTGGCAGTGAAAGCCAGAAGCAAAGAGGAAAAGCGTCGAGACAATTAAGCAGAGGGCGCTTTCTCTCCAAAAAAGCGGTGTATCCGGCGTATATATTCCTTTTTGGCAGTGAGCTAGGATTTACACCCGGGGAGGTAAGGCATACAATTGTTACCGGAGAAGTAGGATTTTTCTAGTTGCACAATATTGTGTTTGAAAGGAGAAAGAAGAATGCTGAAAAAATTGTACGGTAGTCTGTTGCTTCTTATTCTTTTGCTGGGCCTTGCTGGCTGCGGCGGGGAAGCGCCTCCCGCCACCGAGCCGGAAGCACCGGACGGGGATGCAGGAGGTAAGTACGGAGAGTATCTCACAGTCGCGGATGTGGAAGAAATCACCGGACTGACCGGGGTAACGACGCAGGAGGAAGATTTTCGCCTCCAATTCTACAACGATGCGGGGGCGAATATTCTGGATGTCAGATTCAAAACGAGTGATTTTTATGAAGACGAAGTAACCGAAAATCTGGAATACTATACGGAAGTTCCGGATATTGGCGAGAAAGCGGCAATCGCTATTCCGGACGCGCCTTACCGGATCACGTTCGTCAAAGGGGAACACGCCGTAATGGTCCAGACGGTTCCGGGCGAAGGCGGCACACCACTTACCGAGGAACAGCTGATTGCTGCGGCCAGAATCCTGGCGGAGAGAATGTAACGGCGACAATCAACCGGCAGCCAGCCGGTGACAATGGTGCTCTCCGCTTCATATCCGGAAACACAAGCCGGGCTGACAAAGATGTCGCGGAGCAATCCCGCCGCTGTTACTTAACGATGAAACTTAGAAGATAGTTGTCTATGCTTAAATAAACGGATAAGCGAATTGCCCCCGTGCGAGGGGCAATTCGCTTATCCGTGCGCCCAGCGCGGCAGCTGTGGTGACTTGAAGTTATTCTCCGGCGCGGATTATCGACTTGGCAACAGGATCAGATCGCTGGTCGGCTCCTTCGATGCGTCGACACCACCGGAGAAATATCGTGAGTACGACGCGCTGCAGAAGGAAGTTGAACGGCTGTACGGCGAATGGAAGCAGTAACCGAGAAAGTGGGAAAGAGGTGGTGCCCATTGGCGGAGAATTTTGTCGCAGTCAGTGATTTGCGTAAAGATTTCAACGGGAAACCGGCTGTTGACGGAGTCAGTTTCACCATCGAAAAGGGAGAAATCTTCGGGTTGCTCGGACCCAACGGAGCCGGGAAGACAACGACTATTCGCATGATGGCAACAACTTTGCCCGTCAGCGGCGGCGATGTGACGGTGGGTGGCCATTCGGTCCGGGACGATGCCGGAGCTGTCCGCCGGCTGATTGGATTGTGTCCGCAGGAAATCGCGCTTTATCCCGAGCTTTCGGCTTTTGACAATCTGGTCTTTTTCGGCCGGATGAGCGGAGCGGCGAAAGCGGTTGCCGTGGAACAAGCCTGGGAGAAACTCGCCCTGATCGGCTTGACCGACCGGGCGCGGGACAGGGTGGAGAAATTTTCGGGCGGGATGAAACGCCGGGTCAATCTGGCTGTTTCCCTGATGAACCGGCCCGAGCTGCTTTTTCTGGACGAACCGACGGCGGGGGTTGACCCGCAGTCGCGTAATCACATCTTCCAAACGATTGAAAGCTTGCGAGGGCAAGGGATGACCATTCTTTACACGACGCATTACATGGAAGAAGCCGACCGTTTATGCGACCGCATCGCGATTATGGACAACGGCCGGATCGCCGCCCTCGCTACGCCGTACGGACTGAAATCCGGCGTGGGCGATCCCGCTACCGTCACTCTGGAGGATGTCTTTCTTAATCTGACCGGGCGTCGCCTCCGGGATTAGAGGTGAGAAAAATGAGCTTTTCCGGACAGCGGCCGCTGGCCGTGGCGGGTAAGGAAATGAAGATCTTTTTTCACGACCCCCAGATGCTCTTTTTCAGTCTCGCGCTCCCACTGGTCCTGACCATGCTGATGGTAGCGGCCTTCGTCGGCCAGTCGGAATTCCGCGCCGCGGCAATGATTGTTAATCTTGACCGCGGTAAATATGGAGCGGAACTGGCCGAACGACTGGAAAACGTGCCCGGCCTGACCGTCAGGCTGCTGGCGGAAGCCGAGGCCGATAGGATGTTGGCAGACTCGGAAGCAGTAAACGTTATCTTCATCGGCGAGGATTTCACCGCCCGGATCGAGGCCGGTTTGCCGCCGGCGATTAAAATAAAACAGCGGGGCAGCGGCGGGACGGAAGGGCAAATTGCCAATTCCTACGTCGGGGGAATCGCTCGGGAGTTAGTCGCGGAAAGCTCGGCAACCCGGCAGGTCGGAGCAATGTTGGCGGCGGCGGGCAGCTCGGCGGCTGATATCGACACCAGTGTCAGGGCTCTGTTTGCCGCCGCCCGGGAGAACCCGCCGATTGCCGTCAGCGAGACGGCGGTGGGAGCACGGCCGGAGCCGGTAGCGATTTATCTGCCGGGACTCGTGACGATGTTTACCTTGTTCGCTCTCTCTCTGACGGCGGTCAATCTGGTTGATGAGAGGAAGAAGGGTACGCTTGAGCGGCTGATGACCACCGGTACGACGCGGGCGGAACTCCTTTCCGGCATCTGGCTCGGGAATTTCGCCCGTGGTATGGTCCAGGTTATTTTCCTGTTCGGTTTGGTCGGGGCGTTTTTTCGCATCTTTACGCCGGCCGCCTTTGCCTCGGTATTGCTGCTCGGTGTAATTGCCGTGGCCGCGGCGGCCGGGATAGGGTTGGTGGTTGCCGCCGTGGCTAAGACACCGGAACAGGCGAACTGGATCGGGGTTTTTCTGACAATGATTATGACCATCCTCGGCGGGAGCTTTTTCGACACCGCCGGCCTGACGGGATTAATGGCCGTCCTGACGGGATTAATGGCCGTCCTGACCCGCGGTACTTATAATTTTTGGGCCAACGATGCTTTCCGGCGAGTCATCCTCCGGGGTGAGTCTGTTTTCAGCCCGGGAATTGTGAAAGATGCGGCTGTTCTAATTGGCGTCGGCCTGGCCGGCTGGCTTCTGGCCGTCAATTTGTTTCGGATGCGGGGGGATGAGCGTTGAGGAGAAGTTTTCTCGGCCAAGCATTGCTGCTGGCGGTCAAAGATCTGAAGGTTTACGGCAACGACCGAAGTGCCTTGCTTTTTTCGCTCGTTTTTCCTTTCCTTTTCGTCATCATCTTCTCGGCGATTATGGGTAATCCCACCGGCGGCGATCAGATTATGACGGTTTATGTCGCCACGGCCGAAACGGAAGCTGACAGCATCAGCCGTCAGATCATCGACGGTATGAGCGCGGACGATACCGGACTCGCCGTTAAAGAGCTCGCTGTTTCGGCGGCCTGGTCCGCTTTGGCCGATCGGAGAATCGACGGGTACCTCTGCTTTCCGGAAGATTTTACCCGCAACATCCACAGCAATACGGAGACCGGCCTGACTGTCTTTTACGACCCGGAAGCTTCGAAAACGCGGATGGCGCTGGTGTCGATTGCCCGGACAATTGCCGCGGAGATCGTGTCTTACCGGATTACTTATCAGGCTTTTATGGAATTGGCGGCCGGACCAGGGCTAACCGGGCGAATCCCGGCGGCCGGCTTACCGGACGGCACAAGGGCGGAAAGGAATGCCGGCAACCGGCCGGAGATCGTGCTCGATTATGAAAAGGTTGGCGACGTGGAGCCGGTCGGTGCGGCCGATTTCCTCCTTCCCGGCTATCCGACCATGTTTATCTTCTTCGCTCTTGCGCTCGCGGCCGAATCTATCATCGGCGAGAAAGAAAATTTTACCCTGGAGCGGCTACTGGCGGGAGGAGTCGGCCGGCTGGCCATTGTCGCCGGCAAATATCTCAGTTCGTTCGGACGGGGCCTCATCCAGGTAGTCACCTTTTGGACGGCCGGAGTCTTAATCTTTCGGGTGAATATGGGCAAGTATCCGGCGGCGGTAATTACGATTTCGGTCCTCATGGCCGTCGCGGCGGCCGGGATTGGCGTTTTTCTGGCGACCGTGGCCAGGAGCAGGAAGGGAGCGGCTTCACTGGGTGTATTCGTGTCGTTGAGCGCAGCCGCGTTCGGCGGATCGTGGTGGCCGCTGTTTATCATGCCCCAGTGGCTGCAAAACGCGGCCAGGATTACGCCCCATGCCTGGGCGAATGCCGCTTTCAATAAACTGATGCTGTTCGGAGCAGCTCCGGTTGAAGTAATCCCGGAAATGGCGGCTTTGACGGCTTTCGGGTTATTGTTCATTTGTCTGGGGGTAATCCGGTTTCGCGTCGAATAACCGCTGGCGGACAGGGTCAATCGGTGATACAGCTCGGAATAATGCCGGGAATATTACGCAGATGGAAGACGGTTGCTGGTGAATGGCGTCAAGCAACCGGACAGCTTCTCGCTAACCGGCCGGCGAACGCGGCGGGACAGGCGGGTGATCATCCTGGAAATCGGCGGTATGCTGCAGCACGGCGCCCTGGTTGCCCGGGAATACGGCAAGTCGTGCGTGTCCGGAATTGAAGGCGCCGCCTTACGGTTGCGGGATGACCAGTCAGTGGAAGTAAACGGGCGGAGCGGAGTTGTCAGCAACTGCTGGATGATTGGGCAGATCGGAGATATTCGGCAGGCTTTCCAAGTGGGACACAGTAACTACAGGCGGTAAGGTAAAGCCAAATTTATTACCCGACAAGGATAGCGAGGTGAGCGCGATGCGGGATATCGACTGGGAAGCTGCGATCAATACCCGCCGGTCCGTGCGCAGCTACGGGATGAAGCCGGTCGAGCCGGCGAAGGTGGAGTTGCTGCAAAGTTTCATTGCTAGAATGCCGGTACCCTTTGTGCATAACGTTAACATTCGCCTGTTCAAGGCGAATCCGAACAAGAAACTCTTCACGGTTTTTACATCTCCGCCGGACGGGGCGGCTTTTCTGGCGCCAACGGATATTTGTTCGATTTCACGGGCCGGTTTCGTCGGGGAAATGTTTATTCTTTATGCCACAGGTTTGGGGCTCGGCACCTGTTGGTACGGGCATTATGTCCCGGCCGAACTGGAGAGGATCATGCCGCATTTGGGAGAGTACAAGGCCGCAGTTTTGTCCGGCTCAGTCAAGTACGGTTACGGAACCGGCGAGGTGCCGGGTGAACGGGCCATCTGCATCACCCCGCTCGGGTATTGGCAGCAAGAAGGGCTGCGGTTGATGGACCGGATGCAAACTTCGCTGTTTAGCTTCAAGCGCAAGCCGGTCGGCGCTTTGTTGGAGGAAGGCGTCAGCGAAGCGAGTCTGCCGTCGGAGATCTTGTACGCCTTCGACCTAGCCCGAAAAGCTCCTTCGGCCGCGAACAGCCAGTTCTGGCGCTTCGGCGTTTCGGCCGATAACAAGACATTCTCAATTGCTCGTCCGGTTGGACACAAGCATTTTAAGTGGGAGCACCCCGACGTCGAAATCGGTATCTGCGCCTGTCATTTCTGGCTGGGACTCCGGCTGAAAAACGTCGCCTGTCGGGTTTCGCTGCGGGAGGAGCAGGGCCGCGCGGTTTGGCAGTTTGCCCTGTGAGCAGCAAGCGAAATTATCGGAGAGGAAAACTAACGCCGCTCATAAATCATCCCGTAACTGGCGTTTGACTGGCTGTGCGGAAAAGCCGCTCCTTGTTGTTTAGCGGAGAAGACAAGCGGAAGATAGGTGTCGGGCTTTTCTCCGCGCTGTCGGATAAGGTGTAATATGGTTAGTAAACTGCCAAGCGTCTGAGCAAGAAGAATAATCAGCAGAATCTCTTTCCGTTTCTCCGTAACAGCTCCGCTTTGGAGGTAGTTCTTCTATCTTAACACTGAAAGGGGAGATAACCTTGACCGGAATTCAATCTGTTTTTGCTGCCCGCAGAAATATCCTCTCATATGTCCGACGGACGCCTGTTTTTCAGGCCCGGTCTCTGGAGGAGCGGCTGGGCTTCCAGCTGCTTTTGAAAGCAGAAAATTTGCAGAAAACAGGCTCATTTAAAATCCGGGGCGCCGCCAATTTCCTGCTGCGGCGTGTGCAGGAAAACCCCTCGCTGCCAGGGATTGTGGCGGCGTCGTCGGGAAACCACGGGCAGGCGGTAGCCTGCATCGCCGGACAGTTGGGCATTCCCGCCGTCATCGTGATGCCGGAAGGAGCCACCCGGGCCAAAGTCAACGCCGCCCGGGGTTACGGCGCCCAGGTGGAGTTTTGCGGGAGCACATCGCAGGAAAGACTGCAGCGGGCGAAAGTATTGGCGGCCGAAAGAGGTTACTTGGAGGTGCCGCCCTACGATCACGACGACATCATGGCCGGGCAGGGAACGCTAGGAGCGGAGCTGGTGGAACAGCTTCCCAATCTGGAAACGGTTTATGTTCCCATCGGCGGCGGCGGTCTGATCTCGGGAGTCGCCATGGCGATCAAGGAGCTGCGGCCGGACATCCGGGTCATCGGCGCCGAGCCGGCGGGCAGCAACGCCATGTACGAATCCCGCCGGAAGGGCGGGAGGGCCCGGCTGGCGAGTACGGCATCCATCGCCGACGGCCTGCTGACTTTGATGCCGGGCGAACTGACCTTTCCCATGGTCCAGAAGTATGTGGATGACATCGTTCTGGTGGAAGAAGCGGAAATCCGGGCGGCCATGTCTCTTTGTCTGGAGCGGTTCAAGCTGCTGCCGGAGCCTTCCGGTGCGGTCAGTATCGCGGCGGCGTGCAAAAAACTGTATCCGGGCAAACAGGCGGCGGCCGTTGTCAGCGGCGGCAACGTCGACCTGTCCCGGCTGTCGGAATACTTGCCGGCTTGACATTAATGTAAGTTTGCAATCCATCAGTTTGCATAAGGCTGACTTCTTAAAGAGGCGAAAGCCTTGGTTGGTTTAAAGAGCTATTACAGAAGCCAGGGGAAAGGATATCTCAGGCTTGTCCCGGCTTGCTTTAATGATGATGCGGTGGTGATTGGTGCGTTCAACCGGATTAAAGCGGCTTTGACTAAGCTGGCGGAACAGAAAGGTGTGTATAGCAGTACACTATTTGTGTGAAGCTATCAAAACTGTATCCGGAGATAAGACGGAAATCCTTGCGTTAAAAGGGCTTCTGTCTTTTTGTTATTTCTTGCGGTGGGATTTAGGAAAAACATATCCTAAAGAAAAGACACCGATGCGTGAACTGCACCCCTAAAGTTAGACAGTATGGTATACTGAAATAACTTTGGGGGTGTTTTTATGCCAAAAGGGACTCCGTTTTCTGGGGAATTCAGGCAAAAAGTCGTAGAAGATGTCCTTAAGAA
>JBMNPB010000054.1:0-12289 GCA_050943375.1 bacterium
ACTGCCCGGCAGGCCATCGAGGGGGCCGGCACCGGATATGTCGAAGACGTCCACGATGACATGACAATCAGCACCAGGGCGGCCGGCTTTGAGATTGCAGCTCAAAAGCTAAGCAAATATTCGGTTGAGGGCAGCCGATTTAGGTTCCGCACTACCCGTCCCGGCCTGGTTCCAGGGCAACTGTTGAGCATCACTCATGCCGGATACGGCCTATCTACCGAAGAAATGCTTATCGAGCAGGTGGCAATCAGCACTGACGGCATCCTCGCCTACTACGACATCACCGCCATTCAGGGGCCGGAGGTCGGCTCTTGGGTGAAATTGTTTGCCGCGATGGCGACCCGTGGTGAAGCATTCGTTGTCCGAGAGAATATCCGGGAGGACCAGATCCTCACCACCATGTCTGACTTTTCAAAGGACTGGACCGAGGCGGAAAGCCCGAACATCTTCCGGCAGGTCCGGCCCTCTGCGACACTCTTCCCCGGTTCCAACACCTTCCCAGCCTTTGCAATCGATGACCGGGTGAAGTACCTTGCTTTCTATAATGGCGGCAGCGAACTTTTCCGCAAGCCTATCACACAGCAGACCGGTGAGGAGACGAACGAAATCCTGAGTATCACCTATGTCGCCCCGTTTGAGGCCAATGGAACAATTACTCATGCTGGTTGGATTGGCGGCTATAAAGCGACTGCAACGGCCGGAACAGGTGTTCAGGTTGACCTGCAAGCGTACCAAAAAGAGAAAACATCGCTTGAAGCCTTGCAAATAAATAAAACTGACCGGAGGTGGGCATAGTGGCGTATACGAAGACAGTCTGGACCAGCGAGACCGACATCACCCCCGCACGGCTGGACCACCTCGAAACGCAGTATGACGAAGCGGTTGCCTACACTGACGCCCACCTCCGATCCGACACGTCACTCGAACTGCGGGCGGAGGTTGCTGCTGCGGCCCCAATTCATGCAGTCGGAAGGATTTATTTCAACTCAACTACCGGCATATTCGCTGGTTCTGATGGATCCGCCTGGATATCGATGTCGGAGGGTGATTAAATGGCCTACACAAAAACCAACTGGACTGAAGCAACAGCAATCACCACAGCACGGCTGAACAACATGGAAACCCAGTACGATGAGGCAGCCGGCTACGCAGACGCCAAGCGGGCCGACGCTGATGAAATCCTAAAATGCGAGATTGTCGCCACTCTCCCTACCGCCGCTCAGGCTCATGCTGGCCGGATTGTATTCAACCTAGAGGATGGGCAATTTTACGGCGGGACCGGGGTAAAGTGGAAAGTATTTGGAGTTGGTGCCGAGTTCCCGGGCCAGACGGAAGCACAATTAAAGCTGGGTAGCGGCATAAGTAAGTTCGACCTTGTGCACATCTATTCCGGCTTGGTCAAAACAGAAATGCTCGATGAGCCTCCCGCCGGTTCTTCGAGCCGTTGCGTCTCTATTTCGGCTGATGGTAACTACATTATCCGGGGGTACGAATATGATCCGCGCTTCATAGTATACAAAAAAACAAATGGCGAATTCACTGAAATGGACCTTTCATCTCTTGCATCATATCCCTCAAACCACGCATCTGCAGTCGCTGTATCGTCAAACGGGACGTATCTGGCGGCAAGCAGTTCTTCCGGCCAATCCCCATACATCTATCTCTACAAACGGGTTGGCGATGTCATTACGAAACTTTCAAATCCGTCAGGTTTGCCGCCGACTGGGTTTTTCGATATGGCGTTCTCTTCTGACGATGTTTACTTGGCAGGGGTGAATTACGCGTCATCTGATGCCACTAAACGCCTGCATGTTTACAAGCGGTCCGGAGATGCGTTTTCATTGCTGTCATCGCCCACATCTCAACCCCCGGCAAGCTATGCTGAAGGTGTGGCGTTTTCCCAGGATGTCGCTTTTCTGGCGGCCGTTGGCAGAACATCTCCATTCGTTCATATCTACAAGCGGTCTGGGGATAGCTTTAACAAGCTTTCCAACCCTGCGCAGTTGCCGGAAGGCGCTGCTTACTCGGTTGCGTTTTCACCGGATGGCACCCTCCTTGCTGTGGGGTTGGAAGTGACACCATATCTGGCATTGTATGGCAGGAGCGGGGACACCTTCACTAAGTTGGACCTGCCGTTGGAATTGCCCGCCGGGCTGGTTGATAGTATCGCGTTCTCTCCAGACAGCCGTTTTTTGATTTGCGGTCATAATAACCCACCGTACATTACCCTGTATGAAAGAGATGGGGACAACTTTACCAAACAGCCTGACCCGACCTATTCACTCTTGGGTACTGGGAGAGGCGTCAAGTTTAGTCCCGAAGGGACGTATTTAGTGGTGGCACACGGTGCTGTGCCGGCAATTGTGTTTTTCAATCACTTCGTTGAGCCTACTGTGTTTCGATCGGAAGGGCAGATTGAAGAGTTGAGACTGGCAGCTGGTGCCGGCTATGCTATGGAGTCCGGCTCGGCGGGAGAAGTGAAGAGGGTAATGATGCTCTGGAAATAAGCGGGAAGGCGGTGCAGAACATGAGCGGCGTAACGCTCCGGCCAAAGCCGCCATATCTGACTGAATAGCCCCGTGCACGGGTCTTTGTTATTGAGGGGGTGGGAGCATGTTTACTGATGTAAGTCGGTATCACTGGGCATTCCAGGCCATCAGCCGCCTATTCAGGCGCGGCATCATCGGCGGCTACGGTGACGGTACATTTAGGCCGGACAGTCCCGTCAGCCGGGCGGAAGTGGCCTCAATGCTCGACCGGCAGCATGTCGGCATTGCTCAAGCGATGGAGGATCTCGCTCCGAGCGTCATCGAAATCCAGGCATCAGGCGGCCCATATGCAAATAGCAGGAGCAGTCTTGGCTCCGGTGTCGTGCTGGACACAGACGGTCATATTGCCACGAATATGCACGTAATCTGGTATGGCGTGGAAGGCGGGGAAATCGACGTCCATCTCGACAGCGAGCCGAACACACCGTATATGGCGGAATGGATTGCGGGAGATATGGTGCAAGACCTCGCCATTATCAAAGTCAACATCCCGCCGGAAAAGCTGCGCCCGGTCAAGCTGGCGGAACGGGTAATCTGGGGCGAGGAAATCCTCTGCATCGGGCATCCGATTTATTACCGCAACACCTTGACGCGTGGCTGTATCAGCTACAAGCATCGGCTGCACACTGACGGCAGAACATACCACCAGACGGACGCCAGCATCAACCCGGGCAACAGCGGCGGCGGTGCGTTCAACCTCTGCCGGGAACTCGTCGGCCTGCCGACTTGGAAAATGGTTTGGGTGGACGAAACGATGACCGCACCGGTGACGAACATCGGTTTCCTCGTGCCGGTGGAAGCGGTGCGGGAAATGTACCAGGATCGGGTACTGCAGGGCAAGGCGGGCCTGCCGGCGGGGCAGAGCATCGCGGCTGGCGTGAAGATGGATATTGTTCTGGGGGGAGGACAAAAATGAATGGCATGACTACCATCAAGGCGGCCATCGCGGCAGTAGGGGCATGGCTATCCTACATGCTGGGAGGCTGGGACATGATACTTAAAGTCTTAGTCGGCTTCGTTGTTCTCGATTATTTGACTGGCGTCATCGCTGCATACCACCGGAAAGACCTAAGCTCCAATGTCGGGATGTACGGGATAGCGAAAAAAATATGCCTGTTCATCCCTGTCGCTATGGCGCACTGGCTCGACCAGGCTATTGTGGCGAATGTCGTCGGTGCAGAGTTGCTGCGGAATGTCGCCGCCTGGTTTTACCTTGCGAACGAAGGCCTGAGTATTATTGAAAACCTCGGGGAAATTGGCATACTAATTCCGGGGCCGCTGCTGGAGGCGCTAAAGCAGTTGAAGGAAAGGGATGCCGCCGGTGAATAATATTATTATAAAAGCGCCGCC
This sequence comes from bacterium, assembly GCA_050943375.1. Taxonomy (GTDB): domain Bacteria; phylum Bacillota; class SLNR01; order SLNR01; family JBMNPB01; genus JBMNPB01. The sequence goes on from JBMNPB010000054.1 coordinate 3,900, forward strand.
GGTCCGACAGATGATTATTCCCGCCGGCCGCGCTAACCGTCCCGGCAGGTTCCCCGGCGGGCGGTACGAATATGTGACTATCCATGAAACGGACAACACGGCCCCAACTGCGACTGCCGCCGCGCATGGCAAACACCTGTTCAGCGCCACTGATGCCAGTTGGCATTACACGGTGGACGATACGGAAATCATTCAGCACCTGCCCGATGATGAGCACAGCTGGCACGCGGGAGACGGCAGAAACGGCATCGGCAACACCCAGAGCCTGGGCATCGAAATCTGTGTTAACGCGGGCGGGAACCTATACCTCGCCTACCTACACGGTATCTGGCTGGCCGCCCGGAAGCTGGCGCAAAATTGCCTCGGGCTGAGCCGGCTTAAAACGCATAACTGGTGGAGCGGGAAGGACTGCCCGCGGCGGCTCCGTGCGAATAAGGCCGGGCCGATGGGCTGGGAATGGTTCATGGGTATGGTCTGGCAGCAGATGAGTGGTCAGTCTGGCGATGCTGAGCAGCTGCGCCGGCAAGTGGCTGAGTTGCAAGGCAGGCTGCAGCAAATCCGGGTTTTGACTACGAGTGAATAACCGCCCTATGCGGGCGGTCTTTTTTTTTGAAAAAAGTTAAAAATAATTCTAAAAAACAGTTGACATTGAAGCACCATAGTGCTATAATATAATCAGAAAGAGGAAAACGAAAGGGGAGTTAGAAAATGGCAAAATACGATGTGAATTATAGCTGCGGGCATAAAGGAACGGTCAGCTTGGTGGGGAAATATGATGAGCGGAAAAGGAAGATCGAATGGATGCAGCAGGGAGTTTGCCCGGATTGCTACAAGGCCCAGCAGGCCGCCAAGAGAGAAGCCGAGAACAAAGCCGCCGCCGTAGCTGCTGCCGATGCCGGGCTTCCCGCCCTCAAGGGCAGCGAGAAGCAAATCAACTGGGCGAACAGCATTCGCGCAGAACTCATCGCCGGCCTGGAGAAAATCCGGACGCTGGCAATTGAAGCCAACCAGCCACAGGCGATTGTCGGCACCATCGACGCCATCATTAACAACGACAGCGCTAAATTTTGGATTGATAACCGTGGATATACCCCGAAGCAAATTGTAACGATGGAGGTAAAGAAGAATGGCTAAAGGCGCGTACATCCGCTGCCGAGTCAGTCAAGAATTAAAAGACCGCTTCACAAAATGCATAGCTAAAGACGGCCTGAGTGAAACCGACTGGATAATGAGCAGAGTAATCCCCTATATCGAAAAGAAGGAGGCTAAAAAAATGACAGCCAGAGAATTTCTCGCCTTTGCCGGAGTCGAAGAGACCGAAGAGAACCTGTACCGCCTCACGCAGTACATTGATAGCGAAGTTGATTTCTCTCAGTTCCCCGATGCCTCTGTAAACGGCTTGGGGGACGATGCGGAAGAGCCCGCCCGCTTCCAGGAGTACCTGGAGCGACACGGCGCATTGAACGAGGAGGAATGAAAATGAAAAAATTGTATTATTCCAATGCCGCGCCCAGATACAATCATGGCTGCCAGGACAGTGCTACCTGGCAGGACAATGGCGACGGCACAGCCACCTGCCTTGAGGCCACATCCTGCCACAGTTGCTGGCAGGTAGGCCATGACTATGACCATATCTACGCCGAGGTAGGCGAGGTTCGTCCAATCGACGCCCTGCCCGACCTCGAAGACTAAGCCCGAGAGGGCTTTTTTCTTTTTGGCAGGATTTTCTAAGACGATGAAGAACTGGTAGCGCAACAAAGATTTTGGGGAGGGGATTAGATGGAGGACAGCTGGGCACCATGCCCAAGGTGCGGCTCAAAAAAGGTACAGAAACAATCGAAGTGGGCCGGAGCGATCGCACTGTTTGGCAGCGCGGGGTGTCTGGTCTGGGTGGGGTTCCTGATACCGCTGCTATGGTTTTTAGTGCCGGTGCTACTCATCCTATCATTTTTGATGGTGTTCACCCAAGATACCTGGCAGTGCCAGGATTGCAAACACTCATGGATAGTTAAGAGGGCTAAATCCGCGTAACTAACAGGTAACTAACAAAAAACCCACAAACCCAGCATTGACGCGGGTATACCCTTGAATGGCATTCAAGAGGTCGAGGGTTCGACTCCCTTCGTCTCCACCATATTGAAACTCAGAAACCGCCGTAACCACAAGGGTTCGCGGCGGTTTTTCTTTTTGCTCAAAATCATAAAAAATGCGCTGCCGGGGGGTAGAGTTCGGGGCGGTAACTAACAAGTAACTAACAAATTATATGGCCTTGATAGCGACTTGAAGAGCTTCAACATCGGGGTGGGTGTATGTGTTCGCGGTGGTACTGTAGTCGCTGTGGCCGATAATTTTTTGAATGTGCAGAGGATCCACGCCGGCGGCCGCCATGAGGCTGGCGAAGGTGTGCCGGCAGCAGTGGGGCGTGAGCTTCCGGATACCGATCTGCTCTAAGGCGGGGTAATAATACTTTTCGCGGTAGTATTTGGCCGTCACTTGGCGGCCTTTTTCGTTGCATATGAGTGTGTCGCCGCCGCGGTCATACCAGGACTTAACCAGCGGAATAATCTTGGGATGGATGGGGATGACCCGGTTGCGTCCGGCATCGGTTTTGACCCCGCCGGTTATCAGTCCGGCGTCAAGGTCAACGCTGAACCTGGTCAGATTAAGCAGCTCGCTGATTCGCATCCCGGTGTAAATGAGGATGAGGATGGTATCCGCCCAAGGGACGGAGCCTGCTGCCGCTTCGATGCGCCGGATTTCCAGGTCGCTGAACCGGTCCTTTTCGGTTTTCTCCGTTTTGGGTAGTTTCACGAATTTTGCATAGTTTTTATCCACGATATCGTTCTGCAGACCGTAGTCCCAGAGCATGACCGCGACGGTCCGGATTTTCTCCAGCGTGGACCGGGAGAGCTTGTCCCGGTGGCAGGTGTCGATGATGCCCTGGATGTGCGCCGTCCGTAGCTCCCGGAATTTTTCTTTGTCGTACTTGGCCAGATAGAGCCAGGCGGCCCGGTAGTTGTCGGCGGTAGCTCTGGTTATGTATTCGTATTTCGCTTTTGCCCATTCCGCGTAGAGCTCACCCAGGGTAATGTTGGCCTTAGGCGAGACCGGACGGACGCGGTGCAGAGCCAGGGCTTCCAGACCTTCGCGCTTGGTCTCATAATACCCGATTATCTGGAATTGCTGTCTGCCCGTTGACGTCCAGCCGGTGGTCACCCTGGCGATCCAAGGCCTGCGCCGACGTCCCTTCAGCCGGTAGACGCTACCGGAGCCGTTTGGAACTTTCATGTTGTCACCTCCAAAGGAGCTTATTTGATAATAAGTAGGCCCTCCTATTTATGGAGGGCCTTAGATAAGTGTATAGTTTTGCCCTCATTTTTGAGGCCTTTCGTGGTTGAAACATTCCTCTTTGACGAAACCGACCGCGCATTTTCAATGACCAACTGCTGGAGATTGTTCCGGAAGTTGATGAACAACGGTATCCTGCTTTCTCCATGCACTATCTTCCCCCTCCCTTAAGACGAACATATGTTTGGTATACACTTATATTATATTATATATGTCGAGCTATGGGTAGGAAAAGTTTGGGTAAAAATGTAATTTACGGTAAGAGATTTCCGTCTTATTGATTTATTTCGACTTTTCTTTTTTTTCTGTCGCAGCTTTAAGTCTGCCGCCCATCTCAATTAAATCCTCAATATCTTCCTCGGTTAAGCTATATTCATCTGCTTTTCTGGCTATTTCCGCCCATAGGTGGCTCTTCCTGCTGAGTACAAAATCCCTTAATTCAGGGGGCATATGTTCCGCAAAATCGGCCAGGGGAACGACATAAGCCTCGCGGTGGTCGGTTCGACCCATGAGCCAATCCAGAGAAACATTAAAATAGTCAGCCAGCTTGAGTTTTATTCCGTCATTGGGAGAGCTCTTTTCACTTTCATACAATGAGACTGCATATTTGGTAACCCCGATTATTTTTCCAAACTCTTCCTGGGTCATGCCTGCTTCGGTTCGTAGCTGCTTGACTCGTTCCCCGAAAGCGGCCATTATTTCACCCCCCAAATAGTTTAATATTTATCAACTTCCCTAATTATACCATTTATTTTTTTATATGCAAGTGTAGTTGAAGTAAAATCTACAAAATTTTATTTTTTGCTTGACAGTTGAAGAATATTCTATTATTATCTAAGTAGAAGTTGAGGCTGGCTCAATAAGGAGGTGCCCATAAATGAGCAAAATTCGATTACGGCTCAAGGAACTGAGGACTGCGAAGGGCCTATCCCAAGAGGACATGGCCAAAAAACTGGGATATAAGGATAAAAGCGGCTACTGCCTACTCGAAAACGGCCATGTTAAGATGACGCTTGAAAAAGCGCTCTTGATTTGCAAAATTTTCGAGGTGGATCTAAAGGAAATTTTTTTTACAACGGCGGTTGAAGCTGCTTCAACAAAAGATGCCTCGGCCTAATTCGTAAGGAGATGTTCTGAGCAAAGGAGGCGATGCCATGTGAAGCTCACCGTAGAGCAGGCCGCAGCCATTATGGGGGTGACGGCGCAGCACTTGCGTATCGGGCTCCAGCAGCAGCGATACCCTTTCGGGGCAGCGGTGAAAATGGAGCGGCGCTGGAGTTATTACATCAACGCAGAACGTTTCGCCAAGTACATGCAGGGAGAGCTCGACCACGAAAAGCCGGAGAGAAGGGAGGTGGCTTTGTGAGCCGAGAGTTTGATCGCCTGAGCCGCGCCGGCAGCGCCTACTTGTGGAGCCTCGTCATCGCCAACGCTCTCTGTGTTATCAGCGCGATCACCATCTTATACGGGATATATGCGCTGGCAAGAGCCACGGCCAGCCTCATTCCATGAAGAAAGGGGGGAGTAATGTGGAAGCAATCAATATCCCTGCCGAGCGATTATCCAAAGCTGAGATGATGTCCATCCTTGAGCACCTGCGGAGTGATAGCCAGTACCCAGTTATGCGGGAGGTCGCCGCAAAGGCGCTGACATTCTTCGACCGGCATTGCCCCGGCTGCGGAGTGAAATTCCGGCGGCGCTCGCGGATCGTGCGGGTGTTCGAGGAAGGTGACGAGTTCGATATCGTCACCTATATCTGCCGAAGCTGCGGGACGGTGTTTCGGAAATACGAGGATAAGCGGGGCGGTAACGTGGTCCAGCTTTACCCGGAGAGAAAGGGGGATGTTCAATGATAAGGCGAGATTGCCCTAAGTGTGGCAAGGTCTGGTACTCCGCTATGACGGGCCCATGGCCGTGCGATGACTGCGGGACGATGCTGGGGCCGGAGAATGAGCGGCCGACGAAAGAAAATACGGCCTCTGCAAAGGCCGCAAACTGAAGCCACGGGATCAATATGGCTACCCACATAATACCACATCGAACACACCCTGCGCAAGTGCGCCATGCACCACCGGCGCATACTTTTACACCTCAATTCACTGCCAAATAATGGACATATTGGCAAGGCGGAGGAAAATACCATGAGCTTCATCGAGTTTTTCCCGTACTACATGGCTGGAATATGGACAATCATTAAAATCGCTGTTGCGTCGTTTGCCTTGGCCTGCATGATAATGCTTACGCTCGTCCTGGCCGGCGCGACGCTGAGGAGGGCGCTTAGATGAACCTGACTGATATGGACATCAATGCTATTGAAGAGAAGATCGCAGATGTGGCCTGCAAAATTGGAAACTGCAAGCGCGAAATCCGGGTCGGCGACGCCGCGCGGAAGCAGTGTGTTGAGCTGCGGAACCAGCTCGATATCTTAGTCGCGGCTTATGCGGCCAAGAGGAGCGGCTCGAAATGAGAGCGCTCGCGCTGGATGAGGACCGGCTGCTACTCCAGTGTCACTACACGGATCGGGAAATCGCAAAGTCGATTCCCGGGCGGCGGTGGGACCCGCGACGCAGGTGTTGGGTCTACCCGCTCCAGGCGTACACCGCCATCAGACAGGCCTTCCCGATCATCCGGGTGCCGGCTGAGGTTCAGAAAGCGGCGCTGCAGGTGATGGAACAGGAGGCCGCCATCACCGCGACCCAAGCGGCTGGCTGGGAAAATGCGGAGCCAGTTGAACCGATGCCGCTCCGCACCAAACCATATAAGCATCAGATTTACGCCTTCAATCTCGCCATGCAGCTCCCGCACTTCGCCGCTTTCTGCGAAATGGGGACGGGCAAGACTCTGGTCGCCATCGCGGCGGCCGGCCGGCGGTACCTCAAGGGCGAGATAAAGCGGCTCCTGATTATCTGCCCGGCCAGCGTGATGCCGGTCTGGAGACAGGAATTCGACGCTCATGCCGACTTCCCGCACCGGGTGGAAGTGCTGGACGGCCCGATCCGCCGGCGCCGTGATACGCTCGCCGGCTGGGAGGACACGGACGCGCTGCAGGTGGCGGTCCTCAACTACGAAGGTGCACGCGCCATGACCGAGGACCTCATTCGGTGGCGACCGGACATGCTCATATGTGATGAGGCGCATAGGTTGAAATCTCCCGGTAGCAAGCAATCAAAGCAAATCGCCCGAGCGGCCAGGAAAATCCGCTTCCGGATGGTCCTGACCGGGACGCCAATAACTAACAACCCGCTGGATGTATACGGCATATACCGGACGCTTGAACCGAGCATTTTCGGCACTAGCTTTTACGCTTTTCGGAACAGATACGCGCTCATGGGGGGCTACGAGAACCGGCAGGTAATCGGCTACCAGAACCTCGACGAACTGATGGCCAAAATCCACAAAATCGCATTCCGGTGCCGGAAAGAGGACTGCCTGGACCTGCCGGAGATGACGGATGTTTACCGGTACTGCACCTTGGAAAAGAGCGCGCAGGCACTGTATACCCAGATGGCCCGCGAGTCAGTTGTCGAGCTCGAAGCCGGGGAGACGGTGATCGCGGCGAACGTGCTCTCGAAGCTGCTCCGGCTCTCCCAGATTGCCGGCGGTTTCCTGGACGGACAGCCGGTTAGCACGGCCAAGCTGAACCTGCTAGGCGACATCCTGGACGACCTGGATGGGCAGAAAGCAGTCATCTTCGTCCGGTTCACGGCGGAGAAGCTGGCCATCGAGCAGCTTCTGGCCAAGCGCGGGATCGATTATGTGAGTCTCGATGGCAGTACGCCGATGCGATCCCGCGGCGAGTTCGTGCAGCGGTTCCAGGCTGACCCAGACTGTGGGGCGTTTGTGGGGCAGATAGCTGCAGCCGGTACAGGCATCACTCTCCATGCGGCGAGTGTGGCCATCTTCTACAGCTGCAGCTTCAGCTACGCCGACCTGGACCAGGCGCGAAGCCGCCTGCATCGGTCCGGTCAACGGAACCCGGTGACGAACATTTTCCTGACCTGTCAAGATACGGTCGATGAGAAAATTCTGGCGGCACTGCAGCAGAAACGCTCAGTCGCCGACCAGATAGTCGACAACTGGCGGCAGTATTTCAACGGAAAGGATGGCGGGCATGGATAATCAGATTTTTGCTTTAGCGGATGATCTCGTCAAGCTGCGGGATTGGAAAAAATCCCTCGATGAGCAGCTGAAGGCAGCAAATGCCGAAATCGCAGAGACGGAAGCCAAGCTTTCCGATGCGATGATCAACGAAGAGGTTCCGAACTTCAGCAGAAACGGGAAGCTGTTTTATCTCTCGACACGAACCTACGCATCTCCTGCGGCGGGCTGCAAGGCGGAGCTGTTCGCCTGGCTCCGCGAGAACGGGTTCGGCGACCTGGTGCAGGAGACGGTAAATGCAAATACTCTCTCTGCCTGGGCACGGGAGTATATGGAGGAGAATGACCTGAATGAGCTCCCTGAGACTCTTAGTGGGTTGGTACGGGTTTATGAGAAGACTTCTGTGGGTGTTAGGAAGGCCAAAAATTGAAAGGAGATGTATGAAATGGCTAATAAGGCTTTGGCTGTTGTTCAGGAATTCGAGTTCCCGGCGGTCAGCGACCGCATGGCTGAGGCATATGCGGAAGAGATGGACGGTATCGAATTCAGCTTCGACCGGGTGAAAATCCCGGCCGGTGGCGGGCTCGCGTTTGAAATCCCGGGCGATGACCCGGAGAACCCGGAAACGACCAAGGAGATTGTTGGCGTCATCGTGGACCACCACCGTGTGAACGCCTATTGGGAGGATAAGTTTACCGGCCAGAATAATCCGCCGGACTGCTCCAGCCTCGACGGAAAGACAGGTGTTAGCCGGGATGGTGGAAATCAGTTGCCCTGCAATAGCTGCCCGTTCAACGCCTGGGGCTCGGCCGGCGGTGGGAAGGCCTGCAAGAACATGCGGCGCATCTACATCCTTCGTTCCGGCGAGACGCTCCCGCTGCTGCTGACGCTTCCGCCGACGAGCTTGAAGAACTTCGGTGATTACCTCGCAAAGCGCATCATTG
>JBMNPB010000014.1:0-49811 GCA_050943375.1 bacterium
GAGTTCTTCGGTAAGTTTTATCAGAGCGGCGGAAAGAAGTTTTCACCGTTCAAAATGACCACCAAATACGTGGAGTTAAATAATTAGATTAGAGGAGGAATAAAAGGTGACTTTAGGTACTGTATTGGCTCTGTTTGGCGCTGCTTTGGCGGTTCTCGTGGCTGGTATCGGCTCGGCAATCGGTGTTGGTATGGCCGGGGAAAGCGCCGCCGGCGTAGTGACGGAAGATCCCGATAAATTCGGCCAGGTTCTTATTATGCAGGCTCTCCCCGGCACCCAGGGAATTTATGGCTTAATCGTCGGTTTTACGGTGATGCTTAACCTTGGCGTCTTGGCCGGTTCTGTGGCTGATTTGACTACGCAACAAGGTCTCAACGTTCTGGCGGCCTGCCTGCCTATCGCTGTTGTCGGCTGGTTATCGGCCATCGCCCAGGCGAGAACTTGCGTCGCCGGCATTAACACCATTGCCAAGCGGCCGGAAGAATTGGGTAAAGCCCTTGTCTTCAGCGCCATGGTAGAGACTTATGCCGTGCTGGCCTTCCTAGCCTCTCTGCTCTTAGTCAGAGGAGTGATGTAAGCATGGACGGCGCGGAAAAAATCACGGAGAGGATTCTCCAGGAAGCGGACGCGGCCGCGGCAGCAATTCAAACGGAAGCTCAAACTGAAGCGACGGGGATTTTGAACCAGACGAAAGCGGAAGCGCAGCAAGCCCGAGAGACAATCCTGGCCAAAGCGGAAGCCAAAGCCCGGGAAACAGCCCAGCGAATGCTGACTGTCGCTGGCTTGGAGTCGCGGAAGGCAATCCTGGAAGCGAAACAGGATCAAATCAGCCGGGCTTTTGAAGGAGCTCTTGCCCGTCTGGACGCTCTGACCGCCGCCGACTATCAGCGGATCATCCGCCCTTTGCTGCTGGAGAGTGTGCAGACGGGAGAGGAATCGGTGATTATTTCACCGCGCGACGTTGACCGGATTACGCCCGAGTTTATCCATACAGTGAACAATGAATTGGGGCGCCAGGGCAAAGCAGGCAAGCTGTCTCTGGCCGACGAACAGGCGGAAACCGGCGGGGGGTTCATCCTCAGTGCAGGTGAAGTAAAAATCAATCATTCCTTTTTGTCTGTAATCAAGATGATGCGAGACGAACTGGAACCGGAAGTGGCGGAAATACTCTTTCGCTAGGGGCCGCGCGGGCCGTCTCCGGCGAGGGTAAAGGAGGCAACACGGCGTATGAATACTGATACGCGATACACCTACTCGGTTGCCCGCATCCGGGCTTTGGAGCGGAAATTGCTCGACCGGGCCAGGATTGAGATGATGCTGGAAGCCAAAACCGCTCAGGAGGTTCTGAAAATCCTCGCTGAAACCGATTATGGTTCTTTGCTGGCAGAGATTAAGGATGTCTACCAGTATGAACAGGTTCTGGGGATGGAGCGGAAAAGAGTGTTTGAACTGCTGCGAAAAATTGCTCCGCAGAAGGAGATTATCGACATTTTCGCGGTGCGCTATGATTTTCATAATTTGAAAGTTCTTCTTAAAGCGAAGTATCTGGGCGAGCAGGCGTCCGAACTGACTGTTGACGCCGGCACAATTGACCCGGCCAGATTAGAAAAGATGGTGGCTGAAGACGACTGGCGGGATTTGCCGGCCAATTATCGGCAGGCGGTAGAGGCCGCAGTTAACGGCTTCAATCAGTCAGGTGATCCGCAGACCTTCAGCTTCCTGCTGGACGCCGCCCTGTTTGATATTTTGATTGATCTGGCGAAACGCTCCGGCTCTGAATATCTGGTCAATTACTTCCGCCTTCAGATTGACTTGCTTAATATCGGTGCTTTCCTGCGGGTGAAGAATCTGAATAAGAGCCGTGAGTTTTTGGATAATGTCCTGCTGGCGAACGGGACGGTTGAAAAGAAGGCTTTTTTGCTTCTCTACAACGAGCTCGAGCCGGCGGACGCCCTAATCAGCCGTTTGAGCCTGACCGAGTACGCGCCGGTTGTGGAAGAGGGCGCGCGTTTTTGGGCTAAACATCGTACGACCACCCACTTTGAAAAACTGGCCGACAATTTCCTGCTGGACTATGTTAAGAGCGCAAAAAGCGTTTTGTTTGGTGTCGAACCGCTGCTGGCCTACCTGATTGCCAAGGATATCGAAATCCGGGTGATTCGGATGATTATGATCAGCAAGTTGAACGGAATCCCGGCGGAAGATATCAAAGAAAGGTTACGTGATGTCTATGCATAAAAAAATTGCAATGATCGGTGACAAAGGCTCGATATTGGGGTTCAAGGCGCTCGGGGTTTCGGTATTTCCTGTCGCCGACTTGAGTGATGCAACTAATGTGCTGCGCCGGGTGAGTTCAGAGGGATACGCAGTTATATACATCACCGAGCATTTTGCCAAGAATATGCAGGGTATCATTAATAAACTCCAGCAGGCATCGCTGCCGGCCATCGTCGTTATTCCGGACCACCGGGAGAACACCGGACTGGCCATGCAGAAGCTGAAAGCGATTATGGAAAAAGCGGTCGGTGTCGATATTTTATTCAAGGGAGAGGGGAAAGCATGAGTGACGCAAGAATCGTGAAGGTTTCCGGCCCGCTCGTTCAGGCGGAAGGCCTTGCGGGTGCTAAGATGTACGATGTGGTCCGCGTCGGCGAAAGGCGGTTGATTGGCGAGATCATCGAACTCCGCGGCGACGACGCGTCCATTCAGGTATATGAAGAGACATCCGGTATTCGGCCGGGCGAGCCGGTTGAGACAACCGGGCAGCCGTTAAGTGTAGAGCTCGCTCCCGGGCTGATGAAGGCTATCTATGACGGTATTCAGCGGCCGCTGGATCTCGTCCAGAAAGCAGCCGGAGACTTCATCACCCGCGGTGTCGAGGTTCCGGCCATCGACCGGACTAAGAAGTGGCTGTTCATGCCGACCGTGAAAGTCGGTGACAAAGTTGCCGCGGGCGATATCATTGGGACTGTCCGCGAGACGATTCCGGTTGAACACCGGATTATGGTGCCGGTCGACATTCCGGAAGGGACGATCGTCGAGATTGCCGAGAAAGAAGCTACGGTCGAAGAAACAGTGGCCAAGATTAAAGTCGGCGACACGGTGCATGATGTTTGCATGCTTCAGCGCTGGCCGGTCCGGCGCGGGCGTCCTTACAAAGAAAAGCTGGCGCCGGTTATTCCGCTTTCCTCCGGGCAGAGGGTCATCGATGCTTTCTTCCCGATTGCCAAAGGAGGAACTGCCTGCGTTCCGGGCCCTTTCGGCAGCGGCAAGACGGTTGTGCAGCATCAGCTCGCCAAGTGGGCCGACGCCGAGATTATCGTCTATATTGGCTGCGGCGAGCGCGGCAATGAAATGACAGATGTTCTCCTGGAATTCCCCGAACTGGAAGACCCGAAGACGGGCGAACCTTTGATGGAGCGGACCGTTCTGATAGCAAACACTTCAAACATGCCGGTGGCAGCCCGGGAAGCTTCGATTTACACCGGAATCACCATCGCTGAGTATTTCCGGGATATGGGGTACAGCGTCGCTCTGATGGCCGATTCCACCTCCCGGTGGGCGGAAGCGCTCCGTGAGATGTCCGGCCGTCTGGAAGAGATGCCGGGCGAAGAAGGTTATCCGGCTTATCTCGGTTCCCGTTTGGCGGAATTCTACGAACGGGCCGGCCGGGTTATCTGCCTCGGTAGCGGCAGTCGCGAAGGTTCGCTGTCCGCGATTGGCGCCGTATCGCCGCCGGGCGGAGACTTGTCGGAGCCGGTAACTCAGGCGACGCTTCGGATTGTGAAAGTTTTCTGGGGCCTCGACGAGAAACTCGCCGCGCGGCGTCACTTCCCGGCGATTAACTGGCTGTCGAGTTATTCTTTGTACAGCGATCAGCTGGAAGAATACTTCCGTGGAAATATCGCCGAAGATTGGCCGGAACTGCGCCGAGACGCCATGGCCCTGTTGCAGAAAGAAGCGGAACTGGAAGAAATCGTCCGCTTGGTCGGTATCGATGCTCTTTCAGCCGCCGATCGCCTCGCACTGGAAACGGCCAAGTCTCTGCGGGACGACTTCCTTTACCAGAACGCGTTCCACGAAATCGATACGTATGCTTCCTTGCCGAAGCAGTACCGAATTCTGAAACTGGTACTTCACTTCCATGCGCAAGCAGCAAAAGCGATGGCGGCCGGGCAGTCGCTGGAGGAAATTTTAGCCCTGCCGGTCCGGGGTGAAATCGCCCGGGCACGCCTGATTGCCGAAGACAGCATGAGTTCGTTTGATATTATTATGAAACACATCGACGATCAGCTGGAAGTGGCGGCTTAAATATTTCGATTTGGGGGAATGACATGATGCTTAAGGAATACATGACCATCACGGAAATCGCCGGTCCCCTCGTTCTGGTCGACAAAGTGGCTGGCGTCGCCTACGAGGAACTGGTCGAAATCGAACTTGCCAATGGTGACGTCCGTCGGGGCAAAGTTCTTGAGACATTAGAAGACCGGGCGATGGTCCAGCTCTTCGAAGGTACTTCCGGGTTGGGTAAAGATGGCACGAAAGTCAGATTCCTTGGTCGGGTTACTGAACTTCCCGTCTCGGCCGACATGCTTGGCCGCATCTTTGACGGCTTCGGCCGGCCGATTGACAATGGGCCGAAGATTATTCCGGAAAAAAGACTTGATATCAACGGCAACCCGATTAATCCTTATGCTCGTTCTTATCCGGCTGAATTCATTCAGACCGGTATCTCGACTATCGACGGGATGAACACCCTCGTGCGGGGGCAGAAACTCCCCGTGTTCTCCAGTTCCGGTTTGCCGCATTCTCGTCTTGCGGCCCAAATTGCTCGGCAGGCAAAAGTGCGCGGGACGGATGAGAATTTTGCTGTCGTGTTCGCGGCCATGGGTATCACTTTCGAGGAAGCCGATTACTTCATTACTGATTTCCGGAAGACAGGGGCGATCGAAAGAGCCGTTCTGTTCATCAATCTCGCAAACGACCCGGCCATCGAGCGGACAGCGACACCGCGGATGGCACTGACGACGGCCGAGTATCTCGCATTTGAGAAAGACATGCATGTTCTCGTTATCCTGACCGACATGACTAATTACTGTGAAGCGCTCCGGGAAATCTCCGCCGCCCGGAAGGAAGTGCCGGGACGGCGTGGTTACCCCGGCTATCTTTATACTGACCTTTCCCTTCTGTACGAAAGAGCAGGCCGGATTCAGGGGAAGAAAGGCTCGATTACCCAGATTCCGATCCTGACGATGCCGGAAGATGACAAGACGCATCCGATCCCTGATCTGACCGGGTATATCACGGAAGGGCAGATTATCCTTGAGCGCGAACTGCACAACAAGGGCATCTATCCGCCTGTTGACGTGCTGCCGTCACTTTCCCGTTTGAAAGACAAGGGTATCGGTAACGGGAAGACGAGGGAAGACCATTCCGGCGTACTAAATCAGCTTTTTGCAGCTTACGCGCGGGGCAAGGAGGCTAAGGAACTGGCAGTTGTTCTCGGTGAGGCAGCTTTGAGTGAGGACGATAAGAAGTTCCTCCAATTTGCGGATGATTTCGAAGACCGGTTCGTCCGGCAAGATGAAAACGAAGATCGGACGATTGAGGAGACTCTCAATCTTGGCTGGGAACTCATGTCCGTCCTGCCGCGGAATGAATTGAAGCGGGTCAGCGACGCCCACGTCGAAAAGTACATGCCCAAGAAAGCCGCGGAAGCAGCCTTCTAAATAACGGTGGAAACCCCCATCGGCAAAAAGTGAGGGTTGGATATGGAGATTCGCGTTAACCCAACGAGAATGGAAATGCTGCGTCTGAAAAGGCGGGTAACCATGGCTGTACGTGGTCACCGCCTGCTCAAAGACAAGCGCGACCAGTTAATGAAGGAATTCCTCAAGTTAATCCGTGAGAACAAGGCTTTACGGGAGGAACTCGAAGGCAAGCTGAACAAAGCCTTCCAGAGTTTTCTGATTGCGAATGCTATGATGTCTTCCGAAGTGCTCGAAGAAGCTTTGATGTATTCGCAGGGGCAGACGGCCGTTGACGTCAAATTGGCTACGACCATGGGGGTGACTGTCCCCAAATTCGAACTGCAGAAGCAGGGCGAAGAAGGGGATGTTTATTCTTACGGTTTTGTCGGCACTTCGAGTGAACTAGACGCCTCCCTCGGTATTTTTGAGGCGGTGCTGCCGCTGATGCTGAAATTGGCTGAAGTCGAGAAAGCGGTTGAGCTCATGGCGGACGAGATTGAAAAGACCCGGCGCCGGGTCAACGCGCTTGAATACGTCATGATTCCAAACTTGCAGAAGACTGTCAAGAGTATCGCCATGAAGCTCAGCGAACAAGAGCGTTCCAACACTACCCGGCTGATGAAGATCAAGGATATCGTGCGCGGCAACTGACCGGGTGACGGTGGTAATTGTTCCGGATTGCAGACGAAACAAAAAGGAAGGTTTTGCGGCAGACCTTCCTTTTTTGTTACTCATCGTCACTGCGGCAGGAAACCCACCCGGCATGGCTAATATTATAGTAATTCGGGCCGGTGCCGGCCGTCCGGAAATCGGGCAGCCGGCTTGTCGGTTTGGCGTAGCCGCATCATGATCTTTCCTTAGTTTGACTTTAATAATAATAATTCATCGAGATAAAGACAGGAGATGTGATCATGTTCCGATTTTGCCCGCTGGCGACCGGCAGCTCCGGTAATTCTCTCTTTATCGGTACGGATAATACCAAGATTCTCATCGATGCGGGAATCTCCTGTCGTCGCCTGACTGCACGGTTGGCTGCGCTCGGTGTGCGTCTGGCGGATTTGGACGCCATTTTTATTACCCATGAGCATAGTGATCATGTCCGCGGCCTCCGGACACTAACCTCACGCCGCCGTGTCCCCGTCTACGCCACTGGGCCCACATGGTACAAGGTGGAGGCTGAATGCGGCAATGTTGCCGGCAAGGAATACTTTACCCCGGGCGATGTTATCGAAGTCGGCGATCTCTGTCTCGAGGCGGTGCCGCTCCCACACGACGCGGCCGATCCGGTTGGTTTTTGCGTCCGTTGCGGCGGGACGAAACTCGCAATCGCCACTGACCTTGGCCATGCCCCATCATATCTTGTGCGACTCTTTACCGGTGCGCGGCTGATTTTTTGTGAAGCTAATCACGATGAGGAAATGCTTAAAGTCGGCTCTTACCCCTGGTTTTTGAAACAGCGCATCCTCGGTGGCCGCGGTCACCTTTCTAACGCCGCTGCCGGCGCATTCCTGGCCGAGGCGGCGGCTGACGGTACTGCTTATATCTCTCTCGGGCATCTGAGTCTGAACAATAATTTGCCTGATCTGGCGCGGCTGACCGTGGCGAACGCTCTCGCTGACTGTGGAATCGTGACAGGCCGGGATGTGAGTCTCGTCCTGAACCGGCACGGGGAGATGGGAGAGTGCATCGATTTAGAATAGGTTTTTTCCGGGCATAATACTCTTATCCGCACAATTAAGGAGGGGTAGCATGCCCGGTCATTTTTGGGATGGTTGGTCCCGGGAGCGGTCGATGCTCACGGTTCTGGTCGTCCTTTCCCTTTGCAGTGCTCTTGCTGGCGGCCTCGTAGCCGTCGCCGGGACCGGCCTCGTTTACGGCCGCTATTTCGCGGCCCCGCACTCACCGGCCACTCCCGGGTTGCCAGAAGGAGCCGTCGCAGCCGAAGACGACCCGGCCGGCGGGGACCGGGTCGTGGAGGCTGTCGATGCCGTTATTCCGACTGTCGTCGGCATTACGAACAAGGCGGTAATGTACGATTGGCTGAACCGTTCCCGGGTGGTCGAGCGGGGCAGCGGCTCCGGTGTTGTTTTCCATCCGGACGGTTATATTGCGACGAACAACCATGTGGTGGAAGGAGCACAGGAACTGGTGGTGACCATGGCCGACGGCCGGAGCCTGCCCGGACACCTTGTCGGGCGGGATGCGCGGACTGATCTGGCTGTGGTCCGGATCCAGGGCGGCGGGTTTTCCGCCGCTGAGTTCGGTGATTCCGCTACGGTTCGGGTGGGAGAGACAGCCATCGCCGTCGGCAGCCCGCTTGGGTTTGAGCAGACGGTCACGGTCGGGGTCATCAGCGCCATCAATCGCTCTCTCCAGGTTGACGAGAGGACGATGCGTTTTCTCCAGACGGATGCGGCAATCAACGCCGGGAACAGCGGCGGACCGCTCCTCAACATCCGGGGTCAGGTCATCGGCATCAATACGGCGAAAATTCCCGGGCCGGGTATCGAAGGACTTGGCTTTGCTATTCCTACGAATCTGGCGAAACCTATTCTCGACGACCTGATAAATAACGGGCGCGTCGTTTATCCCTGGCTTGGTGTTTCCCTCGCCGACCGGGAAACGCTTGAAGAATACGGCTATCAGGTTGATTTTGCCGCCGGTGTCTATGTCGTTCGTCCCATTGCCGGCGGACCGGCGGCGAAGGCAGGCATCAAAGCCGGTGATGTTATCATTACCGTTGCCGGGGAAAACGTGAATACCGTGGAGGAACTGCAGATTGCGTTGCAGAATAGGAAAGTCGGAGAAATAATTGCCGTCGGCCTGCAGAGAGACGGCCATTCCATTACCGTCAACGTAGCTCTGCGGGAAGCGCCGGAAGAATAAACGGGGTAATATCCCTTTTTATGTTTCCGGTACTGCCTGGCTGTCACCGGTGCCGCAAGGATTTGCAAGGCGGGTTTTTGTGCCTGCCCGGCTGCGCAGGCTTATCGGGATTATTATTAAACCCTGTGGTTTCGCCTGAATTCTCAGAAGCATCCGCGGGACCCGCCTCGATTTCCCTCGTCCCAATACAGGGCCATTGGCAGCAAAGGAGATGAAATGATGATTTTGGTCTGCGCCGAACATATCGACCGGGGCATCGATGACCATATCGACGCGATCGGTGAGCCCCCGGAGATCCTGACTTTCTCGCAAGCCGGCCTGCCGCCGGCCCGTTGTGCTTACTGCGCCGATGCAGCCGGATACGTTATCGATCACCCGTCCGTATCGGACGGGGAGGAAGATAACAGTGCGTTATAATATTATCGCCGTGGGGAAGGTTCGGGAAAAATATCTGCAGCGGGGGATTGCCGAATATGCCAAACGTCTCTCCGCCTATGGCAGAGTCACTTTCACCGAAATTCCCGACGAGTCTATTCCCGATCATGCCTCCGCCAAAGAAGAGATAGCCGTGCTGGAAAAAGAGGGTGAACGTATCCTCCGGCAGCTCAAGCTCGGGAAGTTTACTATCGCTCTCGCCATCGAAGGCGAGGCGATGACATCTGAGGCTTTTGCCGCTTATCTCGCTGACCTAGGCATCCAGGGCCGGAGCGATGTCAACTTCATCATCGGCGGCTCCCTCGGGCTTGCACCAGCCGTCCTCGCCGCTGCCGACATTCGCCTTTCCTTCTCCCATTTCACTTTCCCCCACCAGATGATGCGCCTCATCCTGCTGGAGCAGTTGTACCGGGCACACAAGATTATCCAGGGGGAGACTTACCACAAATGAGGCCAATACTTGCTCCCCGCAAAATGAAAGCCGCGTTGCTTAATCTCGTCAGCGCTTATCTGTTAATTCTCGCCGGTTTGTTCCTGGTGCAGGAGCATTTGCTCTATTTTCCGCCAAGAATTTCGGAGGAGTATGCCGCGGCTGTCGCTGTTGCCGCCAATATCGAAGAAGTCAAATTTGGAACTGACGACGGCGTTATGTTGCACGGCTGGCTGGCCGGCGATCCGGAGGGGGGGAAAGCGCCGCTGCTCATTTATTACGGGGGTAACGGAGAAGAGGTATCGCGTTTTGCCGCGCAGTCAGGCCGGTTTCCGGGTTATGCCGTTCTCGCAATGAATTATCGGGGCTACGGTTTGAGCGAAGGCCGGCCGAATGAGCGGAATTTGTGCCGGGATGCCGAGAAGATTTACGACTTGTTCGCGGACCGGGAAGACATTGACCGGGAGCGCATTATCGTCATGGGACGGAGTATCGGCACGGGAGTTGCCGTGCACATCGCGGCCTGCCGGCCGGTGCACGGGGTTATTTTGGTCACCCCATACGACAGCCTTACACGGGTCGTCCAGGCGAAGGTGAAAGTTATTCCGGCGTCCTTGCTTCTGCGGAATCGGTTCGACTCCATCGCCATGGCTCCCAGGCTGGACATCCCGCTGCTCGCGCTGATTGCCGGCCGAGATGAGGTTATTCCGCCGGCGCACGCCTACAATCTTACGGGTAAATGGGGCGGAGCGGTAACGCAAGTTACTTTGGAAAGTGCCGGGCATAATGATATCCAGCAGGATAAATCTTTCTGGGAGAGCATTGTCGCTTTTCTGGAAGGAATATAGCTGCCACGAATGCGCCCGCCGAGGGCTTTATCGGGGATGTCCGAGAGAAGTTTGGCATCGCTCTTGCTAAGAAAGGGATTCCCGCTGCCGTGAAGCGCGGCGCCGAGAATAACAGTTAGATCGCCGTAAAGACCGAGAACTATCGGAATAAGTTCGGTAAGCCGGGCTTGCGATTAACGGTGCAGAAACCGAACTGTTGGGAGAAAGCAAGAGTGAGCCTTAATCAGCCTTCGTGGGAAAACAGCGGCAAGTTCGGAACAGCATTGGTAAGGAGGCTGCCAGCATGATTAAGATTCACGATTTACCGAGTGAAAATGTTACACCTGCGATGCTCGACTCTTTCGACCGCTCCCAAAAGACAACCCGGATACTCGTAAACGAAGGCGGCGGGCTGACTGAGAAAGAGGCTGCCTTTGAAGATCGCTGGTCACTGGAGAAAAAGCGGGAGCTGACCGGGCATTTCGCCCGGACATTGGCGGATGGCGGGGCAGTAATTGTAGCCGAACGGGAGAATGAGGTGATTGGATTTGCTGTCGTAGAGGCGCCGGCTTTCGGTGAGAAAGCCGTTTACCGTGAGCTTTCTTTTCTGCATGTGACCCGGCCAGACCGCGGCCGGGGAATCGGCAAGCGTCTCTTCCAGCAGGCGAAAGCGGCGGCGAGGCAAATGGGCGCGGCGAGGTTGTACATCAGTGCGCACCCGGCCGTGGAGACTCAGCGCTTTTATAGGAAAATGGGCTGTGTCCCGGCGCAAGAAATCAACGAAGATATTTACCGGCGGGAGCCGTACGACATCCAGTTGGAGACTGTACTGTGAAGGAGGCAGTTAATACTTGCTTCCTTCTTTGCCCTGAAGGCCGGAAACACGAAGAAAAATCAATTATCCTCCTGCGAAAGAAGCCATCATCGACGAAATCATCGAACGATCTTTCCGGGAGAAGAATACCGGCAGAGTTCAGCGGATGACTGTTCTGCCCGATACCCGCTCGCGCCTTTTGATGGTCTTCGGCGAACTGATTGCGGGAGTGGGAAAGAGCCGGGATTTCTTCGATAAATATATTGTCTATCGAATGCAGAAAATGCTCTCGTTCCGGGTGGAGGAGAACGGAAAGGGTGGTTTTCACCTGGTTGCTGATAAAATTATCGCCATAGGACAGGCTCACGGTGAAATCAGGACCGATATTCCTCGTTTTAGCATTGATGACTTGCTCGAATTCTCTTTTCTCGAGACTGTGAAGCAGTTTTACCTGAATCCGGACCGGTTCAGCCCCAGGGCAGCGGTTGAGTTGTGCGCCGCCAGTCGAGTAATATTTTACTAAGGAGTGACGAATAATGCCATCAGCCAAAGTGAACGGTTTAAACCTTAATTATGAGATTCGTGGTACGGGTCCCTGCGTTCTGTTTATCCATGGCATTGGTGCCGATTTGAAGCATCCCCTGGGGATCTTTAATACGGCCGTACCGCAGCATTTCACTGTGCTTGCCTACGACCCGCGCGGAATCGGCAAATCGGACAGTCCGGCCGGCCCCTATACGATTGCCGACCTGGCCGATGACGCCGCCGAACTCGCTGCTGTCGTCGGCTGGGATCGCTATCATGTCTTGGGCACCTCGTTCGGAGGCATGGTCGCTCAAGAGTTGGCGCTTCGCCATCCGGCCGCGGTGGATAAACTCGTCCTTGGCGTTACTAACGCCGGTGGTGCCAATGCCGGACCCCGGGTGGATAACCTGCATGAGCTATCCACTATCGAGAAACTGCGGCTGTCCGATATCCGGCAGGACGCAGCCTGGGCCGCCGCCAATCCGGAAAAGGTCGCCGCCTTTGAGGCGCAGTCCAGGGCGATGACGGACGCGATGCGGGCCGATCCGAAACTTGCCGCGGGTTTCGCTGCCCAGGCACAGGCCGTTATCATCCACGATACTTTCGACCGGTTGCCGCAAATTACCGCTCCGACGCTCGTTTTTGCCGGCCGCTACGACGGCAGCAACCCGCCGGAAAGGACCAAGGCTATGGCTGACCGCATATCTGGCGCCCGCTACGAACTTCTTGAATCCGGCCATGGCAACTGGTATTCGGATCCGGCGGCGTGGGAAATGATTATTGATTTCCTCCGCGGCAACTAATCCGGACGAAGCATCCGCGTCTTTATTTCCTGACATGGTTCAAAAATTATTTATCTGATGTTATAATAAATATGTCTTGCCGCCGGCAAGGCATATTTTGAAATGGGAGCGCAATAAATGCGGGAAAGATGGAAAAAAGACGCCGCACTGTTTTTAGCCAGCCAGATTCTCTCTTTGTTCGGTTCTACCCTTGTTCAGTATGCAATCATGTGGTACATCACTCTCAATACCAAATCAGGCCTTATGATGACGGTTTCCATTATCTGCGGTTTCCTGCCTACTTTCTTTCTCTCACCTTTCGCCGGGGTGTGGGCCGACCGCTACGACCGGAAGCTGCTCATCATGCTGTCGGACGCTTTCATCGCAGCGACGACGCTCCTTGCCGCGCTGATGTTCTACGGCGGACACGGGTCCCTCTGCCTCTTGTTCGCCATGTCCGTATTCCGGGCGATTGGCACCGGCGTTCAGATGCCCGCCGTCGGTGCCTTCCTGCCGCAGATTGTGCCCGGGGAACAACTGACCCGGGTGAACGGCATCAATGGGAGTTTGCAGGCTGCGGTCACGCTGGCTTCGCCCATGCTCAGCGGCGCGCTTATGACGGTGGCGACGATTGAAGCCATCTTTTTCATCGATGTGGCCACGGCTGCCGCTGCCATTCTGGTTTTGCTGCTGTTCCTGCGGGTGCCATCGCATGGCATAGCGCGTACTTCCCAACAGCTTAGCTATTTCCGGGATCTGTCGGATGGATTCGTTTATATTCGGGGACATTCCTTTCTCGGCAAGTTCCTCTTATTTAACGCCGTTTTTCTTTTCCTCGTCGCCCCGGCTGCCTTCCTGACCCCGCTGCAGGTTGCCCGGACGTTTGGCGGGGAGGTCTGGCGTCTGACGGCCATCGAAGTTGCTTTTTCCCTCGGTATGATGCTGGGAGGCGCGGTTATCGCCGCCTGGGGCGGGTTTAAGAACAAGGTCCACACCATCACCTTCGCCGCTTTCTGCAACAGTGTTGGTGTCCTCGCTCTCGGAGCGGCTTCTTTATTCTGGCTCTACTTGCTGATTATGTTCATTATCGGGATTATGATGCCGCTTTTTAACGTCCCAGCCACTGTCCTGTTGCAGGAGAAGGTCGAAGCCAACTTTATCGGACGGGTTTTCGGCGTGCAATCCATGTTGGCCAGTTCGACGATGCCTTTAGGGATGCTGGTGTTTGGACCGGTTGCCGACGTCGTGCGGATTGAATGGCTGCTGATCGGAACCGGTTTCCTCATGTTCCTGCAGAGCTTTTTCCTGCTAGGCAAAGACATCGTTGCGGTGGGGGAGTGAGGCTTTGCGGTGGCCGGTCTCACAGTTACTTCGGTAACCGCCCGGGGTTATTATTCCGGGCAGCAAGCATTGCTATATAATATAGCAAGAGGAGGTGCGGGATATGAAAATTGTGATGATTATCGACCGGGACCTGCCTAATGGTATGCTTGCCAACACGGCCGCTGTCCTGGGTATCAGCGTCGGGGCGATGGTGGCGGATGTCGTCGGGCCGGGTAATCTTGATGCCGACGGCCGGGCACACCGGGGCATAACCCAGCGAACCATTCCTGTTCTGGCGGGCACGGCTGAGTCAATCCGGGAATTGCGCGACCGGCTTTACGAGAGTGAGTATGCGGCTATTACGGTCATCGACTTCAGCGGTGTCGCCCGGAATTCTCTGAATTACGCGACGTATACAACGGAACTGGCTAAGACACCGAGTTCGGAATTATCTTATCTGGGAATTTGCCTGTGCGGTCCGGACAAGCTTGTGAACAAACTGACGGGGAGCATGCGGCTCCTGCGGTGACTTCAATCTTTTTCCTTCCGGGTATCAGATTGGGCCGTGGGCCGATACTGCGGAATATTTTTGTCGGGTGTGTCTGACGACGGCAGAAAAAGTATTATGCCGGCTGGATCTGTATCTGGACGGCTGGATTTGCCGGAAAGCAGTATTGGCGAACAAGGAGGTAACAACAGTGCTCTACATCGAAACCCCGCACTTGCGTTTGCGGGATTGGGAAGCAAGCGACCTGGCTCCTTTCCGCCAGCTCAACGCCGACGCACAGGTTATGCGGTATTTCCCGAAAACCCTTACACACGAGGAAACTGATTCCTTCGCGGCAGCAATCCGGCAGGAGTTCGCCGCCTACGGCTCCGGCTTATACGCGGTGGAAACGAAGGCCGACCGGGAGTTTATCGGCTTCATTGGTTTCCACCGGGCGACGTTTGCGGCTGATTTCACCCCTTGCGTTGAGATTGGTTGGCGCCTCAAACGAGCGACCTGGGGGCAGGGCTATGCGACTGAAGGGGCGAAAGCCTGTCTGGATTACGGTTTTAATAATTTGGGTATCAGTGAGGTCTACAGCTTCACGGCCAAGATCAATAAACCGTCGGAGCGGGTGATGCAGAAAATCGGTTTGACGTTCGTTCAAGAATTCGACCATCCTCGCGTGGATCCCGGCAGTCCTCTGTGCCGGCATGTCCTTTATTATGGCGGTAAGCGCTGACAATCAGATGCACCGCCGGCCTCTCCCAAGCCTGTCGCTCTGTTTTTCGCATCAGACCAAACTGAAACGGGTAACATTGTTCTTGAGGACAAGGTTACCCGTTTTCGCAGTCCAGTTTGAGTCTATTCCTCCACCCCGCAAAAATCCACTGCGCAGCGGGCCAGCACGTCCGCCACCTCGACGATGGAGTCGAGGCTGGCGTATTCCACTGCTGCATGCGAGCCTTTGCCGGCATGGCCGTACACGAGGGCCGGTATCCCGACGTCCTGGATAATGGCCGAGTCGCACCAGCCGGACCCGCCGACCAGGAGCGGTTCTTTGCCGGTCTTTGCCCGGACAGCCCCGGCCAGACAGCGGTAAATGGCGGAGTCTTCCCAAAAAGCGAGCGGTTTCCGTTCGAAGGTAACCCTGCATTCGGCCTTGAAATCCGGATCTATCGCCGTCAGAGTGCCGATGATCCCGTCAATCTCCGCTTTTACTCTTGCAGCCGTTTCGCCCGGAATGGTGCGCCGTTCCAGGGTCAGCATGCAATAATCGGGATAAGTGCTCAGTTCCTTGCCGCCTTCGATCAGCGAAGCGTGCAAGGAGGGCGGGGCCAGCAATTCGTGGTGCGGCCGTTTGAACAGGTCACTCTTCTCAAATTCGTCCATGGCCACCAGGAACTTGCCCATATTGACGATGGCATCGACCCCGAGAGCCGGCCGGCTTCCGTGCGCCGCCTTGCCGTGCACCGTCACCTCGAGCCAGATAAATCCCTTGTGAGTGACTTCAATGGTCCCGGCCGACGCCTCGTCGCCCACCGCTCCGACCGCCGGCTCCAGCACAATTGCCCCGTCGGCCTGATAGCGCCGGACAATGTCTTCCGTTCCCATACTCAGATATTCCTCGTCGGCGACCCCGGTGAACAGGATTTCCCCTTTCAGTTTGACGCCGGCTTGCTTCAGTGCCTTCATGGCGAGAAGGCCGCAGACGAGCCCGCCTTTCATATCGAACGCGCCCCGGCCGTAAATCCGATCGCCTTCGACTTTCGGCACGAACGGCTCTATTGTCATTCCTTCCACGCCGACCGTGTCCAGATGGCCGTTTAGCAGCAGCCGCCGCCCGCCGGCCGCGCCGCTTCCCGCCAGGCGGCCGACCACGTTCGCCCGGGTGCCGCCCAAGTCAATCACCTCGGCTGGAAAACCTTCCTTCGCCAGCCATCCCGCCGTGAAATCGGCCATTTCCCTTTCGCCCGCGCTGTCCGGGACCAAGCCGGGGCACGTGGAATTGATTTGGACCATTGCGGCGAGGAGATCTCTTGCCTCGTCTTTACTGATCAGAGCGGAAAAGTCCATTTCCATTCCTCCTCGGTTCAGATTAAAGATACAATTCGCGCATTGCCGGAAATTTCCTCTCCGTCCGGTCAGCCCGCACCTCATTGCTGCCGGTCGGAGTGCTGTCGGAATTTCATCCCGGGCGGCATGGCCACGAATACTAATCCCGCCGCCGATTAACAATAAGCGTATCACATATTGCCCTGACTGGCCGGCGCCGGCAATCCGGGCAGCTGTGCTTAACCGGAAGTGCCGGCGCGGCCGCTGCAACAGCCGTGGGCAGGAGAAGCCGGGACAACGGGAGACGTGAAGCGATGAACGAATGGCAAAAGGTCAAAATTACATCCTCTTTTGCTTTCCTGCGGGAAATGTATGTCCTCCGACAGCAGTGGCGGGAAAAAGAGAATTTATCCTGTTTGGAATATTACCGGGGGCATGCCGACGCCGCCTGGCGACTGCTGCCTGTTCTCTACCGAACTCTGCCGAAAGCGGATGGCGGCAAGACTTCTCTCGCCCCGTTCGAGAGCGGCCTGGTGCAGGAATTCTGGCGCACTCGGCCGGAAGAGTTCAGTCCCAGCCTGGGGATGTTTAACGTTCTCGCCAAAATGCAGCATTACGGATTGCCGACCCGCCTGATGGATCTAACGTCGAACCCGGCAGTCGCCCTCTTCTTCGCTTGTTGCAGTTATAACCGGAGAACACATCCCACGGACGTCCGGGACGGAGAGGTGATTGTATATCAGACGACCCGGGAGGAATTGCCGAATATTGAGGTTTTGAATATCATCGCCGACTTTTGCGTCAACCGGTGTATCTACGGAGACAGCCTGCGGGAGTTTTATGACGACTGCGCCATCCGCTATCCCCGGAAACGGTTGGCCGAGGCTTTTGCTATGCTGACCTGCACCGATAAATTCCTGGCCTGTCCCCAGATCATCAGTGAAAGAATTTCCCGGCAGAAAGGTTTTTTCATCCTGTTTACCGGCCAGATTTGTCCCAAGTCAGGCTGCCGCTCTCCCGTCTGCCCGGATAATGAATGCCCGAACCGGGCCGGCCGGGATTACGCTTCTTACACACCTGAAGAGAGACTGGACAAAGTCAGCATTCACGACCGGGTGTACGATCCCACTGATTATCATTACGGCTACCGCCAGGACGGCAAACGCTATATCGTCGACGGCGAGAGTAAGCTGGAAATTCTGGATGAGCTTGATTCCATCGGTATTAACGAAGCTTTCCTTTTCCCCGAGCTGCAGTACGAGAGCAAGCGGATTGTGGATGATTATCTCTCCCGGATCAATTAGGCCACCGGGAAGTTAATATTTACAGGTGTAACATGCTGTTTTGCGGAAAGCCGTTTCAAACAGTGCTTATGTATCTTCCCCGCCGTTTACTTGTTTCATCGCCAGTACAAAAAATAGCCAGGCAGTCAGATGCGAAGAGTTGACGGCTCTATGGCCACCCGCAAAGGATTCTCTGCTTGAGTGCGCCAATCTATTAATGCGCCTTCGAGCCGAAGTCTTTTCCGGCTGGCCCCGGCGGCTACCGGGAAGAGGATATGTTATCCGGTGTTTCCGTTCCGGATCAGAGGCGGCCAGGCAGTACTATCTGACCCGTTTACCGCGGAATGTTGTTTTATTGCTCAAGCCCGGCGCTCGGAAAACGTCGGGTTTAACTTCATTTGCCGGGAATGCGGGAATTCATTACTACTTCAATGGGTCAATGCACCGACAACTGTATGGGCGCAGAGAATAATTGGCAGGATAATTCTGTTTCATAATACCTTGACACACATAGTAATGTGTCTTAGAATGTAAATCAGGAGGTGAAAAGTTTTGAGCTCCACGATCTCGACAGATCTAATCCGAGGCCATACAGATACCATCATTTTAAATGTTCTCCGGCAGGGTGACAGCTATGGATATGAGATTTATAAAAAAATCATCAAGTTAAGCAATAACCAATATGAACTGAAAGAAGCGACCCTTTATACTGCTTTTCGCCGTCTGGAGCAGCAGGGTCACATCGTTTCTTACTGGGGTGATGAAACTCAGGGCGGCAGGCGCAAATATTACCGGATAACCGGCGGCGGGATAAAGCGGTACGAGCAAAACAGGGAAGATTGGGATTTCGCAAAAGATGTCTTAACCAGATTGATTGAAGGAGGTCTTGATGATGCCGAGTAAGGAGATTTCGGTAGATATCAGAATACAAAAGTATATTGAGAATCTTTTTGCCGAAATTGGGGCCAGTCAGCAATTGTTTGATCTTAAAGAAGAATTAACCACTAATATCAAAGAAAAAATCGCCGATTACCAATCGCACGGTATGGATAATGAGCAGG
Organism: bacterium; assembly: GCA_050943375.1. GTDB lineage: Bacteria > Bacillota > SLNR01 > SLNR01 > JBMNPB01 > JBMNPB01. The sequence continues at coordinate 18,659 of JBMNPB010000014.1, forward strand.
CCTTCAAGGAAGCAATTATCTCGATGGGCGATTTAAGCGGTTTAGTGGATGATATGCGAAAGCTCGGACAGGATATCGCCAGTCAGTCCGTTTATTCCAGTATGAGCATGCGTGTCTCCAATGCCGGAATAATTGTCGGAGTATTGCTGGTTCTGTTCGGCTTATTCACTTCCCTAATGATGTATTATATGAGTGAAGATGCAACGGCTGTTGCCGGGACGGGGATATTTGTAGTCGCCGGCGGGATATTGGTAACCTGCAGCTTTCTGACCAGAGAAACAGCCCGGAAGTATGCAATGAACAAACTGCGTGCCGCTCTTTATGCGTTGGCAGTTGGACTGCTGTTGTTCAGCGTTTTCGCGGCCGTAACATCAAGATATGCAACCGGCGAAATGTTTATCGCCGTCGCTTCCCTGATGGTGTTCTTTTTAGCCGGTATCGGGTTGTTATTATTCCTGGTGCTAACGGAGACCGACCATCGTAAATGAGACGCGAACGATAAACCGGCTCCGGGAAACTCCCAATAGAGAATCAGTTTGTCAATTCCTGAATGACAGCGTTTATGATTACCCGGAGCATTTCCGACAAATCCTGATCTACCACGGAATGCTCTTTCATTTGCCGCCGCCATCCACTCAGAAAAGATGTGAAAGCGCGGGGTGCTGCGATGGGAGGTGAACCGGTGGCGGAAGCGAATCCTTTACCCGAGGTGATAACATGGCGCGCGCTCAATCCGTCAAAGACTTCCTCCTTTCCTGCGCCGACCCCGAAAAAGCCACATTCCTGCCGAAATTTTTCCGGGCTTATCCCGGCGGCAATGGGGATGGGGATAAATTCATCGGTGTTGCCGTTCCGGAGCAGAGGAAAGTGGCGAAGAAGTACTACAAAGACATCTCCCTCGCCGAAACCGGTGAGCTGTTGCGTGACAGTGTCCACGAGTGCCGGCTGACCGCACTGTTCATTCTAATCCTAAAATATGGGAGGGCGAAGACGGCGGCGGAGCAGCAGGCCATTGTCAGCCTCTATCTGGATAATATCGGGCAGATTAATAACTGGGACCTGGTCGATGCCTCGGCCGCCCAGATTTTGGGCGCGCATCTTGCCGATAAAGACAAAACTCTCCTGTACGAATTTGCCCGCTCCGGCGACCTCTGGCGGCAGCGGATTGCGGTTATCGCCACTTTCCGTTTCATCCGCGCCGGAGGTTACGAAGACACGCTGCGGATTGCCGGGGTTTTACTTGATCACCGGCACGACCTGATTCACAAGGCAGTCGGCTGGATGCTCCGGGAAGTTGGCAAGCGGGATTTCACCGTCGAATATGCCTTCCTGCAGGAGCATTACCGCCGGATGCCGCGAACCATGCTGCGCTACGCGATCGAGAAGCTCCCGAAAGAGATGCGCCGGCGTTTCCTGCGCGGAGAGATTTAGCGCCGCATAATTAAATTTGTTATGAATTGTCAGATGGAAAGCATTGTAAGGTATCCGGTTTCTTATTCCAAACGACAGACTGCTATAGTCGCTCGTGGCAATGTGTCTCCCTGGATGCCGTTACCGCCTGTGACAGACGCGGCTTGCGGGCAATGGTGCCGGTTTTATGAATGCAATCTGGGTGGGAATGACCGGGAGAAACTGGAATGATGCACGGAGCTTTGCTGCTACGGACTGCCCTGAGCAGGAAAATCCCTCGCAAAGTGGAAAACATACCCTGGATTGCGGAAACAAGAGCAGCGAAGGGGGTATCCGGATGAAATATGTCTGTGCTCTGATCGTTGTCGAGGACATGGTGCGGGCCAGAGATTTTTATGAGAATGTTCTGGGACAGAAGCTCAAATATGATTTCGGTGAGAATATTCAATACGAAGGCGGTTTTTCTCTCCACCTTGGCGCGCATTACAGACGTCTCCTCGGCGTAGAGGAACACGTGCCAGTCCGGGCGGCCCACAATTATGAACTGTATTTCGAGACCGATGCTCTGGACGAGACATACGACCGCCTCCGGCGATACTCCGTCCGTTTCCTCCATGAATTGCGCGAGCAGCCCTGGGGACAGCGGGTGATGCGTATCTACGATCCGGACGAAAATGTGATTGAAATCGGGGAAAGCATGGAAGCTGTGGCCCGGCGTTTTCACAGGCAAGGGATGACGCCGGCGGAGATTTGCCGTCGGACGTCGTTGCCCTCCGAGTTCGTGGCGGCGGCGCTCGCCGCCGAATAAGACGGTGAAGAGAGGGATGAACCGATGGAGGAAAGCGTGTTCGCGGCTATTTGCGGCATCGACTGCAGCTGTTGCGAATACCGGGAGAAAATGAATTGTCCCGGTTGTCACGCGGTCGGCGTGTCACGCGGCGGCAAGCCTTTCTGGGGCGAATGCCCCGTTGCCGCCTGCGCGGCGGGGAAAGGGCATCTGCATTGCGGGCATTGCGCCGAGTTCGTTTGCCCGGTTCTGCACCGTTTCGCATACGACCCGGAGCAAGGGGACGACGGGAAGCGGATTGCCAATCTGCGGGTAAGGCTCGCTCGGGGCGAGTAGGCCGTTGTAACGCTTGTTTGCCGCGGGCGGTAATGCCGCGTCATTATCAACCTGTCGCCCGGCAATCGAAAAGCAGGCGGCGCCGGATTGGCGCCCCTGCTTTTCTGATGGCGGCGGCCGGAATAGCATGAGGCCGACGGAAAACGACTGTTTAGTCGTTTGTCAGTTCGGTCACGGCCGCAAGCAACAGCTGCGTTCCCAATACCAGATCTTCCGGCGAGCTGTATTCTTCGGAGCAATGGCTCAGACCATCCCGGCTGCGGATGAAGATCATCCCCATCGGACCGACCGACGCCATGACCATGGCGTCGTGTCCGGCGCCGCTGGGCAATTCCAAGGCGTCAATTCCCTCCCGGCGGGCACATTTCCGCAGCCGGGCCAGGATTTCCCCGTCGACCGGAGTCGGCAGCACGTCCGTTGTCGTCTTCAGGCTGTAATCGATCCCCCGCTTTCGGCACACTGCGGCGATTTCCGCTTTGATGGCAGTGACCGCTTTTTGCCGTGCCGTGACATCGATATCCCGGTAATCCATCGTCATCTCCACCTCGCTGGCAATGACATTGGTGCCGCCGGGGTAGGCTTTGATGTAACCAACCGTGCCCCGGGTCGTCGGCCCGGCCGCCAACGCCGTTTTCTCCACGGCCTGAATAATTTGCCCGGCCGCCACGATCGGGTCGCGCCGTCCCGTCATGGGCATCGCGCCGGCGTGGCCGGAGCGGCCCCGCAAGGTGAGGCGGAGCATGTGGGGGCCGGCGATACCGGTGACGATGCCGACCGGCCGGCCGGCATCCTCCAAAACTCCCGCCTGCTCGATATGGAGTTCGAGGAAAGCCTTGATGGGTTCTCCATAGCGGGCAGCCGCAAATTCCGCCGGGTTGGCGCCGAAAGCAGTCATTGCTTCCGCCAGGCTGACTCCCGCCCCGTCCCGGACGCGGTCCGGATAGTCATCTGGCAGTTTGCCGGTCAAAGTGAGACTACCCATCAGGCCGCCCGGGAAACGGCTGCCTTCCTCACCGCGGAAGACGGCCATTTCCACCGGCCGGCGCGGCCGGACACTGTTTTCGCTCAGGACGGTCAGAGTCTCCAGAGCCGCGATTACTCCGGCCGCCCCGTCGTAACGCCCACCCTCCCTGACTGTATCCAAGTGGGAGCCGGTGAGGACGACGGCTCCGCCTTCCGTTCCGTCCAAGCGGCCGAAGGTGTTCCCGGCCGGGTCCATTCGCACTGCGAGGCCGGCTTCCTTCATCCATTTACGCACCAGATCGTTGGCCGCGCGGTCCTCCGGGGTGAAGGCAAGGCGGGTCACCCCGCCGGATTCGGCCCGCCCGATGCGGCTGAGTTCCTCGAGGCGGCTGAGAAAGCGTTCCGGATTAATTCGCATCTTGTTTCCTCCCTTAATTTTTTAACTCGGACCCGGAGCGGAGAGACACCGGCAGTAAAATTGACTCGAAGCGACTTCTCCAGACAACGGGATAAGTCCTGCCGCAGGCAAAAATGAGCATCCGGTTTGCACAGTAGAGGCGGTAGGAAGGAAAATTTGCGTTTTGGGGAGCGCGGCAAAGGAAAACCCCCAGGTTCTGTAAAAGTATGTATGGGAAAACACCGGGTAGAGATGAAGGGTCTGGGTGACTCGGAGAACGCGCGATCCCGGACTGTCATGAACATTATCGGCCTTGCCGTCGGGACGGGTGCTTTGCTTTTTGTTTTGTCCTTGCTCAACGGGAAGAAGAAAGAAGCGGAAGTCTTCAGCAGCAAAGTGATAATTAAAGGTTAGTACCGTGTCATTGATGGTCTTGCTGATATTACCGCTGTCCGTCTGGAGAATAGGATGCCGCCGCCCGGCCGCAAAGCGAAGGGTGCCGGCCTTGGTGTTATTAAAAAGGCGATTACGAAGAAGCCGGTTCCGGCCGATGCTGCCTGCCGCTCCACACCGATAAGAGACTGGTGCTTCCTTCGATTGCCGGCAGGACTGCATTTGTTTCTCAATCCTTACGAGCCGACCCGGACCGCCGCCGTCGATGAGGAGATAAAGGCGGCTGTCAAGCCGGCGGAGTGAAGCCGTCGACACTTAATTGTTCCAAGCTATTAGTGCCGATATTTGTTGCTTGTTTTTCGGCTGATCAGCCCTTATGAGCCGCCAAAAGGAGCGAGATTCCTTCAGTGCCCGAATAATAAGCAGGGGGAATGAAAAATGAGGTTCGACGAGGATACCGTTGTTGATGGAATCAGTAACTTTAGCCGTTTCTACGCCAGCATCCTGGGCCAGCTCGATCGGAACATCCGGGAATCTCCTTATTCCCTGACCGAAGCCCGGGTTCTTCTGGAGGTTGGCCGGATGAATAATTGTCCGGCGAACGTGATTGGCGCACGGCTCAATCTCGATCGCGGCTATCTGAGCCGTCTGCTCAAGCGGCTGACGGCGGCCGGGCTTGTTACGAAAAAAGATTGCCCGGCTGACAACAGCCGGTTGTTTGTTACCCTGACCGAAGCCGGCCGTCAGGCTGCGGCGGACTTGGAAGAAAAGTCACGGCGGCAAATCCAGCAGATGATTGCTAACTTGACCGGCCGGGAAAAGGAGCGTCTGACTGGCGCCCTTCGCTTTGTCCGTCACTGCCTGGCCACCGGTTCTTTCCCGGTCACCATCCGGACATTCCGGCCGGAGGATATCGACTGGATGATTGCCAGCCACCGTGATCTGTACGCAACCGAATACGGCTTTAAGCCCTTATTCGCGCACTATGTGGCGAAATACTCCCGGGAATTTGCCGCCGCTTACGATCCCGCCTGGGAGAATATCTGGATTGCCGAGGCCGACGGCAAACCGGCCGGTTCCATTGCGATTGTGCGGACTGACGCCGATACTGCCCAATTGCGCTGGTTTTTGCTGGAACCGCGCTTGCGGGGCGCCGGTATCGGCCATCGCCTCATGGAGACGGTGCTCGATTTTTGCCGGGAAAGACAGTATAAAAGCATTTTTCTCTGGACGGTCAGTCTTCTGGCGGCGGCTCGTCATCTGTATGAGTTGTATGGCTTCACTCTGACCGAAACGAAGCCGAATAACGAGTGGTCGGACGGGCCGGTTATCGAAGAGCGCTGGGATCTGCCGCTGCTGGCCGGCGGCGAACCGGCGGCGGGAGGGAAAGAATGATGCGGGCGGCGAAGCAAGCCGTCTTTTTTCTGTGCCGACCCGTCCATTTACCCGATGGAGGAGAACTTCTCCCGGGCAGCGGGATGCTGGCGGCTGTGCCGACCGGAATTGGCATTGACGGCAGTCCGGTGCTGCAGTTCGGCGACGATACCGGTAACATTTCTGTTTCATCCGGACCGCCAAAGCGCTCAGCCACACTTACCCTGCCATCTGCCGCTTCTGAATTTCACTTTGCTTCCTGCGGCTGAGCCGGTTTGGTGATTTGACACGCGGGGCGGAGCACCCCGGATGCGATTTGCCCGTACACACAACAGGCTATTTGGAGACGGTCGTTTTCACTCCGGCCAATCTGGATTATCTGTGCAACCTCTGGCGCGGGCGGCAATGACGCCGTTGTCTTGCCCGATAACCTGTAAGGTGTCTGCAAAAACCTTCGGCACAATCCCGGCCTGAAACCAGGCGAACATCGTCCTGAGCATAAGGATCTGCTGCCCCGGCGGGAGCCCGCTAATCGGCTCGCACCTTCCCCCGGAAGAAGGCGGCGCGCTTCCTTCAGGGGTATTTTCTGTTTGATAATCAACCGGAAAAGTGTTATTCTTAAGAATAGTGCGTAGACAACAAGGGGGATGCAAGATGCAAATCGGGTTTGACAAAGATAAATATCTGAAAATGCAGACGGAGCAGATTCTGAAACGAATTAAGCAGTTTGACAACAAGCTTTATCTGGAATTCGGCGGTAAACTGTTCGATGATTACCACGCCGCCCGGGTGCTGCCCGGTTTCGACGTGAACGGCAAGGTCCGTCTCCTGCATACGTTGCGTGACAAGGCGGAGATTATTTTTTCCATCAATGCGGGTGATATTGAGCGTAAGAAAATCCGGGCTGATTTCGGGATCACTTACGATATGGATGTCATGCGGTTGATTGACAATCTGCGCAGTTGGGATATTGATATCAACAGCGTCGTCATTACCCAATACAGCGGGCAGCCCTCGGCCGACATTTTCCGCAAGAAGTTGGAAATCCGGGGTGTGAAAACGTATGTCCACAAAATTATCGAAGGTTATCCGGGCAATCTGGATCTGGTGGTCAGCGACGAAGGTTACGGGACCAATCAATACATACCGACGACCAAGCCGTTGGTGGTCGTCACCGCCCCCGGTCCCGGCAGCGGCAAACTCGCCACGTGCCTATCGCAGCTTTACCATGAACATCAGCGGAACGTCAAGGCCGGCTATGCCAAGTTTGAGACATTTCCAATTTGGAATCTTCCTCTCAAGCATCCGGTGAATATCGCTTATGAAGCGGCTACCGCCGATCTGCGGGACGTCAATATGATTGACCCGTTCCACCTCGCCGCATACGGGGAGACTACGGTCAATTACAACCGGGATATTGAAGCTTTTCCGGTCCTGAAGACTATCTTGGGCAAAATCACGGGTGATGAGAATATTTATATGTCGCCGACTGATATGGGCGTGAATATGGCCGGGTATGGAATTACCGACGACTCAGTCGTGCAGGCCGCCGGCCGGCAGGAAGTGATCCGGCGCTACTTCAAGGCTTGGTGTGACTACAAGCAGGGTATTGTTGATATCGGTACGGCGCAGCGGGCGGAGATGATCATGCTGGGGCTTAACCTTGGACCGGAGGACCGGAAAGTTGTCCGGCCGGCGCGCGCCAAAGCGGAAGCGGCCGATTCGCCGGCCATGGCAGTGGAATTGACGGACGGCCGGATTGTTACGGGCAAGGCTTCGACACTGATGAACGCGCCCTCCAGTGTTCTGCTTAATTCCATCAAGGTTTTATCCGGTATCGCGGACGAAATTCATTTGATTTCTCCAGTCGTCCTGGAGCCGATACTGCGTCTTAAAGAGGATGTTTTCGGCAGCCGGGACGCCCGGCTCAATCTGGAAGAAATCCTGATTGCATTGAGTATCAGTGCCGCGACCAATCCGACGGCGCAGCTGGCGATTACTAAACTGAACTGCCTGAAGCACTGCGAAGCCCATTCCACGTATATGCTCACCCATACGGATGAGAGCATCCTGCGCCAACTGGGCGTCAATCTGACCAGTGATCCGGAATTCCCCTCGCAGAATCTTTATTTCGTCTGAGCCGCCGGCAGATTTCGGAAGCCGGCCGTCGTTTTCTCCTCTTATTACCAAAGAAAATGAGGCCGGTCTGGAGTGTTATCTAGAGTTTAGGATAATATTCGCCGGCCTTGTTTTTGGCTGACTGCTTGCCGCATTGCTAGCGGCGGAGGCGAGGCCATGATCTATTTGAGCCGAACTGCCGGAATAGGCAGTCCTTTTTTCATTCTCGTCCGGACCGGCAGGGAAATGTCTTCGGTAAAATGAATTAGCTGATGAGAAGTGAACCGCTGCCGAGGCAGCGCAAGGAGGCGGAAAAATGAACAAAACGGAGAGAATCAAGGCCGCTCTGAACAAAGAAGCGGTGGATCGTGTACCCGTCTCGGTCTGGATGCATTATCCGGCCGTTGATCAGGATGCTTTCACTCTCGCCGAGACGCAGGTCGATTTTCAGCGCACTTATGATCTCGACTTTATCAAGCTCATGCCGTTCGGCCTGTACAGTGCGCAGGACTGGGGCTGCCAGGTGAAATTTTTCTGTGACGCAACCCGCTCTCCAGTCGTGCACAAATATGCGATTGCCGACGTGACAGAGTGGAACGCTGTTGACGTCCTGCCGCCCCATTTCGGCAACTGGGGACAAGCGACATTGCTGGCTAAGGCGGTGGGCAAAATGGTGGGGGATAAGGTGCCTTTCGTCCAGACCGTGTTCAGCCCTCTGACTACCGCCTGCAAATTGGCCGGGCCTCGGGTTTACAATGATTTGCGGGAAAACGGGGCAATTGTTCACCGGGCGCTTGAGGCAATTACCGAGACGACCCTGGGCTTCATCCGCGAGAATATGAAGACCGGCATCGCCGGCATCTTCTACGCGACGCAGAGTGCCTGTTTCGATTTCCTGACTCGGGAAGAATACCGGGAATTCGGCCGGCGCTACGACTTCCTGCTCCTTGAGGAAGCGAGCAAACAAGGCTGGTTCAATATCCTGCATATTCACGGGCAGAATCTTATGTTCCGCGAAATGGCCGATTACCCCGTTCATGCCCTCAACTGGCATGACCGGCAGGAATATCCGAGCCTGCGGGAGGCACGGCAGCTGACTGACAAATGCCTCCTTGGCGGTCTCGACGAAAAAGGCCCAATCTCCCGCGGCACACCGGCGGATGTTGCCGGCCAGGTCAAGGCCACTGTTGCCGAGGCCGGCGAATCAGGACTGATTATCGGTCCCGGCTGCGTGGCTTATCCGGACACCCCGCCGGAGAATATTTACGCGGCCCGGCTTGCGGTCGAACGGGGTGATTAATGACTGGCTTCGGTGTCTGCCGCTGGATTCGCGGTAGTTTCGCTGTGCCTGTAAGGGCGCGGTGCTCTGCTCTTCCGTCTGGGGTTATTTTGCTACCGGACGTGACCCCGTGCTTTATAGCCGCTCCTTTGCGGCTTTAACCGGGTCATCCGGTGCTGATAAACTGAGCTTCCGATGCCCGACAGCAATACGTTATCTTTAATGTGAAGGAGGTAAACAGATGTACAGTTTCAAAAACGATTACAGCGAAGGCGCCCATCCCCGCATCCTGCAGCTTTTGGCCGAGACGAACATGGAGCAGATGGAAGGCTACGGCGAGGACCCTTACACCGCCCGGGCTGCTGAATTGTTGAAGCGGAGAATCGGCCGGGAAGATGTTGCCGTTCACTTTTTCTCCGGCGGCACCCAAACTAACCTCACGGCGTTGTCCGCTTTCCTGCGGCCGCACGAAGCGGCCGTATCCGCCGACACCGGCCATATCAATGTCCACGAAACAGGAGCTATCGAAGCTACCGGCCACAAAGTCGTTACCGTCGCCGTCAGCGACGGCAAACTCAATCCGGACCACGTCCGCGGAGTGCTGGCTGCTCACACGGATGAGCACATGGTTAAGCCCCGGCTCGTCTATATCTCTAATCCGACTGAAGTCGGCTCCATTTACTCCAAGGCCGAACTTACACGGTTGAACGCTTTCTGCCGGGAAAACAACCTGCTCCTGTACGTCGACGGTGCCCGACTCGGTTCCGCCCTCGTTTCGGAGGAGAACGATCTCGCCTTCTCCGATTTCGGCGAATTAACCGACGCCTTTTATATCGGGGCGACGAAAAACGGCGCGCTGCTGGGCGAAGCTCTCATCATTTGTAATGACGCCCTGAAAGAAGATTTTCGGTTTCATATTAAGCAAAAAGGCGGCTTGCTCGCCAAGGGCCGGCTGCTCAGTCTCCAGTTCCTCGGACTGTTCGAGGACAATCTGTACTTCGATCTGGCCCGGCATGCCAACGCCATGGCCGACCACCTGCACCGGGGTATCAGCCGCCTCGGCTACTCTTTCCTGACTCACTCGCCGTCCAATCAAATCTTCCCGCTTCTGCCGGATCGGATTATCGATAGTTTGGCGAAGAAATACGCTTTCCACGTCTGGGCGAAAGCCGATGCCGGTACTTCAGCGATTCGCCTCGTTACGTCCTGGGCGACGCGCGAGGAAACTGTCGCCGCTTTTCTCGCCGACCTGGAGGGACTTTCCGGTTAATGAGACCCCTTTCAGACAGGAGGTGCAGCCATGAGCACAGAAAACTTGGTGTTCGTTAACGGCAACGTTCTTACTTTGGACGAGCGCCGGCCCCGGGCGGAAGCGGTCGCTGTCAGTGATGGTGCGATTGCTGCCGTCGGTGATGCCGCCGCAGTCCGGACTTTTATTGCTCCGGGGACGGAAGTGATTGATCTGCACGGCAAGACATTGCTGCCCGGCTTCAATGACAGCCATCTTCATCTTTATGTCCTCGGGCAGTATCTGACTTGGGTCATCCTGACCGGTACCGGCTCGCTGCCGGAGATGCTTGGCCGCGTCCGGGAAAAAGCGGCCCGGACTCCTCCCGGTCAGGTCATCCTCGGCCGCGGCTGGGACCAGACGTTGTTCCGGGAGAATCGTTTCCCGGACCGGCGCGATCTGGATGCGGCGGCGCCGGACCACCCGGTGGCTCTTACCCGCATCTGCGGCCACGCGGTAGTCGTAAACAGCCGGGCCTTAGCCTTGGCAGGGATTACGCGAGACACTCCCGACCCGGAGGGCGGCCGCATCGACCGCGATCCGGTGACAGGGGAGCCGACTGGTCTTCTCTGGGAGAAGGCCAAGCTATTGTTCACCGACAAGGCGCCCCGGCCGTCCGCCGCCGAAAGCAAGGCGATGGTGCGGACGGCGATGCACCGGGCGGTGGCCTGCGGGTTGACGTCGGTGACGACTGATGACATTCGTCCCAACCTAATGACGAGTATTGCCGACTGCCGGAACATCTACCGGGAAATCTGGGCGGAGGGCGGCCCGGTCGTGCGGGTTAATCTTCTCGTCTATCAGGATGCTGTCGATGAACTTCTGGCCCTGAACTGGAAAACCGAATACGGGGATGAGCGGGTTCGGATCGGGGCCATGAAGCTTGTCCAAGACGGTTCTCTCGGCGCCCGATCCGGGGTCCTGCGCGAGCCTTACGCAAACGACCCGGATAGCCGCGGTCTGCCGGTCCATTCCAACGCCCAACTCGCCGAACTCATCCTGAAAGGTCACAATGCGGGGCTGCAGGTCGCCATCCACGTCATCGGCGACGCGGCCATCGATGCCTGTCTTGACGCGTTCGGGCGGGCGCAGACGGTCAACCCCCGGCCGGATGCACGGCACCGCCTAATTCACTATTGCATCGTTGATGAAGACATCCTTCGGCGGACACGGGAACTCGGGGTCGGAGTCGATATTCAGCCGCGATTCATTTCCCTGAACGGCAAGCGGGTACGGGAATTCCTGGGGCCGGAGCGGACGGCCATGACTTATCCTTGGAAAACGGTCCTGGATTGGGGTATCCCGGCCGCTGGCGGTTCCGACAGTCCGGTGGACCGGCTGGAGCCGTTGCAGGGTATCCATAACGCTGTGAATCGTCAGGTTGACAGCGTGCCCGGGCTGGTGTTTCAGCCGAAAGAGAAGCTTTCTGTTTTAGAAGCCCTGCATCTGTACACGACCGGCAGCGCCTATTCCACATTCGAAGAGGGGATTAAAGGAACTATCACTCCCGGCAAGCTTGCCGATTTCGTTGTTCTTTCCGACGACCCGTGCCGGGTGCCGCCGGAGACTATCCGCGACCTGCGGGTGGAGATGACCGTAGTAGGCGGGAGGATAGTATATACCGCCGGGTAGTCGGCAGTGAAGGATGTTTGCGTGGTGCCTTTTAATGTGTGCAACAATCGCGGTGAATACATCGGCTTCTCGCACTGTGCTTTCCCAGGGCGGTCGAAATCGTACCCATACGACCGAGTAAAAGTCGAATCCGGCAATTTCATTAATGAGCTCACCTTACAGGAAATTGTCAAGATAGATGGCGATGGCTTTCTGTTCACCGGAACGTGCAGGTATATTCTATTTACTCTCAGGGGTGATGCGCCAGAGGACGCCCGTATAAGGTATCGCGTTGGGCGCCAGGCTGGTGAATTCGAGCAGTCCGAAGTCCAAGACATACATAGCCTTGCCGTCCGGTGCGAACTTGACATCGATGACCCGTTTCAGTCCGTCGCCGCCGCGCCCGGCTCGCGGCTTGTGCTTGTTTTTCAGGAACCATTCGTATTCGCCCGTCGCCGGGGCGATTCGGATTACCCCGGTCGGAGCTGGGGCCGTTATATCTTCCGTCAGCGGCTGCCCGTCGCCGTAGATAGCGACAAAGAGACCTGGCAGTGGAAATTCCGCCGGGGCGGCAGCCAGCTTCAGCGGTGAATAATGGGCCGGGAAGACGGCGAGCGGGGGTTCCACCCGGGGCGGATCGGCGATGAGCGGCTGCCGGTTTACGCCTCGTTCGGAGGCGAAGCCGGCGTCCGTCAGCGGCACTGTCCCTGCGTAGTCGGGCCAGCCGTACCAGGCCCCAGATTTCACTTTCGCGACCCAATCGGGCGAGCCGCGCACCGCCCGGACGCCGCGGTCGTCATATCCGAGGTTGGTCGCGTACAAATTACCGTCCCGGTCGAAGCAGAGGCCGTAAGGATTGCGCAGTCCGTCCGCATAGATGGAGAACGCCCCGGTTACGAGGTCGAGGCGATGGATGGCGGCGCTGGCAGGCGAAGCCTTTGGGAGAATCTCGTCTGCATTGCGGGCAACACCGAACGGGGCGAAGGCCCCCGTCGGCCGGCGGTCGACCGGATTGACCGTCCCGGGGTCGAGCGGCAGATAGTTCTCTCCCGTCAATTTCCAGTCTCGGGAGGGATAATCGTGGAACCAGCGGTATTTGTCGGCCCAGGCGTAAACGAAGTTATCCGTGCCGACTACCCCCGCGTTCGTCGCCGAACCCTGGCCGAAGTATAACGCGCCGTCCGGGCCGAAGACCACATCGTTGTTCTGATGGTCGCCGAGGGAAGGAAGGCCGGTGAGGATATCCCGGCGGGCGCCGCCGATTGGGTCGAGCTCGGTCAGAGTGCCGCGGTGTGAAACGTACAGTTTGCTTTCCCGCCAAGTGATGCCGTTGATAGGACCGCTGAAGCCGCCGGCCGCTTCCCGGATGACGCCGTCCCGGCCAAGGGCGACGATCCGTGCCGGGTATTCTTTCGGTCCGTAGGTATAGCCTGATTCCGCCACATAGACGGTGCCCCGGTCGTCGAAGGCGAGACCGGTCGGAAAATTGAAACCTTTCGCCGCCACCTCCGCCCGGAAGCCGGAGGGCAGGTCAAGCAGATCGGGCCGGGTATTGACGGCCGCCCGCAGATAGACGGGAACGAGGATGACCGCTAGAGCGGTGAGGGAAAGTGCGTAATTGAGTCTTGCGCCCGGCCGGCGGGCCAGCGGCCGGGTGTAGAGAAAGGATGTCACCAATCCGTCGATTGTGAAGGCGAGGAGAGGCGACCAATGGGAGGCGAAATTCCGCAGCAGCGGCGGGAAGCCGAGCAGGAGCGGGACGAAAGTGAGCGCCCCGCCTACCCAAAGGACGAAGCCGAGGACGAGGCCGGCCAGGACTGCCGTCGCCGGGCGCAGACTTCGGCGGCCGATGAGAAGGGCAAAAACGGCGCCGCCGACGGTGCTCAAGACGGCTACGACCAGAAAGCCCCGCAGCAAACCGGCTCGGGTGAGCAGAAGACCGAGAGAAGGGAGCAGCCAGGATCCCCACAGAATGAGAGCGCCGGCGCAGCCGCCGGCGAGGCCGGCCGGCAGCGATTATACTTTTTCGTCGGGTGTCGATTTGCTCTGTTCGGTGCGGGACAGTATAATAGATAGGGATGCGCCCTGGGGCGCACCGGTTTTGATAACCCAAGCGGAAAGGATTGTTGGCATGATCAAGGCGTTGGTTTTGGCCGAAAAACCTTCCGTAGGGCGGGATCTGGCCCGGGTTCTCGCCTGCCGCCGGAAAGGGAGCGGCTATTTTGAAGGGGATCGGCATGTTGTCACCTGGGCACTGGGACATCTGGTGACGCTCGCCGAACCGGATAGTTACGATGCGAGATATCAGCAGTGGCGACTGGAGGACTTGCCGATGCTCCCGGACCGGCTCAAACTGGAGGTCATCCGGGGAAGCAGCCGCCAATATAAGATTGTCCGGGAATTGATGAACCGCAAGGACATCGGAGAGATTGTCATCGCCACCGATGCCGGGCGGGAAGGGGAATTAGTAGCCAGATGGATAATCGAAAAAGCCGGCGTCAGGAAGGAACTGAAGCGGCTTTGGATCTCCTCGGTGACTGACAAGGCCATCCGGGAAGGTTTCGCTCGGTTGCGGCCCGGCCGGGAATATGAGAACCTCTATGCTGCGGCGCAAGCCCGGGCGGAAGCCGACTGGTTCGTCGGTATCAATGCGACGCGGGCTCTGACGTGTAAATACAACGCCCAGCTTTCCTGCGGGCGAGTCCAGACGCCGACGTTGGCCATTATCGCCCGGCGGGAGGAAGAGATCGACAATTTCCGACCTAAGACGTTCTATGGCATCGCTGCGCAGACGGACGCTCTGCGGCTGACATGGCAAGACGCCAAATCCGGCGAGATCAGGCTGTTCGACAAGGACAGATGCGACGCTTTGCTCCGCTCGTTGCGAAGTAAGGATGCGGTGGTGTCCGAGGTGGCGAGAACTGCGAAGAAGAGTATGCCGCCGCAGCTCTACGACCTGACGGAATTGCAGCGGGACGCGAACAGGCGCTTCGGTTATTCTGCCCGGGAGACTCTCGCGATAATGCAAAGTCTATACGAGCGGCACAAAGTCCTGACCTACCCGCGAACCGATTCCCGGTATCTCTCCGCCGATATCGTCGAAACGTTGCCGGAGCGGGTCAAGGCTGTCGCTTTCGTTCCTTACGCCCGTTTTGCCGCCCGGATATTGCGCAGCCCGATTCGGGGAAACGGCCATTTTGTCGACAACGCTAAAGTCTCCGACCACCACGCCATCATCCCGACGGAGGAAACGCCGCTCCTGAGCCGCCTGGACGAAGGGGAAAAAAGAATTTATGATTTGGTTGTCCGGCGCTTTCTCGCTGTTCTGTACCCGCCCTGCGAGTATGAGCAGACGATCGTCCGGGTCATAATCGGCGGCGAGACGTTTGTCGCGAAAGGGAAGATTATTAAAGCCCCAGGCTGGAAAGAGGTCTACGGGACGGACGAGGATGAGGCGGAAGCAGACGGTGATGGCGTCGCTGAGCAAATGCTGCCCGACATCGCCAAAGGTGACGTCTTGACTGTGACGCAACTGGCGCTGACCCGGGGAGAGACGCGTCCGCCGGCTCCGTTCAATGAAGCGACTCTGCTATCGGCCATGGAAAATCCGGCGAAATACATGAATGAGAAGAACAAAGCCCTGAATACCGCCTTGGAAGAGGCGGGCGGACTCGGGACTGTCGCCACTCGGGCCGATATCATCGAGAAACTGTTCAACACGTTCCTGATGGAAAAGCGCGGTAAAGACATTTTCCTTACCGGCAAGGGAAAACAGCTACTGGAATTGGTGCCGGAGGAAATGAAGTCTCCGGCTTTGACAGCGCGATGGGAGCAGAAACTGGACGCTATCCGTCGGGGCGAAACTGCCAAAAAGGATTTTATCCTTGAGATCAGGGATTATACCCGATCCGTCGTCAGCGAGATTAAAAGCGCGACGGCTGTTTTCCGGCATGACAATCTGACCCGAACCCGCTGCCCCGAGTGCGGCAAATATCTGTTGGAAGTGAAGGGCAAGCGGGGGAAGATGCTCGTCTGCCAGGACCGGGAGTGCGGTTACCGGCAGCATCTTTCCGCCCAGACGAATGCCAGATGCCCCAACTGCCACAAGAAAATGGATTTGCACGGGGAAGGGGAAGGGCGAATTTTTGTTTGCCGCTGCGGATACCGGGAGAAACTTTCCGCTTTCGAGGCCAGACGAAAGCATGAGATGTCCGGTGTCTCCAAGAAAGATGCGCATAAATACCTGCAGGAGCAGGCGAAGGAAAACGAGCCGACCAATACTGCCCTGGCTGACGCCCTGGCGAAACTGAAACTGAAATAGTCGGGACCGGGGGAGACAGACAATTGACCGCATTGTCCGGAGGTTTGGCGCGCGACTCGGTATAGCCGCCTATCCTTGGCTTACCGCGCCAGCCGGGATTTTGTTTCCTACCAACTCGTTTGCTTTCTTTCAGAATTCAGCGAAGAACAAGGACTTTCTGACAAACAGACAAATCAGGACAAAAACCGCCGGGCGGCATTACGCTGTCCGGCGGTTTTTGTCGCCTGCGCCCCAAACACCGCTCATTCCCATTTATTCCCGCCTGCCCGCGGCTGATAATTATCCAGACAACCCCAGGCGTCCTCGACTGTATCTGCGACGTGATATAGGCTGCGGCTTTTGGAGCGGGTGAATTCAGCCCGAATCATCCGGTCGAACTGGCTTGAACGGTCACGATAGAGACCGAAGGCATTAAGGATGACGTTTGCTTTCTTATGGTAATTGAGTTGCTTCAGAGTAATAATCTCCAAGGTTTCCTCCAGGGTTCCGAACCCGCCCGGCGGAGCGATGAAGGCGTCCGAGCGTTCGTCCATGATGGTTTTGCGTTCCCGCAGACCTTCTGCCACGATCAGCTTATCGCTCGTCGCGTAGACGATGCCTGGCCGGTTGAGTGCCCGCGGGATGACTCCGATGATTTTTCCGCCGCCCCGGTGCACCGCTTTCGCGTCGCGCCTATCAGTCCGACCATGCCGTCGCCGAAGAGTAAGATGCTGTCGCGCCGGGTGCTGTCATGCCCCAGCTTGGCGGCGACGGCGAAATTTGTTTCCCAATCCGGTTGCTGGATGAACTGTAAACGCAGATTGCTTTTTTTATCCCAGCATCTCCCATGCCAAATTAACGCTAACATAAGATTTCCCTGAGGGGGAAAACGAAGAAAATGCGACTGGGAGAAAAAGTATACTTAGCTTTTGACAGGGAAGCAGCACTGGTGGTGCTATATTAATCAGTGATATACCGTTTTGCGATATATTGATGGGTGATGTATGGGGGTGGAAAGGTGGACATCGACCAAAGAGCGGCAAAACATCTGCCGCTGACCGAGGCCACTTATTACATTCTGACTTCTCCGGTTGAGCCGCTGCACGGCTACGGCGTAATGCAGAATGTGGCGGAGATCAGCCGGGGCAAAGTCCGGTTCGGGCCCGGCACCCTGCACGGGGCACTGAGTAAGCTTGAACAATTCGATCTGATTATTAAAGCGGCGGAGGAGACGAATAACGGCGCAAGGCGTATGTGCTCACTGAATTCGGTAAGCGGGTGGTGTGTTTGCAATACTCCCGCCTGAAAGATTTGGTCGAGTGCAGCGAGCCGGCTGTAGCCTGGCTATGAAGGAGTGATTTGGGTAATAAAGAAGATCAAGGAGATGATTAAGGTGTTCTGAGCCTGGCAGGAGAAGGCAGAGGTGGCTTGGTTGCGGGAGATGGCGCAGAAAAACCGGTTTCTGACCGATTATATCTTTCCCAGTTGCAATTCTGTCTCGGGTGAGCCGGAAGACTACATCTATAAGCTGGATTACAAATCTACCGATAACTGCGATATTGGCGAATATTTGAATATTTTCGCTGACGTCGGCTGGGAGTACGCGGCGCAGATCATCGGCTGGCATTATTTCCGTCTCCGGACAGGACGGACACGGTGCCGGATATCTACTCGGACGATCAGTCCAAGATTGATAAGTACGAAGGGCTATTCCAAGTGATGACAAGCGTTTTGCCGCGACTCTCCCTCTTGCCGCTGCTACCGTTTTCAACTTGGCCAACAGCGGTTCCGGCAGTTCCCCCGCCGTAATGACGGTCAGAATCTTCTATTTTTCCTGCTCGGTTTTTCGGTTCTGGTTTTACTAAAATCCGGAACAAGATCAAAGATCTGAAGCAGATAATGTAGGAAGGAATCAACTCCGCGGCGAATTCTTAATGTTCCCGTCACTGTTTGCAACTCGGGAATGGAGGAGAGAGGATTTTCCCACTGGAGCCGGAAATTCTATTCAATACCGCAACGGTGAAGCGGCTTTGCCGGTAATCTGCCGCTCCGTACCGGTTGACGGAGGCCGTCGGTGCGGAATTATCCCGACACGATCAGGATAAAATATAACCGCCCGGAAAACGGTGGAAAACAGGAGGTTAAGCGGCGATGCAGAAATTCCGTCTGGTGACAACCGAACACTCGCAAATGGTGAATATTACTAACCAAGTGCGCGAGGCCGTCCGGGCGGCCGGGGCGGACAGCGGCATCGCCGTTGTCTTCTGCCCGCACACAACGGCCGGCATCACTCTTAATGAAGGCGCCGACCCGGATGTCGTCCGGGATATCCTTCTGCGCCTGGCGGAATTATATCCGCGGACTCATCCGCAGTACCGCCACGGGGAGGGTAATTCCGCCGCCCATCTTAAGGCCAGCGCGGTTGGGTCGTCGCAGATGATGCCTGTTGCCGGCGGCGAGATAATACTGGGCCGATGGCAGGTAGTTTATTTCTGTGAATTCGACGGGCCGCGGGAGAGGACTTTCTTCGTTCAGGTGCTGGGCAAAAAAATATCCACGGCGGATTAATTCAGTTAAGGGGTGAGTCAATGAAGGCTCAGGCGGATAACCGGTATGAGACCGCCACATTTGCCGGCGGTTGTTTTTGGTGCATCGAGGCGGTTTTCGCCGACTGGCCGGGAGTGGTGCGGGCTGTCTCCGGCTATACGGGTGGGAGGACGGAAAACCCGAAATACGAGGACGTCTGCGCCGGTGGGACGGGGCACTATGAAGCGGTGCAAGTAACTTTCGACCCGACGGCTGTCTCTTACCGTGAACTGCTGGATTTATTCTGTGCGCAGATTGACCCGACGGATCCGGGTGGGCAGTTTTGCGATCGGGGCGAGTCCTACCGGACGGCGATCTTTTACCACAGTGAAGAACAGCACCAAGCAGCTGAGGCGGCAAAGCGGGAATTGGCGTCCAGCGGCCGCTATGCCGCGCCGATTGTGACTGAAGTGCTACCGGTGGGGGCGTTCTATCCGGCGGAGGAGTATCATCAATCTTACCACCGTAAACAAGCACAGCGTTACCAACTGTATAAGGAAGGTTCCGGTCGCGCTGCTCATATCGCTCGGCAGCAGGAAGACGCGGAACTGCGGCGGCGGCTGACCGATCTCCAATACCGGGTGACCAGGCAGAACGCCACCGAGCCGCCTTTTGACAACGCTTATTGGAATGAGCAGCGGGAAGGTATTTACGTCGATGTTATTACCGGCGAGCCGCTCTTTTCTTCCCGTCATAAATTCGCTTCCGGCTGCGGTTGGCCGAGTTTCACCGCTCCGTTGCGGCCGGAAAAGGTCTTTACGGAAATCGATACAAGTCACGGGATGGTGCGGACCGAAGTCAAAAGCCGCTCGTCCGACTCCCATCTGGGCCATGTCTTCGACGACGGTCCGAGCCCGGCCGGGCTGCGTTACTGCATTAACTCGGCTGCTTTGCGTTTCATCCCCCGGGAGAAGTTGAAGGGAGAAGGGTACGGGGAATACCTCGCCTTATTTGACGGCAAACCAGAAGCAAAACCGAGTTCGCCGGAGAAAGGATAATCTTTTCCCGGTTGCGATATATATTCCAAACAGCCGGGGAAAACGGCAGACTCCTTCAGACATCTGTCCGGCAAATGACTGAGGGCAGTCCAGCCGGAAAGGGGAAAGAGATATGCAGGTAAAGATTTTTTTCCATTCGAGTCACAGGCATCTCGAAGCGGAGGTCAACAACTGGCTCTCCGGGCAGTTGTCGCCGATCGAAGTAATCTATGTGACCCAGGCCTCCAGTCAGACTGGCCGCTGTATCACTGTCTGGTATCAAAAGAAATAGCTTTACCGGCTATCCGGGGCGACGCGAGAAATCTCGGAAAGTATCAGCTGCGAACCGGCCCGCCGTAGGCGGGCCGGTTCGCTACGTCTAGAGATACCGCGGCAGCGGCTAACGATTTTCGCTTTCGTTGCTTGACAAGACGAGCAGTTGCCGTTTATAATCATTTAGTATACGGGGTATAGTATTCAGGAGGCGACATAAATGGAACAGACAAAAACCAATATTAAAGCGGAACGGGTGTTTCATCCCTTCAAGCATTATTCCTGGCTGCTTGTGCCGGTAATTGCCGTCGGCGGCCTTTATTATCCGAAAATCGGTCTCTTGCTTCTCCCGGTTATGCTTACTTTGATGGTTACCGGCTTTCTGAGCGGGAAATATTGGTGCGGGAATCTCTGTCCTCACGGCAGTCTCTTTGACAAAATCCTCCTGCCGCTGTCGCCGAACCGGGAAATCCACCCTGTTTTCCAGGCGGCACTTCTGAAAACCGCTTTCTTTCTTTTCTACATGGGAATGTTCATCCGGCGTCTGTATATCGTCTCCGCCTTCTGGGGAAGCTTCGTTTTCTGGGATAAACTCGGCTTTCTTCTGGCCGTGAACTATTTGTTACCGACGCTGATCGGTCTTACACTGGCGCTGCTCAGCAATGTCCGGGCCTGGTGCCGTTTCTGCCCGATGGCTACTATCCAGCAACTGATGTACAGACTTGGCAAAAGGACCGGCCTGAACCGCGCCACCGACCGGAAAGTCACCGCTAATGCTCCCGAACTTTGTCGTCAATGCGGGCAATGCGCCCGCGTCTGCCCGGTACAACTTGAACCTTACCGTGCGCTGGGACCGGGGCAGCAATTCAGCAGCGAAGAATGCATCCGCTGCGCCACATGCGTCGCTCATTGTCCGGCCGGCATCCTCACGCTGGCGCCCGATGCCGCAGTATCTTCCGGCAGCGCCGCGCGGACTGCGCTGAAATGACACTCTTCTTCCCTAAATTCTCCGCTTACTCCCGGCAAGGCACTGTCATGCCCTTTTTCCTTTTTGCCGCGACAATTTGATTTCCGGCGAGCGGCGATATAGCCATCGCTCCGGTTAATCGCAAAAAGGATGCTTAGCCAAGCGGTTTGGTAACAGCGGTGAATTAGTGCGAATATTTAGAATTTTTCTAATTACCGGCAGGAGTTGTGCTGTAGTCGGAGAATATATTAATCAATGCGTAAAATGGGGGATTACGATGAACAAACTGATTGATAAAATAATCAAAAAGGCACAGCCGCGTCGGAAACAAGCGAAAGACAAAGATGTGGATTTGCAGCCGCGGATCGGTATTTTCCTGCCGCCGCTGGAAATGTCGCCGTCCGCTCAGCGAAAAGTGCCGCCGGCGGAAAAAACGGCCGATACTCAACCGCGGATTCTGTTGGAATGGATGCGCAGCGCCCGGGAATATTTCCGGCAGTTTCTCGCTGTACTCCGGACCCGGGATTTGATTTTCTATGAAGATCTTGACCATTATATCAAAGCGGGGGATATTTACCGCGATTTTCGCTTCATTGCTCCCGCCGTACCCGCCCGCAAAGCGAGAATTCTGAAAGCAGGGCGATCGGGCGGCGTTACCGGGAACATTGACCGGGATCTGAAACGCCTGCCGAATCTCCGCCTCCTGTTTGTTTTTGGCATGAAAAACTGGGAGGCTCTGCACAAACGATACCGCCCGACTCTGCTTAATCCCCGGTCGGCGCCTGCCAGCACCCGGATAACGAAAGTGCATGGTTTGCCATTTTCCATGGAATTCGGGGAGAAGAAAATTGTCGTCATTCCCTTGGTGCAGATGGACCAGAAAGTATTCAACAATCTGCTGCGCAATTCCTATTTCGATTACCTGTCGGAAGGGCTCGATATCGTGGGGGAGCACTTGACGACGGCTGATGTCGTCTGATCTGCTCTCTTTTTTTGCGGGTGACGCGGGACACACCGTCTCCCGCGATAAGGTGTAAGCCGCAACGCTGAGTTGCGGCTTACTGCGCGGTTGACGGATTTCGCCTGGCCGCAGATAATGCGGATACATAAGTCAATGCAGGCGGCATCTGCCGCCGCAGGGAGGCGAGGCATCGTTGGATGGGAAAAACATTCTGCTTGTGGCCTCTGTCGGGATAATATCGGGATTTTTGAATACTGTCGCCGGCGGGGGATCGCTGCTGTCGATGCCGGCGCTAATTTTTCTCGGTTTGCCCTCGGCTGTTGCCAACGGTACAAATCGGGTGGCGATTATGGCGCAGAGTCTCGCCGCAGTAGCCGGATTTCGCCGCAAAGGTTTTTTTGACTGGAAGCTGGGAATGGCCTGGGGGATCCCGTCTATTGCCGGGGCGGTAGTCGGCTCCCGGATTGCCGTTTCTCTTCCGGACGCCGTCTTCAATCGTCTGCTGGCTGCCGTTATGCTGCTGGTATTGGCGTTAACGCTTTGGAACCCTCAACGGCGGCTGCGCGTGGGAGAGATTGTCTTGAGCCGGCGGCAAAAAAATATCGGTATTGTTGTTTTTTTCGGTGTCGGCATTTATGGCGGGCTGATTTAGGCAGGGGTGGGTTTTATCATGATGGCCGCCTTAACGCTGCTGACCGGGTTTTCCCTCGTCAGAATTAACGGTCTCAAGGTCTTCGTGACTGCTGTCTACACCGTTTCTTCCTTGCTCGTATTCATTCTCAGCGGCAAAGTAGATTGGCTATACGGGCTGGGGCTCGCGGTCGGGAGCAGCCTCGGAGCTTACCTTGGCAGTGTTTTTTCCGTCCAGAAAGGCGAGAAATGGATTAAGGCCTTCCTGGTGATAACTGTCACGGTGATGGCGGCGAAACTGGCGGGGGTCTTGCCGTTATAGACTTCCGTAAGGCATGGATAACGAGCTTTTGGCTTACGCATGTCTTGGGCGTCAGCCTGAATGCGGCAAGGAAATCATGCTTCGGACTCTGTTGCGTTGCCTTTCGCCAGGGCGAAAATTTTTACGCCGATCTGGCGATAATCAAGAATTCAGCGCCGAAGGCGCAGACAAAAGGGGCGGCCGTCGGCCGCCCCTTTAATTGTTATTCGTCATGGGGTCACGGTTTGGAGACAAAAGACACCGGCGGCGGGTTTTCTCCGGCGTTCAGGGCGGGGAGATAGCGGTACCAGTAATCGTTGTGCAGGTCGAGCACTACCTTGCGCAAGGCGACCAGCGCGGCTATTCCGGACGCGACGCCGATAATCATCATCGTGTCGGTTATTATCCAGAGCAGCCCGGTGTCGGCTCCGGCCAGGAAAATCGGAATCAAATAATAGAAGAACCAAAAGCGCATGGCGAACTTGTTAGCCTTGGTATCGCCGAACAGGAAGTTGACAGATTTCTGTCCGCCGTAATAAGCAGACAGCATTGTCACCCAAGCGAAGAGGGTGACGGCGACGGCGACCAACTGGCCGCCGGCCGGTCCGTAAACATGAGTAAAGGCGATGGCCGCCAGGGGTGCCCCCGTCACGCCGGGATGGCTGATATGGGAACCGGTAATCAGAATGGACAAGGCCGTAATTGAGCAGACGATAATGGTGTTGATGAAAGATTCGCCCAGTCCCCAGGAAGCCTGTCGGACCGGATGATCGACGATGGCACCGGCGTGGGCGCCCATGCCGGAACCCATCCCGGCCTCGCAGGAATAGACGCCGCGGGCGACTCCGAAGCGGGCCGCCTGCATGACCGTAGCACCAGCGAAACCGCCGGTACCGGCGGCGGGAGTAAAGGCGCTCCGGACAATCAGCCAGAGGATCGGCATGACCTTGGAATAATTGATAACCAACAGAATTAAACCGGCGCTGATATAGAAACCGGCCATCAAAGGCACGATTTTCTCAACGACCATGGCAATCCGCCGGACCCCGCCGGCGACGACAACGGTCAGTGACAGAAAGACGAGCCAAAGGCCGATGCGCGTGTCCAGCCCGAACCCTTCCTCCACCGTCGTGACGAGGGCATTCGTCTGGACAAGGAGGCTCCAGGGAGAGGTGATGAACGTCCAGGCCAGGATGCGGGCCAGACTGTGCCAGCCAAGACCGTTCTTGAGGACATAATTGCGGCCGCACAAATACTCGTCCATGGACTCGAATTTGACCCGGTAACGCTGGCCGAGGATGATTTCGGCCGACTTGGTGGAAGCGCCGAGCAAAGCCGTCACCCACATCCAGAAGATAGCTCCCGGTCCGCCCATGGTGATGGCGGTGGCGACGCCGGCTACACTGCCGACGCCCATCGTTGAGGCGAGACAGGCAGCGGCGAAGCTGCGGAAGGTCCCTTCCCCTTTCGTCACCTTGCTGAACATCGCACCGTATGTGTTGCGGAAGTGATCGCCGACTTTGGAAAACGTGGTGAACCGGAAAGCGATTGTGTAATAAAGGCCGGTCCCGAGAACGGCGATGAACAGGGGCGGCCCCCAGAAAAAATTGCCGATTGCGGTCACCGTTTGTTGAATTATTTCAATCATAATTGTTTATGGCCGGGATTATTGCGCAACCATCTGCGTCAAATCAGGCCGCAGGGTCGTCCGCAGTCCGACGGCTTCTCCTTCTTTAAGATAGATGCGGGGCATCCTCTTTGTTATCAGGCAGCGCAGGCTGACATGGCTGTTCATGCCGCCGACAGCGGTTGTCCATTCGTTTGCCTGGATTTCGTCTTCTCCCTGCCGGCCGATGATGACGACTTCATCACCGACTGCCGCCGCCGGGACATCCGTGATATCTACCATGGTCTGGTCCATGCAGATTCGTCCCCGAATCGGGCACCGTTTCCCGCGGATGAGGACTTCCCCTTTATTGGCCAAGTCGGCCGGCAGGCCGTCGGCCCAGCCGATGGGAATAACGGCGATCTGACGGTCGGTTTCGGCCGTGTAAATCAGATTGTAGCCCATGCTTTCGCCGGCGGGCAGAGGATGAATGAAAGCAATCTTCGTTTTGATACCCATGGCCGTGCGCAGGTCCAGATTCATTTCCGGGGTCTGAGCCGGCGTGGCGGTGGTGATAATGGTGCCGGGGCGGACCTGATTCAGGTACATGTGGGGGAAGTTGAGGACAGCGCCGCTGTTGCAGCAATGGCGGTAAGGGATATTGATGCCGGCCATAGCCAGGCTGTCGATGGCCTGACGGAAACGTTCAAACTGTTGCTGGACGAATTCCCGTTCGTAATATGACGAGGCGAAATGAGTAAAGATTCCTTCAACTTCCAACTCCGGCCGGGCAAGGAGAGATTGGGCGTAAGAAACCGCCTGCTCCGGCCGGATGCCGATCCGGTTCATGCCGGTGTTGACTTTAATGTTGACTTGTGCCATCCGGCCCTGTCGGGCCGCCTCCCGGGCGAGAGCCGCCGGCAATTGGTCATCACAGACGGCCTGCATCAGATCGTAATGGACAATTTCCGGGGCGTGTTCCGGCATTGACATGCCCAAAATCAGAATGGGAGCTTTGATGCCGGCTTTCCTCAACTCGATTCCTTCATCGACCATGGCGACGGCCAATTTCCCGGCGCCGTTTCGCAGAGCGGTGGAAGCTACCTCGTAAGCGCCGTGGCCGTACCCGTCGCCTTTGACGGTGGCCATGATGCAGACAGCCTGACCAACGCGTTCCTTGATTTTTTGGACATTGTGAGCGATGCTGTCCAGATTCACTTCGACCCAAGCCGGCCGGTAACTTTGCATTGCGATCACTCCTTAATAATAATAGTGGCCGCCTGGAGCAGTCGCTGCCGCATCCGGTAATGGTGCTGGGATGAATTCCCTAGTTCGAATTTTCTAATAAATTAAACAATTCTCCGGGTTGGCGAAAATACCTCCAAAGTAATAACAAGTAATTCATGGCGAGGCGCCTTTTTTTCGCCGCCCGGCGGGAAGGCTGATTTAGGCCGGGCAAGGCCGGATTGGTATTTTCCGGAAGGCGGCAGGTTTCCCGCGGCCAAAGAAGAATAAAAACATTCGGCAAGGACAAAAATGAGGGAGGTTGATAGCGATGCAGGGAGCTATGGAAGGTTTCTACATTAAAGACAGCGGGATTTACGCCCGCCTGTTCCGTCCCCACGGCGTCGGGGAATGTCCGCTCGTAGTGCTGTTTCACGGGATACCGGGTAACGAGACAAATCTGGATATCGCTTATGCCTTGCGGGATGAAGGCTGCGCTGTTCTCACCCCGAGTTATAACGGCTGCTGGGGCAGCAAAGGGGATTACCGGATTGAAACCATTCCACAGAATATCAAAACTGTTCTCGACTATGTGTTCGAGGACGAATTCGTCCGGAAATGGGGCATTGACACGGACCGGATCGGTGTCGCCGGCCACAGCCTCGGCGGGTGGGCTACGCTGATTTCCCCGAAAATCAGCGACCGGGTCCGCGGCTTTGTCGCCCTTGATCCGGCAGTGGAAATGGGCCGGCTTCGCTCGGAAGAAACTATGCAGGAATTCGTCATTCCTCTGCGCGGGGTGACTGCGCAGCAACTGATGGACGGTTTCGGTTGGGCGGCTAAAGAATGGGCACCGCTGGAGACGATTGAGCATCTGGGGAACCGTTATTTTATGCTGGTGGCGGCGACGGAAGGGATACCGCTGGAAGGGGCGCTTCAGGTTTACAACAAAGCGAAGGGGATAAATCCGGAGTCCGAACTGTGGATTCTTCATTCCGACCATTCCTTTGTCTCGCAGCGGCCGCTGCTACGGGATTTGGTGGTGAACTTCATTCTCGAGAACCTATAGATGCGGACTAACGCGGGGTCGTCTCATAAGACGGCCCTTCGTTTTTGGCGGCGGCGGCGGTGCCGGGCGGGATGGACCCATATCTATCCCGCCGGCTGTTTTGGCGCCGGCCGGACCGGCAGGCGGGACGGTCTGGTGGCGCAATCGGCCGGTCACTTAAAATATTTAACAAATATATTGAATAATTTAATATTACTATTGACATTATTAAGGGCAAGTGGTAATTTATAATTGCCTAGGCAAGGGAAATATTGACTGCGGTCTGTCGACGGAGGTGAAAGGATGAAATTCAAAGCGCCGGGGGCCTGCCCGGTTTGCGGACGCGAAATGGCGATAACAAGGCTCTCCTGCGGATATTGCGAGACGAAGCTGGAAGGCGAGTTTGCCGCCGGCAAATTCAGCCGCCTGTCTCAGGAGCAGCTTGATTTTATTGAAGTGTTCGTCAAGAACCGGGGCAATATCAAAGAAGTGGAGAAAGAACTCGGCATTTCTTACCCGACGGTGCGCAACCGCTTGGATGGCGTAATTCAGGCTCTTGGCTACCGGGCGGACAACAGCTCGGAACCGGCCGAAGAAGATAAAACCGTGCCGCAGGATGTTTTGGCCGCTCTCGAAAGAGGTGAGATCACTCCCAAAGAAGCGGCGAAGCAATTGCGGAAAGCCGGGAAATAACCCCGGCTTCCACTGCGGTAAAGAGGAAAGGGGCAAGAAGATATGAGCGATGAAAAAATGCGGATCTTGGAGATGGTTAGGGAAGGCAAAATTTCGGCGAGTGAAGGGCTTGAACTGATTTCTGCCCTGGACGAGAATCTGTCTGTCACCCCGTCCCAGAAAGCCGGTGTCAGCGGCCGTTTTCTGCGGGTGCGCGTGAGCGGCGAAAAAGGCATGAAGGTTAATGTGAACATCCCGATTGAGTTGATCAAAATCGCATCCCGCCTGGCCGGGGTCGGGTTCAGCTTTATTCCCCCGGAAGCCAGGGCGGAAATGGACAAGAAAGGTATCGATTTGACCAAAATGGATATCGAAGAAATGGTTCGCCTGATCGACGAAGGAATGGCCGACATGCATCTTGTGGATGCGGATATCGACGACCCGAAGGAAGGCAAGATCAAGGTGGAAGTCTATGTGGGCTGAACGGCGCAGCCTGTTCCTGCTCCTTCGGTTCGGAGCGGCGGGGAAAACAGGGTTCGTCTTTCCTATTTCTCTGCCTCTCCTGGCAGAAACAGTCGATGTTCTGGCCGACCTCGCCTTGCTCGGGGATCTTCTTTTCCCTGGCCTGACACGCCGGATAGACCGGCGCAAGGGAGGAGAGGTGCCCGGGCGGGAGGCCTTGTCCCTGTCCCGGATTGTTCGCCTGGTCGGTGGACTGCTATCCGAACTGCGCCGGTACGGGCGGTGGCGGATGGTTGACGTGGAAGCGGGCGGGAGTGAGATATCCCTGGATTTTTATTGAGAAGGAGAGAGCGCGGATGCAGAGATTTCTGATTCGCTGCGCGGCGGGCGCCATTACTTTCTATCTGGCTGCCGTTTTCTTCCCGGCCGTCCGTCTCGCTTCGCCGTTGGCCGCTCTGCTGGCCGGTTTCATTCTGGCTGTCGTCCATTTATTAATCCGGCCGCTTCTTTTTTTGCTCACTTTGCCGGTGAACCTGCTGACGCTCGGCTTGTTCACGTTCATCATCAATACGTGGATGGTCATGCTGACGGATCGGTTTGTCGCCGGCCTCCGAATTGCCGGTTTCTGGCCGGCGCTGCTGCTTTCTTGTTTCAGCCTGCTGCTGGCCCGTTCACAGCGGCGCCGGGACTGGAATTAATCCGGGCGTCCGTGGTACAATAGGGGCGGACGGTACCGGGTACCGCCGGTTTGCACTCCGCCCGGATGGCAAGCTGCGGCCGGACTGTACTATGAGCGCTGACTGTGAACGAATTCCGCCGGGACCTTGTGGGCCGGGGCGGAGAAGAGCCGTTTGGGCGTTTTGAGGACCGGCCGGACGGTTTGCGTTCCCAGCGGCAGGAAAGGGATGGAGTATGGAGATTATCACGACGGCGGGAGAAATGCGTCAGTGGGTCCGGGAACAGAAGCGGGCAGGGCGGTCCATTGGGTTTGTACCGACCATGGGTTATCTGCACGAAGGTCATTTGTCGCTGGTGCGCCGGGCCCGGGCGGAGAACGATCGGGTGGCAGTGAGTATTTTCGTCAATCCGACTCAATTCGGGGCGGGAGAGGATTACTCTGTCTATCCCCGTGATCTCCGCCGGGACGCGGCCTTGGCCGGTCCGGCCGGGGCGGACATGATCTTTGCGCCGGCTGCGGCAGAGATTTATCCGGCCGACTTCAGTACTTATGTGACGGTGGATAACTTGACGGGACCGCTGTGCGGGCAGTCGCGCCCGACCCATTTCCGCGGAGTGACGACGATTGTTGCCATACTGTTCAATCTGGTCCGGCCGGACCGGGCTTATTTCGGGCAGAAAGACGCCCAGCAGGCCATCGTCATCCGGCGGATGGCCCGGGATCTTGCTTTCGATCTGGCCGTTGTCGTCTGCCCCATCGTCCGGGAACCGGACGGGCTTGCGCTGAGTTCGCGGAATGTCTTCCTGCAGCCGGAAGAGCGGCAGGCTGCCCTCATTCTTTCCCGCGCCCTGGCCGGGGCGCGGGCGCTGGTCGCAGCGGGAGAGAAAGACGCCGGCGCCGTCCTCGCTTTCGTTCGGGACGAAATCAGCCGGGAGCCGCTGGTGCGTCCCGACTATGTCGAGATAGTCGGGGCTGATGATTTGGCCCCGGTGCGGACTGTTGAAGGCGGGGAGCTGCTCGCGGTGGCGGCGTTCGTGGGTAAGACGCGGCTGATCGACAACGTCGTCTTCGGGGCGGAAACCGTCTGACATTATGGGATAATGGAATGAGTGGTATAATTTTACAGATATTGATACAATTTAATTATCCAAAAAGTTGTTGTGCTTAGGGGTGTGCATAATCAGAGTCAGAGTGATAAAAGAGAAATTAATGAAATTTCACAGAAACCCCCAAAACATAGAGGACTAATCTTTTGTTTAGTGAAGAAGCGATTGGCATATGTAGGATTGTGTTAGATTATTATAGCAATAGTTATAATAAAAGTAAAATAATGGGAGGAGATGCCTATGAAAAAGTTATTGTTATTTTTAGGTCTTGTATTACTCTTGGCTGGGTGTGGGACTACAGATAAAACAACAGAAGATTATATTCTTCAAAAGGAAGAAAATACTATCCAGTCAACTGATGGAGAAGTGTCTGAAATTGAACAGGCTAGGAAAGATGTTATTGAAAAATTTAAGAATGAGAGAGATGTTTTGGGAACAGGAAAATTTATCGAGGACACATATAAAAAATATCCAGATGACGAGGTAATATCAACTATATATAATTATGATTCTGCAAGAACGTGTATTGATGCTTATAATAATTTAGACAATGCAGAATGGCTAGATAAAGCGAAATCATATGCTTCTAAAATATCCTCCGAATATAGCGAAGAATTCAGTAATGAAATAATTTCATTCGTTTCCAAACTTTTAGGTGATGATTGGCAAGCAATAAAAAATGAAACAGCTAAACAAGAAGAAAGATTTAAAAACCTAACTCTTGAAGATAAAAAGGAAATAAATAAATTTATCGAGAGTAGATATGAGTATTATGATAAACAAGATGGGGGAAACACAGGAGATAAGTATAGCGATGAAATTTGGAAAGAGGCATCTGAGAAGTATAATTTAGCTGAACGTTATATATCAGAGATTTGGTTAGATACTGATGTTACTAAGGCAATTGCTGAAGAAAATGCTAAACCATATCCTAATAAAGATAAAATTGAGGTTTATGATGCAATATTAAACTTTAAGAATGGGAGTTCTTTAATCGCTGTTGATGAAGAAACAATAGATAGGTTTATGGATGCCCTTGTTCGGGAGAATAAGGGAACCATTAATGAATTATATGAAAATAACAAAATTGCGGAGGTTCCAAAAGGGACAAAAGTAAATATAATAGAAAGGAAATTAACACGTGCAAAAGTCAAGATTTTAGAAGGTATATATAAGGATAATGAAGTTTGGGTATTAATTGAAAGTATTCAAAATTAAATATAATGTAGGTAACTAATCTTCATGTCTAACAGTTTAAGGTATTGTTCGACTGTATCAATAGGACGATTTCCCCGATTCCGATAACCCTGATGCGGACGTTCATGATTGTAGTGATTGAGCCATTGATCGAGCTCTTGCTGCAATGCGCCAACCGTTTCGAAATACTTCTCACGAAAGACTATCC
>JBMNPB010000002.1:0-158852 GCA_050943375.1 bacterium
GCCCTTCTGTGTATTGGTGTTTTGAGCAATACGCTATTTACACAGAGGGCAATTTCTCACCTGTTTTGGTTATATGGTAAATCAACCCATTTTATGGTTAACTGTTTGTACAAATTCTAGGTAGGTAAGAAGGGGCATTGAACACCGCCTCTTTTTTCGTTGGCGGAGAGTTATAATTAAACCGCCAGGCAGCCGGAAACCGGGCCGGCGGGAGGAGGGAATAAGTGGGCGGATGTAGAAAGAAATGGCAGCAGAAAGGCTTCAAATGAAGCCGGGATCTTAAACAGAAGAGGTGGCAAGCATGTATTGGGAAACCCCGGGCAGGGAAAACACGGCGGCGACGGTCCGTCTGGCACTGGCTAAAGCCGAAGAAAAAGACATCGGTTATATTGTTGTTGCTTCCAATTCAGGGGAGACGGCCAAGCTCTTTCAGCCAAGTGCCCGGCGGGTTGTCTGCGTCACGCACCATTCCGGCTACCAGACGCCGGGCGAGAACGAGATGAGTCAGGAAGTTCGGCGCGAACTGACCGAGAAGGGTTATGCGGTTCTGACAACAACGCATTTGTTCGCCAACGTTGAAAGAGCGGTGACGCGGCAATTTGGCGGTCTGTATGTCGGCGGCCTCATCGCCGGCGCGCTGCGGATGTTCGGGCAGGGAGTCAAAGTCTGCTGCGAGACGGCTGTCATGGCGCTGGATGCCGGCCTCATCCCTTACGGTGAGGACATTATCGCGGTCGGGGGAACAAGCCGGGGCGCCGACACTGCCATAATTATCCGTCCGGCGCACGCCAATGATTTTCTGGCAACGGAAATCAGAGAAATTATCTGCAAGCCGCGCCACTGTCGATAACTCTATCACGGCATGAACGGGGGATGGCGCAATGTTTTTACTCGAAATCATGGCTATATCCATCGGACTTGGCTTCCTGCGCCGCGGCACGTTGCGCCCGCTGGCCCAGATTCGCTTCCGGCGGCTTTATCTGGTTTTTATCGCTTTAGGAATTCAGGTCGGCATCTTTTCCGTCTGGTCGGAGGGCTTGACCCGTAACGCGGCGCTTAAGCCGGCCCTGCACCTTCTTTCTTACTTCCTAATCGCCTTGGTCGTCTGGTCGAACCGTCAACTGCCGGGCTTTCCGCTGCTCGGTGCGGGGATGCTGCTCAATTTTTTGGTCATCAGCTTAAACGGCGGTCATATGCCAGCGAACGCTGATAATTTAGCAAAAATCGGCTATCCCGAAGCCGCCGCTTTGCTGGCGGGCGGACAGACGGTCAATAACTCCGTTCTGTTGGACAGCGGCACCCGCTTAGGTTATCTGAGCGACATCTTCTATCTCCCAGGTCCATTTCCTTCCCCGAACATTTTCAGCCTTGGCGACGTCTTAATTGCGACAGGAATTTTCATTTTTCTCCAAGCAGCCATGCGAAATACGGTAACATGTGGCAAACAAGGAGGAAATATGTAAAAAAAGTCGTATCTTATACCTAAAAGTTAACGTAAGAGCAACGGGATTTCCGAATAATTGATCGGTCGAAGTAACGGCAAGCATTAGACGGTAAAGCCTGCATTGCTCGGAAGGAAATTTTCCTTCCTGACGGACACTTAAATATGGAGGGGATGGAAGTGTGCAAGAGGAGACTGTTGATTAACCTGACCGTGTTTTTGCTCGTTACAGTGCTCGCCGGTTGCTCACCCCAGGTACAAACCGGCGGCGGCAAGCAGGACGGCGGCATCCTCCGGGTCGGTTCATTGCAGGAACCGGATTATCTCAATCCACCGCTCTCGGAAATGCTGACTAGTGCCGAAGTGAGCAAAATGATTTTCAGCGGCTTACTCCAAGTGGATGACGAAATGAATTATTTCGCCGACTTAGCCAAAGAAGTACCTAGCGAAGAAAACGGCGGTATTGCGATTGAAGGCGACGGTTTCGTTGTAACTTACCATTTGCGCGATGATGTCAAGTGGCACGACGGCGAACCATTCGACGCGGAGGATGTAAAATTTACTTACGAGATGTACATGAATCCGGCAGTGCGTGTCTTTTCCAACGACGGCTATGATAAAATCGAAAATTTTGTCGTGGTCGATCCCTATACGGTCAAAATATCCTTCCGAGAAATTTATCCTGCTTTCCAACAGCTTTTCGATTACGTTTTACCGGAGCATATCTTAAGCCAGTCGGCCGACATCAATACGGACGAATTTAACCGTAACCCGGTGGGAACCGGTCCTTTCAAGTTCGTCAGATGGGAGCCGGGGGCTTATATCGAAGTAGCGGCAAACGAAGAATATTACGGCGATGGCCCTTATCTTGACAGTATTATTTACAAAATCGTGCCCGATGTGAATACTCTGCTAACTCAATTGAAGACGGGCGAAGTCGACGCCTTCTTCAATTTCAACTGGGCACAGCTCGAAGAGATCGAAAAAACAACAGGAGTATCGGCTTATATCACCCCGGCCATGTTTTGGGAACATGTTGATTTCAACCTGCGACGGCCCCTTTTTCAGGACAAGGCTGTCCGGCAAGCCGTCTTTACCGCGATCGACCGCCAACAGATTGTCGATATGCTGATGTATGGACGGGTCGAAATTGCCACGGGTGATCAAGCACCGATATCCTGGGCCTATAACTCGAATGTAAAACAGTATCGTAAAGACACGGCGGAGGCAAGAGCTTTGTTAGAAGGAGCGGGCTGGACACTCGGGACGGACGGTATTTATGAAAAGGACGGTCAAAAACTCTCATTTACCATTTCGACAACAGCAGGTGACGTCCAAAGAGAGCAGATCGAACAGTTGATGAAAGAACAGCTGCGGGAAGCTGGTATTAATTTGGAAATCCGCAATTACGACGCCTTAACGCTTTTTGGCGACATTATCGAAAACGGAAAATTCGACACTGTTCTGTTCGCTTGGATGGCCGGTGTCGATCCTGATAATTTCACTCTCTGGCATTCCGACCAACTGCCGCCGAATGGCCAGAATTACCCTCATTTCATCAACGCAAGAGTAGATGAGTTGATTGAGGCATCCCGGCAGACGTTCGATCAGACGGCCAGAAAAGAATGTTTCGATGAAATCCAGGAAATATTGGCGGAGGAAGTGCCCGTTATGCCGCTTTACTACCGGGCGAATCTGGACGTTGCTGTCAGCAAATTGCATGAATTCAAGCCCAATCCGACTTCATACAGTAATATGTGGAATTGTAGCCAATGGTGGCTCGAACAATAATCTGACGTATTCAGATGCGGCGCGAGCGCCGTCCCAACCGGGACTGCGCTCGCGCCGCAATCAGCCGTCTTTTGGGGGAAAGGGCTGTGCGAAAATACATCCTCAAGCGGATCCTGCAAGCTGTCCCTTTGCTCTTCGGAGTTACTGTGCTGTCTTTTTTGATTATGCATGCGGCACCGGGCGGACCTCTCGCCATGTACGAAATGAACCCTAAAGTCAGCGCTGCCGACATTGCCCGGATGCGGGCCATCCTCGGTCTTGATTTGCCGCTCCATCAACAGTACTGGAATTGGCTCACCTCAATCCTCCGGGGTAATTGGGGTTATTCTCTGATAACCGGATTGCCGGTAGCCGGATTGATAGCGCAGCGCCTGCCGGCGACACTGCAGTTGATGTTCGCTTCTTTCTTGTTTTCTGTCGCTGTTGCTGTCCCGGTTGGAATACTTTCGGCGATAAGACGGTATTCCGCTCTGGATTATACAGTCGCGGCGCTTTCCTTTGCCGGAGTTTCTCTGCCGGTATTTTGGTCCGGCCTGATGCTGATGCTTTTATTCTCTGCAAAATTACGACTTCTGCCGTCCTCCGGGATGTTTACTGTCGGCCTGGAAGCGTCGCTTACGGACCGCATCAGACATCTTATTCTGCCAGTCACCGTGCTGTCCATAGCCAATATTGCCAACTGGAGCCGCTATGTCCGCTCCAGCCTGCTGGAAGTTATCCGGCAGGACTATATCCAAACCGCCCGGGCGAAAGGACTGTCCGAAAAAATAGTAATTTATAAGCATGCACTGAAAAACGCGATGATACCGGTTATGACGGTTATGGGCATCCAGATTCCTCTTTTCTTTACCGGTGCAGTCATCACCGAGACGATTTTCGCTTGGCCGGGCATGGGGCGTCTCTATTACACTGCGGTTATGCAGAGGGATTACAGTTTGTTGATGGGAATTCTGACTATCTCGGCAGCCTTGGTTATTGTTTTTAGTTTATTGACCGATATTGTTTACGCTTTCATAGACCCCCGTATCAAGTTCGAGTGAACAGGTTATTGCAGGCCAAAACTGTGTCGGAGGGAACGCGATGCCATCTTTCAGTTGGGATTTGATCTGGCGGCAATTCAGGAAACATCGGCTCGCAACAATCGCCGCGGTCGTTATGGCTATGTTGATTCTTTTGTCTTTGGCCGGACCGATGTTGTCACCTTATTCTTTCCGTGAATATGACGCCGAAGCAATTCTGCAGCCACCTTCTTCCCGGCATCCCCTAGGCACTGATGAGCTTGGCCGGGATATTCTCACCCGACTCCTCTGGGGGGGACGTGTTTCGCTTTCCGTAGGGATTGCGGCAATGTTGGTCGCCCTTGCTATTGGTACGACGTTCGGGGCTTTGGCCGGGTATTACGGCGGCATCCTTGATAACGTCTTAATGCGGCTTACCGATCTTGTTCTTGCGTTTCCCGCCTTATTTCTGTACCTGATTCTGTCGGCGTTTTTTAACACCGGCCTGTTCCACCTTATTTTAATAATCGGCAGTATGAGTTGGATGGAGGTTGCCCGGCTGGTTCGCGGCGCTTTTCTAACTTTAAAACAACTGGAATACGCGCAGGCCGCCCGGGCTGTAGGTGCCGGCGATCGGCGAATTATTTTTCGGCATCTGCTGCCGAATGCTTTGGCCTCTCTTATTGTGGCCACCATTCTCGGCATTGCCTCGGCAATTCTTTACGAGGCGGCCTTGAGTTACCTGGGACTGGGAATACAGCCGCCTTGGCCGAGTTGGGGCAATATGCTATCAAATTCCCAAAGTTACGTGTGGACAGCGCCCGCTTTGGCCGTCTACCCCGGACTCTGCATTTTTGTTACCGTTCTCTGCTGCAACCTGCTCGGCGATGGGCTACGTGATGCGCTGGACCCGCGGCTGAAACAAACGACAGAGTAAAATTAGAGATTAAAAGGCGGGAAAGCTTTGAAGACAGTACCAAGCAGTCGTTTGAAAAATCTCTCCGCTCTGGATCTGTATTTAACATTAATCATCACGGTTGGCGTTACCGTGTTAATTGTTGCTTTGCCGCGCCTGAGCAACAGCTCTAGTCTGCTCACCGGACTGATAATTTTTTCTTTTCTGGCTGTCGTCGCCGAGATGCATCCCGTTCACCTGCCCGAGCATTGCGTGATTTGCGTTTCCAGCTCGTTCCATATAGCCAGCCTTTTTCTCTTCGGAACCGAGGCGGCAATTCTTGTCGCCGCTGTTGGCAGCGGGATTGCCGATTTGTTTGAGCGGCGCGCCCTGCGCAAAACCCTATTCAATATTTCCCAATATGCTATCTGCACCGGCTTGGCCGGTGTCGTCTTTAACCTGACGCGAAGTTTTAGCGGTTCGCTCAATCTATTACGTGACTTCGGACCGCTTGTATTAAGCGTTATCACATATTTCTGCCTGAATGCGCTGTTCATTTCGGTCGTCATCGCTCTCTCCGAAGGCTTCTCCGTCACTGATATCCTGCTTATTAATATCAAGGATGTTGCTTTCCAATACTTCGCCTCGGCAGCGATCGGGGTTCTGATTGCCGTTATTTACCATCAGCAATCGACAGGCATCATTCTTCTCATGCTTCCTTTGCTTATCATCTATTTTGCTTTGCGCAATTATATGGAACTGCGGACACAGACCCGAAAAGTTCTGGAAATGCTGGCGGACCTTATTGATAAACGGGATCCTTATACTTATCAGCATTCCCAGAAAGTCGCGGAGTTCGCTGTGCTGATAGCTAGGCGGCTCGGCCTCTCCAAGGCTGAAGTCGACGTTATCCAGTCGGCGGCCCGGATTCACGATTTGGGGAAGATAATTATCGACAATAAAATACTACTCAAACCGGAAAAGCTCTCAGCAGAGGAGTATTCGCTAATCAAAGAGCATCCGCGGGTCGGGGCGGAGATTGTCCGGTTGCTGCAGTCTTACCAGAAAGGCGCCGATTATGTCCTTTACCACCATGAATTTTATGACGGCAGCGGTTATCCGACCGGGATTTCCGGCAGCCAGATACCGCTGGGCGGGAGAATTATCGCCGCGGCGGACGCTTTTCACGCGATGACCTCGGACCGTCCTTACCGCCAAGCGAGAAGCCGGGAGGAGGCAATGGAAGTATTGCGAAAGTACGCCGGGACACAATTCGACCCGCAGGTCATCGATGCATTCTTATCCGTCCTGTGGGAAGAAAAATAAAACGAGGAGGAGATAGTTATGTACAAAGTATTGAAAGCCAAGACGTTGATTGACGGCAAAGGCGGTCAGCCCATACCGGAAGCAGCCATCCTGATTGAGGATGGCGTCATCCGTACGGCCGGTCCGGCGCAGGCGATGAGTTGGCCGGACTCAGCGGAGGTCATCGATTTAGGCGAAAAGACTGTAATGCCAGGAATGATTGACTGTCACGTCCATATCGGCTCCAACGGGGAAGCCCGTTATGAACTGCTATCCGTGAAAGAACTCACCCCGTATAAGGCGCTGAAGGCCGCCCTACACGCCCGGACCGACCTGGAAGCCGGATTTACTACCCTGCGTGATATGGGGGAAGGCGGTTACATTGATATCGCCGTCCGTCAAGCTATCAACGCCGGTCTTTACACTGGCCCGCGCCTCGTTGTTAGTGGACACAGCCTCTCCATAACCGGCGGACACGGCGATTCCCATTTCATTCCGGAAGTCCGGGTTACGTCGAAAATCGGTGTTGTCGACGGTCCGGATGCCGCCCGCAAAGCGGCGCGTGAGCAGTTGAAATACGGGGCTGATGTCTTGAAATTATGCGCGACTGGCGGGGTGATGTCGGAAGGGACGGAACCGGGGGCCCAACAATTGTCTTACGATGAAATGAAAGCCGCGATCGACGAGTTTAAGAAACTCGGGAAAACCTCAGCCGCACATGCACAAGGGACGAAGGGAATCAAAGATGCGATTCGCGCCGGTATCACTTCCATCGAACATGGCTTCTTCCTTGACGCGGAAGCCATCCAAATGATGTTGGACAACAATGTCTATTTAGTGCCGACGTTAGTGGCCGTTCACGGGATTGTCACTAACGGCGTCGAAGCCGGAATACCGGAATATGCAGTGAATAAGGCTCGGATGGCTCAGGCCGCACACCTGGACAGTTTCCGGCGCGCCCTCGCCGCCGGAGTCAAAATTGCCATGGGGACTGATGCCGGGACGCCTTTCAATTATCATGGCAAAAATGCGTTTGAATTGGAGCTTTTGGTCAAAGCCGGTATGACCCCGCAGCAGGCCATTCAGGCAACAACGAAAACGGCGGCGGAATTGCTGCAGATTGAAAAAATGACAGGGACGCTGGAAGCGGGTAAGTCTGCCGATATTATCGCTGTCGACGGCGATCCTCTGACTGACATCAAACTCTTACAGTCTGTGAAATTCGTTATGAAAGAAGGAAAAATAATCCGCTCCTAAGGAAAGTGCTTGCCGGCAAGTCCGTTGCTTTTATCGGAGGTGGCCTAAGATGAAAAAGACAACACAAGAAGACGCTACTATTCTGGCGCAAGGTAAAATGGTCCTCACTGCCGAAGCTGACGCTTTGCAGGATTTGGCTGCCAACTTGACCGGCGACTTCGCCGCCGCGGTCAGATTGCTCTCCGAATGCCGGGGCAAGGTAGCAGTGACCGGGATTGGCAAGTCCGGTCACATCGGAAAGAAAATCGCTGCCAGTCTGGCGAGTACCGGAACTCCTTCTTTCTTTCTTCATGCGGCCGAGAGTTTGCACGGCGATTTGGGAATGTTGACTTCCGATGATGTGGTCATCGCCGTCTCCCACAGTGGTGAAACGCCTGAAATGTTGAGGATGCTGCCGTACTTGGCGGATACGGGGATACCATTAATCAGCCTGACCGGAAAAACCGGTTCCAGCCTCGGCCGGGCTTGCCGTGTAAATCTCGTAACCGGGGTAAGGGAAGAAGCCGATCCGCTCGGCCTTGCTCCCACCTGCAGCACAACGGCTGCTCTCGCTCTGGGCGATGCGCTTGTTGTTGCCGTTTCTGTCCGGAAAGGGTTCACTCGGGAAGAATTCGCCTTCCGGCATCCGGGGGGAACCTTGGGACAGTTATTATTCCGGATATCAACGGAGGACCGGAGGTGAAGGAATGGGAGAAGAGAAAAAGAGAATAACGGTCATCGGGAGTCTTGTATTTGATTTGGTCGCGAGGACACCGAAACGCCCGGTCAAGGGAGAGACGGTCATTGGCAGCGATTTTGGCATGTTCCCGGGCGGCAAAGGGGCAAATCAAGCTGTCCAGGCGGCGCGCCTTGGCGCCGCTGTCAATATGGTCGGTCGGGTCGGCAACGATTTTTTTGGCAGCGCTTTGCTGCGCAGCCTTAACGAATCAGGAGTAAACACCGATCATGTCCTAATTGACCGGGACGCTACTACAGCCGTTGGTTGTATTGTCGTCGATGCGGAAGGCGACAACAGTATCGTTGTTGTTCCCCAGGCTAATATGCGTTGTACCAAGGCAGATGTGGACAAGGCGCTGCCTCTCTTGGCTGTGTCCGATATTCTGCTTTTGCAGCTCGAAATTCCGCTCGCCGTCGTTGAGTATGCCGCGCGCCGCGCGAAGGAATATGGGGTAAGAGTGCTTCTTAACCCTGCTCCGGCGCAGCCTCTATCCGGAGATTTGCTCTCCTTTGTGGATCTGATTACCCCAAATGAAAAAGAAATGGCTATGCTGGCCGGACGGGAACTGCAGTCGAAGGCCGACTATAACGCAGCTGCCCGGGAAATCCTCCGATCGGGTCTGTCCGCGGTAATTGTTACATTGGGTGAAAAAGGCGCTCTATTGGTGGAGACAGACCGCTCTCTCACTGTTCCGGCCTGGCCGGTCCGCGCCGTCGATACCACTGCGGCCGGCGACGCTTTCACGGGCGCTCTGGCCGTTGCCCTTGCCGAAGGGCAATCAATCGAAATGGCGCTGCGCTTTGCTGGAGCGGCCGGTGCCCTTGCCGTTGGCAAGTCAGGCGCCCAGCCTTCACTGCCGGACCGCCGGGAAGTCGTGGATTACCTAAAAAAGCGTTGCGGCTGATGTTGAATTTTCCAGCAGAATGAAAATGAGCCGTCAAAGCGGCTCATTTTCATTCTGCTGTTTGCTTTGTTTCCGGGGCCAGGAGGTCATTCTGCAGAAAACTGTCTTGCCGCCAGATTGCAAAACAAAAGAAAACCTTGCCAAGATTGTAAACGGCAAAACAAAAGTAAATTGCCTTAATACCAAAGTTGGTGGGCAGCCAAAGCGCAAGCAAGAAAAGCAGACCGGCGGTGAAAAGATGTGTATTCATTTTCCGCTTGGCAGCGGCTATTCCTTGGGTAGCGGTCATTTCTTTGGCTGCGCCCTTATTTAAGGTGCTTTCGATTTTCCGGCCAGTCAAAGTGGAAGCGTCGGACGGGTAGGCCGGATGTCCGGTCGTCCGGCAGAGAGCAACAAGACGCTCCCGATCATAGACAGTAACCGGGGATTTCTCTTTCGCCCGGCTTATCAGGCGAACTGCGGTGAGACTTAAGGGAGTGGCCGTAAAGAACGCAGTGGCGGTTGGGGCAAATTCTGCTATAATATTGCGTAAGGCTTCGGCCGTCTCTTTGCTCACTGTTTCTTCTCCGGCAGTTGGGGTGAAGAACGCGATGAGCACTGCCTGTCCGTGCCGGTTCGCCATTGCCAATTCCAGCCCTTGTGAACGTTGGCCCAGGTAAGAAATATTCTGATATGCGAAATGCGGCAGCAGCTCGGACAGCAGTGTAAAAAACCGCCCTTCTGCAATAATCCGACCTATATTTTCCCGGCACAGCGACGTTCCTTGCAAGAGTAGCATCCTGTGGGCGGCGTGCTTGCCGGCGATTCGCCGCCAGCGGCCGAAAAGCCAAGTGATCGCTGTAGCAGCAAATAACGCAGGAAACAGTCTCCCGCCTGTAAAACCGAGGACCGCCAGAAGTGAGATAAGCCAGCAAAAAATGAGACTGCCATAATAATCAAAAACCGGAGCGATATCGCTGCTTTTTGTTTGCAGCAAAGCCGTCGTCGGTGGTGTTCGGTAGTAGACGGGACCATTGCGATGCTTTCGGCGCAATTTCGCGAGCCGATCGGCGAAGTGACCGGACATCTTCGGCATTTTTCTCCCTCCTTATTTTACCAGTATTTTGTCCTTATTCCGGCGACTTATACCGCAAAGCTTTTGCCGGGCCAGGAATTTATTACAAAAAGTTTACAGATTGGTTAATAATGCGTAAAAGTAATAAGTTATAATAGAAGCGGAAAAGCGGAGACGGAGGATTACCGGTGTTCAAAAAGATTAAAGGCAAGCTGTTCCTGACTTATCTAACCATCATCTTCTTGACAGTGGCAGTATTTGGCGCCGCTCTTGTTCAGTTCTTAACGGAATATTACCGCAAAGGCAAGGAAGTCACCTTGCTTACCAACGCGAATGTAGTTGCCAGCTTGAGCACTGATTACATCCGACAGCGGGATGGGGCGGTAAAATTCATTGCTGCCGACTTCGGGGCGATGGCGGGCGCCAGGATTCTGGTTCTGGACGCGGCCGGAATTATCTTAGGCGATTCGGCCGATCAGATAACCGCCGCCGGGCAAAAACTTCTCCGTCCGGAAGCTACCGCCGCCTTAAGCGGCAAGAGCATCACTACAACGGAAATAATCTCCGGGATCGGGCGGGTAATGTATGTGGCAGTGCCGGTTATTGACAAGAAGAAAGTCATCGGAGCCATCTTTGTCTCTTCTTCTCTTAATGATATTACTGAACTTCTGCGGGAATTGAACTGGAAACTGCTGACTTTGGCCTTGGCCAGCGGACTTGCCGGCGGTGTTATCAGCTATTTGATTGCCGGTCGGATTGCCGGGCGCCTCAGTGAAATGACCGCTGCGGTGCAGGCTATGAGCGGTGGACGCTTGCAGCAGAGAGTCTCCGTTTTCGGGGATGATGAACTTTCCGAGTTAGGGACGGCTTTCAATCAAATGGCTGATAAACTGGTTAAGATTGAAGCTTCCCGTCAGGCTTTTGTGGCTGATGCCTCCCATGAATTGAAGACTCCGCTCAGTTCGCTTCAGCTCATGGTGGAGACATTGCAGGAAGGGGCAATGCGTGATGCGGCTATGGCGCAGGAATTCCTTTCCGACATGCACCGGGAAATTGAACGGCTGAACCGTCTGGTAACCGATTTGCTATTACTTACCCGTCTTGATGCTTATCCTTACCAAATTGATACTGAGCCGGCTGATCTGGGGAAACTTCTCCGGGAAGCGGCCGAGATTATCCGTCCCTTGGCGGAGCAAAAAGAAATCCGCTTAATAATTGAAACGAGCGGCAATGTCACTGCATCCGTTAATGCAACGCGTCTGCTCCAAGTATTTGTAAATCTACTGGATAACGCGGTCAAATACGCACCGGTCGGCGGGTTGGCTAAGGCGACGATAGTCGGTAGTGATACTGACGTGTTAATCAGAGTGCGCGATAATGGGCCGGGAATTCCGGCAAAAGAAGCAGCGCGGATTTTCAACCGATTTTACCGGATTGACAAGGCGCGGCCGCGCTTAACCGGAGGTACGGGTTTAGGATTAGCCATCGTCAAGCAAATTGTCGAGTTGCACGGGGGAAGGATCGCAGTCACCTCCGCTCCCGAGCAAGGGACAGAGTTTATGGTTGAATTGCCAAAACAGAGGAGGAGGAATGAAAAATGAGAAGATTAATCTCGCTACTGCTGATTGGCTTGCTATTAACTTTGGGCGGCGGGTGCGGGTTGCCTGGGATCGACCGGGAACCGCCTGACAACAATGGAGCGCCGGTTGACCCAAATCCACCGCAGGAGCAGGTCACCCTGACGCTTTATTTCGGAGACACGAACGCCGAATATCTGATTAAGGAAGAAAGGGAAGTTGAAAAAGGGGCGGAACCGTACGAAACATTGCTCTTAAACGAGCTGATCAAGGGTCCGCAAGCGCAGGGTCTGGTAAAAACGGTGCCGCCCGAAACTAAGTTGACCGAAATTCGGGTTGTCGAAGGAACTGCCTTTGTCAATTTTTCTAGCGAGTTCCAGACGAAGCATTGGGGCGGTTCAGCCGGTGAACTGCTGACCATTTATTCGGTCGTGAATACCCTGACGGAAGTACCGGGAATTAACCAGGTCCAATTCTTGATTGAAGGCGATAAACTGGATAGTTTGGCCGGACATATGGACATCCAGGAACCACTGACGCGAGACGAAAATTTTATTAAAGAATGAAACGATCTGATGTCAGGACTGAGGTGCAAATGGAGCATTGCACCTCGTCTCTTTTCCCGACTCGATACCGCATGCAAAAGATAGGATCCTCTGCATCGTTTAACAATAAAAATTGCTTCCAATCCCTCCGTTTCTCCTGTCTGCGATACTGTAACAAGTCAACGGGCGGGGCAGACGGAATAAAAATATATCGGTTTGAGAGAATAGGGGTGACAAAGAAATGTAGGAGGGCAAGGAATGAAAAGCAAAACAATCGATACAATAATGATCTTGCTGGTAGTGTTCTTATTTCTTTCCGGCTGCACAATGTTCGGGGGCGGCGGGGCGCAGCAAAAACCGACTCCTTCGGACGAAGAAATCAAAGAGATGATCAACGAAGAACTAAAGTCGCCGGACATGAAAGAAGAAATCGAGGAGATCATCAGCGACACGGCCATGGCCGTCCGGGCGGAAGAGATGATTACAGCCCCGGAAACTCAACAAGTAATGCAAGAGCAGATTACTAAACTGCTGGCGACGCCTGACATGCAAAAAGCGTTGCAGGAACAAGTGAAGAAAAGCATGGAAGATCAGGAAATGCAAAAGACGTTGGAGGAAATGGTGCGGAGTGCTCTATTGAAAATTCTGACCGGGCAAGGCGGCCAGAGCGGGGGTCAGGGTAGCAGCCAAAGCGGCGTTCAGTCTGGCAGCCAGAGCGGGAATCAGGGCTCCGGAGACAACTAAAGCTAATCCCGGGCTTAGGGGACGGCAAAATGCCGTCCTTATTTTTCACCCCGCCGGCTGAAACAGTTGACAATAATATAGGTTTAGGATACTCTTTTCTAGTAGTGAAAATGCTGAGAGCGGAGGATTTCACATGTGGAAATGTGACATCGGGATTGATTTGGGGACGGCCAATACCCTCGTTTATCACAAAGGCCGGGGAATTGTCCTGCAGGAACCTTCCGTTGTAGCCATCAATATCGACTCCGGGAAAATTCTGGCTGTAGGGGAAGAAGCTAAAATGATGATCGGCCGGACTCCCGGC
Source organism: bacterium (assembly GCA_050943375.1). Taxonomy (GTDB): domain Bacteria; phylum Bacillota; class SLNR01; order SLNR01; family JBMNPB01; genus JBMNPB01. The sequence goes on from JBMNPB010000002.1 coordinate 13,534, forward strand.
AACATCATAGCGGTTCGCCCGCTGAAAGACGGCGTTATCGCTGATTTTGCAGTCGCCAAAGTAATGCTGCAGGACTTCATCCGGAAAACGATGGCTGCCATCCGGTATATGAAATGGGTAAAACCCCGGGTCGTTGTCGGAATCCCGAGTTGTATTACAAGCGTCGAAAAGAAGGCCATAATTGACGCTGCTATTCAGGCCGGAGCCAAGGAAGCATTTCTGATTGAAGAGCCGCTGGCCGCCGCCATCGGTGCCAAAATGCCGATTATTGAGCCGATTGGCAATATGGTCGTGGATATCGGCGGGGGAACAACGGATGTAGCGATAATCTCTCTGGGTGGGATAGTTGCCAGTAATTCCACCAAGATTGCGGGCAACGAAATGGACGAATCCATTACGCGCTTCATTAAACAAAAATTCAACTTACTGATCGGAGAGAGGACGGCGGAGAACATCAAAATCGCCGTCGGCACGGCTTTGCCGCTACCGGATAAGATAACAACACCGGTAGCGGGCCGCGACCTCACCACCGGCCTGCCCAAAACGATCGATTTCAGTTCCGAGGAAGCCTACGCGTCTTTGCGAGACTCAGTCAAACAGATTGCCGATGTGGTGAAGCAGACAGTCGAATATTGTCCGCCGGAAATGGTGTCCGACATTCTGGAGCGCGGGATAGTGCTGGCCGGCGGAGTTTCTTTGCTCCGCAATATGGATTCAATGCTTGCCCGGGAGACCGGAGTGCCGGTGACCGTTGCCGATAACGCCTTGACGGCAGTGGCGGAAGGAACCGGTATAGCGCTGGAAGAAATCGAGATATACAGCCGGGTATTTAAAGACAAAAGGTTCGCCGGTTAGAACGATTCGGCTGTGGATTGCCGCCGGCGAACCTTTTGTGAAGAAAAGGGTTCCTCAGGCAAGGTACTCTCAGAGGGAAATTCATTCAATCGCCGTAAACCGGTCTTGGAGTCGCCGCATTACTTCGGGCATTGTAGTGTATTCCATCGCGTCGAGGGGAAGGCGATGCGGTTCGAAAGGACCATGGCGGCGCAGATAGTCGGCCGTTTCCAGCGCACGCCGGCGGGCAGCGTCGAAGGCCGGGTCGGCAAAGAAATCTTGCGGGCCGATCAGGTGTCCGCCGCAGAGCTGAAAACCAAGAGCTATTACCCGGGGCGGCCCGTCAAAGCGAGTAGGTGTTGATTGACTCTGAGCCACGGGCATGAGCGGCCCGTGATGCGAACCGCGCATCCAGCCGGCGACGAGATGCGGAAAAGCGAAAGGCTCCAAGGCCTCACCGACGGCAGGGAAGCCGCTCTGACAACGGACGATGCAGACAGGATCATCTTTTCCGACGTAACGGCCGGCCAAGAGGTTAAGTCTCTGAGTCGTAGACGTGGCGGCGATATCATCAGTCTCCTTGCTGAACACTGATTTGATGCAAAACCGGCCGGGTGCACCGATAAAGACCAGCAAATCATACAATTCCTCCGGTATGTTAAAAATAACCTTGCGGCGCTCAGTCAGGTCATGGACTTCAAATCGGAAGCCATGATGCATTTTGGGGTCAATAACCAAACCGGCAGTATTGAAAGGGTCGGCGAACATTTTGTACAGCGGGAGATTCCAAGCTCCCGGTTCCGTCTTGTCCGCCATGAAAATGACGACCGGTTCGCTTTTCCTTTCCAAAAATTCCATTTCGGCAACACCGGGACCTAAACCGCGGACATTGCCCGCGAAAGAATCCACCAGAAGGTCCTGGCCGGCTCCGTAAAGTTTCAGTTCATGGGCGGCGGCGGAACCCGCCTGGAAAGCCTCCCAAGCCAAATGATGAATTGCCTCGCTGTCCATGCCTTGTCGGTGCGTCAGGATGAGATTGATATCATCACCGACTGAAGTAAGATGATAATCGATCAACAATCCTTCGCCTTGGCGGGCAATGACGTCTTTGGCGGCGTTGACGATTTTCGGGTGGACGCCGCAGTGTCCCACAAACCCGCCGACATCGGCTTTGATGACGCTCAAGGTGATCCGATCTTCCACGTAAATCCCTCCCGTAGTGATCTTGCCGGTTTACTCGCCCGGAAAGCGGAAACCGGGTAATAAAACAATGTGATACGCTTAACTGTGCGCACTTTATATATATTATACACTAATAGGCCCGTATAGCCAATAATGGTACAATATATTCATTTTTTTCCCGGTGGTGTATTGGGATGCAATACAATATAATCTACCGCTGGCAACGAGGTGATGGCAGTGTTGTCATATCGGACAGTGCGGGAGTCCGGCAGCAGTGAAATTATCGTGAAGAATTCGCGGTTTATCGCTACCGTGCTGCCGGCAGCGACGAAAGCGGCGGCATTGGATAGTATCGAAGACATAAGACGAAGATATCGCAAAGCGCAGCATAATGTTTTTGCCTTTACGGTTGGCACGGAAAATATGATTACGCAATGCAGCGACGACGGTGAACCGGCCGGTACGGCCGGCCCGGTTGTGCTCGAAATGCTTCGTAAAGTAGCACTGCTCAATACGGTAATCATAGTAACTCGTTATTACGGGGGAACATTGCTCGGTGCCGGCGGATTAATCCGGGCGTATGGCCGGGCGGCAAAATTGGGCATCGCGGCGGCGGAGATTATCCGGAATGTCCGCCATCAGGCGCACAGCCTGGAGTTCGCCTATACCTTTTTGGGACAAATAGGGAATTATCTCCGGAACCGGAGCTATCCGATTGTCGCAGTTAATTATACCGCCCGGGTCGAAATGGACGTCTTGGTGCCGGCAGCGAGGGCGCATGAGTTCCGGACGGAAATCGACGAACTAACCGGCGGGCAAATCAAAATCGGTGCTCAAGGAGTAGTGTATCTCGCTTGTCCGGACGGAATAGAATGAAGGGGGCCGGTATCAGGCAAATTTACTATCGAACTGCAAGGAATAGAGGCTGATTGCGCCGAAGTTGTCATTAAAGACACGCGGAGGAGTGAAGAGCATGCCCTATGGATACAACGGGAAGATTCTGCGGGTGAATTTGACCGACCGGAGCATATCGATAGAGACGCCGGATGAGAATTTTTACCGCACCTATATGGGTGGAGAAGGTATCATTGCTTACTATTTGCTGAAAGAAGTGCCGGCGGGGACAGAGCCCTTTTCCCCGGACAACAGGCTTGTCTTCGCTCCAGGCATTCTTACCGGCATGCCGTTGGCCGGGAGCGGGCGCAACAGCGTCGGTGCCAAGTCGCCGCTCACGGGCGGTTTCGGCTCAGCTGACGGCGGGGGCTTTTTCGGAGCGGAACTGAAGCGGGCCGGCTGGGACGGGATTGTGGTGTCCGGAAAGGCGGATAATCCGGTTTATCTCTGGATTAACGACGATATCGTAGAGATCAGGGACGCCGCCCATCTATGGGGGAAGACGACGGCGCCGGCCCAGGCAGCAATCAAGGCGGAATTGGGGGATCAGGGAATACGGACGGCGTTGATCGGCCCGGGCGGGGAAAAGATGGTCCGGTATGCCTGCGTTTTGAATGACCTGACGCATGCGGCCGGCAGAACCGGGACAGGCGCGGTGATGGGCTCCAAACATCTGAAAGCGGTGGCGGTGCGGGGGCACCAACCGGTGCAGCTTGCAGATCCGTCTAAAATAAAGGAATTGGCAAAATGGCTGGCGGAAAATGTGGAACGTCTGGCCGGCGGGATGCGCGAGTACGGTACAGCAGCCGGATTGATGGCACTCCAGCATAGCGGCGGACTGCCGACGCGAAATTTCCGGGAAGGGACTTTCGAGGGCGCCGCGAAGATTTCCGGTCAAACGATGCGGGATACAATTCTGGTCAAGCGCGACAATTGTTTTGCCTGTCCGATTAACTGCAAGCGGGTGGTGCAGGTAGAGGAACCGTACCAGGTCGACCCGGTGTACGGAGGGCCGGAATACGAGACGCTTGGCTCGTTCGGTTCATCCTGCGGGATTGATGATTTGAAGGCGATCGCCAAAGCGAATGAGCTTTGTAACGCTAATTCCTTGGATACTATATCGACCGGGGTTACGATTGCGTTTGCAATGGAATGCTTTGAGCGGGGAATATTGACGGAGAAAGAAACGGACGGACTGGAACTTCGCTTCGGCAACGCGGCAGCGATGCTGGAGTTGGTGGAGAAGATCGCCAATCGGGAAGGCTTCGGGAATATCTTGGCGGAAGGGACGAAGCGGGCAGCGGCGAAAATCGGACGGGGAGCGGAGAAGTACGCAATTCAGGTCAAAGGTCAGGAAGTGCCGATGCACGAGCCGCGCCTCAAGCATGGCCTCGGTCTCGGTTATGCCGTTTCCCCCACCGGCGCCGATCATTGTCACAATATGCATGACACTGCGTTTGCCAAGTCGGTGGAAGCGATGAAACCGTTCGGCATCCTCGATCCGCTGCCGGCGGACGATCTGAGCCTCGACAAGGCCCGGCTCTTCACTTATAAATCCAATATGGCTCATTTCAACAATGTCGCAGTTTTATGCAATTTTGTCCCTTGGAGGTTAAGCCAGTTGGTGGAGATTGTCCGGGCGGTGACCGGATGGGATACCTCGCTTTGGGAACTGGCGAAGGCCGGGGAGAGAGCGGCAACTTTAGCCCGGGTCTTTAATCTGCGGGAAGGGTTTTCGACCGAAGACGATAATCTGACGGAGCGGTTTTTGGAGCCATTTGCAGACGGCCCTCTTGCCGGGGTGGCTGTCGACCGGGAGAAAGTGGCGGCGGCGCGGGAAGCTTACTACAGTCTGATGGGCTGGGATACCGCGGGCATGCCGACAAAAGCCAAACTGCACGAACTCGGCGTCGGTTGGGCGACGGCTGACTGAGCAGTGAATGCTCCTGGTTGTTGCCACGGATTTTCCGACCTTGCCCAATCTTCAAATTGAGCAGATCCTGTTCCTGAGCCATTCGGAAGGTTTTCTCACTCTGCCGGCGAAATAAGAAGATTAATTCAGGGGAAACTAAGCGGGAAAGAGTGGTCAAGCAATGATCAACGTGATTGTTCTGGCTTTTGGGAATCTGCGCCAGTATTTACCCGGGAAGAGTGAAAAGGCTGACATGATGGTGCCGGATAGCACCACTATATCCTCCCTAATAGAAGATCTTTGCATCCCACCGGGAGAGTTCTGGTTTGCAGCCGTGAATGGGAGTAAAGTCAACGATGATCACCGGCTCAGCGACGGAGAGGAGGTCACCCTGTTCAGCCCGGTTAGCGGCGGCTAGAATCTAGAAAACAACGTAACTCGAATCGAACGAGAAAGGTGTGGTTTGATGGCGGTTGTCCTGCGTGACATTAATTCCGTCAAAAGGGCAAGGAATATTTACGGCGCTCTTTTCTACCCGACTTTGCCCCTGGCGATTTTTATGCTGTTCAGATTGCAAGGCTGGTGGCGCTTGCTCGTGATTATTCCGATGGCGGTGGCGTTGATCAGTTTTCGCTTTTACTTTGCTTACCATTCCGGCCTGAATATGGAACGGAAAGTCGGTAATATTTTGAAAGACTTGCCCGGTGACAATGTCTATGTTTTACATGATCTGCAATTTGAGCATGCCGGGCAAAAGGCTAAAATCATGCATCTGGCTATCACCCCGCGCGGCATCTTCAATATCGAAACTCGCCACCGTCAGGGTAAGATCGTTGATGAAGGTGAGAAATGGCATCATTATTGGGTCAATGACCATAATATTATTGACAGTCCGGTAAACCGGGCTGCCGGTAATGCCGAGATTCTGCGGGAGATCGTCCGAGCCGGGGCGGCAGATATTTTCCCGGAAGCAGAATTCGTCGATCAGATGCTTATCCAGTCGGTTGTGGTTTTCACTAGTGAGAATGTAGAACTGAAAATCATGAGCAGCAAGATTCCCGTTTTCAAGTTAGGCGAATTCGAAAAATACATAAATTCATTCCGGAAAAGAATCGACCTTGTGCCGGAAGTAAGAAAGAAACTGGCGCATTATATCCTGCGGCGGAGTCTGGCCTGATTTTCGGTCAGTCTGAATAGGAACGCATAGAATAATCGCGGGAGTTCCCCGGGATTATTCATTTTTTGAGTCAAGGTGGGAAAATGTAATGTATCAGGAGGGGATGAATTACTATGCCGAACAAAATACGCAATCTGCTGACCATTATTCTAATTTTGCTGTCAATCACTCTTAATTTACCGCTCGCTCAGGCGGCACCGCCGCTGCCCGTCGCGATTACAGCCAAAGCGGCAGTCCTGATGGATGCCCACTCCGGTCAGATCCTTTATGCAAAGAACGCCGAAGCAAAGCTTGATCCGGCCAGCCTGACCAAAATCATGACTGTTTATCTTGCTTTCGATGCCATTCAGAACGGAGAAGCGGCACTGACGGACGAAGTCGTCATCAGTGAAGCGGCTTGGCGCCTCGGTGGTTCCAGTATGTTCCTTGATATTGGCGACAAAGTGGCACTGGAGCAGATTCTTAAAGGTATCACCGTTGCCTCCGGCAATGACGCCACAGTCGCGCTGGCGGAGAAGTTATCCGGGACTGAAGAATCATTTGTGGCGGCAATGAATCGACAAGCGGCTGATCTCGAGTTAAAAAATACTCATTTTGCGAATCCTCACGGGCTGACGGCACCGGAACATTATATGAGTGCAGCCGACACGGCGAAATTGGCCCGGGAACATATCCTGAGGCATCCGGAAGCACTCACCTATCATTCGCAGAAAGAATTTCAATATAATATTGAAAATATTCAGCAGAACCGGAACCGGCTTCTTTGGACATATGAGGGATGCGACGGCCTGAAAACCGGCCAAACCGAAAAAGCCGGCTATTGCCTGGTGGCAACGGCGAAACGGGAAGATATGCGGTTGATTGCCGTGATTATGGGCGCCGAGTCGATTACGGCGCGGGAAGCGGAAGCGACAAATCTTTTGAATTATGGTTTCCATAATTATGCCACCGTTTTTCTTCGGGACAAAGAGCAACCGCTTCAGTCCCTGCGGATCTGGAAAGGAGCCAAAACAACCGTACCGGTCGGAGTGAGGGAGAGCGTTTATCAGACGGTTGACAAGGCGGACAAGGAGAGCGTGACCAGCGAAGTGGTACTCGACCGAAAAGTCTTCGCCCCGATTGCCGCCGGCCAGAAAATGGGCGAATTAATTATTAGCGTCACCGGTTCGGAGACGCGCCGGGTCGATGTCATCGCCCTGGATACGGTGGAGCGCGGCGGAGTGTTTCGCCGGTTCGCCGACACGGTGGGATACTTTTTCGCCCGCCTGTTTCGACGGGTCTGACTTGGGCGTTTCGGGTTTGCGGCAGCGACAAAGCGGGAGACGGTAAAATGTGTCTCCTGAGCCATTAGCAAGAATAACCGGCTGAAAAATGGGAAAGATAGAAACCGCGAGAAGCAATGCTTCCTGTTATCCAGAAAATTTTCGGGGAAGTATTGACAAGCCTGGAATTATTAATATAATATTTAATTGTTAGCACTCAAGCATGCCGAGTGCTAACAATTAAATATTGAAGGAGGGGAGATTATGTTTAAACCGCTTGCGGACCGGGTCGTCATCAAAGTTCTTACCAGTGAGGAAAAAACGAAAGGAGGCATCCTGCTGCCCGATTCGGCTAAGGAGAAGCCTCAGGAAGGCGAGGTTATCGCGGTCGGCCCCGGGAAACTCCTGGACAATGGCCAGAGAGTCGCGCCTGAAGTAAAAGTCGGTGAAATTATTGTCTTCGCCAAATACAGCGGCACGGAAGTGAAATATGAAGGCGAAGAATACTTGATTATGCGGGAAAGCGATATCCTGGCAATTAAGGCGTAGTCGATTATCGGATAAAGGAGGTATGTGCTAATGGCGAAACAGCTGATATTTAATTTGGAAGCCCGTAAGGCTTTAGAACGCGGAGTAAACATTGTCGCCGACGCCGTAAAAGTAACGCTAGGGCCTAAAGGCAGAAATGTTGTTTTGGATAAGAAATTCGGCGCTCCCACAATTACCAAGGATGGGGTGACTGTAGCCAAAGAGATTGAATTGGAAGACCCGTTTGAAAACATGGGTGCGCAGCTAGTTAAAGAAGTTGCGTCAAAGACGAACGATGTTGCTGGCGACGGCACGACTACGGCCACTGTTTTAGCCCGGTCGATTGTTCGGGAAGGGCTGAAAAACGTGGCGGCGGGCGCTAACCCCATTTTTCTGAAAAAAGGTATCGACCGGGCTGTTGCTACGGTCGTCGAAGAGATTAAGAAAATGAGCATCCCGGTGGAAGGGAAAGGCGATATTGCCCATGTCGCCGCGATTTCCGCCAATGACGAGGAAATCGGCAATCTGGTTGCCGATGCCATGGAGAAAGTCGGCAAAGATGGTGTCATCACCGTCGAGGAATCCAAGGGTACCGGCACAACCGTGGAAACGGTGGAAGGGATGGAGTTCGATAAAGGGTACACTTCGGCCTATTTTGCCACAAACCCGGAAACAATGGAAGCCGTATTGGAGAATCCGTACATACTCCTATACGAAAAGAAAATATCTGCAATTGCCGACTTGGTACCGGTTTTGGAGAAAGTCGCACGTCTTGGCCATCCATTCCTGATTTTGGCGGAGGATGTTGAGGGCGAAGCCCTGGCAACTCTTGTCGTGAACCGTTTGAAAGGCACTCTCCATTGCGCGGCGGTGAAGGCGCCCGGTTTCGGCGATCGCCGGAAAGCGATGATGGAGGATATTGCCATTCTCACCGGCGGCACCTTCATTTCGGAGGATATTGGTCTGAAACTGGAGAATATCGAACTGGATATGCTTGGCCAGGCCGCGAAAGTTGTGATCACTAAAGAAAAGACAACTATTGTTGAAGGTAAAGGCGAAAAAGAGAAGATCAAGGCCAGAGTTAATCAGATCAAGAAGCAGATCGAAGAAACAGATTCCGATTATGACCGGGAGAAACTGCAGGAAAGACTGGCTAAACTGGCCGGAGGAGTTGCGGTCATCCAAGTCGGCGCCTCAACCGAGACGGAATTGAAAGAGAAGAAATACCGCATTGAAGACGCTCTTTCTGCAACCCGGGCGGCGGTGGAAGAAGGCGTTGTCGCCGGCGGCGGCGTGACTTTGCTGAATGTCCTCCCGGCGATCGACAAAATCGCTGCGGAAGGTGACGAGAAAGTAGGCATCAGCATTATCCGCCGGGCTCTCGAAGAACCGCTGCGCCAGATCGCGGATAATGCCGGATTGGAAGGCTCTGTTGTCGTGGAAAGAATTAAACGGGAAAACAAAAACGGCTTCGGCCTGAATGCCATGACGGAAGAGTATACGGACATGATTAAAGCCGGTATCGTCAATCCGGCCAAAGTCGAACGGAGCGCCCTCGAGAATGCCGCAAGCATTGCTTCCATGCTTCTGACTACGGAAGCGCTGATTACCGATATCCCGAAGAAAGATGACACCCCGCCTTACCCGCCGGGTGGCGGCATGGGCGGCATGGATTACTAAAGCGATTACGAGACGGCTGACTGGAAGGGAAGGGGACGAGATCCCCTTCCCTTCTTTACACGTTGCGGTAGTGCAGCTGTCCGGACAACTGCGCGCCTTGCGTTCAACTTTGCGTTCCTGACTGACGCTGTTGCGTCCGTCGGAAAGGAAATGAGGAAAACACAGCGAATTATAAATAATGTGCAAATATTCTTCGAAATGAAGGTGAAAACAATGAGCAACGAAACGCCGGCTCAGATCCGCCGCCGCATCAGAGAAGGCGGCTTTACCTCGCCTACACCGGGTTTGGCACCAGGCTATGCTCAGGCCAATCTGGTTGTTCTGCCGCAGGTCTGGGCGTATGACTTCCTCGTTTTCTGCCAGCGCAATCCAAAGCCCTGCCCGGTTCTTGAAGTTACGGATCCCGGTAACCCGGAGCCAAAGCTGACTGCTCCGCAGGCTGACTTGAGAAGCGATCTTCCGCGTTACCGCCTTTATCGCCACGGTGTCCTGGCGGAAGAAGCCACCGATATCCGTGCGTGGTGGCGGGATGATCTGGTCAGTTTTCTGATCGGCTGCAGTTTCACATTCGAGACCGCCCTCCGGCAGGCCGGAGTGCCGGTAAGGCATATCGAAGAAGGAGTAAATGTGCCGATGTACAAGACGAATATTCCTTGTGTACCGGCCGGCCGTTTCCATGGGAATATGGTTGTCAGTATGCGCCCGATACCGGACCGCCAGATAGTGAAGGCTGTCATGGTTACCTCTCGCTATCCGTCAGTACATGGTGCTCCGATTCATATCGGCTCGCCGGATAGTATCGGAATAAAAGATATTGGTCAGCCTGATTTCGGTGACGCGGTCACTATTGCCAAAGATGAAGTCCCGGTTTTCTGGGCCTGCGGAGTGACGCCTCAGAATGTGGCGGTGTCCTCTCGGCCGGAATTCATGTTGACCCATGCTCCCGGCCATATGTTCATTACCGATATCAAAGATGAAGATCTGGCTATGCTGTAACGAGGTGAGACAATGGATGTGCAGTTGGCGACAGAAATCGAAAGAATTATTGCCTGCGACCCGGGGAAAAGAGGCATCAGCGGGCTGGTTATCCCCGGCGACCTTGCCCGGGCTTCCCATTCGCTTCTTTTTGCCGGCACCGTTTTTATCATTACCGGGTTCTACATCATATCTGCCGGCTGCGGGGAGACGGACGGTCCCCCGGGTGCCGTCGTCCTCGGCAGAGCTTTGACAGCCATAGGCAAGAAAGTCTGCCTGGTGACTGATGAGTACAATCGGGCGATCGTGCAGGCGGCCGCCGCCGCTTATGGCCTTTCGGCGGAATTAATTGCCGTCCCTGTTGCAGCCGGGGATGATTATTACCATAATCTCCTGGCAAAATACCGGCCTACGCATCTCGTGGCGGTGGAGCGCCCGGGCCGCGCGGCCGACGGAAAATATTACAATATGCGCGGTGAGGATATTACTTCCCATACGGCTCGTCTTGACAGCTTGATCTGCTTTAGCCGCCGGCATGGTGCGATAACAATCGGGATCGGGGATGGCGGCAATGAAGCCGGAATGGGCAAAGTGATGCCGCTCATCCGCAAGACTGTCCCCTCCGGCGCGAAGATAGCCGCGTCCATTGCGGCCGATTATTTGATTGTCGCGGGAGTGACGAACTGGGGTGCGTACGGTCTCGTTGCCTGTCTATCTGCTTTGGCTAAGACCGATCTGCTGCACAGCAGCATCTGGGAAAGGAGAATTCTGGCCGAAATTCTGCGGAGCGGGGCAGTGGATGGGACAAGCGGCAAACCGACCCGTTCCATTGATGGTCTCCCGGTAGAAGAACATTGCCGACTGATCGGCCGACTCCGCGACTGTTTGAAACGCTATCTGCCGCGGCGTATCGCCAGGCCGGCTGCGGGCAATTGATTGCAATATTTCTATCTTACTGTCAACGAGTACGCCAATACTCGTTTTTTTTCATGCTCATCCTGGTCTATGTTCCCCGCCGCCCGATAAAATAGTTTTAAGTGCAATAACGTTGTTACCGAATTTATGATAAGGCGGGGAAGCGATGGAAAGCGAAGTCTTGCTATACAGCCTGGCGGCCGGCTTGGCCACAACGCTGGGGAGCCTCATCGTCCTGTTTGAGCGGCAGCCCCAGCCGCGCCGGCTTGCCTCTCTGTTGGGCGCCGCCGCCGGCATAATGCTGGCAGTCGTTGTTTATGACCTGCTTCCCGCCGCTTTTGTCTACGGGAGCGGGACTATGGCGGCGACCGGCATGATTCTGGGACTGTTATTGCTGCATGGGTTGGATTTAGGGCTCAGCCGATGCTTCGCTGCTGGGGACCGGAATGGTGCAACCAAATACTTGAAAATCGGCTATCTGATTGCCTTTGGCATTGCTCTGCATGATTTACCGGAAGGAATTGCGATTGCCGCCGGGTATACGGCGGAGGTAAAAACCGGACTGATCATCATTTTGGCTATCGGTCTCCATAACATTCCGGAAGGAATGGCGACAGCGGCGCCGCTCGTTCTGGCCGGAATGCCGGCCCGGCGAATAATCCTCCTCAATATCCTGGTCAGTCTGTTCACTCCGCTGGGAACAATACTCGGTTTCGGACTTTTACGGGCTTCGACCGGACTAATCACTGTTCTTCTGGCCTTGGCGGCCGGGGCTATGACCTATATTTGCACCGGAGAGCTGATTCCGGAAATGCGGCGTCTCCATCCCGGATTGGGTTGGGGCGGCCTCAGCATCGGCTTCCTGTTGATGCGGGCTTTCTGTCGCTGGCATTAACGGTGGCAATGATGTTTTACCGGCGCAGTCTTCGGACAATGGTAAGAAGAGACGGAAAAAAGGCAAAGCGCCGGGTTTTTCCCGAACGGGAGGAAACAGGAAAAAAAAGAAGAAATTAATAATCAGGATAAATAGCCGGGAGGGATGGTTTTGACGGATAATTTGGCACAGCAAATCAAAGAACTGACGCTGGAGCTGGTGAAAATCCCGAGCATTACCGAAACAAGGGGTGAGATAGCTCTTGTTGAGCATCTGCACGGGTATCTGGCTAAGACTCCATATTTTCAGTCCAATCCCGATCATCTCCGTCTTGTTGACATCGACGGAGATGAATTGGGCCGGAGAAACCTGGTCGCAATTTTGAAAGGTGATGCAAACTGTCGCCGCACCGTTGTTTTGCTTGGCCATGTGGACACGGTTGCGACAGACGATTATGGCGATTTGCAGCCTTTTGCCCACGATCCGGCACGGCTGGCGATTGAAATGGCCAAGAAGAAATTGGATGCCGATACAGCCAAAGACCTGACCTCGGGAGAATGGCTGTTCGGGCGTGGCGTTTTTGACATGAAAAGCGGGGTTGCCGCTCAGGTTGCAGTATTGAGCGCCCTCTCCCAGTCACCACTGCCCGGCAACGTTGTTTTGCTTGCCGTTCCGGATGAAGAGAACAGCTCAGTAGGAATGCTGGCGGCTGTGGAAACTCTGAATGAACTGGCGGAACAGGAAGGCTTCGATTACATGGCCGCGATAGACTCCGACTACATGGCGCCCCGTTATCCGGGGGATGAAAATAAATATGTTTATATTGGAACAGTCGGTAAACTTCTGCCCACTTTTTACATCACTGGTCAGGAAACTCATGTGGGACAATCTTTCGAGGGACTCGACCCGAATCAGCTCGCCTCGGAACTGACCCGGCTGATCAATCTGAGTATGGAATTCTGCGACGGGGCAGAAGGCGAATATCCCAGCCCGCCTGTAACGTTGCGGCAAAAGGACCTGAAAACCCAGTACTCCGTCCAGACTGCCCCGGCGGCATTGCTCTATTTTAATTACGCGACGCACCAAAGCACACCCGACATCGTTCTGGAAAAGCTGAAAGCAAAAGCGAAGGAGGCCTTCGCCAATGTCATCACCAATCTGAACCGGCAATACGAATTGTTTTGCGCGGCGAACGGGATCTCGTACCAACGTTTGCCTTGGGAGCCCCGCGTAACGACTTTTGCCGAATTTTACGCCGAAGTCAGAGATGCGGTCGGTGAGGATCTGGACCGGCAGATTGCTGCTCTGAAGGAAGATCTCTGCCGCGATAAATCTCTGGACGGCCGCGATTTTACAGTGCGGGTCGTTGAAGAAATCAACAAACTCAGTCCCCGCAAAGGGCCAATGATTTTAGTCATGTTCGCACCACCTTACTATCCTCATATCTATGTTAAAGGTGAAACCCCCCGGGAAATGCATCTGCTTGCTTCCGTCCGCCGGGCTGTGGCAGCAGTAGAAGCTGAGACGGGATATCGAATTGTCCAAAAGAAATTTTATCCGTACATCTCCGATTTGAGCTATTTTTCCCTTGGGGATGCCAGCGCGGCGGCGCAGAGCTTGCTCGCCAATATGCCCGCCTGGGGAAAGAAATATGACTTACCGTTGTCAGAAATCGGGCGCCTGAATTTGCCGGTTGTCAATATTGGCCCTTACGGTAAAGACGCGCACAAATATACGGAGAGGCTACAGGCGGATTTCGCCTTTAATGTCGTGCCGCAGCTACTGCAGAAAACGATTGCCGAGCTCATTAAACAAGCCAAGTAATAATATTCAGAGGGGAGGCGGCACATGTCCTGGCATACTATTCCGGTACTCCTGACAAGTTACTTTCTGGGCGCAATTCCTTTTGGGTATCTGTTGGGCCGTCTGAAAAGCCTGGACATTACCAGTCTCGGCAGCGGTAATATCGGTGCGACGAATACCTTCCGAATTCTTGGTCCGGCCGCCGGCATGGCCGTTCTGTTGCTGGATGCCGGGAAAGGTTTCCTTGCGGCCTATTTGGGGCAGCATATCGGCGGATCGGAAATGTTGGCTGTTATGGCCGGGAGTGTCGCCGTTCTTGCGCACAGTTATTCGGTTTTCCTGAACTGGCGCGGCGGCCGTGGTGTCGCTTGCGCAGCCGGAGTCCTGCTTTATTTGATGCCCTATGTAGTTCTGATCGAACTGGCTGTCTTCATTGCGACAGTCGCGCTCACCCGTTATGTTTCATTAGGTTCGGTGACTGTTGCTCTGCTTTTGCCGCTCATCATCTATTTTAAGGCGCCGAAAGTTCATTTCCTTGTTTTCGGTGTTTTAGCCGGGGCATTCGTAACTTACAAGCATATTCCCAATATTAAACGTCTTTTGGCCGGCACCGAGGCAAAATTCGGGAAGCGTGTTTAACGGCTTCAAAGCAAGCGGAGCAAAATGCCAAGAAAACCTTGCACAGCCAGCAAGGTTTTCTTGTTGCCGGCTCTTAGCGACTACGGTGTAAAACAACCATCGTCAAGGGATACTGTTAACAGAAGGAATGCGGGAGGAGGGATTATGCTGGCCAAAAAAGTTCTGGTGATTGGCGGCGGGGCGGCCGGAATGATGGCAGCCGGGCAGGCGGCCACGGCCGGTGCTTCCGTCACCCTGCTGGAAAAAAATTCGCGGCTCGGCAAGAAAATCCTGATCACGGGGAAAGGGCGTTGCAATCTGACGAATGCGACCAATATCGCCGGCTTGATTGAAAACATCCCCGGCAACGGTCGTTTTTTGCACAGCGCTTTCCATCAGTTTTCCAACCAGGACTTGCTTCAATTCACGGCAGAGCGCGGCTTGCCGACGAAGGTAGAAAGGGGACAGCGGGTTTTCCCCGTTTCAGATCGGGCGGAGGACGTCGTCCGTACTTTGGAAGCTTTTGTCCGGGAAAATGGTGTACAAATTATCTTTAATGCCGCCGCCACTCATCTGGAATGTTCACAAGGACGTGTGTCAGGAGTCAGAACGGCGGGCGGCGGTCATCTTCCAGCCGAAGCTGTCATTATCGCCACCGGCGGGGCGTCATATCCCGGCACCGGCTCCACCGGTGACGGCTACCGGATGGCTGCCGCCGTCGGACACACGGTTGTCGCGCTACGGCCTTCCCTTGTTCCGCTGCTGACGAAGGAGACATGGGTTAAGGATGTCCAGGGACTGACGTTAAAAAATGTGCTCGTCTCCCTCCACAGTGAAGACGGCCGGAAATTGGCGGAAGAATTTGGTGAACTCCTGTTTGCTCATTTCGGTGTCACCGGGCCGACCATTCTTACCCTCAGCCGGACGGCAGTAACATATCTCAACGACACCGGGAAAAAAATGAAACTGGTGATCAATTTAAAACCAGCTCTCAGCGCGGAACAACTGGATGAACGGCTGCAAAGAGATTTCGCTGCTTATCAGCGCAAACAATTCAAAAATGCTCTGGGCGATTTGTTGCCGCGGACACTCATTCCGATAGCGATTACTCTCTCCGGCATTGATGAGACTCGGTTCGTTCATCAGATAACCCGGACGGAAAGATTAAATTTTGGGCATCTGCTCCAAGGCATGGGATTGACAATAGTCGGGCCGCGGCCGCTGGCTGACGCGGTAGTGACAGCTGGCGGAGTGTCAACCCGGGAAATAAATCCCCGGACGCTGGAATCAAAGCTGCTTGGCGGTCTCCATTTTGCCGGGGAAGTGATCGATGTCGACGGTCTGACGGGCGGCTTCAATCTGCAGGCGGCGTTTTCGACCGGGTACGTCGCCGGCCGGGCCGCCGCCAAGTGTGAATGAGTCGGGGCAGGTGCTGTGACCTGACACATAAATTGCCGCTTTCTGGATATAAAAAGAAGGAGTCTTCTTAATCGGAAAGGGGCAGTAAAATGCAGCGACGCCGCTTTGCTGAAAAATTTGCCCTTCAGGCGGTAAGTGTGGAAAGGGTGCTGGTACGACTATTGACGGTCGGCTTTTGCTTGCTGGTGACTGCGCAATGCCTGCTACTGCCGCAGCAGACCCGCCGCCACTTGAGTTATGTACATTGGGCGGAAGGGGAGGAAATCGTGACCGGCCCGGTCCTAACCGAGTCGGAAATGCACATCAGCATTACTCTGCTTGCCGACGCCCCGAATGCGGCCGTCCAAGTCTTAGTAAACGGTAAGCCAGCGGGGGACTTTCGGGAGAACCCGCTGTTTGTTCCAGTCAATTTCGGCGATATTATTGCTGTCGACGGCACTCGGGTAACGGAAAAGATACAATTCCGGCTCGGAAGCCTGCCGGCGAATGTGGACACCGAAAATTTGCATCTGACTGGTTCTTGTCAGGCTTCCGTATTCCTCTGCGGACAACTGGTTCGCCGGCAGGTGTCACCGTAGCAATCTGGCCAAGATATTGCCAAAACCACCTTAGTACAATATAATAAACTCAGTGTAAACGGAACCAGCGGCTAGCCGGCTTTCATGCGCCGGCTTAGGACAGGAGGGAGAACAAAATTGGCTACAAAGAAGCTTATCGCTATCGACGGGCCGGCCGGGGCCGGGAAAAGCACGGTGGCGAAAGCTCTGGCCAAGGCAATGGGTTATACTTACATCGATACTGGCGCTATGTATCGGGCGGTCACCCTGAATATACTCTCCCTTGGTATCGATCCGGCGGATGAGGCGGCCGCCGCCGCGGCCGCCGCCAAAGCAACAATTGTTTTTAAATTGTCCGGTGACGGAAAACAGCGGGTTTTTCTAAATGGACAGGATGTGACCAATGACATCCGCTCTCCCCGGGTTGACGATAACGTCTCCGTCATCGCCCGGCTCGCGGGAGTGCGGTCCGCTCTCGTCCGACAGCAAAGGAAAATGGCCGAAACAGGGCGGGTGGTCATGGACGGCCGAGACATCGGTTCAACCGTTTTGCCTGGCGCCGACCTGAAAATATATTTGACGGCCTCATTGGCGGAAAGAACGGCACGCCGTTTTCAGGATATGGTTGCCGGCGGCTATAAACCCGATTATTCCCGCCTCCGTGAAGATATCCGGCGGCGGGACGAAATGGACAGCCGGCGGGAGAATTCTCCCCTGCAAAAAGCCGCGGACGCGATCATAATTGATACTTCGGGAAAAACCGTCCCGGAGGTCATTGCCGAAATCATGGCCCTGTGCCAGCAGGAGGGCTAAAGGTGCTATATTGGTTTATCCGAAAAATATTTATGATTTTTTACTACCATGTCTGCCGTCTTCAGATTGAGGGAAGGGAGCATTTGCCGACCGAGGGTCCGGTAATTGTAGTTTCCAACCACATCAGTTTTTGGGACCCGCCGCTGGTTGCCGCTATCTCGCCGCGGCGCAAGCTTTCATTTATGGCAAAAGCCGAATTATTCTCCGCACCTGTATTAGGTGCTATCCTGCCCCGTATTAATGTTTTCCCGGTTAAGCGGGGAGAGCCGGACCGGAAAGCGATCAGGCATTCGATGCGAATTCTGGCGAGCGGAGATATTTTGGCGATGTTTCCGGAAGGAACCCGGAGCAAGACTGGCCGGCTGCAGAAACCGGAACCGGGCGTCGCCTTGCTGGCACTTAAATCCCAGGCGCCGATCCTGCCCGTCGCTGTGATTAACTCCGACAAAATTCTCCGGCAGGGAAGTTTTTTCCCCCGGCTCACGGTCCGGGTTGGCCGACCGTTCCGTCTGGACGGGTATTATGATCAAAAGGCAACGAGGGAAGTAATGGAGAAAGCCGGAGTGAAGATTATGAGCGCGATTGCCGCTTTGTTGCAAGATAACAGCGATCCGGCTTTTAATATGCCGGAAGAAGGTTGCAGCGTTGCCGAAACGATTGACAACGCTGATGCCGGCTGCCAATGATGATTACCGGCAGCAGTAGCGAAAATCCCTGTGAGGTGGAAGCTTTGGAAATCATCCTGGCCAAGAAGGCCGGCTTTTGCTTTGGCGTGAAGCGCGCTTTAGCCTTGGCCGGGACAGCATTGCAAAAGGGTGAGAAGCCGCTTTATACTTACGGTCCTCTGGTGCACAATCAAAATGTCGTCAGTCGACTCCGGTCCCAAGGCGTCCAGGTGGCGCAGGACCTCTCGGAGATAAACGGCGGCCGTGTAATTATCCGGGCCCACGGGATTCCTCCTGGGGATTTTGCCGCCGCCGCCGACAAAGGCCTGACAATCATTGATGCCACATGCCCTTTTGTGAAACGGGCGCAGAACTTGGCCCAGGAATTAAATCAGGAAGGGTATCAAGTTGTGATTATTGGCGAAAGAGACCATGCGGAAGTGAAAGCGCTGCAGGGCTGGGCCGGAGGGAAAGCGTTAGTGCTGGAAAACAAAGAAGAAGCGGTTTCTCTGCCGTTTCACAACCGAATAGGAGTTATTGTCCAGACAACTCAGAGCCAAGCCAATGTTGACATGGTCCTCTCCATCCTGAAGACGAAAGCGGCTGACCTGAAAATCCACAATACTATCTGTTTTGCTACCCAGGAGAGGCAGGAAGAAGCGTCAACTCTGGCGAAAAGAGTTGATGTGATGATAATCGTAGGGAGCAAGTCGAGCGCAAATACGAATCGTCTGTTCGATATTTGCTCCGCTTACACTCCCCGCGCCGTGCTTGTCGAGTCAGCACGGGAGATAAGGCCGGAATGGTTCAGGAATGCCCGGCGGGTCGGAATTACTGCCGGTGCTTCTACACCGGACTGGCTGATTAAGGAGGTCGTTGAGAAAATGGAAGAGATCAAGAAGGAAAACGAATTGCAGGAAACGGGGGAAGCCAACGCCGAAAATGCGGCGACAGAGCCGCAAAGCGAAACTCCGGAAACCGTCGACGCCCCGGTGAACGACGCCACCGAGACTGCGGCGGATGAAACGAAGGCTCCGACGGCCGAGGCAGGTGAAGAACAACCGGCCGAGGAAGATAAAGAGAACGAAGTAATGAATGACTACGAAGAAACCTTCCGCAATCTGCGGGAAGGAGAAATAGTGAAAGGCACGGTTATGAGTGTCTCCCATGATGAAGTATTAGTCGATGTAGGGTACAAGTCGGAAGGTGTCATACCGATTTCGGAATTAAGCCATCAATGGGTGGACAATCCCGATGCGGTTGTCAATAAAGGTGATGTGATTGAAGTTTATATTGTCAGTGTCGAAGATAATGAAGGGAAACTAATTCTTTCCAAGAAGCGGGCGGAAGAAGGCGCAGCGTGGGAGCGGCTCCAGGCGGCTTTCGACGCCGGGGCTACGGTGCGGGGAACCGTCCGGGAAGCAGTAAAAGGCGGTTTGCTGGTAGACGTGGGACTTTCCGGTTTTGTCCCGGCTTCGCAGGTCGACCGGAGATATGTTAAGGATTTGTCGGAATATGTTGGCCAGGAGCATGATTTCGCCGTAATCGAACTGGACCAGACGAAACGGCGGGCCGTTCTTTCCCGGCGCAAAGTCCTGGAAGAATCAATAGCCAAACAGCGGGAAGAGACTTTGGCGGAATTGGAGGAAGGTCAGGCGCGGGAAGGAATCGTCAAGAGTCTAACTACCTTCGGAGCCTTCATTGATCTCGGCGGCGTGGACGGACTTCTCCATATTTCGGAAATGTCCTGGGGACACGTGGGGCATCCTTCCGAAGTACTGAATGTAGGCGACAAAATAAAAGTGATGGTTCTTTCCATTGACCGGGAGCGGAACCGTATCGGCCTCGGTCTGAAACAAGTCCTCCCGGATCCGTGGTCAACATTAACTGAGAAGTATCCGGTTGGTGCGGTGGTAACCGGCAAAGTCGTGCGTCTCGTCAAATTCGGCGCTTTTGTCGAACTGGAGCCGGGTATTGACGGCCTGATTCATATCTCCCGCCTGGCGACCAGACATGTCAATGATCCGGCCGAAGTAGTCACACCGGGCGACATGGTACAGGTGAAAATTGTCAGTGTCAAACCGGATGAAAAAAGGATCGGGCTCAGCATGTCCGATCTCGAACAATCGTCCGCGCCGGCAAAAGAACCGGAAGACAATTATGAGGTCTATACGGACAACAGCAACTCCGGCGGCGTAACTATCGGTGAAATGTTTGAGGCAAAGAATAATGAGGAAGAAAAAGCCTGAGCAATCAGGCTTTTTTCTTAGCGCGGGGACGTTCAAACCGAAAAACGACTTTCCCTTCCTCCAAAACCAGACGGGCGGCAAAGGGCTTGCCATTTTTTCCGGTAAAGCCTTTCAGTCTACCCGTCTTGCCTTTGGTGAGCAGCGTCTGCGCCGTTTTGGCCGTAATTTTTTTGCCGGCGATTGTTTTCCAGATGGCAAACCGGCAGCCATCCCGCCAGTGGCTGCAGGCGAAAGCTTTCCGGTTTTCTGTCACCGCCGCGCCGCAAAGAGGGCAGTTGCCGATATTGCTCCGGAGCGAAGCGGCGGCTATCGCATTGCCGTCAATTACTGTTTCTACAATAGTTTCTGTAAAAGTTTTGACGTCCGCCAGCAATTTTTCCTTCTCTTCTCGGCCGTATTCGATGTCCCGCAGCCTTTTTTCCCATTCGCCGGTTAATTCCGGCGATTTTAATTGTTCAACGGAAACTGCATTAATCAGGGAAATCCCTTTAGTTGTCGGGTGCAGATGGACGCCTTCTGTTTCCAGATAGCGGGCTGTTTTCAGTTTCTCAATAATCTGCGGCCGGGAAGCGACTGTTCCGATGCCCTTTTCCTTCATCGCTTCCCGCAAAGTCGTATCGTCCACCAGTTTCCCAGCTGTTTCCATGGCGGCGAGCAGGGTGCCTTCGGTATAACGGACAGGCGGTTTCGTTTCTTTCGACACGGTTTCCACATCTTCGGCTCGGGATGCATGTCCGATGGTGAGGCCGGACAGATCCGGATTATCGGCATTTTCCTTAACTTCGGAGATTTCTTTCCCCCGGACGGCCAGCCATCCGGCGGAAAGAAGAGGACGGCTGCGCGAAAGGAAGGTTTCACCTTCCGTCTTCGTTATCACTTCTGTCTCACGAAATATGGCCGGAGGATAGAAGACGGCAATAAAGCGTCGGCTAATAACGTCGAAAATCTTCCGTTCGTCTCCACTCAGAGCGGTGGCGGCCAAAGAGCGTCCGGTGGGGATAATCGCATGGTGGTCGCCCACCTTGTTGGCGTTAATCAGGAAAGATGGTATTCTCCTGTCGGCCGGGATGTTCCGGATGAAATCAGCGTAAGGAGGATAAGCGAGACCGGAGAGGATTTCACCGGCTTGGCCGGCAACTTCCCGGGTCAGATAGCGGCTGTCGGTTCGCGGGTAAGTAATCAGCTTCTTTTCGTCATAGAGCTTCTGGGCAATATTCAGCGTCTTGTTGGCCGTGAAGCGGAAGCGGCGGTTTGCGTCTTTTTGCAGTTCGGTGAGATTGTAAAGAGGAGGCGGATATTGCTTTACCTCCTTGCTGCTGACCCGGGTGACCGCAGCCGAACGGCCGGCGACTTTCGTAGCGATTGCGGCCGCAGCGGCGGAGTCAAAGAGTCGGTTTGTCTCACCAGCAAACCATTTACCACGATAAATAAATTCCGGACTGACAAAACGGGCGGTAATTTCCCAATACGCGCGGGGTTCAAAAGCGGCGATTTCCTCTTCCCGCCGGACCAGCAGCGCGAGAGTCGGCGTCAATACGCGGCCAAGATGCAGCAGAGTTTTGTTTTTCACCGTAAAAGCCCGCGTCGCGTTGATGCCGATGAGCCAATCGCATTCGCTGCGGGCTTCGGCAGCCGCGGCAAGATTATCGTAAACGGAACTGTCTTCCATCCGGTCGAACGCGCTCACAATCGCTTCCTCCACCACGGAAGAAAGCCAGAGTCGCTTTACCGGTTTTTGGGTTTGCGCGGCGCGGTAAATATTGCGAAAAATCAGTTCGCCTTCTCGGCCGGCATCGCAAGCGTTCACCAGAAGGGGAACATCGGCGCGGTTAATCAGCTCTTTAATGGCTGCGAACTGCGGAGCATTATCTTTGCCCGAACGCAGCTTAAGCCGGAACCGCTCCGGGATGATCGGCAGATGCGCAAAACTCCAACGCCGGTAACGCGGGTCATAATCCCCGGCATCGCATAGCTCGATTAAGTGTCCGTAAGCCCAGGTCACAATGTATGCGTTGCTTTCGTAATACCGGCCCCGGCGCCGCATCGGCCCGAGCGCATGAGCGATAGCTTCCGCCACGCTCGGTTTTTCGCAGATAACCAGTATCTTCATGAATGAAATCACACCTTGTCTCATATTTCTTTTTAAGAATTCCGGATGCCCGGACATAATCCTGCCTGACTGTGCTCTTTCGGTTCCGGACGGCCGCGGCGTATATTATTGCGGCGCCGGGGAAAAATAGCAAAAAATGCTCTACTGAAAAGGCTTCGAAATCAAGGAGGTAACATTGATGCGGAATATGCCGATCGGAATGATAACTTTGATTGTTGCGGCAGTACTTATCTATTTCGGGCTGGCGCAGCGAGTACTGGATCGGATGCGTTTAAGTGACAGGGCCGCTCTAGCCTTTATCGCTCTAATTGTAGTGGGCAGTTACGTTGACATTCGACTTTTCAGTGAACCGGTTGTATCGGTCAATATCGGCGGCGCTGTCATTCCGCTCATCCTGGCCGGCTATCTGTATGTAAAAGCCGGTACGACAAAAGAAAGAACAAGGGCGATAATTGCTCCCCTGGTCGTCGGAGCGGCAATCTATGCCTTGGGCCGTTTAATGCCGGCTGAACCGGAGACTATGTTCATCGATCCTCTCTATGTATACGGGATTGTTGCCGGTGTGATAGCTTATCTTATGGGTCGTTCGCGACGGGCGGCATTTATCGCCGGTCTGGTTGGAGTCATCCTCAGTGATATTTTTCATCTGGTTGAGATAACAGTACGGAGAATGCCGGGAACGGTCAACATTGGCGGTGCCGGGGCTTTCGATGCGGTAATTATTGCCGGAATCCTAGCAGTGGTACTGGCCGAACTAATCGGAGAAACCAGGGAACGTCTCCAGGGCGGGCCGATACCGGTGGAGGAGAGAAGCCCGGAGCTGCGCGGCCAAAATTTCTCCCCCAACTTAGAACCTTCAACAGATAAGAATCCGGCTGAGCGAGGTAATCAGCAGCCGGCTGATGAGCAGGAAGAGTAATCTTTAATAATGAAAATTATTTTCCACTGCTACTCCGGTTCCTATTATTCCGCAACCGCGGCAGCCGTTTATCTGCGTCTCCTGCCAATTAACCGGGTCCCGGCTGCCGTCGAGTTCGACCGACTGCCATATTTTGATGCCATC
Organism: bacterium; assembly: GCA_050943375.1. GTDB lineage: Bacteria > Bacillota > SLNR01 > SLNR01 > JBMNPB01 > JBMNPB01. The sequence continues at coordinate 37,064 of JBMNPB010000002.1, forward strand.
GCTCCGAAGGACTATGGAAAGCTGTATATGATGGGCTGCGATGACCGGGGCAACGAAGTGTTTATCATGGCCAGGCGCAGCCTTGACAATGTGGCAGTCAGGGTGCTGCAGGGGATAGCGAAAATTTACGGTTTTTCGCCCAACGATTTGATCTTTATCGATTCCACCGGTCCGTTGAGCAATCTTCTATCTTTCGGCGGCTTTCTTTCGGTCCGTTTAGGCCTGCCAAAACTGGGCAGGCCTTTAGTTGTCCGGGAAATCCGGCGGCTATATTCCCATTTCCCGGCCTTGAGCCGTGAAGCGGAACATTTGGTGCACAACGACAATCTGCAAACGACGCCATAAGGAGTCCGGTTATGCTGCGGATATTTTACAGCTGTTACGGCAGCGCGCATTCATCAATTTTAGCATCGGCCATTCATCTGGGCAACTTGCCGGACGATCGGCGACCAACCTGCCGGGAGATTCTTGATCTGCCCGGGTTTGACCGGATGGAAGGCCGCGACATTGGCACGCCGTTATTCATTGGCCGGGACGAACGGGGAGTTGAAGTCTATGCAATCGGATTTCGGAGCGGACGACAGATCATGTCTCATGCCGTTTACAGCCTGTTGGCAGCTTACGGCGCACCCCGCCAGGACTTGTTATTGGTCAATTCACTGGCCTATGTCAATCTGCTGACCCGTTGCGGCGGTTTTCTGTCCCGGCAACTCGGCATCGTCTCCGTCGGGCGACCTTTGGCCGCCTTTGGCATCTGGCTCTCATACCTCGATTTTGTCGCCATGGTGCGGGAAGTGAAAACCAAACGGGATTCTCTGTTGCAGGGAAAAGCGGGCTGCTCTTCTTTGTCCGGGCGGGATGACGAACGCCGGCAGTAGCTTTTCCTGTTGACTAAGGCTGGAAGATAGGGGATAATAATGACTGGAAAGCACTTTGGCTATGGGAGTGGCGGTATGGGAGAAAGAAACAATGCCGGCGTGCGGATAAGTCGGGTTGTCACCGGCAGCCCGGCCGATCAGTTGGGTATCCGGCCCAATTCGGTCCTGCTCAACATCAACGGACAATCGCCGGCCGATATCATCGATTATATTTTTTTGCAGTCGGATGAAGTTTTATCTCTGACCGTGCGGCAGGACGGGGAGTTCCGGGAATTTCGTCTGGAAAAAGAGTATGATGCTGATCTGGGAATTGAGCTTGATTGGGGGCCCGGAGCTCTCAAACAATGTCGGAATAAATGCATTTTTTGTTTTATCGATCAATTGCCGCCTGGGATGCGTTCGACACTCTATATCAAAGATGATGATTACCGCTATTCGGCGTTAACGGGGAATTTTATCACTTTAACCAACCTGTCTGAGATTGAGATGGATCGGATAACGGGGCTCCATCTGAGCCCTCTCCATATCTCAGTGCACACAACCAACCCGGAGCTGAGAAAGACAATGATGGGCAACCCCGCCGCCGCCGAGATTAACGCCGCTTTATCACGTCTGGCGGCGGCCGGTATTTTGATGCATTACCAAATTGTCCTCTGTCCCGGTTACAACGACGGGATAGAACTGGAAAGAACGGTCCATGATTTGGCCGAAAAATGGCCTCAGGGACGTTCGGTTGGGATAGTGCCGGTCGGATTGACAGGATATCGGGAAGGCTTGACAGATTTACGCCCAATCGATGCGGCCGGCGCTTTGGCCTTAATCCGCCGGGTTGAATGTTGGCAAAGGGAATTTCGGCAGCGCTTAGGTTATCCCTTTGTATTTGCCGCCGATGAATTCTATTGCCTGGCTGGAAAAGAAGTACCGCCAGCCGGCAAATACGGTGGGTTCCCGCAATTGGAAAACGGCATCGGTTTGCTTCGTCTCCTGCTTGACAATACGACCAAGCAAAGCAAAAAGATTAAGTCCGGCTTCGCCTTTTCCCGAACCATTACCTTTGTCACCGGCATCAGCTCTGAGCCTTACATCCGCCGGATTGCAGCCCAGTTCTCTGCAATCGACGGCCTGGCCATCTCGGTTGCCGCAGTACCGAATAATTATTTCGGCGGGAAGATTACGGTTTCTGGACTGCTGACCGGTCATGATATTCTGTCCGCTCTGAAGGGAAGATATCTGGGCGATGCCGTATTCATTTCCGGCGCTGCCTGTAATGCGGAAACAGGTTTGTTCCTCGACGGTATGACTGTCGAAGCTGTGTCGGCTGCTCTGGGGACGGAGGTTCGCATTGTCGACGAGCTGGGCCGCGATTTGCAAACCGCGATTAGTGCGGTCCGGCCGCACGGGAGGTGAAAACATGAAACCGATTGTAGCCATTGTCGGACGACCAAATGTGGGGAAATCGATGTTGTTCAACCGGATTATTCAACAACGTCTGGCAATCGTTGAAAGCGAAGCGGGAATAACCCGGGACCGGATCTATGCCGACTCGGAATGGAACGGTCGCCGCTTCACTCTCGTTGATACCGGAGGCATCGAAGGTACCGACAGTGATGCGATGGCGTCCAGTGTCCGCCGTCAGGCGGAACTCGCGATAGAAGGGGCGAATGTAATTCTTTTTGTTGTCGACGGGCGACAAGGCTTGACAGTAACCGACCGGGAAGTAGCCGATATCCTCCGCCGGACCGCCAAGCCGATCATCCTGACCGTCAATAAAATGGAGGATTGGGAACTATCGGCCCACAGCTACGAGTTTTACGCACTGTCCTTAGGCGACCCGTTGCCGATATCCGCCTCGCACGGTACTAACATGGGAGATTTGCTTGACCGGATTGTCAGTCATTTTCCGCCCGAAACAGATGAGTCGGAAGAGGATGAAATGGTAAGAGTGGCGGTAATCGGGCGGCCCAATGTCGGCAAATCTTCTCTTGTCAATGCCATTCTTGGTGAGGAGAGGATGATTGTCAGTGAAATTCCGGGCACAACCCGGGATGCGGTCGATATCGTCATTGAAAGAGATGGCAGGAAATTCAATTTTATCGACACCGCGGGTCTCCGTCGACGCAGCCGTATCGATAACCGCGTCGAACGGTACAGTGTGCTGCGAACACTCCGGGCCATCGATCGCTCCGACGTTGTCCTCATGCTCATCAACGCGGTCGAAGGGGTGGCTGAGCAAGACCAAAAAATTGCCGGTTACGCCCATGAGGCCGGCAAAGCTGCAATTATCGTGGTTAACAAATGGGATTTGATAGAAAAGGATAACAAAACAACCGAGCGGTATAAGGTCAATATTCGCCAGGAGTTGGCCTTTTTGCATTATGCCCCGCTTATCTTCATCTCTGCCAAAACCGGCCAGAGAGTCGGGCGGATCGGCGACTTGCTAGAAAGCGTTGCCAGCCAATATTTCTTGCGACTGGCGACAGCCGTTATCAACACTGTTATTCGCGATGCGGCCGATATGAACCCGCCGCCAACCGACAAAGGAAGACGACTGCGCATTTACTATGTAACCCAACCTTCCGTCCGGCCTCCGACCTTCGTCTTTTTCGTCAACGAACCGGAGTTAATGCATTTTTCCTACAAGCGATATCTGGAAAACAAGTTGCGGGAAGCTTTTGGCTTCGAAGGAACGCCGCTCCGGCTCATCATTAAAAGAAGGGAATAGTTATAAAGGGGGATGAGAATGAACAGGCAGTTGGCTGTGGTCGGAGCGGGCAGTTGGGGGACAACTCTGGCTGTGCTTTTGGCTAATAAAGGGCATTCTGTCAATTTATTTGTCCGTGATCCGCAATTAGCGGCGATAATGGCCAAGCAACGTGAAAATCCCAAATATCTGCCGGGCGTGGCTATCCCCGGAAATGTCCGCATCTTGAACAGTCTGCCGGAAGCAGTCGCGGCTGCGGAATTGATTTCTCTTGTCGTTCCCTCCCACGGTTTCCGGGAAATAGCCATCCAAATCGCTGCTGTTTTGCCGCCTGCCGCTGCGGTTGTCAGTATGACCAAAGGGATAGAAACGGATACTTTGCTGCGGATGTCGGAAGTTCTGTGCAACGTCTTGCCGGAAGAAGCCTGCGCCCGGATTGCTGTGATGTCGGGGCCCAATCTGGCCCGGGAAGTCAGTCTCGGGGTGCCGACCGGAACCGTGGTGGCGGCCGAGGATGAGGCGGTGGCGGAATTTATTCAGGATATTTTCATGGCCCCGATGTTCCGCGTTTACACTCACCATGACGTCATTGGCGTTGAGCTGGGCGGAGCCTTGAAAAACATTGTTGCGCTCAGTGTCGGTATCTCCGACGGACTTGGTTTCGGCGACAATACCCGGGCAACTCTCATCACGCGCGGTTTGGCGGAAATTGCTCGCCTGGGACAGGTGATGGGGGCTGAACTGATGACTTTCGCCGGGCTGTCCGGTCTCGGCGATTTAGTTTGCACTTGCACAAGCGAGCGGAGCCGCAACCATCAGGCCGGCATCAGAATTGGCCGGGGTGAGTCCTTGGCTGACATCGTTGCCGGGACGGACATGGTTATCGAAGGAGTCAGATCCACCAAAGCAGCTTATCTTCTGGCGCAGAAATATGGCGTAGAGATGCCGATTACGGAGGAAACGTATCGTGTTCTCTATGAAGGCAAAAAACCGCCGGCGGCCGTGCAAAGTCTGATGGGACGGGAGAGAAAACTCGAATTGGGAGAAATCACATTATACCGGCGTAAATCTTGATTTGTGATATTTATAAGCCGGAAACCCGAATGCGCTACGGCGCATTTTTTTTTGGTGCTTATTGGGTATTTACGGTAATTACAGTCATATATATATACTGCCCCGGCATATACATTCTTGTAAATGAGACATGTCCCGGCTTCATTTTTCAATATCAAGATTATTTTGAAAATAGGTTTGATAGGAGGGATGATGGAAAATTTTACTCGGATTACCGCCTGGTCAGACCAATTTAGGATAGAAAAGGAGGGAAAGAGAAGGTGGAAAAGTTCGATATCTTTAACGATATTGTGCAGAGAACGAACGGTGACATTTACATCGGAGTTGTCGGCCCGGTAAGGACGGGCAAGTCAACATTCATAAAGCGTTTTATGGAACTTCTCGTTCTGCCGAATATGGAAGAAGGATATGAAAAAGAACAGGCTAAAGATGAAATGCCGCAGAGCGGGACCGGAAAAACGGTTATGACGACGGAACCAAAGTTCATTCCGGCCGAGGGTGTGGAAATCACCGTTAACGAAAGTCTCCGCATGAAAGTAAGACTCGTGGATTGCGTCGGTTACACGGTGGAAGGAGCGCTCGGCTATTCCGATGAAGACGGCCTCCGCATGGTTGCGACCCCTTGGTTTGAAGAAGAAATTCCTTTCAATGAGGCCGCCGAAATCGGGACCAAGAAAGTAATTTCCGAGCATTCTACATTGGGCCTGGTTATCACTACGGACGGAAGCATCACTGACATCCCCAGGATGAATTATGTCAATCCGGAAGAAAGAGTCGTCGCAGAACTGAAAGAACTCGGTAAACCTTTCGTTATTGTGTTGAACACGGTCAATCCCCTGGGCGAATCAACAGCTGCTCTGGCAGCGGAGATGGAAGAAAAATACGATGTTGCCGTCATTCCTATTAATTGTCAGCACATGAATGTCGAGGACATCTCCGCCATCATGGAGCAGGTTCTCTTCGAATTCCCGGTAAAAGAAGTTAATATCAACCTTCCGCTCTGGGTGGAAGAATTAGGCGTCAAACATTGGCTGTACGACAATTTCGCCGGAGCGATCAATACGACGGCGGAAACCATCCATCGTCTCCGTGATGTGGACAATGCCCTCTGCGCTCTGGACAGTTATGAGTTCATCGCCGACGTGGTCCTGCGCAGTATGGAGATGGGAAGTGGTATCGCCACCATTGACTTGGCGGCTCCGGACGAATTGTACGACAAGGTTTTGGAAGAAATCGCCGGTGAACCGATTGAAGGCAGACACACGATGATCAGACTAATGAAAGAACTAACGGCGGTCCAAAAAGAATACACCAAAGTGGCCGATGGTCTGCGGGAAGTATATCAGACCGGTTATGGCATGGTCCCGCCGCGGGTGGAAGAAATGAGCTTTGAAATCCCGGAATTGATTAAACGCGGCAACCAGTTCGGGGTCAAATTGAAAGCCCACGCCCCATCCCTGCATTTCATCAAAGCGGACATTGAAACTGAAGTGACGCCGATTATCGGAACCGAGAGACAATGTGAGGAATTGGTCAAATATATTCTGGATGAATTCGAGGACAATCCGGAGAAACTCTGGCAGTCAAATATCTTCGGAAAATCCCTTTACGACCTTGTCCGGGAAGGCATCCAGAATAAGCTGTTCAAGATGCCCGAAAACGCGCAGCAAAAACTGCAAGAAACGCTGGAGCGGATTATCAATGAAAGCAGCGGCGGGTTGATCTGCATTATCATTTGAAGCCTGCTTCGCTGTTCCTTCGGTAAATGTCGGTCTTTGTCAGATCGGCATTTATTTTTTTCTTCCATAGGAGGAATAATTTGGACTGCGTTGAATGAATAATAAAGTTGCAGCAAATGCAATCTATTAGGGAGTTTGCGATGATTGGGCGCTTATTGGAACAGTAAAAGGGGAGGTGAAAAAATGACCAAAACAGAGCTGATTGAAAAAGTTGCCGAAAAATCCGATTTGACAAAGAAAGATGCCGGTAAAGCAGTGGAAGCGGTTTTCCAGTCAATTGTGGAAGCCCTGGCAATGAAAGAGAAGGTGCAGTTGGTCGGATTTGGCAGTTTTGAGGTTAAGACAAGAGCTGCCCGCAAAGGGAGAAACCCGCAGACCGGCGCGGAAATAGAAGTCGAGGCGAGGACTGTGCCGGTGTTCAAGGCGGGCAAACTTTTGAAAGACAGTGTTAATAACTAACTGATATTGGTCCCGCTTTTTACGGGACAGGCACAGATTTTCAAAGTTAAATTTGTGGGAAAGACGGACCTGACGGACGGGTGCGTCTTTCCTTTTTTCATTCCGGCTATTTTGCGCAAGCGGACGCCAGGCAGAGAGGTTGAGAGATATGCTGCGGATATTGGCGGTAAACCGGTCAAACGGCGGGAGGCGGCTTTTGTCATGTATTGTTAGAAGTGCTATAATGTCTCTCATATGTAGATATATGTCCCCCCTGCAAAGACACAATAATGTGAGGTGAGTAAGGTGGCGGGTGAAAAGAATTCATTCTATGTAATAAAGTGGGAATTCCTGCCGGATGTTTTCCGGAAAACCTTGGAGGTGAAAGAGCTTCTGAGCAAAGGTGAAGTGAAGACAGTGAATGAAGCGGTGCAGGTCGTCGGAATCAGCCGTTCCGCTTATTATAAATACAAAGACGGTATCTTTCCTTTCTATCAAATGAGTGAAGGAAGGATAGTCACTCTCTCTTTTCTGCTCGATCACAAGCCGGGTGTCCTGTCCCGGGTGCTGAACATCATAGCCGGTGCCGGCGGGAATATTCTGATGATAAACCAAGGCATTCCGCTGCAGGGGATGGCGCATGTGTCCGTTTCCATCGAGACGGCGACCATGGACTGCCTGGTCGAAGCATTAATGGACAAGATTCGATCCCAGGACGGCGTCAAGAAAGTCGAGTTGCTGGCCCAGAATTGAGCCGCTGTCTCAGCAAAGGAGTGGATTAAATGAAACAGGCGAAAGATAAAATACATATTGGTCTGCTTGGGTTGGGAAATGTCGGCGCTGGGACGTGGGAAATCCTTCGGAATAATGCGGCGCCCATCGCGCAAAAAGCGGGCCGCCCGCTGCAGATCACCCGGATTCTGGTGCGCGATGCGAGCAAAAAAAGGCCGGTGGAAGTCCCTGCCGGTGTATTCACCACCTCGTTCCGCGATATCGTTGACGATCCGGATATCCAAATTATTGTCGAAGCCATGGGCGGAGAACATCCGGCGAAAGAATACCTTTGTGCGGCTATCCAAGCTGGGAAAACAGTTGTGACGGCTAACAAAGAACTCATTGCCAAGCACGGGAAGGAAATTTTGCAGCTGGCCGAACAGACCGGTGCTGAAGTGTATTTTGAGGCCAGCGTCGGAGGCGGCATCCCGATTATCCGGCCTTTGAAGCGCTGCCTCGCGGCCAACCGGATTGAGCGGGTGATGGGGATCATCAATGGGACAACGAATTATATCCTTTCCCAAATGACGCGGGAGGGAAAAGAATTTGACGCTGTATTGCAGGAAACCCAGAGCAAGGGATATGCTGAGGCCGATCCTTCAGCCGATGTGGACGGTTACGACGCGGCATACAAGATTCTGATTCTCGCTTCCGCCGCATTTAACAAAAGAGTTAGTCTGAAAGATGTTTACCGGGAAGGCATCCGGGGAATTGGAAAGGCCGATATCGCTTACGCGAAAGAACTCGGCCGTGTCATTAAGCTTCTGGGTATCGCCGAAGATGACGGCAACACCGTGGCTGTCCGGGTTCATCCCGCTCTTTTGCCGGAAAAACATCCTCTGGCTGCAGTCGACGACGTCTTTAACGCTATTCACGTCCGAGGTGATGCGGTGGGCGATGTCATGTTCTATGGCCGCGGCGCCGGCAGCCTGCCTACCGGGAGCGCAGTTGTCGCCGATATCATCGATGCGGCCAGGAATTTGCGCGATCATATTAATAACAAACTCAGTTGCACTTGTTTTGCGGATGCGGTTCCCGCCGATTTGTCTTCAGTCCGCTCCGCTTATTACCTTCGCCTCATGGCGGTGGACGAAGCCGTAGCGCTGAGGGAAATCACCGGTGCCCTTGCCACCGCCGGTGTTGATGTCGCCCAGATAATTCAGAAGAAGACGGCTTCGCAGGCGGCGGAAGTAGTTTTGGTCACTACGGCAGTTAAAGAAGGACAAATGCAGTCCGCTCTCCGACAGATTTCTGCTTTGCCCCGGATAATCGAGACAGCCAACATAATCCGAATCGTCGAAGAGTAATTGAGGAGGCAGTGAAATGATTAAAGTATCGGTGCCGGCAACGACGGCTAATTTAGGGCCCGGTTTTGATACCCTCGGAATGGCTTTGCAATATTGCAACACGGTCGAGATGGAAGAAAGGGAAATGGGTCTGACTATCGATATCGAAGGCGAAGGTGAGGACCATCTCCCCCGTGACGAAAATAATATTGTCTATCGTTCGGCGTGCGAGGTTTTCGACCTTGTGGGATATCAGCCGAAAGGTCTTTGGCTTAAGCTCGTCAACCGGATTCCGGTGGCAAGGGGACTTGGCAGCAGTTCAGCCGCTATTGTCGGCGGAGTGCTGGCGGCCAATGAGTTGAGCGGCGGCCGCTTAGATCAGGAGGCCATTCTGGACCTGGCCATCCGGATCGAAGGGCATCCCGACAATGTCACCCCCGCTTTTTTGGGTGGAATGACCGTTTCCTGCATGACTGAAGGCCGCACCAATTACATCAAAACAGCCTTCCCGCCGGAATTAAAGACAGTCGTGGCAGTACCGGAGTTCCCGCTTTCCACGGCAGAAGCGCGGCGCATTCTCCCCCGGGAAGTCTCCCTGCAGGACGCCGTTTACAACGTCAGCCGTTCATCCTTGCTGGTGGCAGCAGTTCTGACCGGCAAATATGATTTGCTATCTGTCGCCATGAACGACAAACTCCATCAGCCTTACCGGGCGAAACTGATTCCCGGTCTTGAACATGTGTTTGAAGCCGGTAAGCAGGCGGGTGCGCACGCGGTTGTCATCAGCGGTTCCGGACCGTCAATTATCGCTTTCGCCACCGCCGACGTCGAACCGATTGGCCGGGCAATGTCCGATGCTTTCGCCCGCAATGGGATAAACAGCCGGATTATCATTGCGGGTATTTGCGCGGAAGGTGCCGTTATCTCTCGTTCCTGCCCGGAGAAAGATGCGGTAGCCAGTTAATATCGGACGGGAGGATACAAAAATGGCATTGATTGTACAAAAATACGGCGGCAGTTCGGTGGCGACGCCGGACAAAATAAAAAACATTGCCCGTCGAGTTATCGGCGCCCGTTCCCAGGGCGATGATGTTATCGTTGTCGTTTCGGCTATGGGCGATACCACTGACGAGCTTTTGGAACTGGCCAGTCAGATTACGGACGACCCACAGGAACGGGAAACGGATATGCTAATCTCTACCGGCGAGCAAGTCTCCATCGCTTTGCTGTCGATGGCTATCCACGCCCTTGGCTGTCCGGTGATTTCCCTCACGGGCGCGCAGGTAGGCATTCTGACAAACCCTGTTCATACCAAAGCGCGAATTGTTAAAGTAAACTCGGAGCGGATTCGCGATGAACTGAAGAAAGGGAGAATAGTCATTGTCGCCGGCTTCCAAGGCATCAACGAGCATAATGATATCACTACTCTCGGCCGAGGCGGTTCCGACACGACGGCAGTCGCTTTGGCCGCCGCCCTGGCGGCTGACGTCTGCGAAATCTATACCGACGTAAACGGAGTCTACACGGCTGATCCTCGCATTGTTCCGGATGCGCGGAAACTCGCTGTCGTATCTTACGACGAAATGCTGGAAATGGCCAGCTTGGGGGCAGTCGTCCTGCAGCCTCGCTCCGTTGAATATGCTAAAAATTACAATGTTGTCATCCATGTCCGTTCCAGTTATGACTCGGAACCCGGAACGATAGTGAAGGAGGTCGGTGCAGTGGAAAAGGAACTGGTAGTAAGCGGAGTGACTTGCGACAAAAAAGTGGCAAAATTAGCAATTTTGGAAGTACCCGACCGCCCGGGCATCGCTTATCAAGTCTTTGCCGCTCTGGCCGAGGCCAACGTCAACGTCGATATGATTATTCAAAGCATTAAACGCGGGGACGTCAACGATATTTCCTTTACCGTCGCCGAAAGTGATTTACAGAAAGCAAGCGGGGCAATGCAGCGCCTGAGTGACCGTATCGGCGCCGGCGGCGTTGCTTATGACAGCAATGTCGCCAAAGTATCCATTGTCGGGGCCGGCTTGGGCGGCAATCCCGTCGTTGCCGCTAAAACCTTCGGCGCTCTGGCCGAAAAAGGCATCAACATTGAAATGATCAGCACTTCCGAAATCAAGATTTCTTGCTTGCTGCAGGCGCAAAAAGCGGACGAAGCTGTTCAGGCCCTGCACACCGCTTTTGAGCTCGCGATGGCCGAAAAAGCATCGTAAACGATTTCCAGGTCTGCCTACTTGCATTCCAAGCGGTTATGAGATATAATAATGATACTGCAAAAACGGGGTGTAGCTCAGTTTGGTAGAGCGCTTGAATGGGGTTCAAGAGGCCGGAGGTTCAAGTCCTCTCACTCCGACCAGCGGATTATCACAACGACGCGATTTAGCGCCGTTGTTTTTTTGTTGTAGCAATTATCCCTGTTCTATGCTTAGCCTGTTCCTGAATGAAAATGACTCCCTAGCGGGATATGTCAGAAAAACATTCCCGATTTGATTCGGCAACACATGTTTATCCGCAAGCAGGAAATGAAATGCACCGGTCGAAATTACCAGCAAGCAGTTGTTTTTCAATCGACGGAACGATCGGATAGGAGGCAGCCATGCGTTTTATTTGCAATGAATGCGGAAAATCTTATTCTCCCGACGGTTTGCAGTACAAATGTGACTGCGGCGGTCTTTTCCGGCTCGCAAAAGAAGCGGGGGAAGCGGTGGAATTAAGCGTCTCCCTCGGGGAAAGCGAAACTCCGCTCCTTCAACGCGTAATAAACGGTATCCCCATGTATCTGAAGCTTGAATTCCTAATGCCGACCGGCTCCTTCAAAGACCGGGGCGCGGCCGTACTGGTCAGTCATTTGAAGAACATGGGTATTAAAGAAGTGGTTGAGGACTCTTCCGGTAACGCGGGATCAGCTATTGCCGCCTATTGTGCCGCCGCCGGGATAAAATGCCGCATCTATTTGCCGGCAAGCACATCGCCCGGCAAAATCAGACAGATTGCTGCTTACGGGGCAGACGTAATAAAAACCCCGGGCTCCCGGGATGAGACGGCAAGGGCGGTTACGGCGGCGGCAAAGACGACATATTATGCCTCTCATATCTATAACCCTCTCTTCTTCGAAGGGACTGCCACTTTCGCCACTGAGACACTTACAGCTCTCGGCCGGCCGGATTATGTATTTGTTCCCATTGGAAATGGAACTCTTCTTCTCGGAGCGTATCAGGGGTTTGCCGCGGCCGGGCCTTTGCCGCGCCTTATCGGGGTCCAGAGCGCCAATTGCGCCCCGGTTTATCATGCTTATCACGGAAGCACAAGAGGGGAATACTTGCCGACTCTGGCCGAGGGCATCGCCATCGACCAGCCCCCCCGATTGGTGGAAATGGTCAATGCGCTAAAGAAAAGCCGGGGCGACTGCGTGACCGTGACTGAGACGGAAATCAGCGCGGCCGCAACTATTTTGGCCGGGATGGGGCTTTACGTCGAGCCGACGGCAGCGGTCGCTGTTGCCGGTGCCTTGCGCTATTTTACCGAGAACCCGTCGGCTTCGGGCAAAACGATAATACCACTTACCGGCAGCGGATTGAAGAAATGACAGACGCAAGGCAATTTTGTTCGACATTTTCCTTCCTGGGCTGAAGTAGCCGACATTTTTGCCATTGCGACCAAAGTAACGAAGCACGTCGTCCCGGTACTGTCGTTATCCACTTGATAATAACCGGAGTGCCGAAAAAACAAAAAAGAACGGGGAGACTGTGGCACTGTTACACCCGGACGATATTCTCTGCCCGGCTTTCTCCGCCGAAATACTCCTCTGGAAACAGTATCTGCGGCTGAGAAACTGCATTCCGTCTGTCTCACCCGTTTAAAAAAGAATATGCAGCTGGAACTCGGCTACCGCTAAAAACAGTTCGCAGAAGATATTCTCTTTTCCGGCCACCATTATCGCCTCCCGTTTTTTGTCTTGCATATTATGAGAAAAACCTATGACCTGTTACTATCCGGTCACCATCTTGCTACCAGGGTAATGTACACAAAACTGTGCAAAATATAATGATCAGGAGAAAAGTAATGACAGGAAAAAATACTGCGGCAGCGAAGTATTAACACAACTGTCAGTTTAAGGCAGGAAGGATGGGACATATTGGTTTTGAGAATGAGGATACAATAGCGGGAGGGATAATATGGCAAAGGAATTAAAAAATATGAATCAGGCGGAAAAAGACCGCATTGTCGAAACAACAATCGAAAAGTATGAGAAATATCTGAACCCGGCGATGGCACGAATCTTTAAATTCATGGGATTAACCACAATTGAATGGGAAGCGCAGGGAACGGCTGTCCGGGATATCTACGGCAAGGATTTTATCGATTGTGCGGGCGGGTACGGCATGTTCGTGCCGGGACACCGCCATCCCAAAATCGTGGAAGCGGTCAAAGCACAATTGGAGAGAATGCCGCTTTCCTCAAAAATTCTTCTGTGCAAACCGATGGCCGATTTAGCTGAACTGCTGGCCGAGATTACTCCCGGCAATCTGCAGTATTCCTTTTTTTGCAACAGCGGGGCCGAGGCCAATGAAGGGGCACTGAAACTGGCCAGGATGGCTACCGGCAAACCGGATATTGTCGCCACGGTGAACGCTTTCCACGGCAAGACGATGGGGGCACTTTCCGCCAGCGGCCGGGACCAGTACAAGGCTCCCTTCGCTCCCCTTGTTCCCGGTTTCACTCATGTGCCCTTTAACGACGCGGCAGCGATCGAGGCGGCCATCGGCACTGACACTGCCGCGGTTATCCTGGAGCCCATCCAGGGCGAAGGCGGCGTGATTGTGCCGGACGATAATTATCTTCCGGCCGTCCGCGAAATTTGTGACCGGAAAGGTGTTCTTTTAATTCTGGACGAAGTCCAGACCGGTTTCGCCCGAACCGGAAAAATGTTCGCTGCCATGCATTACGGAATTGCTCCTGATATCATGCCGGTGGCGAAAGCGCTCGGGGGCGGTGTTATGCCCATTGGCGCCTTCATCGCCGCCCCAAGGGTCTGGGAAGAATTTATCACCAATCCCCTTATCCATACTTCAACGTTCGGCGGCAATCCGATCGCCTGCGCGGCTGGAATCGCGACTATCAATGTCATCCGGGAAGAAAAGCTGGCGGAAAGAGCATTGGAGTTGGGTAATTATTTCCTCCGGGGACTGAGGGAAGTACAATCCCGCTATCCGGAAGTGATCGCCGAAGTCCGCGGCAAAGGACTTCTCATCGGCATTGAAATGACGAAGCCGGGCGTTGGCGGCATGATTATGTCCGAGCTTATCGACCGGGGCATTCTGGCAGTCTACACTCTGAACAAACCGAAGGTAATTCGGATGGAGCCGCCTTTGGTCATCACCACCAAGCAGATCGACTATGTTCTGGAAGCTCTCGATCAGGCCGCCGGCAAATGTCAGGCAGTAATCGAAGAATTATAATCAAGCGCAGAGAAGGGGAGAAATAATATGCCGCACGTCGAAGCGTCCATTGAAGTGAAAGGTCCCGTCACAGCTGTATATGACTTGGCTAAAAACATGGAAAGATATCCCGAATTCATGAAAGATGTGGTCAGTGTTAAAGTTATTGCCCGGGACAGCGCCTCCACTATCACAGAATGGGTGACGAAGCTGGAAGGCAAAACATTGAAATGGAAAGAGAAAGATATGTTTGATGACGCCGCCAAACATATTCGCTATCAGCAAACGGAAGGCGATCTGAAAAAGTTCGAAGGCGACTGGTTTTTTACACCGACGCCGGAAGGGACCAAAGTCACATTGACGGTGGATTTTGAATTCGGAATCCCCATGGTGGCTGCTTTGCTGCACCCCATTGCCCGAATTAAAGTAAGGGAAAATTGTGAGATGATGCTGCAGGGAATTAAGCAGCAAGTGGAAAGATAGAGGGTTTCCTGCCTGTCCGGAGAATTTAACGTCAGACAGTCTGTTAATATCGGTCGAAAAGGTGCTTAAGGAGTTGGCAGCATGGCTAAAAAGAAGAAGAAAGGCGTCGCACGCTCCACCAATTACCGGGAGAGGAAAATGCGGCGGGCCAATCCTTACTTTGTTCTACTGCTTTATTTCATTGTCTGTGCTCTTTTGGCGTATCCGGCCGCCTGGCTTGTCTTTAACGTCTTCATGCAGCAGAATCTCGATTCATTTTACCTGTTACGCTTAAGCGTGGGACTGGGCATTGCCGGAGCGGCATATTTCGGTGTAAATGCCAAGGCGCGGCGAGAAGGCCGGGGGTAACCCCGATCCAACAAATAAAAGGGGGAATGAAAAATGAAATTTGTGCGTTATCTGCACGGCGGCAAGGAATGTTACGGGGTCTGGCAGGACGACATGATTGAGGAGATTACCGGCGACATTTATTCCGCGTACTCCCTTACCGGTAACAAGATCCCTTTCGACGCGGTCAAGCTGTTAGCGCCAGTTACACCGAGCAAAATTGTGGCCATCGGCCTCAATTATCTCGATCATGTGAAGGAAGGCGGCCAGGACCGCGAACCGCCGAAAGAGCCGCTTATTTTCCTCAAGGCTCCCTCGTGTCTTTGTGCGCACGGCGATGCGATAGTTCTGCCCAAACAATCCCAGCTGGTTCATTACGAGGCTGAAATCGGTGTTGTCATCAAGGATCGCATCAAACGGGTCACGGAAGCGAATGCCCTGCAGCACGTTCTGGGTTACACTTGTGCCAATGACGTCTCCGAGCGGATTTTTCAGCGAAATGACGGCCAGTGGGCCCGTTCAAAATCCTTCGATACTTTCTGTCCGGTCGGCCCGGCCATAGTGACCGATGTCGATCCCCATGACCTGAAAATCTCCTTGTCTGTCAACGGAAAAATACGGCAGAATTCGACAACCGGGAATATGATTTTTAATGTGGACTATTTGGTCAGTTATGTTTCACAGCAAATGACTCTGCTGCCCGGAGACATTATCATCACCGGAACCCCGAGCGGAGTCGGCCAGATATTCCCCGGTGATGTCGTCCGGATGGAAATCGAAAATATCGGCGTCCTCGAAAATCCTGTAGTTGCCGAGGAATAAATTGAATTAAGGGTGACATTCGCCAAGCAGCACTAATAATGTTGAATTATGAACATTTTATCCTGATATCCTTGACTTTTTTCACGAATTTGCTATTATTTATTTGATTGGCTCGCAAATTCGTTGTTGGAGGGGGCAGGGAGCAGGATGGACGCATTAGGCAAACACATTTTAGCTGAAGTCTTTGGCTGTGATCCGGGTATTTTGAATAATAGCAAAGCTATTGAAGATATCATGGTCAAAGCTGCTCTGGCTGCTGGCGCTGAAGTTAGGGAAGTGGCTTTTCATAAGTTCAGTCCCCAGGGTGTCAGCGGTGTGGTGGTTATCTCCGAATCGCATCTGGCGATTCATACCTGGCCGGAATACGGCTACGCTGCTCTGGATGTTTTTACCTGTGGTGAAAGAGTTGACCCCTGGGATGCCTGCAATTTCATTCTCAAAGAGTTCCAGGCAAAAACCATGACGGCAACGGAAGTCCGGCGCGGAATTTTCGACCAGTTAACGCCCGCGCAGGAGAAGATTGGATAAAAACCTGTACCAGGAAGAAAAGCTCGGAAGCAATTGAAAGCTCTCCGGGCTTTTCTTTATCTGACTTAGCGGCAGGGAGGTTTTGGTAAACCGGAAGGAATTTGCCGCCCCGAAACGAATTAATTGTTATACTAACAAGGCAGAATTCTGAGAATTAAGGAGGGTTCCCGATGACAATTGAAGCTTCCGGCGAAAGATGGTTTGCTAACCAAGCGACATTCAAGGAAGACATGCCCCGGATTTGGGGAAATTGGGGCGTCAATTCGGAAATCGGTAAACTGAGGGCCGTATTGATGCGGCGACCCGGCCATGAAATCGAAAATATGGAAAAGACTTACGCCAAATACCGTTGGAAAGCCCCCATGGAGCCGGGCAAAGCCCGGGAGGAGCACGACCGGTTGGCACAGATTTACCGCGACCACGGAGTGCAAGTCTTCTATGTCGAGGAAACCGGCGATTATCCGAACGCTCTTTTCTGCCGCGATTTGATGCTGATGACCCCGGAAGGAGCGATCATAACCCGCCCGGCCATCGAAGTCCGCCGCGGCGAAGAGAAATATGTCGCGCAGGCCTGTGCCAAAATCGGGGTACCGATAATCAAGACGATTAACGGTTCGGCGACTTTCGAAGGCGCCTGCGTTCTCTGGGTGGACAGCGAATCGGTTCTTCTCGGGCTTGGCAACCGGTGCAACGCGGAAGGCGCCCGCCAGGTGGAAGCTGAACTGCGCAACGTGGGAGTGAAGAATTTCTGCTATACTCAGATTCCTTATGGCCACGCTCATCTGGACGGCAACATGAATATTGCCGACAAAGACGTTGCCGTCATCTTCCCCTGGGAAACACCCCACGAGACTGCTGTCTTTCTACTTGATCGCGGCTTCCGCCTCGTCGAATGCCAATGGCCGGAAGAAGCGGAAGGAACGGGAGCCATCAATTTTGTGGCTTTGGAACCGGGCAAAATTGTTATGCCGGCCGGGAACCCCCGGACCAGGGACGCGATCGAAAAAGCCGGCGTTGAAGTCATTGAAATCGATATTGATGAATTGCAGAAAGGCTGGGGCGCGATTCATTGCATGACTGCCTTCCTGCAGCGGGACGAAGTGGAGTAATGTCACCCGACCAATCTGAAATGGAGGGGAATTATGAAATTATGGGGCGGCAGATTCCATAAAGACACGGTGTTCACGGCGCAGGATTTCACCGCGTCAATTCCTTTTGACCGGAGGATGTATAAGCAAGATATCAACGGCAGCATCGCTCATGTGACGATGCTGGCGAAATGCGGCATTATCACGGCGGATGAGAAGGAGAAAATAATTGCCGGGCTGCAGGAGATAATGGCAGAGATTGAGGCCGGAAAATTCCAATTCAAGGTCGAGCTTGAAGATATTCATATGAACGTCGAGCATGCCTTAATCGAAAAAATCGGGCCGGTCGGGGCGAAAGTGCACACTGCCCGCAGCCGGAACGATCAGGCTGTCCTCGATACCCATATGTATCTGCGGGAAGAGGTCGTGGAAATCATGGACCTTATCAACCATCTGCAAGAAACAATTCTCAGCCTGGCTGAAAACAATCAGGACGCCATTATGCCCGGCTATACTCATATGCAGCGGGCCCAGCCCATTCTCTTCTCTCATCATCTCCTCACTTATTTCTTTCGTCTTCAGGCTGACTGGGAAAGACTCCGGGACTGTTACCGGCGAATCGATGTCTGTCCGCTGGGGGCTGCGGCTCTGGCCGGCACCACCTTCCCCATTGACCGCCATTACAGCGCGGAGCTTCTAGCTTTTTCCCGGGTTTATGAAAACAGCATCGACGCCGTCAGCGACCGGGATTTCGTAATCGAGTTCCTGGCCGACGCGGCAATTTTAGCGATGCACATCAGCCGTCTGAACGAGGAATTAATCCTTTGGTCGACCCGGGAATTCGGCTTCATCGAAATGGGCGACGCGTACAGTACCGGCAGCAGCATCATGCCCCAGAAGAAGAACCCGGATGTGGCGGAACTCTCCCGCGGCAAGACGGGACGCGTATACGGCAATCTAATGTCGGTGCTGACCATGATGAAAGGTCTGCCGCTGGCTTTTAACTCCGATATGCAGGAAGACAAGGAGCGTTTATTCGACACCATCGACACGATCAAAGCCGTTCTCGCCATTAATGCCGGCATGCTTGCCGCCGTCACAGTTCGCAAACAGCGGATGCGGGAAGCTATTAAAGGTGATTTCTCCAACGCGACTGACATGGCCGACTATCTGACCCGCAAAGGCATGCCGTTCCGGCAAGCCCACGCTGTCGTCGGCTCCATTGTTTTGCATTGCATCGAGGCCGGCAAAGATTTAAGCGAGATGAGCCTTGCCGAATTACGGGAATACTCGGATCTTTTTGCCGATGATGTCTTTACGGCGATTGATCCGGAGACTTGCGTCAGCGCCCGAATTTCATACGGCGGGACGGCGCCGGCTCGGGTCGCCGAGGAAATCAAACGGGCGAAAGAAATTCTGGCCGCGGACAGGGAAAATAAACATTTGTAAATTAGACCGGGCCGGCGGAATCCCGCCGGCCTTTCTCCGCCGGAAGAAGGATATCGCCGGTATTAATGGAATAATTACAAAGAAACTATTGTACTGGCGGTCCAACGGTAATTCAATTGGCAGGCGGAATTCATTTGACTGCCCGTTTGTGACGTTTAGATGCTGGCGGAGGAGGTGAAAAGCGGAGCTCGGCAAGCCCGGATCAGAACCGGACCAGGTGGTTTACCCGGCCGGGAATTTTCGGCTCTCGGTTCTGCTATGACGTCCCGCTTTCGCTTTTTAAGCCGGCGCCGGGCATTGTCTTACAATAGCGGCAAGGTTAATATCGACGGCGGACAGACAGAATTGCCGCTCCGGGCTGGCGCCGGCGGCAACGGGAGAAACAAAAGGAGGAAAGAGCAATGAGTGATATGGAACGCTTTGTGGCTGAACGGGCAAAAGAAATCAAACCTTCCGGTATCAGGGCGATGCTCCAACTGGCCAGCGGGATGGATGATGCCATCAGTCTCGGCCTGGGTGAGCCTGACTTCGATACGCCCCCTCATATTATCGATGCCGCTTTCGACGCGGCGAAGAAAGGAATGACCCATTATTCCGACAGTCAGGGGATTCTTCCTTTACGGGAGGCGATTGCCGCCAAACTGAAAGAGAAGAATGGCATCAAGGTCACTCCCGCTGAAGTCATGGTTACAGTCGGCGGCGGCGGCGGCCTTTCCCTCGTTTTCTTGAATCTTCTTAACCCGGGTGACGAAGTGATTACGGCCGACCCCTGCTACACCATGTATTTCCCGCAATTGGCCCTGGCCGGTGCCATTCCCGTAACGGTTACCACCCGGGAAGAAAACAGCTTCCGGATCAAGGCGGCCGATATTGAAGCCAAGATTACCCCGAAGACGAAGATGATAATTATTAATTCACCGCAGAATCCGACCGGGTCCGTGATGGCCGAAGCAGAACTGGCAAAAATCGCGGAAATTGCCCGCAAGCACGACTTGCTTGTTCTTTCGGATGAGGCTTACGAAGAATTCATTTACGGCGATGAGAAGCATTGCAGCATCGCTTCCCTGGACGGAATGAAAGACCGGACACTGACGATCAATACTTTCTCCAAGACATTTGCCATGACCGGCTGGCGCCTGGGTTACATTGCCGCGAATAAGGCTTTTATCGACCGGATGACAACATATCAGGGGACGTTCCTTTCCAATCCCTGCACTTTCCTGCAGGCCGGCGCCGCCCACGCCATTCAGGGCTCGGAAGCCGACGTCAAGCAAATGATTGCGGCTTACACCCGCCGCCGCGATATTATTGTCGACGGTCTGAACGATATTCCCGGTATCACTTGCCGGAAGCCGGAAGGCGCTTTTTACGCTTTCCCGAACATATCCAAACTCGGCAAGAGCTGGGATGTGGCGGTTGATTTCATTCAGAAAGCGCACGTCGTTTCCACCCCGGGCACCGCTTTCGGCGCCGCCGGGGAAGGCTATCTCCGGATGTCCTACGCCAATTCGGAAGAAAATCTGATCGAGGCGCTGCGGCGCATCAAAGAAGTCGTTATCAAACATTACGCGGATAAACTTTAAGCCCGTTATCCTTTTTCCCAAGCTCAAACCGTTCGCCGGCAGCAACGGTCTGCCATTGGCGAAAGAGGATATCTGAGCCCGCGCTTACAATTCGGACGCAGGTAAAGCGCAGCCTGACGCGGCTGCGCTTTCCTGTAAGAGAAAGGGGATGGCAGTGATAGCAAAGGAAACATGGCAGACGTGGGTGGAGATCGACCTTGACGCAATAGCGCACAACGTCAGGACGATTCGTCAGGCCCTGGCGGATAAAGTCAAATTGATGGCGGTGGTCAAGGCCGACGGATACGGCCACGGTATGTCCGAAGTAGCCGAGACCGCTCTCGCCAACGGCGCCGATTGCCTCGGGGTGACAACATTGGCCGAAGGGCTGGAGTTGAGAAGCAGCGGCTTTACTGTTCCGGTGCTCATTTTAGGCATTACCCCGACCGCGGACGCTGAAGCTGTGGTGGAAAACGATTTGACGCAGACGGTGTGCACAGCTGATTTGGCCGGAGCGTTAGCGCGAGCGGCGCAACGGATTGGCAAGCCATGCAAGGTTCATCTGAAAATAGATACCGGGCTGACCCGCTTCGGCATCTTGCCGGAAGACGCGGTTGATTTCGCCACTGACCTGCTTCGCCTGGAAGGACTTGACCTGGAAGGCGTTTACACTCATTTCGCCTCTCCTTACGAAGAAGACGAATACAATTATGTGCAATTCCAGCGATTTGAGGCTGCCCTGCAGTCCTTGGCGGACGCCAATATTACCATCCCGCTCAAGCACTGCGCAAACAGCGCCGCCATGTACGAATACCCGGAGATGGCGATGGACATGGTGCGATGTGGTTTCATTCTCACTAACACCAGTCCGGCGCGCCATGCCGGGCGGGAATTGCCTCTGCGCGATGCTCTGCAGTGGAAAACCCGTGTTGCCTATATCCGGAAAGTGGCGAAAGGAGTCAGCATCGGTTACGCCCAGAAATATTTCGCTCCCCGGGACATGGTCATCGCCATTATGCAGGCCGGCTACGCGGACGGGATCGCGACCGCTTACGGCAATAAAGGAAAAGTGCTCATCGGCGGTAAAGCCTGTCCGATTGTCGGTGGTGTCTGCATGAGCCATATCATGGTTGATATCTCCGCGCTGGCGGAAAATGTCCGCATCGGCGATGAGGTTGTCTTGATCGGAAAGCAGGGAGACGCTTTTATTTCCGTCGTCGAAATGGCCGGTGCGATCGGTGCCGGCGATGCCGAAACTCTCGGCCGTATCAACCATAAACTGCCCCGCCTTTATTATCGCGGTGAAAAGCTGATAAAAATCAAATAAATCCGATCGCAATAAGGCAAGATAAGCAGAAAGTTGCATTCTCTCGGCGTAAAATAACCGGGCGTGGGAAAAGGTTGTCTGATTTCCGGCCGACGGCTGCAAAGGAGTTTTTTCGATGTCAGTAAATGGGAAACTGGGTTCGGAGACGTTAGATGGTCTGAATCAATTCAATACTCCTGTCTTTGACGCCTTGCGCCGCTATGTGCGGGAAGGCGCAATTCCTTTCCACGTCCCCGGCCACAAACAGGGTAAAGGGATGGCCGGTCAATTCCGGGATTATCTGGGAGCCGCAGTGTTGGAATTGGACGTTGCCGAGATTCCCGGCATCGACGGCTTTTATGACCAGAGCGGTCTGATTGGGCGGGCGCAGGAATTGGCCGCCGCTGCTTTTGGGGCCGATACTACTTTTTTTCTCGTCAACGGTACCAGCGGCGGCATCCAGGCGATGATCATGTCCGTCTGCGGCCCGGGCGACAAAATTATAATCCCCCGCAATGCCCATCGTTCCATGGTCGCCGGCCTCATTTTCAGCGGCGCCGAGCCGGTTTATCTTCAGCCGGCTTACGATGCGAAACTGGGGATGACCGTCGGCCTGACCGCCGGGCAAGTCGCCGCGGCATTGGAGGAACATCCCGATGCCAAAGGAGTCCTTGTCATCAACCCCACTTATTACGGAATAACCTCGGAATTGTCCGGCATCGCCGCCATCGCTCACGCGCGGGGGGTTCCTTTGTTGGTCGACGAAGCCCACGGACCCCATCTGGCTTTCCACCCGGACCTGCCCCAGCCGGCTCTGGAAGCGGGAGCGGATATTGTCGTGCAGAGCACCCATAAGATTCTCTCCTCGCTTACCCAGAGTTCCATGCTCCATATCCGAGACGGGCTGGTAAACATCGATAGGACGGCCGCCATGCTGCGCCTTGTGCAAAGTACCAGCGCCTCTTATTTGCTGCTGGCCTCCCTGGACATGGCCCGGATGCAGATGGCTACTGCCGGGGAAAAGCTTTTGACGCAGACGCTGGCCGCAGCCGGACTGGCCCGGGAGCGCATCAACCGCTGCGCCGGGCTGTACAGTTTCGGGAAGGAAGTAATCGGCCGTCCCGGCATTTGCGACACCGACCCAACGAAAGTAACGGTGAATGTGAGCGGTCTCGGGCTTTCCGGCCGGCAGGCGGATAGGATTCTGCGTTCCGATTACGGAATTCAGGTTGAACTATCGGACGCTGTCAATGTGCTGGCTTTCTTCACGATAGGAGACCGGAGAGAGGAAGCGGAGAAATTTGCGGCCGCCCTGGCCGATCTCAGCCGCAGAATAAATAAGGAGGGGCAGCATTCTACCGGCCCGGGGACGCCGCCGTTCCCACCGATACCGCGGCAGATTGTTTCGCTGCGGGAGGCGTTTTTTGCGACTCCGGAACCGGTACCGCTTTCCCGTTCGGTCGGACGCATCAGCGCCGGGACGGTGGCCCCTTACCCGCCGGGGATTCCTTTGCTCTGCCCCGGCGAAGAGATTACCGGGGAAGCAGTGGATTATTTGAATGCCGTGCTTGATCTGGACATCGGCGTCCAAGGGCTGCACAGCGCCGGGGACCGGACGATCCGGGTCATCGCCGGGTAACCGGAGGAAAGAAATGAGGGAAGAGGTTTGGCTGAAAACGAAATAAATGAGCTCGGACAATCCACTGTCCCGGCGGCAGCGGGAAAAAGAAATTTTTTGCTTCTGGTCCTGGACGGTATTCTTTTTTTTGCCGCTTTGGCCTTCATCGAACCGGGTACTGTCCTGCCGGCCTTTGTCAGCCGCCTGACCGACTCCGGCGTTATTATCGGACTGGTGACGGTGGTACGCAACGGCGGCTGGCTGCTGCCGCAGCTGGTCGCCGCCAATTATATCGAACAGCAGCCGCGAAAAAGACCGATCATGCTTCGCTACGGCTTTGTCTCCCGCCTGGCGCTCATCGTTCTGGCGGTGATTGTCTATTCCGGCCGGCTCAGCAATCCGCCGGCAATTCTGACCTTATTTTTCTTTTTATTTCTGACGTTCAATTTTTGCGAAGGAATCAGCACAGTCGTTTGGGTTGACATCATCGCCGCGACCATCCCGGCTTCCCGGCGGGGCGCTTTGTTCAGCGCCATGCATTTTTTCGGCAATTTGCTCGGTCTTGGCGCCGGTCTTGTAGCCCGTTCCGTCCTGAACAATCCGGGGATATCCTTCCCTCGGAATTTTGGCCTGCTGTTCTGCCTGGCCGCCGCCGTCTATTGCGTTGAATACATATTTCTCGTCTTGCTGTGGGAAGTTCCCGCTACCGCCGCCCTTCCCAAACGGACTCTGAGCGACTATTTTCGGAGCATGCCCCGTCTGTTCCGCGCTAATCCTCATTTCAGCCGCCTGGCCATTATCCGTGTTCTGGTGGGATGCAGCGGGATGCTGGTTCCTTTCTATGTGGTCCACGGCCAGCGCTTGCTGCAATTGGAACCGGGCTTCATCGGGAGTTTTATTTTCTTGCAGACAGCTGGCAGTTCACTGGGCAGTGCTGTTTTCGGCCGCCTGAGCGACAGATGCGGCAACCGCAGCGTCATCCTTTCCACGGCAGGGGCTGCTCTCCTCGCGCCGTTGTTTGCCTTGGCGGCCCTGCACGCCGACGGAGTAATCCCGGCTCCCTTACCTGTGTATGTTTACGCGGCCGTTTTCATCCTCCTGGGCGTCTCTTACAGCGGCGTAATGATCGGCTTTACTAATTATCTGCTGGAGATAGTGCGGGAAAGCGAGCGGCCTTCCTATTATGGCATGCTTAACTTCCTGAGCGCCTCAACCATGTTCTTGCCACTTTTCGGCGGGTTGGTAATCGGTGCCGCTTCTTTCCCGGCCGCCCTGCTACTGGGCAGCGTTTTACTGGCGGCCGGTTTCGGATTAAGCCTGGGACTGGCGGAACCGCGGTTAACCACAACTCTCAAACAGAGTTCCCGCGCCGGTTCTTGCAATTGATAACCGGAAATGTTAGACTGAAAACAGCTTAAGCGGAAATACCAAGAGATGAATAAATTGGAAGAACGGGGAGGGGAAGCAGGTGAAAAAAGTAATCCTCGATGTGGACACCGGAGTTGATGATGCCTGGGCTATTTTACTGGCGCTCCGCTCGCCGGAGCTGTCTATTCAAGGCATCACCACCGTGGCGGGGAACGTCGGTTGCGAACAGACGACCAAGAACACTCTGCGCATCCTGGAGCTCGCCGGCCAGCCGGAAATCCCGGTAGCGCAGGGGCTCGCCAAGCCACTCCTGAGCGAATTGCACACCGGCAAAGTCGCGCACGGGGATGACGGAATCGGCAATGTCAATTTCCCGGACCCGCAGGGCAAACCGGTTGACCAACACGCGGTTGATTTCCTGATTGAGACCGTCATGACTGCCCCCGGCGAAATCACCTTGCTGCCGGTCGGTCCCCTGTCCAATATTGCGACCGCTCTTCTTAAAGAACCCCGTCTGGCGACAGCGGTACGGGAGACGATTATTATGGGCGGCGCAGTAACGGTGCCAGGCAACCGGACCCCGGCCGCCGAGTTCAATATCTATACCGATCCGGAAGCGGCTAAAATAGTCTTTACCTCCGGAATACCGATAACCCTGGTAGGGCTGGATGTCACGCGCCGGACCTTACTGCGGCAGCATCATCTTGATTATCTGTCCGGCATTGATAATCCGATTACTCAATTCGTCGCCCGCTCGGCTCAGGTTTATCTGGATTTCGCCCGCCGGCGTTTTGGCTTGGACGGGTGTGCTCTCCACGATCCTTTGACGGTCGGCGCGGCGATTGACCGTTCACTCATCCGGGCGAAAGACCTTTATATCGGTATCGAAACCAAAGGCGAGTATACCCGCGGCGCCACGGTCGGCGATATGTACGGAACGACGAAGCTGCCGCCGAATGCGGCCGTCTGTCTGGAAGCCGCTACGGAACGGTTTGTGGATCTGTTTGTCCAAAGAATCGCCCCCTAATTTAAGGAGGTACCTGTCTTGCATGTTTTGCTGACCAATGACGACGGTATTGCCGCCGCAGGGCTGGAAGCGCTCCGCCAAGTCTTCGAGGCGGCCGGTACGACGGTGACCGTTGTCGCGCCGGACCGGGAAAGGAGCGGCAGCGGCCACTCCATCACCTTTTATAAACCCCTCCGGGTAAATGAAGTAGAGTACCCGGACAGCCGGACGAAAGGGATAGCCGTAAACGGGACACCTTCCGACTGTGTCAAATTGGCGGTGGAGGCGATTATGCCCGCCCGGCCGGACTTAGTCATCTCCGGCATCAACAACGGCCCGAATCTGGGTACCGACGTCCTTTATTCCGGAACAGTCTCAGCGGCAGTTGAAGGAGCTCTCCTTGGCCTTCCTTCCCTTGCCGTTTCTCTTGCAACTTTCGATCACTTTGACTATTCCTGGGCCGCCGGCTTCGTGAATTATCTGGCCCGGGTGCTGTTGGAAAAAGGCTTGCCCCCCAATACATTACTTAATGTAAATATTCCCCCCGGCGCGGAAGATCTCGCCGGCGTCGCCATCACCCGTCTCGGTGTCCGCCGTTATGAGAATCAATTTGACAAAAGAGTCGACCCCCACGGCCGGACTTATTATTGGCTGGCCGGGGAAGCAGTGGAAGCTGAGCACGGCGGGAATGTGGATATTGACGCCGTCCGGCGCCGGCTCATCTCGATCACGCCGATACATTTCGACTTGACCAATTACGGGATTATGCGGGAATTGGACGGCTGGGGACTGGACCTGAGCTCGGTTCGGACGACGCGCTGAGCGCAGCCGGGCTTGGCGGCGAACCCGTTTCGCATCGGTGGCCCATTACCGGGCGCTGCTTCTTTAAGAGCATTGTTTTCAGGTATAGAAATTGTAAGGGGAAGAAGGACTGGAGATGCTGGACGCAAAGGTTTGGGAAGAAATCGCCGACGATTTGCTGCAATTGGAAAATGAATTGGCAATGCTGTTCACGGCGGCGGCAGAACCGATCAAAAGCGCCGCGACCCATCTTCTCCATGCCGGCGGGAAACGGCTCCGGCCGGCTTTACTTTTTGCCGCGGCCAAGTTCGGTTCTTACCGGCAAGCGGAACTGCTGTCGGCAGCCCAGGCTCTGGAAATCGTCCACACGGCTTCCCTCATTCACGACGATATCGTCGACCGGACTGACCGTCGCCGCGGCTTGCCGGCCGTGCATCAGATCTGGGGCGACGGCACGGCGCTGCTGGTAGGTGATTATCTTTTTGCCAAGGCGTTTTCCCTGCTGGCCGGATTGCAGGACCGGGCGGAAATAATTGATTTGCTGGCAGAAGTAGTCGGCGCCATGGCGGAAGGAGAGGTAGAGCAGCTTGCCGGACGGTTCAACTCTGAACTGACCGAGCAGGATTATTTGCACCGCATCAAGCTGAAAACCGCCGTTTTCCTCTCCGCTTGCTGCCGCCTGGGCGCTCGCCTCGGCCGGATTGACGCGCCGGCGGCCGATAATCTTGCCGCCTACGGCGAAAACATTGGAATGGCGTATCAAATCATTGACGATTGTCTGGATTGCACCGGCCGCCAGGAAGTTCTGGGGAAACCGGTCGGGAGTGATTTGCGGCAAGGCATTATCAATTTGCCGGTTATCCGGGCATTGTCTCTTCCCGTTGCCCGCGCCCCGGTTCTCGCTTTCCTCGCCCGGATTGAACAGGGCAGTGCTGTGGAGGCGGCAGTCAATGACCTTAATAATGTGTTGGCCGAATCCGGCGCTCTTGCTTACACCCGGGGGAAGGCGGCGGCTTATGCGGCGGCAGCCAAAGAAGCGCTGCGCGGACTGCCGCCGGGACCGCCCCGGGAGCTGCTGTCTTTCGCTGCCGATGCCTTGTTGCAACGCTCGGTTTGAACCGGGTGGTAATCCGGGGCAAATCGGCATAACTCACCCCGTTCCGGAATAGAGTGTGATGAGACGAATCTTGAACACGGGGGTGGAGTTATTATGCGGGGTATGCCCTCATCGGGCCGGCAGGACGCCGCCGGGCGCCGTTTCCGGCCGTCTCTCATCGCCAAAGGAGCCTTGGTTAGCTTATTCCTTTCCCTGTGCGGCTGCATTATTGCCGGAACGATGATGTTCCTCACTGACCTGACTTTTGACCGCCTGCCGGCCGTCGCGCCCGACTTGCTGATCATCCTGAGCATCATCGGCGGTTCCCTATATTCCGCCCGGGGGGGAGCCGAGAGCGGATGGCTGCACGGCGGTCTTACCGGTCTCGTCTATGTCCTTGTTACCGCCTTTCTGGGGTATCTGCTCGCCGGCGGAGCTGACGCCCAAATTATTCTGAGCCGTCTGGTTCTCGGTTTCGTTATCGGCGGCATCAGCGGTGTTATCGCCGTTAATCTGGATTGAAGCCGCTCTCCGCCGCTCCTGTCAATGAACTGATATTTGGTTGTGATGGCGGCGTCCGGCCGAAGCGCGGGGATTGCGCCGATGGACTGAGGTCCTTTTTTTTGTGCCTGCCGCAGCGCAAAACAGCGGCGAATTGAAAGTCACAATTTTACCCGGCCGTTTTCTTGGCCGGTTTCCCGCATAATTCCGCCCCGGTTGGAGAGATTATGCAGAAGAGGGCAGATCTGGGATTTTCATCTTCATAAGGAGGGGAATTATGCGCGGAAAAAGAAGAATGGTTTTTTTTGTCCTGCTGATCATTGCGGCGACGGCTGCTCTGCCGCTGACTGCGGCGTCACCGTCCCTCGGCAGCCGGACCTTGAAAGAAGGAATGAAAGGGGAAGATGTCCGTGAACTGCAGAAATCTCTGTCTAGTCTTGGTTATCAACCTCTCGCCGTTGACGGCCGCTTCGGCCCGCAGACTAAGGCGCGGGTAAAAGAGTTCCAGAAGGATAACGCCGTTCCCAATACCGGCGTGTTCGCGAAGC
Source organism: bacterium (assembly GCA_050943375.1). Taxonomy (GTDB): domain Bacteria; phylum Bacillota; class SLNR01; order SLNR01; family JBMNPB01; genus JBMNPB01. The sequence continues at coordinate 65,898 of JBMNPB010000002.1, forward strand.
TAACCTTGGCCGCCCTGCAGAAGACATTGGCCGCCAAAGCCGCGGCGGAGAAGGCAGCCCAGCAGGCCGCGGCGGAGAAGGCGGTCACGGCGGCCGCCAGGCAGGAAGGTTTTTACCGAGTACGGCGAGGCGATACCCTCAGTTCCATCGCCGCTCGCCTTGGTCTGAAAATCAGCACTCTTTGCACTTACAACGCTATCAGCGATCCGGATGTGATTTATGCCGGACAGTTATTAATGCTCACTCCCGGCGCCGCCGCGGCGCCGGCCGCAGAGGCAGCCGCGGCGGTCGCCGAGCCGGATGCGGCCGCGGCTGAGCCGGCGGAATTACCGGCGGGGAGCCCGTCGCCGACGCCTGACAAATTGCTTGCCTTCACCTTCAATGACGGGCCGCACCCACAGTACACAACGGCTATCGCCGATGCTCTCATCCGATATGGCGGGAAAGGGACTTTCTTCGTGGTCGGGAAAGAAGCGGAAGCGCAGCCGGAAATTATGAACAAGCTGGTGCAAGACGGCCACGCCATTGGCAATCACACCTATTCCCATCTTGACCCGGCCGGGGCCGGGGAGGCGGAAATCGAAACCGAGATCAGAAAAACCGACGCCATCATTCAGTCGTTCACCCCAGCGCCCGTCCGATACTTCCGGACGCCGGGGGGCGTGACAAATCAGCACGTTAACAATGTCCTGGCCCGAACGGGACACAGTCTCGTCCTCTGGTCCAATCTGGGGGCCCGTGACAATAATCATCCCGGCCCTGCTGTGCTCGCGGCCAGCGTTCTCGGCACCGCCTATGACGGAGCCATCATCATGCTCCATGACACGAATGCTCAGACGGCGGAGGCTTTGCCGGATATTCTGGCCAAGCTCAGCGCCGAAGGTTTCCGCTTCGTCACTTTGAATGAACTGTTCCAAAATTAATTAGCAGATAAAGCACCGACTGTATCTGCTGCTGCCGCGGCTTTCCTGCCGTCATCCTCCCCGGACGGAAGCCGCGGCATATTTTCGCCCGGCCCGGCCATAATAATAAAATAATCGCAAGCGTAAAAAAAGCGAGCCCGACTCGCTTTTTATCTCGCTCGCTGTGTCCGCACAACCGAATAAAGAGTACCTTGGCCGCCAAAAGACGCAGAGGAGGGAAAGCATGCTCACCCTTGATTATTGCCTTAATTGCCAGCGGGCAGTTCAATCCGGCCGCTGGAGCGTTTATGCTTTAACCAACACCCTTTCTTTGTTTCGCTGCCCTTATTGCCGCACCGCTTATACGATGATTGTCGGTCAAGCCCTCTTTGTGCAGGCGCCCGACGGGCTCGGCGACGTTAGCCCCCTGGAATATCCTGGGTAAAGGAAATCGCGCCCCAAAAGCGAAGATATATTTGCCGGCCAAGCCGGCAGATGCAGCGATATGGGGGGAGAAAACAATGCCGATTTATGAATTCAGATGCCGGAATTGCGGCGAAATGACGGAGATTTTGTGCAAGATGGGGGAGAACGGCAAAGATTTGGTTTGCCCGGCCTGCGGCGGGCGGCAGATGCAGCGCCAATTGTCCTGCTTCAATTCCGCTTCCTTGCCGGGCGGCAAGAGCTGCCCGCCCGGCTGCGGCGGCAATTGCGGCAATTGCCGTTAGTGCGCTTCTAATCCGTCGGCAGTAGCACAATCCGGTCGCCCGTCTTGGTCCCGGTGCTTTCGATCGTTCCCACCGGCAGTTCAATGACCGTATGAGCACCGTGAATATAAGGCCCGATCCGGCCCGGCGCAAGACCGGGAACGGACCGGAGGACAGTGCCGGACCGATCCAGGTAAATTATATCCAGGGGGAAGCGCATGAAAAACATATGGACGCTCCGGCAGGGCTCCAGAATGAGCGCTTCTCCCGCCGCCAGGCCGGGTCGCCCGATAAGACCCGCCAGCCTTTGCCGGAACGTCAGGGCCATCACAGCTTGTGCAGCCAGGCAAGAATTCCGGGTCATGTTATTAATTCTTCGGTACATTTTTTTCACCTGACCAATTGATTTTTTATTGACATTCGCTTTCCGGCGCGGAATCCCTTTAGTTCTTGTCCGGCTCCGTGAAATTCACGTCGAATTCGGCAAAAATTTTAAAAAATTTAAAAATATTTTCCTAAAAAAGAAGGAGAATTAAATATCATGTAGAAATATACAAAAAACTAGTATTCTTTTCCAAACCGAAACGGCAAACCATCCGAAAGGGTGGGGCGCAAAGCTGCAGGCCTAAAGCCGGTGTACCGGCCAGGGCGGCTGGGTTGCCGAAGAAAAGGTCAAGGGCGTAATGTTTGACGCGAAGACTCTTTTTGAGGCAACTCGAAAAGTGTTTTTTATTTGTCAGTCATTATCGTCCGGAGACCGGGAAAGCGAGGGATGCGAATGACAATCTTATTGCGGCGGCTGCGGCGGGACGAAGACGGTCAGGGAATGGTGGAATACGCCATGATAATTCTCCTGATGGCCTTGGCTGTCCTCACCGGTCTGACTTTGCTGGGCGGCGGCACCAACGATTTCTTCGCCAATCTTGATCTGGCCCAATATCTCTGAGGTTGAAAACCGGACATATCTCGGAACCGAAACGGCAAACCGTCCGAAAGGGCGGGGCGCAAAGCTGCAGGCCTAAAGCCGGTGTAACGGTCAGGGCGGCTGGGTTGCCGAAAAGAGACGTGACTTGTCGTCAAGTCGAACCATTCTCTTTTTAAGGCAGCTTAAAAAGAGAATTTCTATTAAGACCGCGACTGAAGTTGTCCAAAACCGAAACGGCAAACCGCCCGAAAGGGCGGGACGCAAAGCTCCGGGCCTAAAGCCGCTTAAGCGGCCAAGGCGGCCGGGTTGCCGAAAAAAGAGGACGAGCTTCCCTTCAAGCTTTCAGGCCGTCTGCTCTTTTTGAGGTAACTCGAGAAGAGTATTTTTTTGGCAAAGCTTGGACAAACGGACGGGAGCGTGTCGGGAGAAAGGAGGTGCAGGACTAATGGCATGGCTCAAACGGTTGGTTAAGGAAGAAAGCGGTCAGGGTATGGTTGAATACGGGTTGATTATCGCTTTAATCGCAATTGCTGTCGTAGCGGGACTTAGAACACTTGGTGGCGAAATCAGCACTTTGTTTGGGAATATTCAGGGTGAGTTGACTGAATAATAGAAATCTGCCTACAAAACGGCAGACCCCGCTGCCCGGCAGCGGGGTCTGCCAGCCAAAGCGGGTGACGCAATGTTTGTACTTAAAGATTATATCCTGCTGGCCGCCCTGGCGGCGGCCTTGTACACCGATATCCGGCGGGGGAAAATCTACAATTGGCTGACCTTCGGTCTGGCGGGCTTCGCCTTGCTTTACCACCTTGGGACGGGCGGCGCCGGCGGACTCCTCTTTTCCCTGCGGGGGATGCTTGTCGGCACTCTCGTCTTTTTGCTGCCTTTTCTCCTCGGGGGACTGGGCGGCGGTGATATTAAGCTGGTCGGCGCCATCGGCGCCCTGCAGGGCCCGGATTTCATCCTGAAGGCGGCCATTGCCGCCGCTCTCGCCGGCGGCGTCCTTGCCGTCGCGGTAATGCTGCGGCGGGGCATTTTCGCCGGTACTCTCCGCCGCCTTTGGACGGAATTACGGATTATGCTCTTTCGCCTTCAAAGCGGCAATCTGACCTGTGAACCGCAAAACACCATCGGCGCTGACAAATACACTTTTCCTTACGGCGTCCCCATCGTTTGCGGCACTCTCGCCGCTTATTTTCTCTGAGGCCAGCTTGACGGAAAGAAAGGTGATGCAGATGTCCGGTCGTTCCAAATATCTGCTGCGCGGCGAACAAGGACAGAGCCTGGTAGAATTCGCCCTGATTCTTCCTCTGTTGATTTTGCTGGTGACGGGAATCATGCAGTTCGGTTCCATTTACAATGATTACATTGTTCTGCAGAACGCCGCCCGGGAAGGGGCCAGGGCCGGAGTCGTTGGGAAAAGCGATGCGGAAATCTCGGACATTGTTTACAATTACGCCGCCGGTCTTGACTCCTCCCGCCTGACGGTAACCGTGGCCCCGGTCGAAAGCGTGCGCCGCTGCGGCGATACTCTGACCGTCAGTCTGGAATATTCTATGCCGGTCACCATTGGTCTTTTGCAGCCGCTCCTGGGCAATCAGATCTCCCTCGATTCCCAAATCAAGATGCGTCTCTGACCAAAAAGTATGGTTCGGAATGGAGGTGTTCCGGATGAAAACTTTCCTGCGTCGTTTCCGCGCCAATGAAAGCGGCGCCGTCATGGTCCTGTTCGCTCTGTTGCTGACCGCCTTGGGCGGTTTCAGCGCCCTGGTGATGGATATCGGACAATTGGTTGTCGTCCGCCAGCGTCTGACCAATGTGGCCGACGCCGCCGTTCTCTCCGGCGCCAGACTGCTGCCGGATGAAGCGCAGGCCCGGCAGGAAGCTCTTCTTTACGCCCAACTGAACGGGGTGCCGCCGGAAAACGTCTCCGTCAGCGTGGCCGGCGGGAACCGGATCAGCGCCACGCTTACCGGGGTAGCGGAATACGGGTTTGCCCGCCTGCTGGGATTTGATCGCCAGAATGTAATGGTCACCGCCGAAGCTCTGGCCGGACCGGTCAAATCAATTAAAGGGGCCGTGCCGCTCGGCATTGTCATGGACGACTTTATCTACGGGGAATCTTACTATCTGAAATTAGGCTCCCAGACACCCAGCGGCGGACCGCACCGGGGTAATTTCCACGCCCTCGCTCTGGGCGGCAGCGGTGCCAACAATTACCGGAACAATCTTAAATACGGTTACGCGGGGAATATTGAAATCGGTCAGATGGTCACCACCGAACCCGGGAACATGGCCGGCCCGACCCGGGATGGCATTGAATACCGCCTCGCTTTGGACCCGCACTCAACCTTTGATAATATTGCTTACGATTCGCCCCGTCTCCTGCTGGTCCCCATCGTCGACACCTTCGAAGTCCACGGACGCGATGACGTTCAGGTCGTTGGGCTGGCTTGCTTTTTCCTGGAAGACACCCACGGAAACGGCGAAATCAAAGGGCGTTTCCATCATTATGTCACCGAAGGCGAAGTCGATGAAAACGCCGGGGCCGCCCAAAGCGGTTTAACTGCCGTCAAGCTGATTCGCTAAACAGCACGCACAAAGGGTGAGGAAATGAACAGACTGAAAAAATTACGGATGATTGTTCTGCCGCTCCTGGTCGGCCTCCTGACCACTTCCCTGGTTTATCTTTACATCCGGCAGATGGAAACGAGAAGTGTTTTCGGGAAAACTGTCGACGTGGTGGTCGCCGTCCAGAATATCCCGGCCAAGACGTTGCTCCAGGACAACATGCTCGTCATCAAACAGCTGCCGGAAGAATTGGTCAACAGCAATGTCCTGGGCAGTCTGGAAGAAGCGGTGCACAAGATCACCACCGTCCCGCTGGCGGAAGGGGAAATCGTCCTGAAAACGAAACTTGCCGCCGATATTGAAAAAACCGCTCTCGCTTATTATGTCCCGGACCAAAAGAGAGCTGTTACCATCTCCGTAAACGAAATCATCGGGGTGTCCGGCTTCGTCCAGCCGGGTGACTGCGTCGACGTTTACAGTACTTTTCCGGCGAGCATCGCCGGGAAAGACAAGACCATCCTCGTCCTTGAAAATCTTCCGGTGTTAGCCGTTGTCCGCGATACGGATACCTCGGCCGAAAAAGCGGTCAAGGATATCAGTTCCTTCACCAGCATAACATTGGCTGCTACTCCGGAAGAAGCCGGCCGGCTCATTTTCGCCGAAGAAAACGGCCATCTCCGTCTGACGCTTCGTCCGGCCCTGGCGCAAGGGACGAAAGGCCGTCTGGAAACGAACATGGATAATCTGCGCTGAACAGGAAGCAGACTGGGAATGGGGTTGAAGCCATGGAAGAACCGTTTGGCGTATTCATTGTCGAGCAAAACAAAGAAGCTCTCAGCAAGCTGTCCGAACTGATGTTCTATGACAGCAGCCTTTTTTTCGCCGGCTGCTCTTCCAGCGCCGAGGAGAGCGTGCTCAAAATCAAGGAATGCAAACCGGCCGTCGCCATTATCGACCTGGATTTGCCGGATGGCGGCGGCATGCGGGCGGCCCAGGCCGTCCTTCAGGAGACGAAGACAAATGTCATCCTGATCGGCAGCCAAGTCAGCCAATTTGAATTCCGCAAAGCGCTGCAGATCGGGGCCAGGGATTTGCTCTGCAAGCCGCTGGACTTCAACGAAATGAACAATGCGCTTACTAACGCTCTGGAAGGAGCCGGCCTCAGCCGGAGAAACAATGCCGACAAGAACGTCCGGAAAGAAAAGACCGGCAAGGTGATTACTACCATCAGTATGAAGGGCGGCGTCGGCAAGACGACTATCGCCGCCAATCTGGCCGCCGGTGTAGCGGCCCAGGCCAAAGGGAAGAAAGTTGCCCTGGTGGACCTCGACTTAGAGTTCGGCGTCTGCGCTCTTATGTACGGTCTCAAGCCTTTCGCCACTATCGTGGACCTGTGCCGAATCGAAGACAAGATGGAGCCGGAATTCCTCGAAAAAGCGCTCCTGACTCATCCTTTCAGCGGGATCAGACTTCTTGCCGCGCCGCCCAGCCCCGAACAGGCGGCCGAAGTCGAAGGGGACGGGCGAAGAGACCGGGAGAGGAATTATATCGCCGATATTCTGGACTGCCTGCGCCGGGTCTACGATTATGTCCTGATTGACACGGCCTCCAATTTTCGGGAGACTAATCTTACCGCCCTCGATGCCTCCGATCTGATTTACCTGGTCGCCACGCCGGACATCCCTTGCCTGCAAAATACCGCCAAATGTCTGAATACCCTTCAGAAGCTGGAATACGGGGAAGACGTCGTCAAGCTTATCCTGAACCGGGCCGGCGGCAGCATCGGACTGGAGGAGGAGGATGTGGTAAAAGGTCTGGGATATCCCATCAGCCATTACGTACCCAGCGAAGGACAGACGGCCATCTGGGCGGCCAACGTCGGACAGCCGTTTGTGATCAGCCGTCCCAAGACGCCGATTGCCAAAAGCATCGCGGCGATCGCGGAAACATTATGCGAACCGGTCCGGGAAATCCCCCTGCCGAACCTCAGCAGCCCGGAAAAAAAGAAAAAGAAACATGGTTTTCTGTTGTTCTGACCTTGTTTAGGTGGTGGTAGAGATGCAGTCTTTGTACCAGCGAATCCAGGCCAAAGAGAAAGCGCTGAAAGAGAAGGAAATCGAAGAAGCCCGCCTGGAAAAAGAAAAGAGCAAGCTCAATCCGGCCAGGGAAGTTAAGCTGGGCAAGATTCCCACGTCCAACGAGCAGCAGAAAGAATTGAAAAGCAAAATTCAGCAGAAATTGATTGACGAAGTTGACAGTTCACTGCTGGCGAAGAGCGTGCTGACGGACGAAGAAAAAAACGAAATCAAGAAAAAACTGCACGACCTCATCCAGGAGGAAGAGAGCGTCTCTCCCCTGGAGCGTGATCAGCTGGTTAACAGTCTTATGGCCGAATTTATTGGATTTGGCCGTCTGGAACCGCTGCTGCACGACCCGGAGATTACGGAGATTATGATTAACTCCCCGCAGCAGATTTACGTTGAAAAGCAGGGTAAGCTGACGCTGACCGATTTGCAGTATGAGGACAACCGACAAGTAATGAATCTGATTGAAAAAATCGTCGCTCCGCTGGGAAGGCGCATCGACGAGAGCAGTCCCATGGTTGACGCGCGACTGCCGGACGGCTCCCGCGTGAATGCCATCATCCCGCCCCTCGCCCTGAAAGGGCCTTGCGTGACCATCCGGAAATTTTCCCAGGATCCTTACCAAATCGACGATCTGATCCGGTTCGGGACAATGGACGATGCGATGGCGGCTTTTCTCGAAGCCTGCGTCAAAGCCAGGCTCAATATTATCGTTTCCGGCGGAACCGGCAGCGGCAAGACCACGACTCTCAATGTCCTCAGTTCTTTCATCCCGTCCGATGAGCGCATCGTCACTATCGAAGATGCCGCCGAGCTGCAGCTCCATCAGGAGCATGTCGTTTCTCTGGAAACCCGTCCCGTCAATATTGAAGGCCGCGGTGAAATCAGCATCCGTCAGCTGGTGCGCAACTCGCTGCGGATGCGGCCGGACCGAATCGTCGTCGGCGAGGTGCGCTCCGGCGAAGCGCTGGATATGCTCCAGGCGATGAACACCGGCCATGACGGCAGCCTCACCACCGGACACGCCAACAGTCCCCGGGATATGCTCTCCCGTCTGGAAACGATGACCATGATGGCCGGCATGGAATTGCCGGTCCGGGCAATCCGGGAGCAAATCGCCTCGGCCATCGATCTGATTGTCCAGCAGACCCGAATGCGGGACGGCACGCGCAAAATCACCCATATCACCGAACTCCAGGGAATGGAAGGGGATGTCATCGTTTTGCAGGATATTTTCCTCTTCAAACAGCGCGGCGTCACCGGGGAAGGGAAAATCTTCGGCGAATTCAAGCCGGTCGGGGTCAGGCCGCGCTGCTACGAAAAAATCGTCACCGGCGGAATTGATTTCCCGGCATCCGTCTTCAGTGATCTTGCTATCTGAGGGGAGGGTAGGAAAGCATGCGGGAATTGATTCTGATTATCACGTTCATCGGTTCTCTGTTTGTTGCCTACGATGTGGTCGCTCTGGCCGGTTTCCGCTCCGGCGCCGTCCGGCAAAGAGTCCTGGATGTCGCCCGGCAGAGAAACGGGGTCACCGCCGAGCCCATCCCCCGGGTCACCAAGGTAATCAAAAAATTCGAGATCGACCGCCGGAAATGGGTTTATGCAAGCAGATTGGAAGAAATCGTCACCGCCTTTCTGGCCCGCTACAATATTGCCGCGAACCTCGCGGAAAAACTGCGCCGGGCTGATTTGCGTTACCGCGTCTCCGAATTCCTGATCGTGATCGCCGGGTGCACAGTCGCGGCCAGCCTGCTCGGTTTTCTTCTGGGCCGCAGCGCTCTGGCTGCCTTTTTGTTTCTTCCTCTCGGCGTATTGGTGCCGGTGCAATATCTCAATCACAAGGTTGAGAAGAGAGGCCGTTTGTTCATAAATCAGTTGCCGGACGCCATCAGCATTATTTCCAACGCCTTAAAATCCGGGTATTCCTTTCTGCAGTCCGTCGACATGGTGTCGGGTGAACTGCCGGCGCCGGTATCCCAGGAATTCGCCCAGGTTGTCAAGGAATGCCGTCTGAATGTTTCCCTCGAGGACGCCCTGGGGAACATGCTGCAGAGGGTCAACAGCCGGGATCTGGAAATGATGGTGACGGCCATCCTGATCCAAAGAGAAGTAGGGGGAAATCTGGCGGAGGTTCTGGATAATATCAACACGACTATCCGCGACCGTCTCCGCATTCTCGGCGAAGTCAGGACCCTTACCGCCCAAGGCAAAATTTCCGGGATTGTCATCGCCTGCATTCCGGCTGTCCTGGCGTTTCTTCTGTATACCATCAATCCCTCCTACATGCGCCCGCTATTTATTCATCCGCTGGGCCAAGCCCTGCTAGGCACGGCCGTCGTTATGCAGATCATCGGCCTGAACATCATCCGGCGGATTATCAACATTGAGGTTTAACTGGGGGTGAGATATTGCTGGAAAGAATCCTGCTTTTGATTTTCGCCTTCGCCGCTTTATTTACTTATCTCCTGATGCAGCCCTCGCCGGAGCGCCGCAAGATTCTGCAGCGGGTCAGGGATGTCCGGGAGTACAATACGGAACCGCAAAAAACGGAAGATACTATTCTGAATGAGCCTTTCCGGGAGCGGATTATCAAACCGCTTTTTGACAACATCGGCAAAAAAATCTATTTCTTTACCCCTTCCGGGATGAAAAGGCAGATTATTGATAAACTGAATCAGGCCGGCAATCCGGTCGGCGCTTTCGAATTCGTCGGTTATAAAGTGTTGTGCGCTTTGTTGATGGCGGCCGTCTACACCTGTATCATGTTCCTGGGACAGCCCCGCGGGACGCAGATTCTTTCCATGCTTTTTTTTACCGTTCTGTCCGCTCTGCTCGCGTTTATGCTCCCGGAATTCTGGCTCAGCACCCTGGTCACCAAACGGACGAAAGACATTGAAAAAGATCTGCCGGACGCCATGGATATGCTCACGGTATCGGTGGAGGCCGGACTGGGCTTCGACGGAGCCATTCAGAAAGTGAGCGAGAATTTCAAGAACCCGATTGCCGGCGAGCTGAAGGAATATTTGAAGGAGATTCGTCTCGGTTACGCCCGGGCGGACGCCTTGCGCAATCTGTCCCTCCGGACGAAAATCGCCGACTTGCAGGCCTTCGTCGCGGCCATTATTCAGGCTGACCAGCTCGGCGTGGGAATCAGCAAAGTACTGCGTATCCAGGCGGAGCAAATGCGCGTCAAGCGTAAACAGCGGGCTCAGGAGAGAGCAATGCAACTGCCGGTCAAAATCATTTTTCCTCTCGTATTGTTCATCTTCCCGGCCATTTTCGCCGTCTTGCTGGGGCCGGTGGTGATTCATCTTCTGGGTTTCTTTAAATAATACTTCTGATAATCAGTCCGCCGCCGCGGACTTTTTTGTCGGGCCGGATTACTCCGTTGTCGTTCCCAATTAGCAGGAAATGGTAATTGAATGGCCAATATATCAGGCAATGACTGTTAATATCCGGCGGGAGGTGGGAAAATGCAAAAAAAACCGGCACACCCGGACCCCAACGGCCAAATTGATCCTGTCTATACCGTCAGCCAGGTCAGTGAACTCAGCGGAGTTCCCAAACACAGGCTGCGCCGCTGGGAAAGAAAATTAGATCTTTCCATCCGGCGGGACGCCAGAGGAGCCCGGATCTATTCCCGGCGGGACGCCGAGGTTTTCCGCTCCGTCCGCCAGTGGCGGGAACAGGGAATCGAGCTGGCCAAAATCAAAGCAATGCTGGAAAACAGCGAACTGCCGGACTTTTTACCATTAGCGGCAGGTGAAAGGGCCGAAGGGGAAACGGATGAAATGTTCGAGCAGCGGCGCAAGCAGTTAATTGTCGAGATGAGAGAAGCTTTCAAGAACGCTGTCAAAGGAATTACGGCCGGTGTTGTCAAAGAAGTGGTGGGAGAAGTTATTCGTGAGCAGGCGGCTACCTTGGAAAACAATCTTACCGCCCGTTTGTCCGAGAAAGGGGATCAGCTGACTGACGACCTGGTGGAACGATTTAACAGCGACGCCAGGAACAATAAGGACGTGGCGGTTGCCGCCCGCCGCCAGCTGGATGAGAAACGGCGGCGGTATCTGGCGGAAATGGCGGCAAAACCGCCGAAACCGAAGCTGCTGCGGGCGTTGGATATTATTCTGGGCAAAGAGTAATAAACGGCGCCCGCCTTCGCGGCGGCAGAACGGAAAGGGGAGAAGAGAAATTGAAAAAGAGAAATTTCAGCCGGGAGACGGAACTCCTGTATCAAGGGGCCCATGTCAAAGGCAAGGCGGAAAAGCCGGAGATTCCGCCGCTTTATCTTACCACCGCCTTTAACGCCGACGATCTGGACGAACTGGACGAACTATACGCCGGCAAAGGGTACACTTATATCCGCACCAGGAATCCCAACCGTAACACCTTAGCCGAATTGGTCACATATCTGGAAAAAGGGGAGAACTCCCTGATTTGCGGCTCCGGGATGGCCGCCATTTCAACCGCTTTGCTCTCATTGCTGAGGAAAGGCGATCATATTCTTGCCAACAGCACTCTCTACGGGGAAAGCATCGATTTATTCGACCAAGTCTTCTCCCGGTACGGCATTGAAGCCTCATACGCGGATTTCACCGCTTCGGACGCCGTCGCGGCCGCAATAAAACCGAACACCAAAGTGCTGTACACCGAGACGGTTTCCAACCCGATGATCACCCTCGTTGATCTCGAAGCGTTGGCCGAAATCGCCCGGCGTCATGACGCCTTGCTCGTTGTCGACAATACCTTTACCACTTCCTATGTCATCCGCCCCTTGGAGAAAGGCGCCGCTGTAACCGTTAACAGTCTGACGAAATTTGCCAACGGGCACAGCGATGTCATCGCCGGCTCAATCACCGCATCGGAAGCGATCATCAAAAAAGCTTACTCCCTGCAAGTCCTGCTTGGCACCACCGTCGACCCTTTTTCGGCTTGGCTGTGCCTGCGCGGGATGCGGACCCAGGATCTTCGCGTTCAGAAACAGATGGACAATGCGACCAAATTGGCTGCGGCTTTGGCCGCCAATCCCCATGTCATCCGGGTAAATCACCCGAGTCTGGCGACTCATCCCCAGCATCAACTGGCCAAACGGACTTTCGAGAACGGCTATGGGGCGATGCTCAGTTTCGCCATGCCGGACGACCGAGAAAAAATCAACGCTTTCATGCGCCGTCTCGAGATTACCCGTTACGCGATGACTCTCGGCGGGATGCGAACCACCCTGTCTCATCCGGTCACCTCCTCGCATCACGGGGTACCGGAAGAAATCCGGCGGAAAATGGGAATTACATATGGACTGATGCGTGTTTCGGTGGGCCTGGAGAATCCGGACGATTTGATCGCCGACTTCTATCAAGCCCTGGCAGTATTCGCTTAAGCGAGGATAATGCAGAAGCGCGGCATTTCAGATTCTATAAATTGATTGCCGCCCAAGTTGCCTAACAGCCGGTCCGGCCGCCGTCTTTATTCCTCCGCCGCCTTTGCAGCTGCTGCCTGCCGTGTCGTTTCTCCCGGCGCGGCAAGCAAGAGCAATAAGCTGCCCGGGAGAAGCCAAATCCGGCCGGAGAAAGACAACCGAGTTTTTCCCCGAACACCGTAATCCCCGGCTGGATCGTCGTCAGCGGTTCGGTTGGGGCCAATGCGGCGTTAATGGCAATTATTTCCTGGTAAATAATACCGTTTCATACCGCTTCTCACTAAAACAATTATTACCGGCATCTATTGACGATGCCGCTCAAAGATATTACCATCTCGTCCGGATATTCAGTTAAGAGTGATGGGAATTGACTATCCCGGGCGAAGTGCCGCGAGCATTTTTAAGGGCAAGCTAGCTTTACCGGTAACAGCGCCGCTGACAGGCGGGTAGCGGGAAGGCCGCAGGTTAATACCTTTTATTGGCGAGATATGGCAAGTTGAAAGACTGATAATCGGCGTTAAAGCCATGGCGGGCAGCTACGGCCTGACTGACGCCGTCAGATCAAAAAAAGTTGCGGAGGTGGGTTAAGATGACCCTGGTAATCAACAACATTCTGACCGCCTTGTTTGAAAAGGGCGAGTCCATTCTGAAAGAAACGGATGTGTACATTGACGCTGACCGAATTGTCGGAGTCGGCTCGCCGCCCCCCGATTTTGCCGCCGGCACCGTCATCGACGGATACAATAAACTGCTTTTGCCCGGCCTGATCAACGCCCATACTCATTCCTACATGACCTTGTTCCGCAACTACGCGGATGATTTACCTTTTGACACCTGGCTTTTCGATAATATCATACCTCTGGAAGACAAACTGACCGGTGAGGATTGTTATTGGGGGTCTATGCTTGGAATCATGGAAATGCTCCGAACCGGGACAACTTGTTTTTTTGATATGTATTTATTTATTAATGAGACCTCCCGGGCAGTGGCCGAAAGCGGTATTCGCGCCTGCCTTTCCCGCGGGTTAGTCGGGGAAGGACCGGAGGAAGGCGGTCAAAAAAGACTGCGCGCTGCGAAAGAGGAGATCGCCTACTGGGGAAGAAAGAATAACCCCCTGATTACCTTCATGCTGTCCCCGCACGCTCCCTACACCTGTACTCCGGCGTATCTTGCCCGTGTAATCGAAGAAGCGAAAGATTTGGGATTGGGACTGTGTATTCATTTAGCCGAAAGCAGGAACGAGATCAGGACAATTCGTGACAAATATAATTGCACTCCAGCCGAATACCTCGACCGTCTCGGTTTTTTCGCCTTGCCTGCTCTGGCTGCCCATTGCGTCTATCTGACTGAGAATGATATGGATATTTTGGCGGAAAAGAATGTCAGCGTAGTCACCAATCCGGTGAGCAACTTAAAGCTGGCAAACGGCTTCGCCCCCCTGGGAAGAATGCAGGAAAAAGGGATTAACATCTGCCTCGGCACCGACGGGGCAGCAAGCAACAATACCTTGAACCTGTTCAAAGATCTGCAGTTCGTGACTCTGATTCACAAAGGGCGGCAGGAGAATGCCGAGCTCATCCGGGCCGCTGACGGGCTTCGGTTTGCCACTGTCAATGGCGCCAAAGCCCTTGGTTTAAGTGAGTCGGTGGGCTGCATCAAAGCAGGGATGCAGGCGGATCTGATTATTCTTGATATCGACCGGCCCCAGTTTTATCCGCGCCACAATCTGCTTTCCGCGCTCGCATATTCTGCTACCGGTGACGAAGTGGAGACCGTCATTGTCAACGGGCAGATTCTGTTTGAGAAAAATGAGTATAAAACAATTGATGCCGAAAAGGTACTTTATCATGTGAACAAAATCAGCAAAAGAAAATAACGCAGAACTGAACGGTTCATTGAGCGGTTCACATTGCGGAATGAGTAACCCGATCATTCTTGCGAGAGGGGATAATAAATGTTCCGGGAGATAATAAGGAGTAAGCAGTTACTGTCTGCGGAGGACACCGCAGCGGTAATGGAGAGAGGCACGAACGGCGTCCTGACGTGCTTAGGTGACGGAGATTAACCTTACGCGGTTCCTTTGAGTTATGTCTATTTCAACGAAAAAATCTATTTTCACTCGGCAAAATCCGGATATAAAGTCGAAGCGATAACGAAGTACCCAAAGGTATCGTTCACAGTGATTGATGCAGATACAGTAGTCCGCAAAGAATATACGACATATTTCCGCAGTGTTATTGCTTTCGGGAAAGCAAGAATTGTTGCAGACGCAGAAAGGCTTAAAGCTTTTGCGGCCTTGGTTGAAAAATATGCGGGCGATCAGCCGGAAGAAGCAAAACAAAAAGAAATATCCGGGTGCACGCAGTCCCTAATAGTTGCAATTGATGTGGAGCACATGACCGGCAAAGAAGCCATTGAATATGTCAAAGCTGAAAGTCAATAACGGTATCCGGTCGAAACCATTAACAATGACCTTTGGGCTCGCAAGCCCAAAGGTCATTCGATGTCAGAGGGCTTTGCTTTACATTAAGCCAATTATTAAAAATGTAACAGAAGGATATATTTAACATTTATGGAATAAATATCTTTATGAAGTAATAGGTAGAAATCGCTTTCAGCGCAACTTTCTTGCGCGATTCTGCCGAACGCGGCCGTTGCCACATCGAGCAAAACGCCCGTTTTGTTTTCGGAACGACTTTCTGGTCGTCTATCCGGATCGGTTTGAAAGCCTCAGTTACCTGTAAGTTATAATCCAGCCGACAAACGCGCCCATCTCTATCGCACTTTGCCGGTAACGCTGTGCTGATGCCCACAGAAATTAACCGCGCTTACCGCCTGCAGCCGAACAAACCTCTTAAGCAAACACATCCCTCACTCCCGCCGGCCCAAACCAGATATAAGCGGACTAGACGAGATTATTAGTGCCAGAACCACCACCGACAATAGCACCGGAAGAGCTATTAGCGCCGGAAGAGTTCGCGATGTCCGGGAGGTTAGCATTTCCGTCCGGATGACACTGATATGATCTTTGTTGCCGTTCTGCTGTTCCGGGTTTTCCTATGCTGCTTCCCTTGCCAGTTCGTTATGGGAAGAGCGGCCGGGGCGGTAATACCAAGTTGATAAAATGTAAGATGTTTGTCTGTCCAGGCCGGCGACAATTAAACTGCTCGCGCCGGACGAGAACCGTTAAGGAGATTATTGCCCAAGGAGGCGAAGCGAATTGCCGGTGCTGCTTGGTATTGATATTGGCACATCCGGAGTGAAAACCATTGCCCTATCCCTGGAAGGCAAGATTGCTGCCCAATCATCCGCCGGCTATCCTCTGTTAACCCCCCGGCCGGGGTGGGTGGAACAGAACCCCGATGACTGGTGGTCAGCGGTCTGCCAAACGGTCGGTAACGTTGTCAATAAAATTGATGGTGGGGCGGATGCCGTTCGGGCCATCAGTTTCTCGGGCCATATGTCCAGTGTGCTGGTGGTCGACAGCGACGGTTTGCCCTTGCGCCCATGCTTGATGCTCACTGACGCCCGGGCTGCCGATTATGTCTCCCGGCTGGTTGACAAGGTGGAAGAGAAAGTCGTCAACCTGACCGGGAATACAATCCGGGTCGGCGGTGTACCGGCCAAACTGCTGTGGATCCGGGATAATGAACCCGATATTTATAAAAGAATCAGCACTTTCCTAACCGCTAAGGACTATATCCGCCTGAAATTTACCGGACAGGCGGCAACTGAACCAACTGATGCCGGCAATACCTTGTTTTTAAACCCTTTAACGCGAGCCTGGGAGACGGAATTGTACGAAGAAATGGGGCTGGAGGCAAGACATCTGCCGCAGCTGATTGAAACTCAGGACATTGCCGGCTTTGTAACAGAGGAGGCCGCAAGCAAAACTGGGCTCCGTCCCGGGATACCGGTGGTCGCGGGCGGGGCGGATATGGCTTGCAGCGCCATCGGCACCGGCTGTACCGAAGAGGGTGTCGTTGCTGTTACAATTGGGACGGCGGCTCAAGTCGTGACTCTGACGCGGGAGATAAAGCCGGAATGCATTGGACGCTTGTCTTTTCACCCCCATGCAATTCCCGGGGCTCTTTACACCATGGGCTCAATCTTCACCGGAGGACTGACTCTGCGCTGGCTGGCAAAAGCTTTTGGCGAGGAAAACTTACTCGCGGCAGACAGCAGCGCCTATTTCGACGCGCTGTCCGAACAAGCGGCTGCAGCCGGCGTCGGCAGCGAGGGAACACTGTTTTTACCTTTCCTGGTCGGAAGCGGCTCTCCCGAATTCGACCCCGTGATGCGGGGAGCCTTTCTGGGTTTATCGCTGTTCACCGGAAAAGAGCAGATAGTCCGGGCGGCAATGGAAGGGGTGGCTTATAACGTCAGGGACAGTGTGGAGGTTATCCTTGAAGCCGGCCTGCCTGTCTCGGCTGTTAACATCGGAGGGGGCGGTTCAGCCAGCCAAATCTGGCGGGACATTATGGCCGGTGTGTTGGGCAGGCCAATCAAACCGCTCGGGATTCGGGATGTCTCGGCATTGGGAGCTGCCGTGATTGCCGGCGTTGGGGTTGGTATCTTCCCCGATTTTCGGCAGGCCGTGAAATCTCTCGTCCGCTGCCAAGCCCCGGCCCTACCAAAACCCGGAGATATCGCGCAATATGACTTCAATTACCGGATTTATTCCAAAGCCAGGGCATTACTCGGTGCGCTGTACCATTACCGGACTGAAATGAACGCTCCGGACAGGAGGTGATGCGGCCTCACATTATCGAACCATCATCCGGTCAGAAACGGAACAAATATCAGAGGAGGGATATCTTGAAGAAAAGAGCGCGTAGGATAATCACAGCCGCGCTGATCGCGGTATTGGCGGTCGGTGTCGTCGGCTGTGCGGGGCAAACGCCGCCTGAAGAAAAAGAGAAATTTGTCATCGGTTTTGACATCTACTACGCCGGCAACACCTGGTCGGTTCAGTCGGCCGAAGAGTTCAAGGCGGCGGCAGAACGTCATTCCGATATAATTGAAACCGTCTACTACACCGAGTCCGAGGGGAAGGCGGAAAAACAAATCGCCAACATCGAGGATTTGATAACCAAAAATGTTGACGCGATTATCATGTCGCCGATATCGGGGGCGGGCGCTTCCCGGGTTATCGATCAGGCCGTTGAAGCGGGCATTGTCGTCGTGGTCACCGGCAATGCCGGGCTTGAAACCGATAAATATACCGCCTGTGTGACGGTGGATGACAAGGATTTCGGCAAGGCAATCGCCCAGTGGCTCGCCGAGGCTTTAGATGGCAAGGGGAAAATCATCGCCTTGAACGGCATCCCCGGAATTGAAACCAGCGCTTTGCGGTGGGAAGGCGCCCAGGAAGTATTTGCCGGCTATCCCGAGATCGAAGTCATCGGTCAGGCCTCTGCGGACTGGGATTATGCCAAAGCTAAAATGGCCACCGCCAATCTCCTGGCCGCTCATCCGCAGATTGACGGGGTTTGGTCGCAGGGCGGCGAAATGACCCGCGGCGCCATCGAGGCTTTCCAGGCAGCCGGCCGGCCGTTGGTCCCAATGACGGGCGAGGATAACAACGGCTTCCTCAAACTGTGGCTGGAACTGCAGGATGAAGGCTTTGAAAGTATCGGCGCCTCCAAGCCGACTTGGCTGACTGCTGAGTGCTTGGAAGTGGCTCTGAAAGCCCTGCAAGGAGAGGAAGTGGAAAAAGTCGCAGTTCTCCCGGTTCCGACGATTACTTCGGAAAACCTGGCCGACTTCGTCAAGCCCGATTTACCGGACAGCCTGTGGTGCAATACTCGTCTCAGCGATGAAGAAATAAATGCTCTTTTTCAGTAATAACGGTGCCGCGTCAGGAGCCATCCGGCTCCTGCCGCGGCCGAAAGGATGTTGACTGTGCAACATCTTGACTCCGGACCGACTGTCATGAACACGGAGGATAACGGCAACGAAATTTTGCTGGCGGGAAAGGGCTTAAGCAAAGCCTTTCCCGGAGTAAAAGCGCTGAGCTCGGTTAATATCACTTGCCGTAAAGGCCGTGTTTTAGCCTTAGTCGGAGAAAACGGCGCCGGAAAAAGCACTTTGTGCAATATCCTGGGCGGTGTCTTTCAGCCTGACAGCGGCCAGGTCCTGATCGAAGGAAAACCAGTGGTTATCCGAGACCCGTACCATGCTCAGAATCTTGGAATTGCCTTTGTCCACCAGGAAAACAGTCTGCTGCCGTATTTAACGGTCGGGGAGAACATATTGCTCGGCCATGAGCCCGGCACGTATGGCTTTTTGGACAACAGGCGTCTGGCGGCTGCGGCCGCGGCGATTCTGCGGGAAATCAATGTGGGTTTGAGTGTCGATGCCATGGTTTTCAGTTTGTCGCCGGCGCAAATGCAGATGGTGGAAATTGCCAAGGCCTGGTCGCATCAGCCTAAATTGCTGATTCTCGACGAACCCACCTCCAGCCTCTCGTCGGCCGAAGTAGCCCATTTGATGCAGATGCTGACCCGGTTCCGGGAAAAAGGCACCTCCATCATTTTCATCTCCCATCGCCTGGACGAAATCTTCCAGATTGCCGACGATGCGATGGTACTGAAAGACGGCCAGACGGTGGGAAGCCGCCCCGTAGCGGAAATCGACAAAGACGAGCTGATTCGGATGATGGTCGGAAGAGAAATGACCCAAGCCTTTCCCGCCCGACCCGCAACATGCGCTGCGCAACCGCTGCTCGAGCTGAAGGGAGTGACTCTCCCCGGCCGGGCGGATAAGATCGATATCACAGTAAACGCAGGTCAGATTGTCGGGATCGGAGGCCTGGAAGGGCAGGGGCAGCGCGAGCTTATCCGGGGCCTTTTCGGGATAACCGGGCTGGAAGACGGCGAAATTATCGTCAACGGCCGGACGACTACACCCAAGTCACCGTCCCATGCCATCGCATTGGGACTGGCCTATGTTTCCGATGACCGGAAGATGGACGGTCTGGTTTTGCCCTTATCGGTAAAGGAGAATATGACTCTGGCCCGTTTGCAGCAGTTCTCCAAATATCATCTGTTGGACAATGCCAAGGAAACTTCCGTTGTTGAGCGTTTTGTCCGCCAGCTTTCGATTAAGGTATCTTCCATTAACCAGAAGATCCGAACCCTGAGCGGCGGCAACCAGCAAAAAGTTATTCTGGGGAAATGGCTGCTGACGGAGCCGAAAGTTTTCTTATTGCACGAACCGACGCGCGGGATAGATATGGAGACGAAGATGGATATCTATCGCCTGCTTCGGGAGCTGGCGAACCAGGGCGCCGGGGTTTTGCTGCTGACCGGTGATATGCTTGAGTTGATTGGGCTGGCGGACTTGATCTATGTGATGTATGAAGGGCGAATTGTCGGTAATGTGAACGGCCCGGAGGCCACCGAGGAGCACCTGATGTATTTGAGCAGCGGCGGGGAGGTGGCTTAATGATCGGGTCGCAAAAATTTCACATTCAGCTGGGGCTGCCGATTTATGCGGTCGTCTTGGTTCTGGTGACCGTTACCAGCATCCTTTCGCCGGCTTTCCTGACCCTTCGCAACCTGTGCAATGTGGCGGACCGGATTGCTCCGTTGGCAATTACAGCTCTGGCACAGACTGTCTGTATCATCAGCGGCGGTATTGATCTGTCATTGGGGGCAACCGTGTCGTTGGCAACGGTTATTCTCTCCTTTACCGGCAGCAACCAGCCCTTAAGCCTGGCGGTCGGTCTGCTGCTTTGTTTACTCATGGTTGTGACTGTGGGAGCGTGCAACGGTCTGGGGATTGCTTATTTCCGGCTGCCGCCGCTCATCATGAGTCTGGCCACTTCGGCAGTCCTCCAGGGTATCTCTCTTTACTTCCGGGCGGTTCCCGGGGGAGAGGTGAACCGCTCATTATGCCAGGCAATGGGTGAGAGAATCTGGTTTATCCCGGTCAGTTTCCTGGTAACGGTTACGCTTTACATGACCGTCTGGTTGATGCTGTCCCGAACCAAACTGGGACGGAGCTGTTACGCTGTCGGCGGCCATCCAGAAAATGCCCGGAAATGCGGGATAAACCCCGGATTAACTCGGGTCCGGGCTCAAATAATTACCAGCCTGATCGGGTCAATGGCCGGAATCATGCTGGCAGCCCGGGTTTATACCGGTGATGCGGTGATAGGAATGCCTCTGGGGATGGATTCCGTCGCTGCGGCAATTGTCGGCGGGACGGCAATCACCGGCGGCATCGGCGGGCCTGTTGGCACGTTTGCCGGAGCCATGCTGATGTCAATGATGTCCAATCTGCTGAATCTTCTGAACGTCTTTGTCTACTATCAATACATTCTTCGGGGGCTTATCCTGTGCGGCGCCCTTGTCTTCTATCAACTCCGGACTGCGAAGGGAGTCTCTGAGCCCCGCCGGATTAGAAAAACAAGGGGGGAAGCAAGTGGGGTTTAGGAAGGATATTCCGAATTATGTCTGGGTTTTCGCTCTCCTGCTTTTAGCCCTGGTCTGTATGGGCTTGCTCGCCCCCGGTACTCTGACCCCCAAGCATCTGATGGATCTTACCCGGCAGGCAGCTCCGCTCGGCGTTATCGCCGCCGGTCAAACTATACTCCTGATTTCCGGGAACATTGATTTGTCATTCGGGGCGCAGATAACTCTTTGCAATGTTGTGTTATCGACATTCATGCGGGCAGGTGGCAACGAAACAATACCGGCGGCAGTTCTCACAGCCGCCATTATCGGGGTTATCGTCGGTTTGGCTAACGGGTACGCAGTAACCAAATTGAAAATTCCTGCTTTTGTAGCAACTTTAGCGATGGCATTGCTGATCCAGGGCGGATACTTTATCTACACCAAAGGAGCTCCTTCGGGTAGCATCGCCCCCGGTTTCCGGGTGATTGCCGAGGGATGGATATTGAATATAATTCCCTGGTCATTGGTTATCTGGCTAGTGACGGCAACAGCCGGCTCGGTACTCATTAACCGCAGCCGCCTCGGGCGGGAAATCCTGGCCGTAGGCGGCAACCCCAACGCGGCTCACTTATCCGGACTTTCCGTACCCCGGACGATTATCCTCGTTTATGTGCTCGGCAGTCTGCTGGCGGTTCTCAGCGGCTGCCTGATATCCGGATACATTGGGTTGGCTTCCATCGGCGTCGGTGAACCGTATACATTGAACTCCATCGCTTCTTCCGTTATCGGCGGCACGACTTTTACCGGCGGCGAGGGCACCATGGCCGGAACTTTCGGCGGAGCCTTGATCATGATTGTTATTCAGGCTATCCTCACCGGTCTGAACACCGGGGATGCCGGGAAACTCATCTCGCAGGGTCTGGTGATTGCGATCATGGTCGCCATCTACCAAAAACGGCAGCAAGGTTGAATAAGGAGGATTGTTATGGGAAGCATCAGGACAATCTTGGGGGATATTCCGGCCGTGTCATTTGGAATAACATATGTCCATGAACATACGATTTCTCAGCCGCCACGTTCTTTCCGGCAGTGGGAGGCGGACCTGGTTCTCGACAGCATCCCGAACATCGTGCAAGAGATCTCCGCTTTCCGGGCGCTGGGCGGTTCCTGCCTCGTAGATGCCACTGCGGTGGATTACGGCCGTGACGTTAATGCCATGGTACAGGTGGCGGAGTTATCCGGAGTCCATATCATCGCTACCGCCGGTTTCAACAAAGGCGACTATTTTACGCCGGCCATCGCGGCGGCAAGCCGAGAAGAACTCGAGGCATATATTTGGCGCGAAGCAACTGAAGGCATGGACGGAACCAAATATCGGCCCGGCATGCTGAAATTCGGAACCGGATATAACCGGATGAGCGAAGCGGAGGAGAGGACTGCCCGGGCTGTCTGCCGCGTTCAGAGCAAAACCGGCCTTCCTTTATATACCCATACGGAAATCGGCACCCTCGGACTTGAACAGATTGGGCTCCTGCGGGAAGAAAATGTCAATCCTGAGCGGGTGTGCATCGGACATATCGACAGAAACCCGGATGCCTGGTACGCAAAAGAACTCCTTAAATGCGGTGTGTACATCGGCATCGACCAGATCGGCAAAATCAAATACCACCCGGAGCAAATCAGAATTAATCTAATAATCCATCTCGTGCGGCATGGTTACGGGAAAAAAATACTGCTGTCGGGTGATATGGCGCGCCGGAGTTATTTGCGGTCATACGGTGGCGGGCCGGGCTTCCGATATATCCTGGACCAATTCATCCCGCGCTTGAAAGCGCAGATGGCGGAAGCTTCTTTTACCCCGCAAACGGCCGAAGCTGTGTGCAACGATCTCCTCATCGAAAATCCGAAAAGGTTTTTCAGTCTTTAATCGAAGGAGGCGAAAAAATGGGCGATGTCACGGAATGGGTGAAATTAACTTGGCCGGAAGCGAAAGAGGTTGTGGAAAGGATGCCGGTCTGCGTCTTGCCGGTTGGAGCGATTGAGGCCCATGGACCCCACCTGCCTTTGGAAACGGACAATTTGCTGGCGACCGAAATCTGCCGGCGGGTCTGCCGGGAAACCGGGGTAGTGCTGCTGCCGACCTTGCCGTACGGGCAGGTATGGTCTTTATATGACTTTCCCGGCACCCTGTCCGTATCAATTTACACTTTGATTGCTGTAATCAAAGACATTATTGCCAGTCTCAGAGATAGGGGGTTCAAGATAATTTTTGTTCAGTGCGGCCATTTGGGCAATCTTCCGGCTATCAAACAGGCAATTCGGGAATGTTACTCGGAATTGCCCGGTGCGAAATACGTTTTACTCCATCACGGCGGCCTGAAGAACGCTGAAAATGTTCTTACAGCGAAAAGAAGTCACCACACCTATATCCACGCCTGCGAAATCGAAACGTCCCAGATGCTTGAATGTGCTCCCGGGGCAGTCCGGATGGAGCGGGCTGTTTGTGATTACCCCGACTATCCTTTGGATTTTGATGTCACTCCGACGCCGTGGTCGGCGGTAACAACAACCGGGGTACTCGGTGACGCCACTGCCGCCACAGCGGCAAAAGGCAAGGCTCTGGTCGATGCCATGGTCAGTAGCATGGTTGCCCTTGTCAGATATGAGATGGAGTCCATTCAGTAAGGAATAGGAGGGATATCATGCGGATCTCCGAACACGTTTATCTGGTTGGCAGCGGACATCTGGGCTTTGACCTGACTGATCCTTATGACTGCAATATTTATTTGCTTGACGGCGGCAGTGAGATGGCAATCGTAGACGGCGGCTCAGGCCTGGGAGTGGGGCAGGTGCAGGAGCAGATAACATCCCATGGTTTTGAACTGTCGAAGCTTAAATATTTGCTTCTTACCCACGGCCACGGTGACCACGGCGGCGGTGCCCACGTCTGGAAAAAGAAAATGCCCTGGCTTAACGTCGTGGGCACCCGCGAAACAAAAGAACGTTTATCTTATCAAGGCGACGGGGGAGAAACCATGGTCATGGCCAAGCGTCATGGCTATTATCCGGATGACTATATGCTTAGTCCTTGCGAAGTCGACATTATCATCGAAGACGGTTTCGCTATCAATGTCGGTAATGTGTTACTGACCGTTCTGGCGACTCCGGGGCATTGCGATGGCCATGTATGTTATTTAACGCGACTGGACGGCAAGAAGATGCTGTTTGCTGGCGACATGATCTTCAGTGGAGGGAGAATATCAACCCAGGTTGTATCCGACTGCCGCATTGTCGATTATTATGAAAGCGTGAAGAAAGGGGCGGCGCAGGAAATTGACATGCTTCTGCCGGCCCATTACGAATTCACCTTTAAGCATGGCCACCGGCATTTTGAATTGGCCCTTGAGTATTTCCGGCGTCTGGCAATTCCACCCAGCGTAGTGACATAAGAAATGACGGGAAGGCTGCGCCGACAAGCAATCGTAGCTTATCAAGCAAGCCGGGAATAAAAAGCAAATACCGGCCTTCAAACCGACAGAGAGTGGTAATATTACTATTAAATTTTTGCTTTATTTTTTTTAAACTTAACATAATATCCATTATCGGACGCTAAATAAAACCGCCGTCAAGATTCATAAACTAGACCGGCCGCCTTATTCTTTGTCCCGGCCCGGTAATATTTTCGCCAATTTGCCTTGATATTTAATTTTAAGTAGCTTTTGCTTCGGTGATTCATTCCTGCCGGTTGTTTTCCCGTCCAGAATGATTTCGTCCACTTGAATCCCGGCATAATCGGCGCCTTCCAGACAGCGGCAGCAGTTGTCGCAGATTTTAGTTGGGTCTAGGTCGCACCGGTCGCATTCCCCGCACTCAATACATTCTTTGTCTTCCAGTACGCATTGCTTAGCCAAGGGAATCACTCCATCCGTGTTGATGATTTCAGTATAACAGAGTAATTATTTGACAACAAGCAAAAAACCGGCAGTAAACGGCCGGCTGCAGTCAATAATCAGTTTTTGAATTTGTAAGCTCATCCGACGGGCAAAGTAATCACCCATCATTTACCCGGGATATACAGCACTTGTCCGGGTGTCAGATCACTGGTCATCAAATTATTGGTCTTTCTTATCTGGTGGATGAACCGCCGGATATCAATTTGCCCGCCCCGGCCATATTCCCCGGCAATATCCCAAAGGGTATCGCCGGGCCTGACAACTATCCGGAGCAACTCGGCGCTGTCCTGGGCATTGACTTCTGTTCTGGTAACGGCGCAGAGAGCCAGCAAGGCAGCCGCAAAGACCAAAACGACCGAGATCAGCCGCCTCCCGTTTTTAAGCCGATAATTTCTGCTCTTTCGACCGGTATGAAATGTCATTCCCGCACCCTCCCAAACATATGTTCGCTTCTTGTTTCATACTATCACGAACAAATGTTCTTGTCAATGCGCTGAAAGACAAATCCCTTGTTTTTTTCTTTCTTTCGCGAACATTTGTTTGCATAATCCATCGTCTATGGTATAATGATGATGATAGTCGTACCGGGATACGCACTGGTGCTGACTCATTCATAACGGAGGTGACGCCAATGCACCCGGATGAATTGACTGAGCGGCAGCGAAAAATCCTGACCTATATTAAGGACCGGCTACGGGAGAAAGGCTACCCTCCTTCCGTCCGCGAGATCGGCCGTGCCGTTGGTTTGAACTCCAGTTCCACTGTCCACGGTCACCTTCGTCGCCTGGAGGGAAAAGGCTATTTGCGCCGGGATCCGACTAAGCCGCGAGCGATTGAAGTTCTGGATGACGAATTCAACCGGCTGCGTGATCAGCTGGTTCCGGTGCCTCTGGTTGGGAAAATCACCGCCGGCAAGCCGATTCTCGCCGTGGAAAACATCGAGGACACTTATCCCCTCCCGGCTGATTTTGCCCACGGCAACGAGCTGTTCATGCTTTCTGTCCGGGGTGAGAGTATGATCGAAGCCGGTATCCTGGACGGGGATTATGTTGTTGTCAACCGCCAGAACACTGCCGACAACGGCGAAATCGTCGTTGCCCTTCTGGGCGAAGAAGCAACGGTAAAAAGATATTACCGCGAAAAGGACCATATCCGCCTGCAGCCGGAAAACCCGGCGATGGAACCGATAATTACCCGAGACGCCCGGGTCATCGGCAAAGTTGTCGCCCTGCTCCGGCGCTTCAATTAAAGGCGCGCCGGGGCCGCAACGCCCTTCCTCTTCCCCTCGTTAATTAAGCAATTTCTCTCCCCTAGGCAAAAGGACCGCATCCGAAGCTCCCTGGCTTCGAGTGCGGTCCCTTTTTTCACTGTCGTTCAATTTGTGCCTCGGCGAAAGTCATTAAGAACGGATGCGGGTAATGAACAAAAACAGCATGACTGCCGCCAGGACCATCTTCATGGCTACGCCGGCGATAATACCGAACACTGTACCCGCCCCGGCCCGTACCGCCTGCTCGGCGCTTTTCCGGCTGGCGAGGATTTCCCCCAGAAAAGCGCCGGCAAAAGGACCCAGGATGAGGCCGAAAGGCGGGACAAGAAAGATCCCGGCTATCCCGCCGAGGAATGCTCCCAAAGTACCTGCTGTTGACGCTCCGAACTTTCTCGCCCCGGCTGCGGCGGCAAAATAGTCCAGTGCGGCGCCGGTCAGTGTCAGCAGCAGCATGAGCAGGAGAAAACCGGTGTCGACGGCAGCGAACCCGGTCGCATATCCGTATAATGCCATCCCGGCGAAAAGCAAAACCAGACCGGGCAGAACCGGTAGAAATATCCCGGCCAGACCCAATAGCATCATTATTACCGCGCCGGGAATCAGAAAAACATCCATCATCTTCTCCCTGCTCTCTTGCTTAAAGGATGTTTCGCCGTGCCATTTCAGACCAGGCGTTAAGAATCGCCAGCCGGCTGTATTCCCGGGCCAGCCCTCCTTGCAGATAGACGATATATGGCGGCCGCAGCGGAGCGTCGGCACTGAGTTCAATCGAAGCGCCCTGCACGAACGTCCCGGCCGCCATAATTACCGGATCGGAATAGCCGGGCATTTCCCAGGGTTCCGGAGCGACGAAAGCATCCACCGGAGACCCGGCTTGGATACCCTGGCAAAAAGCGATCACCCGCTCCGGCGTGCCCAGTTGGATGGCCTGGATGATATCGCTGCGAGTATCGCCCGGGCGCGGTGAGACGGTGAAGCCGAGACGCTCAAACAACTCGGCCGTGAATACGGCGCCGGCCAGCGCTTCGCCGACCACGTGGGGCGCGAAATAAAAACCTTGATAGAAAAGCCGGTGTCCGCTGAGACTTGCCCCAACCTCTCCGCCGAGTCCCGGGGCGGTTAACCGGTCGGCGACGGCCGCTACATATTCCTCTTTCCCGGCAATATATCCCCCGGACGGAGCCAGTCCTCCCCCCGGATTTTTAATCAGAGATCCGGCGACAAGATCGGCGCCCACCTCGCTCGGTTCGATCGCCTCGGTGAATTCCCCGTAACAATTATCAACGAGGCAAACGACGTCCGGACAATCTTTTTTAATCAGTTCAATCAATTCGCCGATTTCTCTTACCGACAAAGCTTTTCGCCACGAGTAACCGCGGGAACGCTGAATAAGGACGACTTTCACAGCCGGGGTCAGGCTCGCCGCAATGTTCGCCGCATCGAAGCCGCCGTCCGGCCGCAATTCGACTTGACGGTAACGAACGCCGAATTCAGCGAGGGAACCTGGAGCGGGAGCCCCCAGGCCGATGACCTTCGCCAGCGTATCATAAGGTGCTCCGGTGGGACAGACTAACTCATCCCCCGGGCGGAGCAGTGCATATAAGCAGAGAGCAATGGCGTGGGTTCCCGATACTATTTGAGAACGGACCAAGGCGGCTTCCGTCCCGAAGACACGGGCGAACAAACGGTCGAGGGTCTCCCGCCCCAGGTCGCCATAAGCGTATCCGGTGGAAGCGGCAAAATGGCTGTCCCCCACCCGTTCCGCCTGAAAAGCCGCCAGCACTTTGGCGGCATTAATCTGCCTCACCTTTTCGATTCCGGCTATTTGCGGCTGAATTGCCTTCTCGATATCCAGCACTATGGCGTCGTCCGCCACCGGCCAAGACTCAGTCATGCTTGTCTCCTCCCCCCACCCCGGCAGTTGCGAATTGAGTATAATCCTGCAGACGTCCGCCCAGACTCTTATCCAGCATTGCTTCCACTAAAACACCGGTATCGGTATATTCTTGTCGCAAAATATCTCCCCTGGCCTGCACTAAAGCGATAATGTCGCTTCGGGTATACGGAATCTCCAGCCGATAACGGCTGACCATATTTTGCAGACAGTTGGCGATCATTTGTTTCAACCCTTCAATGCCTTCTCCGGTGGCGGCGGAAATCACCACGCTATCCGGAGTCATTTTGCGCAGTCGCTTCAGAGCGGTCCTGGCCGCCGGCCGGTCGCTCTTGTTGAAGACGGTCAGTATCCTTTTCCCGGCCGCGTCAAGGGAATGCAGAACTTCGTATACCGCCGCCATTTGTTCTTCTGCTTTCGGATGACTGGCATCGACGACGTGCATAAGCAGCTGGGCAGCCGTGACTTCCTCCAGCGTTGCCCGGAAAGCGGCAACAAGGTGGTGCGGCAATTTATGAATGAAACCCACTGTATCCCCCAGGAAAACTTCCCGGTTATCGTTCAATTTCATTATCCGGACGGTCGGGTCGAGGGTCGCGAACAGCTTGTCTTCGGCCGGAACATCCGCTCCCGTCAGACGGTTCAGCAATGTTGACTTCCCCGCATTGGTGTATCCTACCAGAACAACGAGGGGGAGGTCATGCCGGCTATCCCGATGCAGACTGCGATGTTTGGCCACCGCGTCAATTTCTGCTTTGACAGTGGCAATGCGGCGGCGCAAATGACGGCGATCCGTCTCCAGCTTCGTTTCACCGGGACCCCGGGTGCCGATGCCGCCGCCCAGACGCGACAAACTGGTCCCTTTCCCAGCCAGGCGCGGCAGCCGATAATTGAGCTGCGCCATCTCTACCTGCAATTTTCCTTCTTTCGTTCTGGCGCGCTGGGCAAAAATATCCAGAATTAGTTCGGTTCGATCAACTATTTTGCAGTCGATAATTTCTGCCAAATTGCGTCGCTGGCGGGGTGAAAGCTCGCTGTCGAATATTACCACGTCGATATCCGCAGCCCGGCAGAGAGTATTTACTTCTTCCGCTTTTCCCGCTCCAATGTAATAGGCGTTATCGGGAAAATCTTTGCGTTGGACCAAAGTGCCGGCGACGACCGCTCCGGCCGTGGTCGCCAACTGAGCCAATTCATCCATTGATTCTTCGGTCAGCCAGCCATCTGTTTCCGGTGTCTCAAGAGCGACCAGCAAAGCTTTTTCAGTTTCGCTCAGTCCGGTTTCGTACATTTTTGCGTTCATAATCCGGTCAATCACCTCGAGTCTTATTATATCATATCGCCGTCTTGACGTGAAAAGGCTGCCGGAGGCAGCCATAATCGGGGCGGAGATGGATTTCAACCGCGGGAAGATCGGCGGAGCGGTTCGGCCGCACCCGTCCCGCAAACGGGGCACGCTGTTTCCAGTAAAGCCATTTCCCGCAGCCGGAGCGGCGCTTCCGCCAGACCGGCCCGGCACCCCTCCCGCAGCCCTGTCCGGCGTCCGAAAGCATATCCGGCCAGAAAGGCGGCGAGCAGCAATATCCCGATCAAAACGCAGGCATTAAAAGTCATAATCCATCCACCTTTCCGTCTCCGGCGGAACAGATCGCGCAAAAAGAGCCGTGACCAGCAGACTTGCCGCCAGCGTCGCCACAGCTTTCACCGGGGCGAGCAGCAATGTCGCCAAAAAGGTAATTGCCGCCAGCAATCCCGCCTCAACTCTTCCCCAGCGCCGGGCCAGATTTTTCTGGCCGGAGTATCTGTCTTCCTGCTGGTCGCGCACGTCATCCAGCAACTGAATTGAAGCAATGATCAGCAGCGAGCCGGCTATCTCGGACCACCCTAAAACAACTATCCCCAGGGCGACGACCAGGAGCGATTCCTGATAGCCCAACAGCCCCGAAGGCATTTTTTCCGCGTAATCATAGGCCATGCCCAAGGCATAAGCGGCCAGAAAGAGGGAAACGGTCAGGCTTGAGTTAAGGGCGGCGCCGCCGGCAAAGAATAAAAGAGCATAAGGCAAAGCACTCCTCTCCCCGCCCCAGCGCTCCCCCGGGGCGGCGTCAACAAAATCATCCATTAATTTGATCGCCGCACCGGTCAGCAGCAGCGAGAAGGCAGTTTTTGCCGTTTCAAAGATTGCGGGTGACAAATTGTTTCACCTCCCGAAAACCTTTTCGGTGCAGGGCAGAGACAGGGATAATCCGGTGGCCGGGGAATTCCCCCTGCAACCGAAACAAAGCTTCGCGCGAGTCGGGGAGATCCATTTTGTTGGCCAGAAGGAGGTAGCTTTTCCGCATCTGAGCGAATTGGGCGATCTGATAATCAATTTCCCCCAATGCTTCTACCGCGCCTTGCTTCCCTACCGCGGATGCGTCGACAATATGCAGAACTACATCCGCCTGTCTGACCTTCGCCAAAGTTTGCGCAATTGCTTTACGGACATCAGTTTCCCCGTGAACATGGTCGATCAGGCCGCTTGTATCGGTCAGCACAAATCGCTTCTTTCCTTTACCGGCGGGTATCTGCAGGACGATCGACTGGAGGCACCGCGTTTTATGCGGCTCACTGTCGGTCAGTTCGGCGACGGCCGTGGCCAAATCATAATGGTAATGGGCGGTACTGCCGTCGGGAAAGGAAATATCCATCCGCAGCGATTTCAGGCCAAGGTAATCGGCAAAATTAAGCGTAAAAAGAGTTTTTCCCACATTCGTCTTGCCGATGACCAGGCATTCCTTCACAACTTCATTCCTCCTCGATATCTTCTCGTTCCAGCAGCATTAACTCATCCCTTGTCACATATTTTTTGCGCACGAGGCGCACCGCCTGCCGGCGGATTGCTTTTTCCACCAGATTTCTTACGACTCTGGCATTGCCGAAATTCGCCGCCGACCCGGCCCCATTATTGGTCAGCCGGCTTGTAATCGCTTCTTTGGCAGCCGCTGACAGTTTGTATTGCCTTTTTTGGACCATCAAATCAGCAATAGCCAGAAGTTCACTGCCCGAATAATCCGGGAAATCGATATGAATCGGGAAGCGCGAGCGCAGTCCCGGGTTGGCCTGCAGAAACATCTCCATTTCATTCCGATAGCCGGCCAAAATCAAGATCAGGTCATGCTTATGGTCTTCCATGTCTTTTACCAATGTATCGATAGCTTCTTTTCCGAAGTCTTTCTCGTTGCCCCTTGCTAAAGAATATGCTTCGTCAATAAAAAGAATGCCGCCCAGGGCCCGGCGCAGATGCTCCCGCGTCTTACGGGCCGTATGCCCGATATATTCACCGACCAGATCAGCTCTTTCCACTTCCACCAGATGGCCTTTGGAAATAACGCCCATCTCCCGGAAAATCGCCCCGAGAATGCGGGCGACTGTAGTCTTGCCGGTACCGGGATTGCCGCGGAAAACCATATGGAGAACAGTTGGTTCTGCCGCCAGTCGCTCCTGACTGCGTCGTTTCTGGATTTCGACGAAGGCCTGGATTTCCCGCACCAGTTTTTTCACCGCTTCTAAACCGATGAGCGAATCAAGTTCTCCCATTATCTCATCAATTTTACGCCGGTATTCACTATCGTTCACTCCGACTTGGCCCTTGCCTACGCTCAGACGGCTGAAACGGGCAAAAGCTTCTCCCGGTGCAATCTCACCTTTCTCCAAAAGTTCCATGATCAGTTCCGGCGTCTGCTCTTTTTTCGCCACGGCATTGCGCTTCTTCATCGTCCACCCCTCCGGTCCGCGATATCGTGCAGGCATTCCCATTATACGCAGGATGCCCCCGTTTTGTCCCAAATGTCCCGGAAACGATTGTTGTACCGCCTCAAAATCGTTAACTCGTCTTGGTCATGCCAGGCAGCAAAAACCGGTCTTCCCGGCGCCACTGCAGACGTTATCCAGCGCCGCACCCTTCCCCTACTCTGGAAGGTTGGCGTGAACCGACGGGGTGATTCATTTCTCTCTCTGCCGGGTGAGACAATGCTCATTGGCTGCCCCGTCCAGCCCACCATCCCCTCCCTGCCGAGTGCGGTACTACCTGTGGCGCTTGCCCTACCCTGCCTTTTATCTTTCAGTCATCAGCCTAAGATTTCCCTCGCCCGGCGTCAATATTTCGCAATCCCGCCTCTTAACCCCCGCTCTCGCGTCGCCAGTCTCCACGGTCAGGCCGATTCCCCACCGTAGTCACCGCCGGGCAATAAAGCGTGAGAACGATTTTGCCCCATTCTGCCGTCAATGCTGAAAAACAGCCGGCAGGCCGGGAACATTGCCAACCGTGCCGTTATTCAGGCACCTTCAGAGAAATATTAACTCAAAAAAAGGACGGTACCGGCCGTCCTTTGGCTGTAAAGGCAAATTGTTCTCTCCGGGCGGCGGGTTTCCGCCGCACCCGCTCCCGACAAACAAAGAAGCCCCGCTTTCGGGGCTTCATCTGACAATTATTAACTGTTGTCTCCCTCGCGGCTGAAGGAATGGGCGATGGCTCGGGAAGGCGTGACGGTTGAGATAGCATGTTTATAGACAAGCTGTTGCTTGTTCTCAAATTCGATGATAACGGTAAAGTTATCAAAGCCCTTGACAAATCCTTTCAATTGAAACCCATTAATCAGGTAGACTGTCACAGGGACGTTTTCTTTCCGGATTTGATTGAGAAAGCTGTCCTGTAAATTTATTTGCGGTTTAGTCATCCCTACCACCCTCCATTCGTCTGTTACCCTATTATTCTACATTTCCGTGAGGTTTCCTGCCAGGCATTTACTAATTTTTTCCGCCCAGTCCGTTTCATCCATAACTTTTCCCACATCATACCAAGTTATGCGCTGATCCCGCTTAAACCAGGTCATCTGGCGCTTGGCAAATCGCCGCGTGTCGCGCTTAATCAATTCCGCAGCCGTCGCCAAATCGTAATCGCCGCGGAGATGTTCAATTAACTGTTTATAACCGAGGCTCCTTAGCGGAAAAAGCTCCGGCGAAAAACCGGCGACGAGCAGTCCTTTAACTTCCTCAAGCAGACCATTTGCCAGCATCGTATCAACTCTTTCTTCTATCCGCCGGTACAGCTGCTCTCTTGCCAGAGTAAGGCCAAAACGATGAAAGCGGTATGGTAAGGCGGCGTCTTTCTTCTGCCCGCTCTCCGACATCGGTATCCCGGATTGCCTGTACACCTCCAAAGCCCGGATGACTCGGCGCCGGTCGTTGGGATGCAGCCGTTTTGCCGTGACCGGATCGACTTCCCGCAGACGGGCGTGAAGGTGATGGTTGCCCAGAAGGTCGGCTTCCGCTTCCAGCCGGCGGCGCAGGGACCAATCAGTTGTGCTTTCGCTGAACTCATAATTGTCAGTGACTGCCTGCACATAAAGCCCGGTTCCCCCGACCAGAATGGGGGTGTTGCCACGGGAGATAATGTCAGCGATAACGGTCAAGGCTTCCCGCTGATAATCAGCGACACTGAACGGTTCGTCAGGGTCAATGATATCAATCAGATGATGGGGAACGCCTTGCCGCTCGGCCGGAGTCGGCTTGGCCGTGCCGATATCCATGCCCCGGTAAACAAGCATCGAATCAGCCGAAATAATCTCCCCGGCGCATCTTTGGGCAAGAGCGATGGAAACCCGTGTTTTTCCGACTGCGGTCGGTCCGACAATTACGATTACCCGGTCAGGCATGACCGAATTCCTCCCCAGAACATCATTTGTCGATATAGCCGTAGACAATCCGGCTCCCTTTCGCCCCAACCATGGCGCGGAAGCCGAGGCGGTCAAATTCGGTACTGCCGTTCCTCTCTTTCATTACTACCCGGCGGCGGGCCACCCGTATCGCGTGCGCAATAGCCTCCGGCGTAAGCGGACAGTCGTTAGTGAGCCAGCGCAGAGCATTCATCCCCGGTGATGTTTTGACCGGAGTGCGAAACATCGGGTCAAAATAGATTACATCGAAGCTTTCATCGGGCAGCCCTGCCAAATAAACCGAGTGCTCGGCGTTGATGACAGTTATCCGGCGCATCGCTTCAGCTAATTCGGGCAGTTCGGGGAATTGATATGCCGCCAGACCGTGCCGGACAATGGAGGCGATCACTGTTTCCGACTCCAGCCCGCAGACGGCACCCCGGGGCCCGGCGAGAAAGCTGGCAACGATGGCATCATTGGCGAGACCGAGAGTGCAGTCCAGGACTTTATCGCCCGGCTGTAACCCCATCGCTTGCCCCATTTTATCCGGTTTTCCCTGCCGGCAGGCCAAAAGACGAAGCTTAGCCGTTCCGGGATGGAAGGTAAATTGACCCGCTTCACTCCAGGCAGTCATTCCCTGGCGGGTAACCGTAACCACGATTGCGGCTTGATACGCTCCGGCAATTTCCGCCAGAGAGCGGCCCCGGCGCGACGCAAAAACGGCACCGGTTTCCTTTGCTACGGCTTCGGCCAGGGAGATCAGGGCGGCAGGCGGGTTATGGCTGGTGGTG
Source organism: bacterium (assembly GCA_050943375.1). Lineage (GTDB taxonomy): Bacteria > Bacillota > SLNR01 > SLNR01 > JBMNPB01 > JBMNPB01. The sequence goes on from JBMNPB010000002.1 coordinate 100,512, forward strand.
ATAATGGTGTTATTTTTCTTCATGCGCGCTTAAATTGCTTTTCTAAGTCGGTCAGAGTAAAACTGAGGACAGTCGGCCTTCCGTGGGGACAACTAAATGGATTATCGGTTGCCGCCAATTGCCGCAGAAGATTCTCCGCTTCACCCGGGGTCATCCTTTCTTTCGCCTTGACTGACGCTTTGCAGGCAGCCTGAATTAATGCTTCCTCCCTCAGCTCCTTCGTCCGCGGTACCCGGTCGCGGCTGAGCAATTCGTCCAAAACGGTCTGAACTACCCCCTCTCCCTGATTGGGGGTGAAGATGACCGGCAAGGATCGTAGCAAGTAAGAATTGCCGCCGAAGGGTTCCAGGCCAAAGCCGAGTCTTTCCAAGGCCGGGAAATACTCGTCCAGAAGAGATTTCTCCTGCAGGGTAAGTTCCAGTAGCACCGGGACCAGCAGTTGTTGACTGACCGTTCGGCCGTCGTCTTCCCGCATCAATCGTTCATAATTTACCCGTTCCTGCGCGGCGTGCTGGTCGATCAGGTAGACACCGTCCTCACTTTGCGCGACGATATATGTATTGTGAATCTGTCCGATGACGGACAATTCCGGGAAACGGGATTTTGACCCTGTTTCCGGCGCCGGTGCATAATCCGCCTCTTGTTCGCGCCAAGCCGCTTTCGCTGTCAGGGCGGGACTTTCTGACTCACCATTTTTTTGCGAAAGCTCCGGCGTCGGAAACGGCACTGTCCCTGATCTGCCGCTAAAAGCTCGGTCGTATTCGCGGAAATCTTTCTGCTCCGTTGTCGCGGCGCCGCTTTTTCGCAACAAGCTGGCGGCCGGCGGCGCCAGGGACGCACCGGCCAGAGCGTTGCGAACAGCCGCCCGGATATGAGTGAAGACACCGTTCTCATCATGAAACCGCACTTCCGTCTTGGCCGGATGAACATTGACGTCGATTGTATCGGGCGGCACGGCAATATTCATGATGACAATCGGATACCGGTGCAGCGGCAGCATCGTCCGGTACGCTTCCATGATGGCTTCGCTGCCGGTTCTGCTCTGGACATAACGCCGGTTAACAAACAACGAGAAGGCGCTTCGATTCGCCCGGTTCAGGGCCGGCGGACCGGTAAAACCGGTGACGACGACATCCCCGCCTCGGTATTCGAGCGGCAGCATCCGGCGGGCAATGTCTTTGCCGTAGACGGCATTGATTACATCGCGCAGGCGTCCGTTGCCGGGGGAGTGAAAAGCTAACTGACCGCCACTGACAAACCGGAAAGAGATTTCCGGATAAGCAAGGGCAAAGCGGGTGACCAGGTCACTGATATTGGCGCTCTCTACCGCCGGGCTTTTCAGGAACTCCCGCCGGGCTGGTGTATTAAAGAAAAGATCTTCCACCGTGACGGACGTCCCGGCGGGACAGCCGACTTCTCCTTTGCTGACGATTTCTCCTCCGGCCAAACGAATGACGGTGCCAGCCAGACTGCCGGGCGTCTTAGTCTTCATTTCCAGACGGGAAACGGCAGCGATGCTGGGCAGCGCTTCCCCCCGGAAGCCAAGCGTGGTCAATCCGGCCAAATCATCCACTGTTATTATCTTACTGGTGGCATGGCGTTGAAAAGCTAACTCCGCTTCCGTTTCGCCGAGGCCGGCGCCGTCATCGGTAACCCGGATCAGACTGATACCGCCGTCGGAGATTTCTACTCCAATCCGGCGGCTACCGGCATCGATGGCATTTTCCACCAATTCCTTGACAACAGAAGCCGGCCTTTCCACTACTTCTCCGGCGGCGATTTTATTGGCGGTTGCTAAGTCAAGGACAATAATCCTGCGCCCGGTTTCACTCATCATTTTCGGACACTCCTTCCCGGGCTATTGCCTGCAATTCATAAAGAAGATTCAAACTCTCCCGCGGGGTAATTTTGTCCAGGTCGAGAGTTTCCAGCCTTTCCAGCACCGGATGGGACAGAGCGGTGAGGAAGGAAAGCTGGTGCGGCGCGGCAGCCGGTTTCACTGCCTTCTTCTCCCTGACGCCGGCCGGCCCCGGCATAACTTGTCCGCTATCGCTGCGCCGTTCCAGAGAGAAAAGAATTTCTTTGGCCCTTGCGACAACATCCGTCGGGAGACCGGCCAGACGTGCTACCTGAATGCCGTAGCTCCGGTCGGCGCCGCCCCGGACAATACGGCGGAGAAAGACGATTTCTTCCCCTTTTTCCCGAACGGCGACAGAATAATTAACTACGCCGGGCAAAACTGCCTCTAAATCTGTCAGCTCGTGATAATGGGTTGCAAACAGCGTTTTAGCGCCAATTTTTTCCCCGCTGCGGATATATTCCACGACAGCCCGGGCAATGCTCATGCCGTCATAAGTGCTTGTTCCCCGCCCGATTTCGTCCAGAATTATCAGGCTGCGGGGAGTGGCATGATGCAGGATATTGGCGACTTCCGTCATCTCCACCATGAATGTGCTCTGGCCCATTACCAGATCGTCGTAAGCCCCGACACGGGTGAAGATACGGTCGACGACACCGATTTCCGCTGTGCCTGCCGGGACGAAAGAGCCGATTTGCGCCATGAGGACAATCAATGCCACTTGCCGCATGTACGTCGATTTGCCAGCCATATTGGGACCGGTGATTAACACCACAGCATTGTCTTTGTTGTCGAGAAGAGTGTCGTTAGGGACAAACTCTTCCCCGCTGAGGACTTTTTCGACCACCGGATGGCGCCCGCCGCTGATTATTATCTTATCTCCGTCGCTGATGACCGGGCGAACGTAATTATTCCGGACAGCTGTCTCGGCTAATGCGGTCAACGCATCTAGGATGGCCAGGTTCCGGGCCGTAGCCTGGATGCGCTCCGTTTGCGCGGCGACAAACTGACGGACCTGATCGAAGAGTTCATACTCCAGGGCGACCAGTTTTTCTTCCGCCCCCAGAATGAGGGATTCATATTCTTTTAGCTCTTCAGTTGTATACCGCTCCGCATTCGCCAGCGTCTGTTTGCGCTGATAATGCTCCGGCACGAGAGATTTATTGCTGTTAGTGACGGTAATATAATAGCCGAAAACCCGGTTGAAACCGACCTTCAGCGATTTGATACCGGTTTTTTCCCGCTCCCGGTTCTCAAAAGCGGCAATCCATTCTTTGCCGCCGGCCGCCGCCTGCCGATACTTATCCACTTCCTGATTATATCCGGTTCTAATCAGATTCCCGTCCCTGACTCCGGCAGGAGGTTCATCTGTGATAGCGTCGTTGACCAGAGTAGTGATTTCCGTCAGTGGGTCGAGATTTTCATTGATTTGGCGCAGCAGTTTGGCTTGAGTTTCCTGCAGCAATTCTTTGATCGGCGGCACCGCCGCCAGTGTCTGCCGGCAGGCCAGCAGATCCCGGGCATTCGCCGTCCCGTAAATGATGCGGCTCAGCAGTCTTTCCAAGTCGTAGACCTTATCGCACCATTCCCTGAGATCACTCCGCAAAAATGTCTCCAGCTGCAATTCTTCCACAGCGTCAAGACGTTCCCGGATTAGCTCCGTCCGGACGAGAGGCTGCTCAATCCAAGCCCGTAGCCGTCTTGCTCCCATTGCCGTTTTGGTTTGGTCGAGGACCCAAAGAAGGCTCCCGCTTTTTTCCCCTGCCCGGAGCGTGCTGGTCAGCTCCAGGTTGCGGCGGGTTGCCCGGTCGAGGATCATATTCCCACCGACGGTATACGTCGTCAGGCTATTAATGTGCGTTAAACTGACTTTTTGCGTTTCCTGCAGATAATTCAAGGCACCGCCGGCAGCCCGGATCGCCTGGGGCAATTCCGCACAGCCGTAGCCCGCCAGAGAAACAGTCCTGAAATGCTCCTGCAGAGTGCTGCGGGCACTCGCCAGGCCAAAAGCCCAGGCATGATGCGGCACGGTTTTCCCTGAGCCCAGACCGCGCAAATCAGACGGCAGAGGGTTCTCCCGGTGCAGATCTTCCGGCATGATTATTTCCGCCGGCTGGTAACGGGCCAATTCATCCATGATTTTTTCCCACCGGTCACTGCCGGCAATCTCGGTAACTGCGAACTCACCCGTTGTAACATCGATGAAAGCAATACCGCAGGCGTCTCCGCTCCCGGCCAGAGCGGCCAGATAATTGTTCTTTTTCGCATCCAGCATGCCCGGATCGACAACCGTCCCGGGTGTTATGACCCGTATGACTTCCCGCTTGACCATTCCCTTCGATTTCTTGGGGTCTTCCATCTGCTCGCAGACGGCAATTTTGTAACCTTTGGCAATCAGTCGTGCAATATATGAATCGGCGGCATGATACGGAATGCCGGCCATCGGCACTCGTCCCTTTTTTCCTGCTGTGCGGCCGGTCAGAGTCAGTTCAAGCTCCCGCGCAGCAAGCGCGGCATCATCAAAAAACATCTCATAGAAATCGCCCATCCGGTAAAAGAGGATGGCATCGGGATATTTTTTTTTGATTTTCAGGTACTGCTGCATCATCGGCGTCCAATCAGCCACGCTCAGGCCAGCTCCTTCTCACATTTTTTTCCCGTAAAGAGTCCACGTCTTTGCTTCTTTGATTTGTACCGGTACGATTTTTCCGACCCAGTCGGCCGTGGCGCCGTCCCGAGGGAAAAGAACGATTTTATTCGTCCTGGTTCTTCCGGTCAGGCGGGTCGGATTGTTGGGACTTTCACCCTCCACCAGAATTTCCGCAATTTTCCCGATTTCCGCGCGATTTTTTGCCAGGCTGATTTGATTCTGCAACGCCATTAATCGTTGGAGCCTTTCCTTTTTAATGTCCGGGGACACTTGCTCTTTCATCTCGGCCGCTTTTGTCCCGGAACGGCGCGAATAGATGAATGTGTAAGCTGTATCATATCCGACCCGCTCAACCAGATCGAGAGTATCCGCGAAATCAGTTTCCGTTTCGCCGGGAAATCCGACAATTATATCCGTTGTCAGACTGCCGGCGGGAATTTGACGGCGGATTTTTTTCACCAGAGTGAGATAATCATCCCGGGTATAACCGCGATTCATCAACCGAAGAATCCGGTCGCTGCCGGCCTGCACCGGAAGATGAAAATGTTCGCAAACTTTCCGGGCGCCGGCAATAGTCGCAATCAGCTTGTCTGAGAAATCCCTCGGGTGCGACGTCAGATAGCGGATACGCTCAATGCCGGGAATATCGTCAACCATCCCGAGAAGATCGGCAAAATCGACCGCGCCCGGCAGGCCCCGGCCGTATGAGTTTACGTTTTGCCCCAAGAGAGTAATTTCTTTTATTCCTGCTTCCGACAGAGAGCGGACCTCCTGGCAGATATCTTCCGGCCGCCGGCTTCTCTCCCGGCCGCGGACGTAAGGAACGATGCAATAACTGCAGAAATTGTTGCAACCGTATGTAATTGCGACCCAGGCTTTCAGTTTATCCCTCCGGGTGTGGGGGACGCCTTCGACGATGTCGCCTTCCCGCTCTACCACAGCGATGACCGGCTTCCTCGTCACCAGGACTTGATGCACCAGATGGGGAAATTCCGCTTCATTGTGGGGCCCGAACAGGATATCTACATGGGGAGTCGTCCGCCTCAGCTTGCTTATGGCTCCTTCCTGTTGTACCATGCATCCTCCGACAGCGATAATCATTTCCTGATTTGCCTTTTTCAGCGGCTTTAAGGCATTGATTTTGCCGTAAATTTTCCGCTCGGCACTTTCCCGGATGCAGCAGGTGTTAACAATAATCAGCGAGGCGGCGGCCGGGTCGTCGGTCGGGACAAAGCCCATGGCCTCCGCCATTCCGGCCAGCACTTCCGAGTCATGCTCGTTCATCTGACAGCCGAATGTCAGCACATGGTACTTCCGGCGGTCGCCGGCTGCCCGAAAATATTCCTCATTAAGCGCTCTGACTTCGGCCATTTCGCCGGTGCCTGGCTTATTATCTATCGCGGGCAAAACATCCATCCTCCTCTATGTTTATCGCTTTCACTCATCCATAATATTTTCGGTGAGCCATCGCTTTATCCCTGCCGAGATAAGGATGGCCGCTGCGGTCAGCCCCGGCGTAGCAATCTGCTGCTGCGGACAGTAGAAAAAGACCAGTTGTCGCTGGTCTCACCCGGACGCCGTCCCTGCCAAACAATCATCAAAACAGTGGCGGAAAAAAAAGGCGGAAGAAAAATTGGTCGGCGAGTACTAATATTCCAAGCCCGAAGACGTAATAAGCGAAGATTCGCAAGCGCCCTTGGGTAACCACTTTCAGCATGAAACGGATAGCGAAATAGCCGGCGATTGCCGCGGCGGCCATGCCGCTCAGAAACACGGGCCAGGCCGCGGCGTTTTCGACAGCCAGTAACTCCGGTAATTCCAGCAGGCTGGCCCCCAGAATGACCGGGAGCGAAAGCAGGAAGGAAAAGCGGGCAGCCGTTTCCCGGTCGATACCGCGCAGCAGCGCGCCGGTAATAGTTATGCCTGAGCGTGACACTGCCGGTAAAATGGCCAGCCCCTGCATCAGGCCGACAAAAGCGGCGTCAGGGTAAGTTATCCCGGTCAGGTTTTTCCGGCCCTTTAAGGCGCGGTCCGCCGTAGACAGAACAATCCCGGTGATCAGAAAACTCACCCCGAGCAGTCGTCCGGTCGTGAATAAGGCTTCTATATAATCCTTTAATAAAAAGTAGAAAACGGCAGTAACGGCACTCCCGACGAGCAACAGCCGGGGCAGCCGGGAAAATGGCTGTTTCACAATGGCCAGGATGTCTTGATGGAAGACGGCAAGAACAGCCAGCAACGTCCCGAAATGGACGAGAATGTCAAACGTCAGCGACCCCTCGCTGATACCAAAGAGAGCTTGCAGCAAAACCAGGTGGCCTGAGCTGCTGACCGGCAGGAATTCAGTCAATCCCTGAACTAGACCGAGAATAAGTGCCTGGATAATTGTCATTCTCTAACCGCCTTTCCCGTAATCACGCTGCCATTATATCATTTTCTGGTCGGGAAATAAAGCAGAAACCGGTGCACCGCAAGGTGCACCGGTCGTCCGCAGTAACTACTTGAGCAGTTCAATGACAGCGAATTTCAGAAGATGCGGGGAAATGTTGAAGGAGAACGGCATATTGAGCCGTTCGGTATATTTATGGGCATCTCTCCCGAACGAACCTACATTGAACACCGCCAAGTCAAGCTGGCGCAATTCCTCCAGCGGCAGCGAATACCGGTAACCCCATGTCGGCATGTTGGGACGCAGCATTTCAATGACATCTTCGGCGTTCTGGAGACCGCAGTAACTCAGGTCGGAAATCCCCTTATGGAAACGGTTTACCTGGAAATGCACTCCGAACCGCTCGGAGGCGAACTCCTCCAGCGCTTCGACCATTGCGAGCAGTTTTTTCTCTTTCGGCGTTTCGCCTTTATTGCGGAAATGCGGGTAATACGGCGGAGCATATGCGATGATAATCATCGGGTTCCGATCCGGGCAATAGCGGTGGACCTCCGCGACAATCTGCAGAGTGAACTCCCTTTCATCGATATCGCTGCGCTGCTTCCATTTTTCCGTATATTCCTGCATGTGCTGGGCGAATTTTTCACCGTGGGCTGCGAAGGCCATATCGTAGACTTCGCGGTATGTATAAACCTTCGGTTCCCAGGGAACGGCCGGTTCCGCCAGACCGGTAATTTCACTGTACCGTTTTGCTTCCCGCTTCTGCTTGGCCAAAGCGTTGGCGAAGGCTTGTTTGGCCAGTTCAATCAGTTTATCCATGATCTCCTTGGGAGAACGAGTCAAGGAAAAAACGTTGTAATAAGCAACCGTCGCCGAAGGAGTTGATACATTGTACAGCTCTTTCATGTCTTTTGTCTTCAGGTTAGTCGGCGGCGCGGAAGCTTCTCCATCGGCCATATCGGCCAAGTCCGCGTTGACTTCCAAGAGCTTCTGTATTTCCGCGTACAATAAGTTAGAGTTTATGCCTCCTAAGGACGAACCGGCATGAGTTTCCTTGCCAACGCAGTAAAACATAGGCAGTACTTTCCCAATGGCGCCGGTGAAAACATTGAATTTACCGTCCGGAGTGACGTCAGCCGGTTCGCTGTTTACCACTGCCGCGTAATCAAGGCCGAACTCCTCTTTCATACGGTTAAGGCGTGGCACTGCTCCGAGCATTCCGGCCGAATTATTCTCTTCATCCGGCACGGAGAGGAAAAGGAGAGTGCCTTCAAATTCCGCCGCTATTTCGCTGGTTTCCTCCAGAAGGGCGATCTGGAGCGCTCCGCCGCATTTCATGTCCATGACGCCCCGCCCGAACAACCAATCCCCCGTCTCCCAGTCTTTTCTTGCTTCCGGCGTCAGAATACTCGGGTCGATCTCTTTCGTCAGCCTGACCGGGTCTAGGGCCAATTCGGCGTAAGCGCCGTAATCACTCAAGCCGGCAATATCGTGGTGGTTCAAGAGAATAACAGTTTTTGGCGATTTCCCCCGCACCAGTCCGGTGACAAAATATCTTCCCTGAGCGTCTCCCGGGATGGGATTAAGCTGGAGATAATCAGGATGCTTTTGAAAATAAGGTATTTCCGCAAGAATGGCATGAATCTCTTTTTCCATCGCCACTTCCTGCGTTGTTCCGGATATACTGGAGCAGGCAACCATTCGCAGCATTATCTCTTTGATTTTCTCCGGTGTGTTCCAACTCATAATCTAACCCCCTCATGCTTTATTCGTTTTAGATTACTTCGCCAGATCTTGGTAGATTACCTGCTTATGCATAACGGAATACCGCCTCTTTACGGATTTTGTAGCTGCCCGAACGGAAAATAGTTCATCCCCTATCATCGCAGAACTTGTGTAGTCAGATACAGCTTCCGGCGCATATAATACTCGCAGGAATGTTTAGCCGGTACGGAAGTTATCACTCGGAAGGCAGGAAAGCTGCGAATTGCGGCGAATAAAAGAATCACATATTCTGGCTTACATGGAAACAATGCGCCGCATATCCGTAAATATCTGCGGATATCCGTGCCGGTCAGAGTCATAATATTAAGTGAAGCGAGGTGATATTGAACGATGATTTCCAAAGATATGGTTATCAAAGACGTCTTGTCAAAATTCCCGCAAGCGCTGCATGTATTCACCAAGCACGGATTACGATGCGTAGGATGAGGGGGCGCACTGTACGAGACAGTCGAGCAGGGTGCTCGTGCTCACGGTATTAACGTCGATAATTTAATGGCTGATTTAAACAAACTGTCCCAGACCAAAGCATAAAAAAGAAAGGCTGCCGTTTCAGGCAGCCTTTAACATTTCCAATATCTTGCCGATGCCGTCAGCCCACCGCGATACTGCTTTGGACCACGAACAGGTTCCGCGATAAGACTTTGATCTGCTGCAAAGCCGGATCTTCCGGACCTTGCAGTCTTGCCCGCCCTGCTTTTAAATCTTGAATATGGTCAATTATCTCCGGGGTTATTCTTTCCCCGGGGCAGACGATTGGAATACCGGGGGGATAAGCCATTACCATTTCGGCGCTGACTTCTCCGGCGGCGCAATTCAAATCGATTGCTTTGGCATCACTGTAAAAGGCCTCCCGCGGCAGCGTTACCATTTCCGGTGTCGCCGGCAGACGGATTGCTTTCTCCGCATATCGTTTCGATCCGCATTGTTCCGCCAAGTCGGCAATCCCGGCAATTAAGCGGCCGACTGTGTTCTCATTATCTCCCAGCGATACTACAGCCAGCAAATTGTGATAATCGGACAATTCGAAAGCAAGTTGGTGCTTTTTGCGCAGGATGGTTTCCGCCTCGTAGCCGGTAAGCCCCAGCCCCCGGACATTGATCATCAGCTTTGTAGCATCATAAGCCCAGCAGCCTGGTGTGCCAATCATTTCTTCCCCGGCGACGCGGATTCCGTTGATTTTATTCATTACCTGTCGGGCCAGGGCGCTGAGTTCCAACGTCCGGCTGATTCTCTGCTCTCCCTGCAATATCATCTGTTTCCGGGCGACGTCCAGAGAGGCCATGAGAACGTAAGAAGGACTGGTCGTCTGAGTCAGATTAAGAATAGTTTTCACGTGCTTGGGATCAATATAATCGCTGCGCAGCAGCAGGATTGAACTCTGGGTCATCGAACCGGCTAATTTATGCACACTGGCCGCGCTCATGTCCGCTCCCGCCGCCATTGCCGCGACGGGGAGCGCCGGATGAAACGGAAAATGAGCGCCGTGCGCTTCGTCGACGATAACCGGGACACCGTACCCATGGGCTATCTCCACTATCTTCGGCAGATTTGAAGCCATGCCGTAATACGTGGGATGGATAACAAAAACAGCTTTCGCTGCCGGGTGATCGGCCAGCGCCCGCGCAACGGTTTCCGGTTCGACGCCTTTGGCAATACCATAAAAATCGTCAATCTGCGGCTGGACATAAACCGGCTTTGCTCCGCTGAGAATAATTCCGCCGATAACTGATTTGTGGGCGTTGCGCGGGACGATGATCTCATCTTCTTCGCGGCAGACGCTCATCACCATCGCCTGGATACCGGATGTCGTCCCGTTTACCAGAAAAAAAGCGTGTTCGGCACCGTAAGCATCAGCGGCCAAATCCTGGGCTTCTTTAATTGCGCCCGTTGGATGATAGATACTGTCCAAATCAGGGAGAATAGTCAGATCGATATTCATGACGTTTTTGCCGACGAATTGCGTGAATTCCGGCAGACCGTTCCCGTGCTTGTGCCCGGGAACATGAAATGAGATGGTGCCTTCGTCAGCATAGCGACGAAGGGCATCAAATAAAGGTGTTTTTTGATGATCTGAATTACACACCGGCACCACCCCTTTCTTAAACTGACAATATACATTACAACACAAATCGCCGCAGATTGCAATATATTTGCATAAAATATATTTATCAAAGGACATGTTGGATAGCATCCCTGATAGTAATATTTCCTTTGATATCCGCCGATTTACGGTCTCTCGCCCCGCTGCCGCCGAATATTTTTTACATACCGTCGCAAATTGTCCGCCAGAGTTGGATACTCTTTATTTCGAACTGATCACCGGGAAGAAAAACAGCAATCGCAGATCTGCCGGAAGAAACTTTTCTTTCCGACTGCATCACCGGCTAAGAGAACTGCCTCGGCGAGAATTTCCTTTCCCTGCATCAGCTTAATTGAACCGATTGCCTGACCGGCCCGCACCGGAGCCCGGATTTCTTTCGGAATATCCATTATCTGCCTGACCGCATCTTTTTCCGCAGCCGGTATCAGTGCCTGCAAGGTATCGCCGGCAAAAAGCCTGGCCGCGCCCAGTCTTCCCCCTTTAACCGGAACGGTAGCAATCATCTCTCCTTTTTCAGCCGCCGTAAGCAGGCAGAAACGGTTGAAACCGTACTCCAGCAAAGCAACGGCGTCCTGCCAGCGGTTGCTGCTGTGCAGCAGCACGGCAATCAGCTGCTGGTTAGCACGGGTAGCCGAGGCCACGAGACATTGCCCGGCCTCGCTCGTTGTTCCCGTCTTTACCCCGTCGGCCCCTTCAAACAATGTCAAGAGCTTATTTGTCGTACGCAGACGGCGTTCCCACGGCTGCCCCGGCCAGCTGATATGGGTTTCTTCCGTTTTGACGATAGCGGCAAAACGCGGGTCCCGCAAAGCATGCCGGGCGATTACGGCTAAATCATAAGCGGTGGAATAATGCCCTGGAGCCGGCAAACCATTCGGGTTAACAAAGCAGGTGTTGAAAGCACCGATTTCCCGCGCCCGCCGGTTCATGCGCCGGACGAATTCGCTTTCTTGTCCGGCGACATGCTCGGCAATCGCTACGCTGGCATCGTTTCCCGATTTAAGCAGCATTCCGTACAGCATTTCTTGCAGAGTCAGCGTTTCGCCTTCCTGTAGCCAAATTGAAGAGCCTTCCGTATTTGCCGCCCGGCGGCTGGTCGTAACTTGCGCCCCCATATCGCCGTTCTCCAAAGCAAGCACTGCCGTCATAATTTTGGTTGTACTGGCCGGCGGCAGACGCGCGAAGGCATTCTCCTGGTAAATAATCATTCCCGTTGCGGCATCCATCAATATCGCGGCCCGGGTGTTCACAACCGGAGCGGCTGATGCCGGGGCAGTTACCGTAAGCAGCAATGCCGCAACGATAGTTGCTGCTACTATTCTCTTCTCTCTTTTCTTTTCCATTTTTGTCCTCCTGTTTTAAGACTTCACCAGAATGATTGAAGAACTTTCCGGACATCCGCAGAAGATAATCGGCGACTGAACTCCCTTGCTGGATTTTGACCCGCGAAAAGAATATAATAATACCGTTCGGACAAACAGGAGGTAAATTGATACTATGACCAATTCTTCTGTCAAAGCTTTGCTCCGTCTTCTCCGTCAAAAAGTCGGCAACGCTATCGGACGTTTCGATTTGATTGCCGACGGCGACAAAATAGCAGTTGGTCTTTCCGGCGGCAAGGACAGCCTTACCCTTCTCTACCAATTAGCCGGGCTGCGCCGCTATTCACCAGTTCGGTTTGACTTACACGCCGTCATGCTGGGCTTGCGGGAAGACGTTCCGACGATCGGCGTGGAAGCTTTCTGCCGCAAAGCGGCAGTCCCTTTTCATTTCATTCCCACGCAAATCCAATCTATTGTCTTCGATTACCGACAGGAAAAAAACCCTTGTTCCCTCTGCGCCAATCTCCGCCGGGGCGCCTTGAACAACGTGGCGAAAGAACTCGGCTGCAACAAAGTGGCTCTGGGGCATCATTTGGACGATGTTATTGAGACTCTGCTTCTGAGCCTTTTTTATGAAGGCAGAATCCATACTTTTTCTCCCCGGACATATTTAAGCCGGAAAGATTTAACCGTAATCCGTCCGCTTATCCTCACACCTGAATCTGTTCCCCGCCAACTGGCGGAACTGCTCGATTTTCCGGTTGTCGACTATTGCTGTCCGGCCGCCGGAAAAACAAAACGGCAAGTCATGAAAGAATACATCGACAGCCTGGAAAAAGACAACCCGGCAATCCGCCACAAATTACTGTCAGCTGTTCAGAATATCGACATCGCTCCACTTTGGCACCAGAAGTCCTGATCTTTTCCGGGCTTCTTTCTTTTCGGCATAATTCTCTCGCCGCCCCGTAAGATATTAACGGGATATCAGGGAAAGGAGGAATGGCGATGATGCGCCTAATTACCGTATCACGACCGAAAGTATTCGCGTCCCTCTTGGTCCTGCTGATTGCAGCCTTGAGCCTGACATTATCCCTGGATTATCTTCCCGGCGCTATAGCTGCAATGACAGCCGATCGCCCCGTTATTATGCTGGATCCGGGTCACGGCGGCGCCGACTCGGGGGTATTCGCCGGCCGGCTGGTCGAGAAAGACATCACTCTGGAGATCGCCCGCCATCTGCGCGATTACTTGACGGACAGCGGCTGCCGGGTCATTATGCTCCGCAACCGTGACGTTGATTTCGGCGGCGCCGATACGTCTTCCCCGCATTCTCTGCGGCGGGATTTGGCCTACCGGACAGCGGCGGCGGTTGAACGTAAACCGGATATCCTGCTCAGCCTCCACGTCGCCAGTCATGGATCTTCCTTATTCTACGGCCCGCAGACTTTCTATTTTGAGAGTAACTTCGCCGCATCTCAACTGGCCGGGGCGGTGCAGGACAATCTGGCGGCAGTCTGGCCGGGTAACTGTCCGGCTTCACCCATACCTTCCCGGCGGGAAATTCTTGCCGCTGCTCCCGGTTTCGCCGTCGCTGTCGAAACCGGTTTTCTCTCGAACCGGACTGACCGGATGCTGTTGCAGGATCCTCTTTTTAAGCGGCAGATCGCCCGGTCGATCAGCCAAGGCGTGATAACTTTTCTTAATTCCCCGCCCTGCCCCAGCCCGGTCGGTGCTGATGATAAGATTGCCGCGGCGCCTTTAGGCCCCGGTTATTCCCTGTATTACGAAGCCGCCGCACCAAATCCGGGTGAATTGATACCAATCCAGCGGCCATTGCCGCAAACGATGGAAGTCACGGCCGGCTTGACCGAATCTCTTTCGCCGGAAGCAACAGCAGCCCTCGCCCTCTCCTTGCTGGAAGAACTCTGCTTGTGTCCTCCGGACAGTCTTCCGGTTTTTCCGCCGCTCCCTTCGTCCATCGTCTTCGATAGTGTCACAATTCGCGGGGGGACTGCCGTGATTAATCTTGCCGCCGGGCTGTCCGAGATATGGGACAGCAATACCTTTAACGAAGAGACGACGATCAATTCTATTGTCCGGACAGTAAAAGAATTGCCCGGAATAAAGAAAGTTCAGATCCTTTTGGACGGGGAAGCCGAGGTTTCCCTCGCCGGACACATGGTTTTAGGCAGATTCCATGAATAGAAACGGGGCTGCCGCCCGGCAGCCCCGTTTCCCGGTTATTGGTTTGCGTTGGGATTGAGCTGGGAGATAATCTGATTAATCTCATCGGTCAGCCCGGCAGCTGGCTTTCCGGCCTTGATTTCCTGAGCCAACCGGTTAATTTTGCCCATCGGCTCGCCTTCAAATGCTACTGCCACTGTACCGGTATTTGGCTTTACTTCTTTTACCACTTTCTCAATGTCCTGCCGAACTGCGTCAACCCTTCCTCCGGCATTACCGCCTGCCATCTTCACGCCGCACAGAACAGTATTGTTCATGACTATGACGTTTGCCCGCTCAACCCCCACCATCGCCTCGACTGCCATCTCCAAACGGTCGATCTCCATCTTGCCGCCGCTATTCGCAGCTTGATTAGGAGCCGGTGTCGGCTGTGGATTAGGGTCTGGCGCCGGCATTTCGTCCGTAGGCGGCACTTCAGGCAGCGGACGGCGCGCCGGAGCGCAGCTGACGGCAGTCAGAAGCAAAACAACAATCAGCGCGAATATGAAATATGCACGATTTGTCCGCATCTTAATCTCCTTCCTGTCCGAAATATTCTGCACTAATATTATTTTCCGGCGAAACCTTCTTTAGCCTGAGAAAAGTTACCTTTTAACGCAGCAAAAGGTAACAAGACAACAAAAAAACGGGAGGCATCGCTCCCGTTTTTGGTTGCTTATTCGGTGAAACCGCGTACCGTCGCAGCATCCATTTTTTTAATCATTGCTAATAGCAGTCTGAGCGTATTTTCATAATCGTCATAATTGATAATGCTCGTGTGACTGTGAATATAGCGGGTAGGCATTCCGATCACCAGAGTCGGAACCCCGGAACGGTGAAATTGGACCCGCCCGGAGTCGGTCCCCCCGCCCATCAGGGCGGAAAATTGATATGGAATGTCGTTTGCCTCGGCGACGGTAACAGCAAAATCGCGTAATTGAACATTCGGCAAAGCGGAGCCGTCGGCCAGGAGGATTACCGGGCCTTTCCCGAGTTTCTCATTGGGCATCTCGTCCTGCTTCATTCCCGGTATGTCTCCGGCGACAGTGACATCCAGGGTCAGACAAACATCCGGCTTGACGACATCGGCGGCGGTACCGGCACCGCGAAGGCCGACTTCCTCCTGTACTGTCCCTACCCCGAAGACCGTGTTGGGATGGTCCGTTTTAGCCAATTCTTTAATCACATCGATAAACAAAGCGCAGCCGACCCGGTCGTCCCAAGCCTTCGCCATCATATATTTGGGGTTGCGCATTTGTTCGAAAGGACAAACGGGAACAATCGGGTCCCCCGGTCTGACACCGAATTCCTCTTTTGCTTCAGCCGCGCTTGCCGCCCCGATATCAATAAACATATCTTTTTTCTCAACCATCTTTTTCCGCTCTTCAGCTGTGAGAATATGCGGCGGTTTCGAACCGATGACACCGGTGACATCGCCGTTCCGGCTTTTTATCACCACTCTTTGGGCCAGCATCACCTGCTCCCACCAGCCACCCAACGGCACAAACTTAACAAATCCCTCCTTAGTAATATGGCTGACCATGAAACCGATTTCATCGATGTGCCCCGGGAGCATAATCCGCGGACCAGGCTGACTGCCGGTTTTCCGGCAGATTATACTGCCCAGATTGTCCGTTTCAATCTCCGCATATTGCTCTGCGTATTGCCGGATAATCGCCCGGATTCCTTTTTCATGGCCGGAAACACCAGCCGCTTCCGTCAAGACCTGGAACATCTCAATTCTCTCGTTCATCCATTTACCCCCTTTATTCATCTCATTTGCACATCACGGCGGACTGCGTTGCCAATTCAATCAGCTGGTTACTTTATTATTGCCTTCTCTCGTTCCTTCCCCCGGGCAGACGGGATTTGAGGCTTGTGATTTCCGCTTCTCGGCTGAGGAGAGTCAGACGGTAATTCCGGTTATATTTTGTCAGCAGTTGATTGCATTTTTCCAGATGCCCTAGACGTCTTTCCGACTCCATCTCCATATTTTCCAGCATATTCATGAGGATTCGACGGCTGACCCTTAATTTTTTCACCTTGTTTTCCAGCTTGGCAATCTTATTTTTCAGATGAGCAGTATCTTCCATCCGGCAGCACCCCCTTGCTCAGGATTCTGCCTCTAGGATATGATAATGCCAGGCAAATTATTCCTCCCATTCCAGTCCAACAGTAACATCCAATCCAGGGCTATTCCCGATTTCCCGTTTTTTATCCAAGATAGCTTCGACATAATCATACGGTACCCGATAACTGCCCACCCGGGTGGGACTCCGGTAGTCAGGGCCGTGCGCATCCGAACCGCCGGTTACCAGCAGCCCCATTTCTTGCGCCAAACGGGCGTAATGGCGGGTGGCAGCCGCGTCGTGCTCAGGGTGATATACCTCTATTCCCAGCAGACCATGGGGCAGCAAAGCGGGAATAAGTTCGTCCATACCGGCAGCGCCGGGATGCGCCAAAACCGGAATGCCTCCACTCTGCCTGATCACAGCCGTAGCCTGAGCCGGCGTAATCTTGTACCGCTCGACGTAGCCGGGACGCCCTGGAACGAGATACTTGGCAAAAGCGTCCTGAATAGAGGTGGCTAAACCCAATTCAATTATGGCCCGGGCCACATGGGGCCGACCGACCGTTCCCGCCCCGGCCAGGCGGAGAACGCGTTCATAACTTATGCTGACGCCGGCGGCCCGGAGTTTCTCGACTATCTTGGCCGCCCGTCCCTGACGCGCCTGGCGGAGGCGGTTCAATTGACTGTGCAGAACGTCACTTTCCCGATTGCAGTAATACCCGAGAATGTGGACGCTTTTCTGCTGATAATCGGTATTGATCTCGATGCCGGGCACTATCACAATCTCTTGTTCCATCCCAGCCGCATCAGCCCGTTCCAACCCTTCCATAGTATCGTGATCGGCGATTCCCACTGCTTTCAGCCCGGCCTCCCGACCCATTCGGACAACTTCCTCCGGTGTCCAGACTCCATCTGAAAACGTCGTATGAACGTGTAAATCGGCGTAATCTACCTTTGTTCTCATTGTTTGCTCAGTATTTCGGCGAGGCATGTCATGATACCGACACCGACTCCTGTCGCCCCCTTGCTGATATATGGCAAGTCTTTATCGGACCAGGCGGTGCCCGCAATATCCAAATGAATCCAGGGGATATCGCCGGCAAAAGCTCCGATCAATAAACCGCCTGTTATCGCGCCGGCGGGACGGCCGCCGAGATTTTTCCAATCGGCGATATCGCTTTTAATGGCTTCCTTGTATTCCGGAAAAGCGGGAAACGGCCAGACCTTGTCGCCGCTGGCCGCCGCCGCCTGCTGCAGCAGGGAACCGAAATTATCGTCATTAGTCACATAACCTGAAGTAATCTTTCCGAAAGCAACAACACATGACCCGGTCAGGGTTGCAATATCAAAAATCCGGGTCGCCCCGCACTTAACAGCATAAGCGACGGCATCTGCCAAAACCAGTCTTCCTTCACAGTCGGTATTGACCACCTCTATCGTTTTTCCGCTGCACGTCTTGACCACATCGCCCGGCCTCTGCGCTTTGCCGCCCGGCATGTTTTCCGTCGCCGCAATGATACCCAGCACATTTATCCGCAGCCCGAGGGCGGCTATGGCGCCCATGGCGCCGATAACGGCAGCCCCGCCCGCCATGTCATCTTTCATTTCCTGCATGCCTTCCGCCGGCTTGATTGAGATGCCGCCGCTGTCAAATGTCAGCCCTTTCCCAACCAGAGCTAAAGTTTCTTTGCTGTCGGAATCGGGCGTATAACGCAGAACGATGAGTTTCGGCTCTTCGGCGCTGCCCCGGGCCACACCGGTAAAAGCCCCCATGCCAAAAGCGGCAATATCTTCCCGACCATAGACAGTACAATTCACACCGTGCCCGGCGGTAACTTCCTGCGCTTTGGCAGCCAGGATGGAAGGTGTCATGGCGTTGGCAGGAGCGTTGACCAAATCGCGGATTTGATTAGTCAATCGGCCGCAAACCTCGCCTTTGGCCGCCCCCTTGTTGAGAGCATCAATTTTATTTTTATTGTTTTCGATCAGAATTACCGTTTCGATTTTCCGTTCGCCGTTTTCCGGCTTGTCGGTCTTAAAATTAGTATACTCGTACAGAGAGAGAAAAGCCGCTTCCGTAACTGCCTGGGCTACTGCGGCGGCATCCAGACCGCCGATTCCGGCGCCGTGGGCAATCGTGGCGACAGTACCGCCACCGCAGCGTGCGGCTGCGCGCAGCCCGGCGGCTGTAACGCTTTTCACTTTTTCATAATCAAATTCCGCCTGTTTACCCAAACCGACAACAATAACCCGACGGGCTTTCATCCGGCCGAATGTGTGAATAACGGTAGTCTCATTAAGATCGCCTTTAATATCGCCGGCCTCGATTAATTCCCGGATCATCCCGCCGAGGGCGGCGTCCGCTGCTCCGGTGGCCCCGCCCGGTTCTTTCACGCCGCGGAAGAGATTGACGATAAGCGCATCACAGGCAAGAGTATTAATATCCTGACACAACACGGCAAATTTCATCTTTTCACCCCGTTTTTAAATTTACCCTGTCATCCTTATTTAAGCACATCCCGGAAGACCCGTAAATAGTTTTCGCCCAAGATTTTCCGGATTGTTGTGGTGTCAAAACCGCGCTCCAGCATTTTTACGGTCAGATTCGGCAATCCGGTGACATCTTCCAGACCGGCGGGAGACGAACCGATGCCGTCAAAATCTGAACCGATGCCTAGGTAGTCCGGGCCAACAAGCCCGATAATATGTTCCATATGGTCGATGATTCGGTCAAGGGAAGCCTCCTTTTCAGAGATGAAACCGGAGTAAAAATTCATTCCCATGACCCCGCCGTTTCGGGCCAAAGCCTTAATCTGGGCGTCATTCAGATTGCGGGGATGCGCACAGACAGCCTGAGCATTGGAATGGGAGGCGATTATCGGTTGCTTGCTGCATTCAATAACATCCCAGAAGCCCCGCTCCGACAAATGTGATACATCCACAAGCATACCCAGTCTGTTCATTCTTTCAATCAGCTGCCGGCCGAAATCGGTTAGACCGCCGCCAGCTCCTTTTTCACCGACCCCGTCGGCAATATCATTTCTTTCATTCCAAGTGAGACCCAAAGCGCGAACTCCCAGACGGTAAAGACAATCGAGGACTCCCAGGTCGCCGGCCACCGCTTCACCTCCCTCAATGGAAATAACAGCGGCAATCCGGTCCTCTCCGGTAATCCGCTCCATATCGTGATAACTCCCGGCTACTTCTGCAAGCCCCGGGTGTTTCCCGACATCGCGGTAAAAGGCAGCAATCATCTGGAGAGCTCTTTTTAGTGCACGCTCCGGCTTATATTCAGGTTCGATATAAGCAGCGAAGAACTGAATGTTGACTCCTCCTTCCCGGAGACGGGGAAAATCAATATGTCCCAGCGTATTCCTCTCGCCCAAAGAATCTACTCGACCGCTGACCAGATGCATAATAGTATCAACGTGCGTGTCGACCACCACCGCCTCTCGGTGCAGAGCCAATCCGGCATTCTTCATAATTTAGCCTCCTTGTTACCTTTTTATATGCAAAAGCCTGCTTATCCAAAAGAATAAACAGGCCAAAAGGCAGTTTGTCTTGAGGTAAAATTATCTCGGACCGACTATCAGTTTGATTGCAGTCCGCTCTTCTCCATCAATAATAATATCAGTAAAAGCTGGGATACAAACCAAATCAATACCGCTGGGGGCTACGAAACCACGGGCAATTGCCACCGCTTTGACTGCCTGATTCAATGCTCCCGCGCCGATTGCCTGCAACTCTGCCATTCCCTTTTCCCGCAAAACTCCGGCCAAAGCACCTGCAACAGAATTCGGGTTCGACTTTGACGATACTTTCAACACATCCACGACTTCTACCCCCTTTGTCTTACTAGAGACTATGCTTCTTCTCTTTCATTACATCACTGATTTTATCTTATCATTATCAGGGGGATTTGGCAAGAATAATATTTCTAATCTGTTAATATTAGCCAGGGAGAAAGTCCATAATCCGCTCAATCTGTTTCGCTCTACCCGTTTCGGCGTCAATGTCGATGACCGCGCCGGAAAGAATCATGTCGCCGCCCGCCACATAGAAGCGTGTCGGCATTTGCGTCAGGAATTTAGCCAGAACTAGCTCTTTCTTCACCCCGATGACGGAATTCATGGGACCGGTCATTCCCAGGTCGGTGATATATGCAGTGCCGCCAGGCAACACACGCTCGTCAGCTGTTTGGACATGAGTGTGCGTTCCGGCGACAACACTAACTTTTCCGTCCAGATGCCAACCCATGGCAACTTTTTCGGAAGTGGCTTCGGCATGGAAATCGACGATTATTAACGGCGTTTTGGCGCGCATTCGTTCTACCTCTGCCGCTACTGTTTGAAAAGGGCAGTCAAGATTATTCATGTAGACACGGCCGGAGAGACTGATAATACCCGTTTTGGTGCCGTCTTTGGTTTCGTAGAGCAGAGAGCCTTTACCGGGCGGATTCTGCGGATAATTCAGTGGTCGGACAATGCGGGGCTCCCGGTCGATGAAAGCAAAGATTTCTTTTTTGTCCCAAACATGATTACCCATGGTCAAAACATCAATGCCGATTGAAAACAACTCGCGGGCGACCGGTTCCGTGATCCCGATACCGCCCGCGGCGTTCTCACCGTTAGCTATGGTCAGATCAATGCGGTAATTTTCCTTGAGGCGTTCCAGCATCGCTTCAGTAATGGTTCGTCCCGGCTGCCCCACGATATCTCCAAGCATTAAAACTCGCAAGGTTTCCGCCCCCAAAAATGGAATGTGAAACGTCTTCATGTATATTATGGTTATCCGGCATTTCTTATACCGTTGCAGTGCTATTTATTGAAAACCAGTACTCTCCCCTCTTCCCGGAAGGCGATGAAGTTTTTGTCGTTGCTGGCAACCCGTAAATCTTCCAGCATATTCTCAATCAACTCTTCCTGTACCTGAAGATCTTCTTCCAGCAGATTATCGTTTTGGTCGGAGACTAAATTGCGCGGGAATTCTTGCCGGAAAAGCTGAATGATGAGCGATATTTCTTCCCGTGTCAGGGAGGTGACATCACGGATTACTTCAATCTGGGTTATTCCTTCAAAAACGCTCTTTGCCAGATTGACTGTGGCGGCCGGGCGGTTTTCCAGATAACAAAGCGTTTCCAAGCTCAGGATTACTTTTGCTTTAAATTTCGCAAATTCAGGGTCGGGAAGGACTTCCGTTATCAGAAAAATGAATTTCAGGGTATGATTGCGAGGGTTAAAATTGATGGTTCCGATTTCCGGATAGCGAACAAGGATGGAAATCAGCAGGCTGATTCCATTCGGCATATCGTCTTTCCGGTTTGTCTTTTTGCTGCTCATACATAGCCACCTGCCTGTCATACGGAGTTGTCCATCGCGACGTTTAGTTCGGCGTTGCCCGGATTTATTCCTTCTTAAGCAAAATCTTATTTATTGCCGATTTATACCAGGAACGAAAACGACCTCGGAACTGAGGTCGTTTTTACCGTTTTTACTTGGCGTAGTCGACAGCTCTTGTTTCCCTAATTACTGTCACTTTGATCTGTCCCGGATATTCCAGATCCTTCTCAATCCTCTTGACGATGTCTCGGGCGACTTGGATGGCCGCCAGATCGTCAATCTTTTCCGGTTTAACCATGATTCTGATTTCACGGCCGGCCTGGATAGCGAATGCTTTCTCCACGCCTTCGAACGAATCAGCGATTTGTTCGAGCTTTTCGAGCCGTTTGATATAAGCTTCCAGGGTCTCGCGGCGAGCTCCCGGTCTGGCCGCCGAAACGGCATCCGCCGCCTGTACCAGAACTGCCTCGATAGAATTAGCTTCCACATCACCGTGGTGCGCCGCAATTGCATGTACGATTTCGGGGGTTTCCTTATATTTGCGGGCTAAATCTTCTCCGATTGTGACATGCGGCCCGTCAACCTCATGATCAATTGATTTCCCGATGTCATGGAGAAGGCCGGCCCGTTTGGCAATTTCCTCGTTTGCCCCAAGTTCTGCCGCCATCATCTTGGCCAGATATGCGACTTCGATGGAGTGCTTCAGGACATTCTGGCCGTAACTTGTCCGGAAACGCAGGCGGCCGAGCAATTTAACCAGTTCGGGATGAAGACCGTGAACGCCGACTTCGAAAGTTGCCTGCTCGCCTTCTTCGCGAATCTGCACCTCAATCTCTTTGCGGGCTTTTTCAACCATCTCCTCAATCCGGGCTGGGTGGATTCTTCCGTCGACAATTAGCTTTTCTAAGGCGAGACGGGCGGTTTCGCGCCGGATGGGATCGAAACCGGAGATGATGACGGCCTCCGGAGTATCGTCGATAATCAGGTCTATCCCGGTCAGAGTTTCGAAAGTGCGGATATTCCGCCCTTCCCGGCCGATAATCCTGCCTTTCATTTCATCGTTCGGCAGTTCGACAACCGAGACGGTCGTTTCGACAGCGTGATCGGCTGCGCAGCGCTGGATGGCACTGGAGACGATTTCTCTCGCTCTTTTGTCGCCTTCCTCTTTCGCCTCCGCTTCGATGTTTCTGACCATTACTGCAGCGTCATGCCGGATTTCTGTCTCAATGTTGGCCAGGAGGAGATTTCTCGCTTCCTCCGACGTCAGGCCTGACAGACGTTCCAGTTCGGCGACCTGCTGCCGGTACAATTCCTTGACATCCTCCCGGATCTTATCGACTTCTTGTTCTTTGCGGGTGATGTTTTCCTCCCGTTTCTCAAGGTTATCGACTTTCCGGTCGATTGCTTCTTCTTTTTGCAGCAGGCGGCGTTCAGTCCGCTGCAGTTCACCGCGCCGCTCGCGAGTTTCTTTCTCGATTTCATGCCTCATCCGGTGGATTTCGTCTT
This sequence comes from bacterium, assembly GCA_050943375.1. Taxonomy (GTDB): domain Bacteria; phylum Bacillota; class SLNR01; order SLNR01; family JBMNPB01; genus JBMNPB01. Next base: position 123,756 of record JBMNPB010000002.1, read on the forward strand.
TTGCTTCTAAAATAGTTTCTTTCTTTTTGGCTTCCGCTTCTTTTTCAGCTTCCACCAATATTCTCTTCGCAGCCGTTTCGGCAGAATTTATCTTCGCTTCCGCAATAAACTTACGCAACATATAGCCGGCAATCGAGGCAAGTATCGCAGCGGCAAATACTATCAATATTTGGTTGGTGTTAATACCTTATCACCTCCTGAATTTTGTCTGCTTCAAACTCAAAAAGAGAGCCATTGGTATTTGGCTCTGCAATAAGACATTTCTGCCGCACTGATAAGCCTGAAGCTAAGGCTGCTACCTCAGCCTTTCGAATACCATTTTATATCCAATCCAGCGTTATGTCAAGACAGTATGAGGTAAGACCCGGCTTTTCCCTTCCTTCATCTCTACTTTGTAAGCTTTGTCGGCTATGTCGGTCAGAGTCTGGTTGTGGGTGACCATAATCACTTGGCGGCCAAAGACCTGACTGACATATCTGAGGAACTCGGCGACATTCGCAATGTAATCATCGCTGACATGTTTAGCTGGTTCGTCAAGGACCAGGGGTCCGTCAATATCCGGTTGATAGGAATGCAGCATGGCAATCCGCAGCGCCAATGATATCACATCGACGACGCCGCCGCCGCGGGCATCCTCCGGGCGGTTCTCCACCGTAAGGCTGCCGTATTTTGAGATAACATAGAATTCCGCTTCCGGGCGATTGCGGAGAATGTTCATTTTTATGCTGAACTCAATCCCGGAGCCGAAGACATATTGAAGTGCATGAGTGACAAGCAGCTCAATTTGCTGCCTCGCCTGGTCTCGGGCGTATTCGGAAGTGCTTTGCAAAACTATCTTCACTTGTTCCAGCAACTCAATTTTGGCGCGGCAAACCTTAAGCTCCTCGGCATTGGCGGTGATTTCCGACTGCAGGCGGTCCAGCCTGTCTTTTTTCAGACGATATTTGTCTCCCGCTTCCTGCAGACGACCCAGAAAAGCGGAAAAAGTCGCAGCATAAGTCATAGCCGCACCTCCGCTTACTTGAGCAAATCATGCGGGATCAGCGCATCGGCCTCGCGCAGGAGACGATCGATTTCCCCGTTCAATGTTTCGATTTCTTGTTCCAAATTCTCCGGTTCAACCCCGAGGGATTGGATTTCCTGCAGGAGTTCAGCCCGCTGCTGCTCTAATTGCTCAAGCCTTGCTTCCGCCCGATAACGAAGGCTTTTAGCCTTGTCCAGTTCCTCTTTTAAACGATTAAGTGCTGCTTCCCGGTCATTCTGCATTGACGGGTTTACCCTCCTTTGCCATGATTTCCACTATCCGCCGAACGGCGGGCTCATCAATCGGGTTGAAACAGAAAGGACATTTGCCAATTTCCCGTAATTTGGTCTGATATGAATGCAAAATATTATCCGTTCGTTTCAGCAGTTTTTGCCGATACTCCTTTCCGGTCGCCCGGTTCTTGTCATTTTCCCGCCAGGCGCTCAGCAATTCCGAAACCCGCTGTCGTCGCGTCGCGGCCCGTTCAGCTACTTTCCAGCAGTTTTCGGCCTCCCCAAGGCGGGAGAGCGCCTGGCAGGCAGTCCTTTGCCCTACTAACTCGCCTTGCGTCAGCGAAAGTCGTTTGCGGAGCTCGGACAGTCGTTTGACGTCAGTCAGAAGGCGATTGCCCCGCCGGTAACAATCAAACTCGATCCGTACCAAATCGTCAGTTCGCGCCAATGTTTTCTTGGCAATCGCGCCACCGGATTCGTTCGTTCTCAAAGCATCGCTGGCCCGTTTGAGACGGTCAAAAAGCACTTGTTTGGACTGCAGCCGTAAGAACTTGGTCTCAGCTTCATTCAGTTTTTCCGTTTTGGCCAGTACCGTCCTCATTTCCTGCTCTTCTTCATAACAGCCAATAAGTTTTCGACTGGCGTTTTTCAATTTTCCGTACAGTTCAAAAGCAGCCAATGCTTTGGCGGCAGCCTTCTCGGCTTCGAAAATAGAGGCAAGAATGCGGAGAGTCCGGGCGGTCCCCTCATACTCTTCCTTTACGGCCGCCCATTTCACGGCGAGAGCAGAGATTTGCCGACAGCGATCTATCTTTTCCTGCAGCAAACCGGCTAAATGTTTTCCCTGTTCCACAGCGGCGGCCAGTTCAGGCAAGTCGTCATACTCAAGCAATCGCTCCTGTAAATTTGTTTCCGCCGCGGCAAGGCGTCTTTCTTCCTGCTGCAGACCGGTTATGTCCCGCAGCAGGACCCGGATTGCCGCGTCGATAATATGGACCCCGCTCAGCCTTCCGATTGCCTTCGCTTTTGTCGCCCCGCTTCCGGACAGGAGGAAAGGACCGTCCAATTGGTAGCCAAAATTTAGCGGTTCCACCATGTCGGAATCGAGGTGAACTTGTGACATCCCGTGCGCATCAATAATTTCCTTCGGCACAGTCGACCCGAAACCCTCAAACACTTCTTCCTTCCCTTCGGGGGTGTTCAGGATATAACGGTTCTTGCTGCTGCTGCGCTGGCGGGTGATTACAGTACCGCTGCCCAGCTCGATTGTCACGCGGCATTCGTTTTCGCCGGTGCGGATGAAGTCGGCTCCCCGGGGCTCGTTGAATAAAGCCCAGCGCAATGCCCGGATTATCGCCGATTTCCCATGGTCGGAAGGACCGACAATAACGTTGAGACCGTCACTGAAGTCAACTTCAGTCCGCGCATGGGATTGGAAATTTTCAATAAGTACCCGCTTGATTGTCTCCATGACTTCACTCCGCCATAATCACATATTGGCAGGATAGTCTGCTTCTTCGATCAAAAGCGACTGCTGCACCTCGGCAATCCGCCGAATTGCTTCCTGACGCACCGGGTTGGTTATCCCGGCATTGCCGGCGATAGCGTCAATAATTCCGCTTACGCCAAAAGTCCGGCGGTCTCCGCCGGCTTCCACTCCCCGGACGAATTCGGCCAATTTGTTTTCCCGGAATTCGGCTGCTTGGATGATTGTTCGATCCAGCACGTCCGCCCCCGGCTGGGCGGAGCGGAGGGGGAGCGGAGTAAACACCGGTTTGGGACCGTCAAAATCAAGGAGGATAACCCGGGGCATCCGGAGTATTTCTCCGGTACTGTTGTTGATTCGGACAAGGCTGCCGGGGTTAATGTAGTATTTGCCGTCAATTTCGACTATTCCGCCTTGGCGGTAATCGTATCCGCTGTGATAATGTCCGCACAGGGTAACATCGGCTTCCGTATTGACAATCTGCTCCAGCAGAGTATGCGGTATACCGGGATGAAACGGTTTTTCCAAAAGCATGCCGTGCACCAAGTGAATGGCATAATCGACCCCGTCCGCTTTTTTCACGCAATAATCCTGCTCCGGGTCCCGCCGGTCAAGGTCGTAATGATAATGCCGACCGGTCAGTTGAATCTTAACTCCATTTTTACTTAAGACAGTATTCTCTCCCGCCGGCAACAGGCGGAGTACCGCAAAACTATTCAGCAAACCCAGCATCGTCCGCGGTAACGTTTCCGGATTTTGCCCGAAAATGTCATGATTCCCGGCCACCGCGAAGATCGGCACCGTGACTTGCCGAAGAATGACCGCGAACTCGGAGACGATAGAAGGAGCAATGTCCGGCCGATCAAACAAGTCGCCGCCCAAAAGCAAGGCGTCTACCCGGTACTTGCGCGCCAAAGCGATAACTTCTTTGATTTTTGCCTGCAGAGTCAGAAAAAGGTTGTCTTTCCGGTTCTGCGGCGTTGTTCCTCTAATGTGCGGATCAGTAAAAAACAGAAAACGCATGCTGGACACTCCAATCATTACTCATCGGCATTTAATACAGCGGCGAGTACATGTCTGATGATAGCGTAGTCAAAACCACGGCGCTGCAGATGCTGCCCGAGTTTACCCCGGCATTTGTCCGGGTCGGACAATTCAAGAAAGGGCAGTTTTTTGCGAGCCGCCTCCAAAGCCGAGGCAGTTTCCGCCGCGCGGTCATATATTGCTTCCAGACTGTCCGCGGCGATTGCCGCATCAATCCCGCGCCCCTCGAGCTTACGGCGGAGAAAATGCCGGCCTTGCGGTTTGCGCCTGATTTCTGTTTCCAGCCAGCGCCGGGCGAATTCGCCATCATTGACATAGCCGAGTTCCTGCAGTCTTGTGAGGACCTGGTCGGCAACGGTCGGATCAAAGCCTTTTCGTTCCAGCCGTTTCTTTACTTCCTGATAAGTACGCGACTGGGAGAGCAGATAACGCAAGGCTGCCGAATATGCCGACCGAAACTGCTTGCTTTCCTTCATCTCCTCACCTTCTGAGTAAATTTTTCGGCATCAGCTAAGCAAATCCTGCCGACACAAAAAGGAAATCCCGCAGATTCCCTTTTTGTGTCAGATCATTCTGTTTCGGACGCGTCATTTTCACCCGGTGCGTCAGCCGTTTTTTCCTTGTCGATGCTCAGTTCTTCCCGGATTCTCCGCTCGATTTCCGCCAGCATTTCCGGCCTTTGCCGCAGAATTTCCTTGACATTCTCCCGGCCTTGTCCGAGTCGTTCTTCCTTGTAGGAATACCACGCGCCGCTCTTGTTCAGGATGTCCAATTCAACGGCAATATCAATGGCACTGCCCTCCCGAGATATTCCCTCGCCATAAATGATATCGAATTCAGCCTGCCGAAAAGGCGGTGCGACTTTGTTCTTGACAACCTTTACTTTCGTCCGGTTTCCGATCATATCATTGCCTTGTTTCAGTGTCTCAGTCCGGCGGATTTCCATGCGGACGGAAGCATAGAATTTCAAAGCCCGGCCTCCTGGTGTCGTTTCCGGGTTCCCGAACATTATTCCGACTTTTTCCCGCAGCTGATTGATGAAAATGGTCACGGTATGCGATTTACTGATCGCTCCGGCCAGTTTTCGCAAAGCCTGCGACATTAGGCGGGCCTGCAAGCCGACATGGGCATCGCCCATTTCTCCTTCCAGTTCGGCCCGCGGCACGAGAGCGGCAACCGAGTCGATAACGACGACGTCGATAGCGTTACTGCGGACGAGAGCTTCCGCGATTTCCAAAGCCTGTTCTCCCGTGTCCGGCTGGGAAATGAGCAAATTATCGATGTCAACACCGAGTTTTTTGGCGTACACCGGGTCAAGGGCATGCTCCGCATCGACAAAAGCAGCGATACCGCCCATTTTCTGGGCTTCCGCGATGATATGGAGGGCGAGGGTCGTTTTCCCGGAAGACTCCGGTCCGTATATCTCAACGACCCGACCGCGGGGAATACCGCCGACCCCCAAGGCGATATCAAGGGCAAGCGAGCCGGTAGGTATCACCTCAACACTCAAACGGGAAGACGCTTCTCCTAATTTCATAATCGAACCTTTGCCGAACTGCTTTTCAATCTGAACGATAGCCATTTCCAAAGCTTTTTTCTTTTCCAGCAATGTTATGCCTCCTTCAAATTTAACTTACGCGAGCAGGGATCTGTAGATATATTGACGCCCGCCGCCGGGAGGGATGGACTCACTGCGGCGGATCAGTTTCTGCCGCCACAACTCGGCCAAGCGGTTATTGGCCGCGCTGACATTCAATCCGTTTTCCTGAGCGAGTTCACGGGCGGTGACTAACTGCCGCCTGATAACAAAAGCGAGAGTCTGCCGAAGATGGTCCTTTAACGTCCCGAGGACGCCCCAAACTGCTGTGCTTCCGGTCACAACAGCTATTTGTCGCTGCTTCAGAGCGACATCAATATTTTCGTCCCACGCCGGATTAAGATTGGTCAGCACAATGCACTTATCACCCATTTCTCCGGTCAGAAGGCGGCTGATTGTTTTAGCTATCGCTTCGTCAGCAAAAGAGTAATCTATGATATCTACACCACCAAAATCAAGATGCAAAACACCGTCCCGGCAGGAAGCCAGGGCATTGATGATTTCAGTCCGGGTAGTTTTGCCGGCGCCGCGTGTTACCAGAATACTGCCGCCCCGACCGACCCGATACAAAGACCGATTTTGTTGCAATTTATCACCACTTTCACTGTATACGATGAAACCGTTAATATTATTATATCATTCAACCGCCAAGATGCAAGCAGAATTAGTTCTGATTCGGAAATGAGCCTTCAGTATCTGTTCCCGACAGAATGAACAATTGCTGAGCCGGCAGTTCTAAAGAAACAAGGGTTCCGGGAAAATAGGGGACATCGAAAATATATCGTTTAGGTCCGCGCAGCAAGACACGTGCCCGGCCGGATCGGACCTGCAGACTGCCGCCTAGCGCCTTGGCCTGAGCCGCTACGGCGGCCAGCCCCAGTCCTCGTCCCGGTTCCCCGAAACGGGAAATCCCGAAACGCAATGCAGCCCGAATAGCGGCACTGTCGCTCATTCTCACGCTTCCCGGCCGGGAGACCAGACTGTTCTTTATTCCGATACCCAAATCGCCGACCGCCAACTTGACGAAACGATCGCCCCGTCCGTTCCGGCTCCGATAACTCTGCAATGCCACCATGCCCCAGTCGCCGCTGTGCTGAGGAATATTCTGGCAAATTTCCGCCAGCGCAACGCAGATTTTATTCAGAAGAGTCGAATTGTATTGAAGATTGCGGGTGAGAATGGTGCGGACCCGGACAATCAATTCTCTGACAACCGCAGCCACATCGTCCTCGCTGCGGATAGGAGTCAGGGCAAGGGCAAAATCACAGCCGGTCCCGATATTTTCTCCGCCGTCTTCTGCCGGAGCCGGATTAAAAACCGCATATTCTCCGGCCTGGCGAAATAAGCCCATCACGTTCAGGTACTCCCGAACGGCTTCTGTTTTCGGTAGGTCGCAAATCACCGTAAAATAGTGAGACGCGGCGTGGCGCAGCAAAAAGAGAAGACCGACGATACCAAACGGATCAATGAAGTTGCATGCGCTTAGGTCGATGCGAATTCGCCCGCCTTCCGCCGCGGCAAGGCCCGCGGCCAAACGGTCGAAGCCCTGCGGGTTCAGGGTGTCTACCGGCATTTGGAGTGAAGTATCCAACCCTTCCCCTCCTCTTCCTCTATTTGCCCCCACTAAGACTAAATTCCGCCAAAGAAGTGTAAACCGGACCCCATCCGGCCAGAACGCTGCGGAATAAGACAATATGATTAACATTGTCGGCTACGGGTTGGCATTGGGGCGCGGCAGCGAACCACTCGCCGTGAGCAGCCAAAGGAAATCTTTCTCGGACACGGCCTATAGTAATGTGCGGGCTGAAGCGCCCCTGAACGGACGGGCAGCCTGCTTTCTGCAATGCATTATTGACTTGACGGTACAACAGCTCCAGTGGCTCCGCTCCGACCGTAACTCCAACCCAAAATACTCGTGGCTTCAGCTGACTCGGGAATACCCCCAGCCCGCCGATAACGAGGGGAAACGGTGACGCAGTTGCGGCCGCTTCCTGCAAAGCGGCAGTTAGAGCGGGAATATCTCCCACCGGCGTATCGCCAAGAAAACGCAGCGTGATATGGAATTGCGTCGGCGTAACCCATTTGACTCCACGCACCGGCGGCAAGCCCTTTATATATCCGACCAAATGCCGCTGCACTGACTCCGCCAGGGGGACAGCGACGAACAGCCGCAGGGTTTCCATTGTTCCCCACCTACTCTTTCAGATAACGCCACAGCAGCATCAGAGCTCGCTGCGATACGCGCCGCTTAAACGTCAGTCGGGAGGCCCCGAAGACATGCTCCTCCGTTCGGAGAATATCCGGGCCGGCCAGGGTGATATAAACAAGGCCGACCGGTTTGGTTGCCGTCGCCCCGCCCGGCCCGGCGATACCGGTTACCGCGAGAGCGACGGAAGCTCCGCTCAGGCGTCGAACACCGACAGCCATCCCCTCGGCCGTTTCCCGGCTCACCGCCCCGTGCGTGGCGAGAATCGCCGCGGGAACATTGAGAAACTTCGTCTTGGTGTCATTGCTGTAGCTGACAATACTGGTAATAAAATAATCGGAACTCCCGGGAATATTCGTAATTCGGTTGGCAATTGCTCCGCCGGTACACGATTCTGCCAAAGCCAGCGTCAATTGTTTTTCGCGGAGCAGACCTCCGACCGCGCTTTCCAGGGTATCATCGTCCGCTCCGTAAATGTAGTCGCCCAGCCGCTGCCTGACTTTCCTTTCCGCCCCCGCAATCATGGCCACGGCAGCATTCTCGTCCTTTGCCTTCGCTGTTATCCGTAATGTCATTTCCGCGCCGGCCAGCGTCGCCAGCGTTGGGTTGCTTTGCTCCCGGAGAATATCTTTGATCTCCTCTTCCACGGCCGATTCCCCGATACCGCAGAGCTTGAGGACGCGCGACTTAATCACTGTGCCGGCGCCGGCCTTGTCCGCCAAATAAGGCAGGACTGTCTCCTCCAGCATCGGCAATAATTCCCGGGGCGGACCGGGCAATACGACAATAACTTTCTGGTCCTTTTCAACGATAACCCCGGGTGCGGTGCCGTTATGATTAGGGACAACGCGTGCCCCGTCTGGTATCATCGCCTGTTTTCGATTATTCGGCGGCATGGGACTACCCCGGCCGGCGAAACGCTGCTCAAGCTTTGCCATTTCGGCGGCATTGAGGACCATATCCAGGCCCAGCACTTCGGCGACAGTCTCTTTTGTCAAATCATCCATTGTCGGGCCCAGTCCGCCGGTGGTAATTACCAGGTCGGAGCGGGAAAGCGCTGCTTTGAGAGCCGCAGCCAAACGGGCGGAATTGTCGCCGACGGCGGTATGATAAAAGACATCGATTCCCAAAGAACTCAGTCGGCTGGAAATAATCTGAGCATCCGTATTCACAATTTGGCCGAGGAGTAATTCGGTTCCGACGGCGATGATTTCTGCTTTCATCTGCTAACCTCCTTATAACTTGTAGTTATAACTTGTAGTTAATTTGTTCGCTGCCTTCCTGTTTATACCTGCCGGACACATCGAGCCAGATGAGGTAATTAAACGCCGGCTCTTCACATCACTGCGCCAGTCCCCGTTCGGGGCCTCCACTCGCTTGATAATGCCCGCGCCGGACGTACAGTAAAGAAGCGGCCCGCTCAGCGAAGAGCGGCCCGCTTCCGATTCGGCCATATTTTCAGGCACTCCGCCTCGCGCTTGTCCCGCTTTCCAAAGTGAGGCGGCGGCGGAATTCTTCCCCTGTAACACTTTCATTTTCCAGGAGCAGACTGACGACAGTACGGATAAAATCACGCTTTGGCTCAATAATCTCCCGCACTTTTCCTTCCCGCGCCTGCAATGTTTCACTAATCGCCTGTTGCAGTAAACTCTTCGGCGCGTCTTCGGGACTGACTATACCGAACGGTGTCATCCCGGCAAACAGCATTGTCTTTGCATATTTTATCGCCTGCTGGTAATCCCCGGTGTTGCCGGTGCTCCGATTGCCCAGGACGGTCTCTTCGCTGACCGTTCCGGCGATACAGACATCAATTTGCTGTTCCAGATAATTCTGCGTGTACAGATATAAATCGTCCGGCGGTATCTGCCGCATATACCCCAGAGCATTCCCCCGGGAAGTCACAGTGATAACCGAAACGGAACCCGGGTTTACCATTTCACTGATGAGGGCATGACCGACCTCATGCACGGCGACCCGCTCCATTTCCGCATTATTGGGGCGACGGTCCAGTTTTTCGCCCATCATTACTTTATCCATAGCATCGGCAAAATGAGTCTTGTTGATTTTCTCCTGCTTATCGCGCATCGCCAGTATAGCCGCCTCGTTAGTCAGACTTTCCAGGGCGGCGCCGGAAAAACCGAAAGTAGCTTTCGCAATCATTTCCAGATCCACATCCGAAGCCAGAGGCTTGTTAGCCGCATGTATTTTCAAAATCTGGAGACGTCCTTCTATATCGGGGAGACGCAAGTTCACAATCCGGTCAAACCGGCCCGGACGCAACAGCGCCTCGTCCAGAATATCCGGTCGATTCGTAGCCGCGATAATCAGTGTTTTGATTTCCTCCGAAGTGTCGATTCCATCCATCTCGACCAAAAGCTGATTGAGTGTCTGGTCATACTCCATATGGCTCGAGTGCTGACCGCGTTTCCCGCCTAACACATCAATCTCGTCAATAAAGACGACAGCACTATTTTTCTCTTCTTTTTTGGCCTGCTCTTTCGCTTTTTCGAATAACTGCCTGACCCGCTGCGCGCCGACTCCGGCGTAAACCTCGATGAATTCGCTGCCGGACGTGGACAAAAAGATCGAATCCGTGTATTGAGCCGCTGCTTTTGCCAGCAGTGTCTTCCCGGTTCCCGGCGGACCGGACAGTAAAATGCCTTTTAGCGGCCTGATGCCGAGTTTTTTTACTGTTTCAAGGTTACGGATAAACTCCAATGCTTCCAGGAGTTCTTTTTTAGCCATTTCCTGCCCGCCGATGCCTTCGAAAGTAACGTTTCTCGTCTTTGGTCCGGAGTGGACGGAGACATAGTTTCGGCTGAAGCCCTTAAGCCCTGTCGTCTGATAAAGTAAGAAAACCAGAACGGCGAGGATGACGACGGGCACTATATTATATCCTTGGACAGCGAGGAATGCCGTCACGGCAATCCCGGCCCCGAGAGCTGCTTCCGTTTTCATCCTTTAATCCTCCTCACCGTGTCGGCCGGCACAACGGTTACCGCCGTTTTTTCCTGCCGCGGAATTATTTCGTAAAGATATTGTCCATCATGATGTAGCTGAACGAAAACATATTCGTTACCGACCACGATCCGGTACCGGTTGATTTCAGTCCGGCCAATCCTTTCCTCTACTTTGTCGGCCATCGCGGCAAACGCCCCGGTGGCGATGCTTTCCTGAATTAAATAATGGATATCATAATAAGCTTTGGCCAGTATTTCATTCCTCGCATCAGTTAGAATTAGACGACACTCCCGATCGCCGGCTACCGGCTGCGCCATTTGGGCCAGATTATGATATGCCACTGCCAAATCGTCAACTTCTGCCAGCGTCACCAGAATTTCCATTTCCTTTTTTGTGTTTTTCAGGATCTGGACGCCGGTGACTTCCGGGACATTCTGGAACGATTTGAAAAGAGGTTGATCGGAAGTGACTTTGCCATAAACGTATTTCCCGCCGAGCAGCAGCCCGAACATCAGCACTGCTATTAAAAGCACGGCAGTTAACTTGATGCCTTTCAAATCCATACAGCCACCTCCATTAAGTTGTTATGTAAACATACGCATAACAATTATACCATAAAAGACGGCATGATGCATCCGTAGTATCACGGAAATGTTTGGTATTGCGGCTCAAATCGGGCGGCCGTATAGATCATAAGTATCGGCTCCGGTGATGACGGTACGGATGAAAGTGCCGGGCTGCAGGCCCGTCCCGGCCAGATAAGCAATTCCGTCAATCTGCGGTGCATCGCGGTAAGTGCGGCCATAAAAGGAATAATCACTTCGCCCGGTTTCCCCTTCGACCAGGATAGTCATTGTCTGCCCGACCAAGGCCTCGTTCAGACTGCGCGAAATCTCCTGCTGGACTGTCATCGCCCGCCGGTACCGCCACTTCTTTTCTTTCTCGGCAACTTGCCCGGCAATTGCCGCGGCCGGGGTCCCTTCTTCGCGGGAATAAGGAAAGACTCCGACGCGTTCAAAGCGGCTATCCCGCAGAAAAGAAAGCAACTCTGCGAATTCCTCCTTCGTCTCGCCGGGGAAACCGACGATGAATGACGACCGTAAAGCGACTTCCGGTATTTCGCGCCGGATTTTCTCAATCAGTTCACTGATTTCCTGTTTACCGCCCCGCCGGTTCATCTTCCGTAAAACCCGATCACTGATATGCTGCAGCGGCAGGTCGAGATAGCGGCAAATTTTGGGCTCCCGCTTGATGACGGCAATTAGCTCGTCCGTGAAATTAGCCGGGTAAGTGTACAGAAGCCTAATCCATACCAGCCCTTCGATTACCGCAAGTTCCGCCAGAAGCTCCGCCAGCGCCGGACGTCCGTAAATGTCAATACCGTATTGCGTCGTATCTTGCGCAATCAGAATAAGCTCTTTGACACCCCGAGCCGCAAGTTGGGCCGCTTCGGAAAAAATCGCCTCCCGGGTCCGGCTCCGGAGACGGCCCCGCAGTCTGGGAATAACACAGAAGGAGCAGTTATGCCCGCACCCTTCGGCAATTTTGAGATAAGCTGTGTACGGCGGAGTTGACAGGAGACGCGGCAGATTATCGGTCCGCGGCAGTTCCGGGGAACCGACGTACATCGCCCGGGAACCAGTGAGCGCTTCCCTGACAATTTGTGTGATCGCCGGGAATGTTCCGGTGCCGACGAGGGCGTCAATTTCCGGTATTTCCGTTGCCAATTCTTCATTGTAACGTTGGGCAAGGCAACCGGTTACAATCAGTGCGCGGCAGTTACCTTCCGTTTTATAATTGGCGTATTCTAAAATAGTGTCAATTGACTCTTTTTTAGCATCACCAATAAAACCACAGGTGTTAATAATAAGACATTCGGCTTCCGCCGGGTTGTCGGTCAACTGATAACCATCCGCCTGCAGCAATCCCAGCATGATCTCAGAATCAACGCGGTTTTTCGGGCACCCCAAAGAAACAAGACCGACTCGATCATTTTTTGCCACCCCGTCCTCACCTTCCTCACTGACAGTAATGATTGCAGCTCTCAATTATATCTTTGGGCCGGCCATTTGTCCAGCCGCCGCCCGGCGACAGAGAAAACCGCCGGCTGGCGGCGGTGCATGGCTTCCCTCCGTCCGGGCGATAACAGGAGCAAATACCTTCTGTTATCCCATTATCGGGTATTATCAGATGGTGATCGGCACTGCCCGATGCGCGTCAAACGTGAATAATGACTTAAAGCCGATCTCCTGTGCCAACGCTGCCGCCCGGGCGATGCCTCGGCCCAAATCAGCGGGACGGTGACAATCGGAACCGAGAGTGACAACTTCGATCCCGCTTTTCCGGCAGAGACGGAGGATATCGGGGCTGGGACTGGCCTCCGGCAGACCTTTGTACCAATTCTTTGTGTTAATCTCAATTCCCGTCCCCCGTTTAGCCATCTCGGCCAGCACCGGTTCCAGCAGACCGCGGTGCGCCGTGGCGACTGCTTCCCCCAGATGCGGCGTGGCAAACTTCTTGTACAAATCAAGATGGGCGATTGCGTCAAATAAACCGCTCCCGACGGCCTGAGCCAGGATTTCGTAGTAAACGGCGCAGACCTCCGCCGCCGTTTTCCCGCTATAATATTCCGCACAGTCAGTCGGAACGGCAATCGAGAACCGTTCCAGACAATGAACGGCTCCCAGAAAGTAATCAAAAGGGTATTCCGCCGCTATTGCGGCAATTTTTTCTGCCAAATCCGGATGAAAGTCAATTTCCAGACCGGCTTTCACGCGCAGCCCCTTTCCCCGGTAGATGGCATCAGCCCGAGTAATATCCTTCAGATAAGCCGGTAGCCACTCCTCCGTAACCGGAATTATTTTTCCGCACCGCCGCACGAAGCCGTCGATGTTTTTCCGCTCCGGATGCAAATCGTAATGGGTGGTAAAACAGATTTCCCCAAGGTTGAGCCGGAGCGCCGTTTCGCAATACTCCATCATGCTGCCGGTAGCGTCAATCGAGTAATCGGGGTGAACATGGTAGTCGAAAAGCAACCCATCGCCTCCTGACTGCCGGCCGTCGCCAGATGAATATTCTAACAGCGGGCGGCGCGGAATATGAATAATAATGATTCTGCGGAAAGGAGATTATCGTTATGCGGCTGTTGTTGTGCAAAACGCCTTCCGGCTGGCGCCTGGTATTGCATCTTTGTGCTTTGCTGCTTCTTTTTGTCGCCTTACATCTGGCTTTAGTGCAAAAACAAGCTCATTCCGCCTCGGCTCAGACTCTCGTCCGCCGGGTCGAAACGGACCGCCGGCGAGTCGCCCTGACCTTCAACGTCAACTGGGGGGATAGGATTGTCCCGCAGATTCTGGACAGTCTTGACGCCGGCGGCGTCCGGGCAACGTTCTTCGTAACCGGACCGTGGGCCGGAGTCCAACCGGAAATTCTGTCCCGTATGCACCGGGAGAGGCACGAAATCGGTAATTTCGGGTATAAGTACGAAGACTTGAGCAAGCACAGCGCCGCTGTAATCAAAGAACAAATCAGTCGGGCCCAAGAAATCATCGCCGAGACAACCGGCTATGTGCCAGCCTATTTCCGTCCGCCGCACGGTTATCACAATGAAAAGATCGTACTGGCTGCAGCACAGAGCGGCTATGTCACGGTTCTCTGGGACGTTGATTCGCTTGATCGCCGGAAAACTGACGCCAAGCGGATTGTCAGTCAGATACTGAAAAACGTCCGGCCGGGGTCAATTATCCTCCTGCATGGGAATGACGATAATCAGACAACAGTTGAAGCTCTGCCGCTATTGCTGAGCGGATTGCGCGAAAATGGTTATGAAGCGGTTACCCTTTCCTGCCTGCTGTGCAGCGAAGCGGTTGATTAAGAGCGCCGCCGCCCGGTCTTTCCCGGCTTTCTCGGCCGGCGGGAGGGCCCTGCATTTCTCGGCTGCCCGGTTTGACGGCGGGTTGTGTTGGCTGTCCCGGCGTTCTTCTCCGCCGGGTCCGCCGGAACCAGGCATTTCTTACCTGACCCAATCAGGTCCTCCCGGCCGACCTGACGAAGCGCCTGACGTACAAGGCGGTAATTCCTGGGATTATTGAATTGGAGGAGCGCCCGTTGCATTTCCCTTTCCGCTTCGGAGCGCGGCACGTAAACAGGTTCGCCAGTCAAAGGGTCCTGCTCAGTGTAATACATTGCCGTGGCTAGGGTTCCGGGCGTCGGGGTGAAATCCTGCACCTGCTCCGAGTAATGTCCCAAATCGCGGATATATTCGGCCAGTTCAACGGCATCCTCAAGACGGCTGCCGGGGTGACTCGCAATAAAGTAAGGCACCAGATACTGTTTTTTCAGCAAAGCCTCGTTCAGCTTCCGGTAGCGGGCGGCGAATTGGTCGAACAGCTCGCGGCCTGGTTTACGCATCAGGTCGGTCACTTGTTTTGCGGCGTGCTCGGGAGCGACTTTCAGCTGGCCGCTGACGTGATGAGCACAGAGATTGACGAGATAAGTTTCGGAGCGGTCGGCGAGGAGAAGATCGTAGCGGACGCCGGAGCGGACGAAAACTTTCTTAACCCCAGGCAACTCCCTGACCTTTTCCAGCAGTTCGACTGCTGGCTGATGATTTGTGTTCAGATGGCGGCAAGGCTGCGGGAAAAGACATTCCCGATTTTGGCAGTGGCCGCTGTTCCGGCTCGGCTCACACCCCATCATATACATATTGGCCGTGGGGCCGCCTAGATCATGGATATAGCCTTTGAACCCGGGCAGCCGAGTCAGGAGTTCCGCCTCCGCCAAAATTCCCGCCTGGCTGCGGTTTTGGATGATTGAACCCTGATGAAAAGCAATCGCGCAGAATGCGCAAGAGCCGAAACAGCCCCGGTGACTGACCAGGCTGAATTCAACTTCCCTGATGGCGGGAACCCCGCCGGCGCGCTCATAAACGGGGTGGTAGCGGCGGGTATAAGGCAAATCATAGATCCGGTCAATTTCTTCCGTCGTCAGCGGAATAGCCGGCGGATTCTGAACGACAAAAACATTACCTTGATACTGGACAAGGGCCTTGCCCCGCACCGGGTCGTTCTCCGCCGCCTGCCGCCGGAAAGCGGCGGCATATTTCTTTTTGCTATCGGCTATCTCCTCATATCCGGGAATAATCGCATAATCAGTCAGTTGATCCAGCTTCGCCGTCTTGTAACATGTCCCGCGCACCCAATTGATATCAGCGACGGCAACACCCCCCTGCAGAGCGTCGGCAATTTCCCCGATCGCCTTTTCCCCCATCCCATAAACAAGCAAATTAGCTCCGGCATCGAGCAGGATTGCTTTCCTCACCTTATCATCCCAATAATCATAATGGGCCAGACGACGCATACTCGCTTCAATACCGCCGAGAATTACCGGGATGTCCCCGTAGATTTCCCGCAACCGATTTGTGTAAACAATTGTGGCCCGGTCAGGCCGCAATCCGGGCTTTCCTCCCGGCGAATACTCATCTTCTTTCCGCCGCCGTTTGGCGGCAGTGTAATGGGCGACCATCGAGTCGATATTGCCGGCCGTCACCAAAAAACCAAGGCGCGGCCGTCCCAACTCTTGAAAGGCTTCCCGCCGACGCCAATCCGGCTGGGCGATAATCCCCACCTTATAGCCGCCGGCCTCCAGCACACGGCTGATGATGGCCGCCCCGAAACTGGGGTGATCAACATAAGTATCGCCGGTAATCAAAGCGAAGTCGACTTCGTCCCATCCCCTCTTTGCCATATCCTTGCGGTCTGTCGGCAAAAACTCTTCGCCTAAAGTTGCCATCCGTCTCCTCCCGTCATTTGCGTTGGCAAATAGCAAAACTTTTCTCCATTCTATCATAACCGGGCAAGCCATGTAAGATAAGCCTAACCGCCAAAACGCAAAAGAACCGGTTTCAACCGGTTCTTTTGCGTGACACCCTAAGGTTGCCCGCAACGGGTCCCTATTGTTTTTCGAAAACTAGTGTTTTGGGAATACCGATTTCTCCCGGAACCCCCAGATCAACTCCATTGACGCTTACCCGGATACCGCCAGTATTCCCGGTTCGCAAGCTCAACTTAGTCGCAGCGCTGAACTCCTGACTGTCGCCGGAGCGCAACGTCACCTGGGATGCGAAATCATTGACAAGAAGATCTGGGTTCCGGTACACTCCAACCCAGCAATTACTCTCCGCTGTTATGGTCACGGAAATAGTATCCCCGCTGACCCCATATACTGTCTTGCCGCTGTCTGACGCCAAGACGGTGACTGTAGCCGCCGGCGGTTCCGGCTCTCCATTCGGGTCCGTATCCGGCGGTTCCGGCTGCTCGTTCGGGTTTTGTCCCGACGGCTGACCGGCCGGCGGGGTGACGGGCGGCTTGTCGGGCATTATCGCTTTGACTAAAGACACAATCGCAAATATCAAAACAACAGCAACGGCTAAACGGAGTAAAACCCGACTGAGACGGCCAAGATCTTTGAGTAAATAATTTTCGCGGCGACTGGAGCGAGGTGAACCAGACAGGACTTCGCGCTCCGGCCCGCCGGAATCCGCCCGGACTTCCCGTCCCGGTTCCGAATTCTCTGCTGCTGTATGTACTTGCACATCGGCTTCTTTTTCTGTTTCCGCTTTGAACCGCTCAACCAGCTCTTCTCCGTTCAGGCCCAGGAATTTGGCGTAACTCCGGATGAAGCCTTTAACGTAGACTTGGCCGGGAATAATCTCAAATTGGCCGTTTTCCAAGGCCAGAAGGTATTTTGAGCGGATTTTTGTTACTTCGACCGCATT
This sequence comes from bacterium, assembly GCA_050943375.1. Taxonomy (GTDB): domain Bacteria; phylum Bacillota; class SLNR01; order SLNR01; family JBMNPB01; genus JBMNPB01. The sequence continues at coordinate 141,082 of JBMNPB010000002.1, forward strand.
TTGAATGCTCTGGTTCTGTTTTTCTCTCGCTTCTCTCAGGATACTGCCGATTTCCGCTTCCCCAGCCATGTTCCACCCCCCTTTTCACCTGAGAGACAGGCAAAGGAATAATCTCAAGCGTACTTTACAATAATACTTTTCGCTAAAAAAGAACTATTCCCTCTTTCCAGACATTATTTTATCATCTGCCGGGGAAGCGGAACAGAAACGGCTTTTCGGCCAAACCGTCCGGCTTGTTATCTTGGTACGACTTTACCGTCTTTGATGACTAAATGAATATCAGAGATAGAGTTGATATCTGTCAAGGGATTACTGTTCAGAATCAGAATATCGGCCAGATATCCTGCCGCAACTGTCCCGATCTGATCATTCATTCCGAGCAGCGCGGCCGCCCGGGACGTGGCGCTGACGATAGCGTCCATCGGCGCCATTCCGGCACTGACCATCAGCACCAACTCGTAACTGTTAGCGCCGTGCCGATTGAAAGGAGTGGCCGCATCCGTCCCCATAGCAATCTTGATGCCGGCTTTGTAAGCAGCTTGAAAACTGGCGAAATGCGCGTCCTTCACTTTATCAGTCTTTCGCATGACAAATTCCGGTATCCCTGCCGCCAGTCCGTGTTTGCTGATATAATAAGGCGCCGAGAGAGTCGGCACGAGAAAAGTATCCCGGTCAAGCATCATTTGGATTGCTTCCTCATCCAGAAAGCAACCGTGGTCAACCGAGTCAATGCCCGCGCGGATAGCGTTCTTGATGCCCGTATTCCCCTGGGCGTGGGAGGCTGTTTTCCGGCCGGCCTTGTGGGCTTCCTCAACGGCAGCCCGCATCTCTTCCTCCGTCAGTTGCGGGGAACCCGGCTCAACTCCGACCGTCATGACTCCCCCGGTAGCCATCAGCTTAATAACATCGGCTCCGGCTTTGATTTGTTCCCGGGCAGCTTTCCTCGCCTCGTCCGGACCGTCCACTTCCCTTCCCAACATATGCCCATGTCCGCCGGTCATGCACAAATTTTTCCCGCTGACCAGCAGACGCGGCCCGACGGCGATACCTTCCTGAATTGCCTTCCTCAAACTGATATCGACATGTCCTTTGGCGCCGACGTCCCGAACCGTCGTCACCCCGCCCGCCAGAGTCAGGCGGGCATTGTTCGCCGCCCGCAAGGTCGTCATTGTATCCGGTTCCCGAAATTTCGGTTCTGGATTCGCGTCCGGATCCATACTCAGGTGCACATGGCAGTCGATTAAACCCGGCAGTATCACCTTCCCGGCCGCGTCGATTGTTTCATATTCGCCTTCCGGCATCTGCACATCGGAGTGCTTCCCGGCTGCCGTGATTTTACCGTCTTGCACGACGACAACCGCGTCTTCCACCGGCGGACGGCCGGTGCCGTCAATTAGCAGCCCGCCTTTAATAATCAGTTTCACCTTTATACCTCCTCTTTTGTGATTTCTGCTTATAAGGCGGTAGAGGCAGTTCCGTTCCCGGTCTACCTCTCCCGTCTAGGGTCTCTTTTCCGCTCGTCAGCGAATAACGGCGCCGCCTTTCATGACAAATCTGACATCCTGCAAAACTTTGATATCTGCCAGCGGGTTGCCGGGCACGGCGATGATATCGGCATATTTGCCGGGCGCGATACTTCCGACGTGGTCTTCCCAGCCCATCAGCTCGGCAGCCAGCTTAGTCGTGGTGAGAACGGCCTGTTCCGCCGGCATGCCGGCCCGCACCATCAATTCCAGTTCAAAAGCATTCTTGCCGTGATAATTGAACGGAGTGCCGGCGTCGGTACCCATGGCGATTTTCACGCCTTTGCGCATCGCCAGGCGGAAACTCTCCAGATGATCGGCCTGCGCCGCTTTCGCCTTCCGGACGGCGTAATCGGGAATCCCGGCGGCGACGCCGTTCTCTACGATGCCGTAGACGGCGACAAGTGTCGGCACCATAAAAGTGTCATTGACAAGCATCATTTCGCACGCCTCATCATCCAGCCAGAACCCGTGGTCGATAGACCTGACTCCGGCTCTGATAGCATCTTTGATGCCTTTGGTGCCTTGCGCGTGCGCGGCCGAGCCTTTGCCGACCTTTTTCGCTTCGTCCAGGGCGGCTTTCATTTCTTCGAAAGTGAGTTGCTGCGCTCCCGGTTCGTCTCCGTCCGACATGACCCCGCCGGTGGCGGAAATTTTCACTAAGTCCGCTCCGTGCTTCAGGTTTTCCCGGGCCGCTTTCCGGGCGGCGTCGGGACTGTCGACAACAATGCCGAGCCCTTCGAAATCCACTTCCGGTACAAAGTGAGTATCACCGTGTCCGCCGGTCGTCGAGAGAACCTTGCCGGCGACTTGCATTCGCGGCCCCTGATACAGGCTGTCATTGATCGCTTTTTTGATGGCGATGTCAATATAGCCAAGCTCGCCCACATCGCGCAGACTCGTAAAACCGGCGTTCAAGTCTTTTTGGGCGTACAGCATCCCTTTTAAGGCGTGAGTGGGAACGAGTTCTTTGACCAGGGACATCTCAAAACTCGGCATTCCGTTCATGCCGACGTGGAGATGGCAGTCAATCATCCCGGGCATTACATAAGCGCCGCCCAGATCAATGACTTCAGCCCCGCTCGGAACTGCAAAATCACCTAGCTTGCCGGCAGCGGCAATCCGTTCACCCTCAATCAGAATGACTCCGTCCTTAATTGGTTCGGACCCGTTACAGTCAAGCAGATACCCGCATTTGATAACTTTTTGCATCCCTGTTCCTCCTTGTTGCCGGAGACAAATCCGGCCTAATTATTGCCAGTCACCCATCAGCGGGAAATCAACGGAAAATCATCGGTGCCAGAACGCCGGCGAAAATAACCGATACAATTGTCACCGTGATAAAACCGGCCACCAGCATCTTCGGCAAGATATGGTCCAGGATCGCTTTCCTCTCTTCTTCGGTGGTGCCGTTGTTTTTAGCCGCCTCATTGGAAAGAACGTACGTCCCCGGGAAGCCGAACATGGCGGAGAAGCCGATGGCAGCCGACATCTCCCAGGAAAAGCCCAGCAGTTTGCCCACGGGAATGGACCCGAGACAAATTCCGAGACCGCCGAAGACAAGCAACCCGAGAAGCGGCAGGAGCATTCCGGCCACATCACCTGGGGTGGCCTTGCCGAGAGAACCGGGAATAATGGCCATCAGGGCGACCATCAGGAAGCCGAAAGAGTTCGCTTTTGTCAGAATGTTCTGCTCCAGAAGGCCGATTTCCGAAGCGACTATCCCAACGAGAAGACAGGCCACGTAAGGGTGCAGATAGTAGTTGACCGGACTGGAGCCGGGAATCATTGTGGCAACGCCCACATTGTAACCGATCCAGCCGATTATCGCCAATTTGGCAAGGAGGACATAAGGGGTCTGATATGCCTCCGGCATCGGCGGAAAAATCCGGATGCTGAACGGCTTCTTGGCTGTTTCGGAAGCAGCCGCAACCTCGGAGGCGGCATTTGCCGCGTCGATCTTATACCGCCCGGAGGAGATATAGCGCTGGGCTTCCCGGCGCAGGCAGTAAGAAGCGCCCGGCATGCCGATAAAACCCTGAAAAGCTCCGACCAGAGCCACGAATACGGCAACCAAAGGCTCATTAGCCGCGGTGGCCGCCGCCGCCGTGATAATCATCGCGACCAGCCCGCCGGCAATAGGGGCGGCGGCTGAGTAAGCGTACACCCGACCGAAAAGTAAGGAACCGGCGGTGAGCAACAACAAACCGATACCGGCAATCGCCGCCAGCGCTATCAGCACCGTCTTCCATTGCTTGGCGAGTTCCCGGACGTTTAGCAATGTGCCCATGTGTGTAATCAGCAGTGCAACCCCGAAAGTATTGATAACTGCGAGGTTTGAGGTTGCGTCAATGTTGGTCGGCAGAACTCCGGACCAGAAACCGAGCAGAAACAAAACGGAACCGGTAAGGAGCACGGAAATTAATCCTTTGGTTTTGACGGAAATGAAATCCCCGACAGCGTAAATAGCAATGACTACTGCGGTAGCCAAAAGAGGGTCGGCTACCAGATTGAACTGAAACGCTCCCATCCTCTACACTCCCTTCTCTGTTTTGGTAGCAATACTAATCTGCCCTGGTCACTCCCCCTTCCTGAAAAATTATGACCATGGAAAAATATAAATTCCTTTTGTGTTCTCCGGAATTTCTGATTATCCTTCCGATACCCCGAAAATAAATCAAGCGCAAAAATCGGCAATCATTTGCGCCAATACATTAGCTGTCGTCAACACATCCTCCAATTCAACATATTCTTCCGCCGCATGGCTGCCGCGTCCGCCCGGCCCGAAAACAACAGTCGGCACTCCGGCCGCCTGCAAAATTGCTGAATCCATCCAGCCGCTTTTGCCGGCATATTTGGGCACCTTGCCGGTCGCAGCGGTAAAAGCGTCGTGGAGTGACTTGACGACGGCGGCTTCGTACGGGACTTCCAGGGGCGGCCGATAGAAAAACACCTCAGAATCAGCCTGGAAGGACCGGTCGGACGCTGCTATCCGGTCGAGAATCGCCTTCATTTCATCTCTCACCTGTGCCTCTGTTTCGCCCGGGATGGTTCTGCGTTCATATTCGATGCGGCAAAAATCAGGGTAAGTACTCAATTCCTTCCCGCCGCTGATGAGTGAGGCGTGAATGGAGGGAGAACCAACGAGCGGGTGAGAATTTGCGTGCAATTTTTCCTTTTCATAAGCGTCGACGGCCTGCAGAACCTTGCCGGCTTTCGAAATTGCGTCGATTCCTTCCTGATAAAGACTGCCGTGAGCCGCTTTGCCGCGGACATCGACTTTAATCCAGGCGAAACCCTTGTGGGCGACAATGACATCCAGATTTGACGGCTCACAGATAACGGCGCCATCCGTCCGGTAATCGCGAACGACCGCCTCCGTCCCGATGCTGGCGTACTCTTCGTCAGCAACTCCGGCGAACACAACATCGCCCCGCAGCTTCAAGCCGGCTTTCTTAACGGCTTTGATGGCACAGAGAATTGCGGTCAGACCGCCTTTCATATCGAGAGCGCCGCGCCCGTAGACCCGTCCTTCCTTGAGGCTGGCCTGAAAAGGCGGATGGACCATCCCCTCGGCGCTGACTGTATCGATATGCCCGTTCAGCATCAATGATTTCCCGTGACCGGTCCCGCGCCAAACCCCGACCACGTTCATCCTTCCCGGCGCAATTTCTTTCCGTTCGGCTTTCAGACCGATTTCTTGCAGGTGGTTTTCCAGAAAAGCAGCGATTTCTGCTTCCCCGGCCCCGCCTTCCACCAGGCTGGGGTTGACGGAATCGATGCTGATTAACTTGGTAAGCAGTTGCAGCGCCTCGTCTCGGTTGATGTAACTCGCAAACTTCATTTTCCTCATCTCCTCCCTGATTATCCGATAAGACTGATATCGTATTGGGCCAGAATTTCCTTGGGAATTTCGAAACGGACAGTCATCAGCGGATCGACGATTTGGCAGATCCGCAGGTCGCCGGCGATGGAAAGCAGCATCCCGGCTTCTTCCCGGCTCAGACGATCGGATTTCGTCAACAGTCGCGTCAGATAATCGGCGGCGGTTGCGGCCGCCTCGTCCAGCGTCCGGGCCGAAGCGACAACCATCCACGCTTTGCCGTTGTCCAGCAGCGGCATTTCCACTGTCTGCCCGGGGAGAAGGTCGATTGCCAAGTCGACTTCTCCCGCCGTCTCGATGCCGACTCCAACGACTTCCCCGTCCCCCATCCGGGCGTGAAGATCACCGAGAGCGAGAAGAGCGCCGGGAACGGCAACCGGGAGATAAAGCCGCGTTCCGGCCGTGATTTCCTTGCAGTCCATATTTCCGCCGTGCGGTCCCGGCGTGCCGGTTGGGACGGCTTTCCCGGCGGGAGCAGTACCGATTACTCCGATCATCGGCGCCAGCGGCAGTGTCAGCCGGTCGGAAAAATGCGCTTTGCCGGTTGCCAACGGGATAATTTTCGTCCGGGTTTCACTGAACAGTCGGCTGATACCGCTCTCCCCGGGGCTGGCGGTCATCACTCCCTGCTCCGCTACTCTGATGGCGAGGATGTCAATGGCAAGGGTATCGCCCGGTGCCGCCCCGGTCACCGCGATGGGGCCGGTCGCCGGGTTAATTCTCGTCCAGTCGACCTTTTCCCGGCGATCGGCCGGCGAACGGAGCTGATTGGCGTAACAATCCTTTGTCTTCACTCGGACCGTCTCGCCCGGCGCTACCGTGAGCGCCGGTTGATTGTCCCGGGACATGGCGTAGACGACATGCCCATCGTCCAGATATTTCACTGCTCACCCTCCTTCGTTTTCGGTGCCGGGTTAATGATCGCCTCGTAGACGTGCCGATCGAGATAACTCTGCAAGGCGGGCTGTTTCGTCAGGGCGCGCTGCAGCAGAGAAGCGCAAGTGCGGCGGGCGGCGGCGATAATCTCCGCCTCGTCCGCACTCAGGACGACCCGATCGCGAATGACGAAGTCGCCGCCTACCAGCACCGTTTCAATATCCGCCTCGGAAGCAGCGTAGACGATATTATTGATGGTGTTCGTCAGCGGAACCATCCGGGGTGTGTCCAGATTGAGAATGATGATATCCGCCGCTTTTCCGGCTTCCAGCGTTCCGAGCCGGTCAGCAGCACCGAAAAGAGAAGGGTTGATGCGGGCCGCCATGTTAACAACTTCCCCCGTCGGCAAAGCTTCCGGATCACCGCTGACAACTTTCTGCAACATGGTGGCAAGACGCATCTCTTCCAGCAGGTTCCGATCGTCATTTTCGGCGACATAGTCAGTGCCGATACCTACTCTGACTCCTTTGTCCAACATGGGGATGACGGGAGCGATTTTGCCGGAAAACGCATGCGTACTCGGACAATAAACAGCGCCGGCGCCGGCCGCGGCCATCATCGTAATTTCTGCGTCGTCAAGGTAGATACAGTGGGCGGCGACTACCTCCGGCCCCAGGATCCCTTCGTCCCGGAGCAGTCTGACCGGTGTCTTCCCGTACAATTCGCGGACTTTCCCAACTTCCCATTTCGTCTGTGCCAAATGCAGATGCAAAACAGTACCGCGCTTGGTGGCGAATGCCTTCATCTCCCGCAGCCAGACCGGGGAAACCGTGTCCGGGGCGTGCGGGGCCAGAACCGGGACGATTCGTTCATGTCTGTCCCGCCATTTTTCAAAAAATGCAAACCCGGACGCAAGTTGGTCTTTGCCCGTCAGCGGCCCTCCCATTTCCATCACCGTCTGGCCCAGATAGCCTCTTATTCCCGTCTCGGTAACGGCCGCCGCGATACTGTCCATAAAGAAATAATGATCGGCGACGCAGGTGACGCCGGCTTTGAGGGCCTCCAGAGCGCCCAGGCGGGCAAGATGATAACAGTCTTCCGCCGTCAGGCTTGTTTCAACCGGCCAGACGACATTGTAAAGAATGTCTCGCCGGTCGTGAATCAGGCCCCGAAAAGGCACCATGGCAATGTGCGTGTGGGCATCAATCAGCCCGGGCAGCACAGCCTTGCCCTTTGCGTCAAAGACCGGGGTAGTCGGGTATTCTCCGGCGAGTTCACCCGAGCGGCCAATTGCGGCAATGCGGCCATCCCGAATCAGGAGGGCACCGTCACTGATGATCGTGTTCGCAGCGTCCATGGTCACGAGCGTACCATTTCTGATTAGTAATTCTTTCATCAGTTCGCCTCCGTGTCTGATAGATTAATCATATAAATTCGCGGCCGGGCTGACTTTCCCTTTCAATCTGGCAAAGACTGCTAATATAAAAGGTGCGGCTGACGCCGCACCTTTTATATCAAGCCGAATATTTGATTTGGCCGTCCACAATCGTCATGGCGATTTGCGTATCCCGAATGTTCTCACCCGGAATGGCAGTCGGGTCTTGGTCGAGGACCACGAAATCGGCCAATTTGCCCGGCCGGATGCTTCCTTTGCTGTCTTCCTCAAAAGAACCGTAAGCACCGTTGATTGTAAACAGTTTCAGCGCTTCCGCGGCCGGCAGTTTCTGCTCCGGCAGCAGACTCGAACCTTCCGGCGTGCCTTCCACCCGCCGGGTGACAGCCGCATGAAGTCCAAGCAGAGGATCGAAAGGTTCCACCGGGCAATCCGAGCCGGCGACCGCCATTATCCCGTTATCGATAATCGTCTTCCAGGCGCAGGCCGTTTTCAGCCGCTCCGGTCCAATCCGGTTTTCCAGCCACTGCCCGTCGGTAGTAACAAATTTGGGCTGGATATCGGCAATAACGCCGAGGCGGCGAGTCGCCGACAGGATTTCCGGATTAAGTATCTGGTAATGAATAATCCGGTGGCGGCTGTCGTTCCGCGGATGAGCCAGGCTCGCTTTCCCCAGCGCCGTCAAAGTAGAGGCAACGGCAGCGTCCCCGATGGCGTGCGCGCCGATTTGCATTCCGGCAGCTTGCGCCCGGGACACCAGGCGGTTAATCTCCTCCTGACTCTGATACAGGACGCCGGAATTCCCCGCATCATCACTGTAAGGCTCGAGCAAGGCAGCCGTGCGGGCACCGAGGGAACCGTCCTGAAAGATCTTCAGCGGCCCGATTTTTACCCGCTCATCGCCGGTGCCCGTCTTCCAGCCCCGCTCGATCAACTCATCAAGAGTGTTGCTGGATATCAGCAGGTAGGCGCGCACGGCGGGCCCGTCGCTTTCCCATAATCCCCGGTATAGATCAACGCATTGCGTCAGACCACCGGCGTTCACGACATCATCGGTTGTAATCGAGGTAATGCCGCAAGCAGCCGCCTGCATGACCGATTGCCGTAAAGCAGCTTGCCTGTCGGCAAATGTCGGCTCGGGGATAATCCGGGCGACCAGTTGCATCGCGCTTGTCTCGCGCAGGATACCGGTCGGCTCTCCGGTCGAAGGATCGCGGTCGATCCGGCCGCCTGCCGGGTCCGGAGTATCTTTGGTTATTCCGGCCAATTCCAACGCCCGGCTGTTCGCAACCAAGAGATGGCCGCAAACACGGTACAAGGCGACCGGGTTGTCCGGAGCCGCGAAATCAAGATCCTGCCGACTCGGGTAACGTTTTTCGCGGAATAGGTTCTGGTCCCAACCACGCCCGGTAACCCAGCGGCCGGATGACAATGTTTCCGCTTTCGCTTTAACTCTGGCAACAATCTCATCGAGAGAATCAACATGACTGACATCAACTTGCCGCAGGGATAGTCCATAACCGAGCATGTGCAGATGATTATCAGAGAAACCGGGGAGAAGTGTTTTTCCGGCGAGATCGATAATCTGCGTCGTGTGGCCGGTATATTCTTTCATATCCAGATTAGATCCGACCGCCAGGATCCGGTTGCCCCGTACCGCCACCCCTTCCCCGCGCTGATTTTCCGCATCCATAGTTAAGACATTGCCGTTAACGAATACAAGACTTGCCTGCATTATTTATTCTCCTTCCAGATAATTAATTTTGTTTATCCGGAAGCAGCTTTGGATAGGTGCCGGAGAATAGAAAATGACCCGAAAAGGGTTTCGAGCCGTCCATCACCACGCACGAAGAATCCCCTCCTTCTTCTTCCCTACGACTGTAAGATAGCACTCCACCGGGCAATCAGGGTGATTGCCCGGTGACAGTCCGGCAGATATTATCTGCCGACCCAGCTCGGGGGCCGGTGCTGCCGCCCGAACTTCGGCGGACGCCCCTTTCATCTTCCTCCGCTGCCCTGCTGACGGGAAGATTACTCCTGGCGACCCGCGACCTCTAGCTCACCATACAGAAGATGAGGTGTACAAGTTATTTGGTTACATGGTAAACATATTAATACAACCGGAGTAAAAAGTCAAGCATAATTACCCTTCCAGGACAGCTCCTTCATTGGCGGGCCGGACAAGCCGGGCATATCTTTTCAGGAGTCCCTGCCTGGACGGCGGCCGCGGAGTGAACCCGGCCAGGCGTTCCCTGATTTCCTCGTCTGTCAGGGCGATACTGAGCCGGCGGCTCGGAATATCTATTGTAATGGCGTCGTCGTCCCGGACAGCCGCGATCGGACCGCCGGCTGCCGCCTCCGGCACCACATGCCCCACGGCCGGGCCCCGGGTAGCGCCCGAAAAACGCCCGTCGGTCACGATCGCCACGGCCGTGCCCAACCCCATCCCCATGACAGCGGAGGTCGCGCCCAGCATCTCACGCATGCCGGGACCGCCTTGCGGACCTTCATTCCTGATAACGATTACGGCGCCGGCCCGCACCCGGCCGTCAAAGATTGCTGCGACCGCCGCTTCCTCGTTTTCAAAGACGGCCGCTTTGCCCGTAAAACGCATCATTTCCGGTGCAACCGCCGACTGTTTGACGACGGCGCCGCCGGGGGCGAGGTTTCCTTTCAGGATGGCGATGCCGCCTTCGCTGTGGTAAGCCTGTTCGGGAGTGCGAATGACCTCCGGATCAAGGACTCGGGCGGCGGCGCAATTCTCTCCCAAAGTCGTCCCGGTCACCGTCAGGCAGTCCGTCTCCATCCGATCGCCAAGCACTCCGAGCATTGCCGGCACTCCGCCGGCCCGGTCCAAATCAAGAATATAATGAGGTCCGAGGCTGACAATATGCGGTATCTCACGGCTGAGACGGTCAAAGACGTCCAGATCAATCCGCCGGCCGCCCTCGGCGGCAATCGCCGGAATATGCAGTGTTATATTAGTCGACCCGCCGACGGCCAGCGCGGCCCGGATTCCGTTCCGCAGTGCCCCGTCCGTCAAAATCTTACCGGGGGTAATCCCTTTCGCCAACAGATCCATGATTATTCGGCCGCTCTCCCGCGCTATTCTCGCTTTCTCCGGCGAGACAGCGAGAGCCGTAGCGCAGCCCGGCAAGGACATGCCCATAGCCTCGGTAACTATCGCCATAGTGTTAGCTGTCCCGAGCTGGGAGCAGGATCCGGCGCCGGGACAAGTGCAACTCTTGAACGTTTCCAGTTCTTCAGCCGTAACTTTTCCTTTCCGATACTGCCCGACCATTTCGTAAGGATTCACCCCGTATCTGCCTGCGGCGGAGAAAAAGCCGCGGGGCAGGCTGGCTCCGCCGGTCACCATTATCGCCGGGATATCAAGACGGGCGGCTGCCATCAGCATCCCCGGCACAATCTTGTCGCAGGAAGCGAGCATGACCATCGCGTCGAAGCCGTGCGCCCGGACCATTAATTCCACCGTGTCCGCGACAATATCCCGGCTCGGCAGCGGCATCCGCATCCCTTCATGTTCCATGGCGATCCCGTCACAGATGGCAATGGTATTGAATTCAAGAGGTGTACCGCCAGCCGCCCAGACTGCCGATTTGACGTGTCCGGCCAAATCGCGCAAATGAATATGCCCGGGCACGATTTCGTTCCACGAATTTACGATCGCAATCAGCGGTTTTCGCAAGTCCTCCCGGGTCAGTCCGATGGCCTTAAAAAAACTGCGCTGGGGCGTCTTCTCCGCTCCCGACAGCACTTGCCGGCTCTTTTGTCTCGTCTCCATACAGTTCCTCCTCGCTCACTTGTGTCTTACATTATGAGTGCGACGTTGTCCGTAAAATTATTATTGCAACAAGTCGCTCCGGATCTTATTACCTCCTTGTCGCTTCAGGATTAACGCACTATCGGCGCTACTCCGTCCGGAATGACCACTACCGAAGCTGTTGGTGACTTCATCCTGTATGCTATTGCCAATGCCTCATTCGGCGTTGCGGCCGGGATCATTCCGATTTGGCGGGTCAGCGCCGGATCAAGGTACGTCGAGACGAGGATGACCGGATGACGCGTCATAATCTCGCACAGGATTTGCGCGTTCCATTGTTCCGGTACCGTCTCCCGGGCGGGCTTGTTCAAGATGGCAGCGAGCACATCCGCCGGGGAACCGGACAGCATCATCCGGCCGAATTCCTCGCCGCCCAGACCGTCAACACAAGAAGCAATCATGATAATCACTCCTCCCGGCGCGGCGCATTCCCGGGCTGCGATCATCGCCTTCGGTGACTTATAAAGATTCTGGTCAAGAGGATAACCGCCATTTGATGTTACGACAATCTCCCCGCGAACGCGCTCGACTCCGGCGCGTTCGCGGACAAAGGCGCAAGCCGCCGCGTGCGCTTCGCTTAAGGCGCCAGCGGTGGCGGCGATAATTTCTTTCTGATCATCCAGCGCCACGTTTAATGAGAAATCAACCCCGACTCTGGCCGCGGCATATTCCATGTCCGCATTGATGATATTGCCTTCCATTATACCGATTCGGGAAGCCGGATGGGCAATGGCCCGGGCACAGTGATTTTCACAAATAGTCTGCGCCGAGGCTATTCCTGGGAGAATGCTTTTTCGCCCGCCGGAGAAACCAGCGAAGAAGTGCGGTTCAACAAACCCCTCAGTGACGAGTAAGTCGGCTTCGAGAGCAAGGGCGTTGACAAAGCATTTTCCCCCGGACGGCAAATCGCCGATATATCGCATTTTGTCTTCATCATAGGGGTCATGCACAACAATCTTCTCCCGGTTGACAATATCATCACCGAACATCATCCTCTGCTCCGTCTCCGTTGTCCGGCGGTGGAGTCCGGTCGCAATCAGAATGGTGACCTCAGCGGCGGGATTGCCGTTTCGGATTTGCCCAAGCAACAGCGGCAGTGTCAGCCGGCTCGGCATCGCCCGGGTGTGATCGCTCGTAACAATCAGGATTCTTCGTTTTACGGCGGCAAGCTCACAAAGCGGCGGCGTCCCCAAAGGCGCGGCCAATGCCTGAATGACCGCCCCGGCCGGGCCCGGCCCGCCCGCCGTTTTTCCGGCAGGAGACGCAAGAACGGCTTTCAGGTTTTCTGCCGCGACGTTAATTTCCAGATGCCCGGTATAATAAGGCAGCTTGATTATCGGCATAATTCAGCCTCCTTCCAACAAAGCGAAAGAAACGGCGGAGCCATGCGTACATTAGAAGCAGAAATAATAAATCAGTTCCTTGGCCAGTGCTTTTAAGTCTCTGATGTAAGCGAATTCATCGACGCCGTGGACATTGTTGCCGGAACGGCTCCCCCCGCTGAAGACGATGTCGTCCGTTCCCAATACCTGCTGGACAAAGGACATGTCAGTGGAACCGGCGGAACCGGAACGTTGGAACTCATCATCCCGGTATCCTTGCACCAGCATTTTCGCGGCTTTCATTTTTTTGGCGTGTTCGGTTTCCGGGTTGTAGCGCACGGCCGGGTAAGAGTGCTGGACTTTGATTTCAACGGCGAGCGCATTGCTTTTTGCTTTCCCGCGTTCAACAGCTGCTTCGATTTCGCTCATCACCGCGGCAAAATTTTCCTCGGGCAGATAGCGCCGATTGACAATCAATGTGCATTCTCCCGGAACAATGTTCGACTTTGTCCCGGCCCGGATAACATCCAGATTGAACATGGGCGTCAGCTTGGTTGACGGCGCCCCGGGCAGCGGTGGTCCGTCGACTGCTGATTCGCGAATTTCCACCTTTTTTTTCAACTCCAGCAATTCGGCCATAATCGGAACCATCGCCTCCAGAGCGTTGACACCGAGAAAATTCTGGCCGGAATGACAACTTCTGCCAACGGTAGTTATATAGACATCGACGGAACCGGCGGAAGCGAGCGGTTCCCGGGGATCTTGACTGCCGTCCATACAGACAACATGGCCATGCAAATAACCTTCTTTTGCCAGATGATAGACTCCGGGATAAACACCGATCTCCTCATCCGTACACAAACAGCAGATTGGGTCGAATTTCATTTCCAACCCCAGATCTTTGATGACCTGCAAAGCAATTATCAGACTGGCAGCAGCGCCTTTCATATCGGACGTGCCGCGCCCATAAATCTTCCCGTCTTTAATTTCGCCGCCGAAAGGATCGGTTGTCCAGCGATTGTCGACCGGGACGGTGTCGATATGGGCGTAAATTGTCACCGGTTCTTTCCCGGTTTCCTTCCTGGCCACCAAATTTACCCGGTCGCCGTCAAGTCCCGGCGTGGGAATTTGCCGCCAGAGCGGTTCGGGGATAACCACCTTCTCGGTTGTAAGGCCGGCTGACTGAAAATAAGGAATTAAATAATCGGCCAATTGCTCATAATTGCGGCCGGGCGGAACGCAGTTGTCAATTCCGATAACGCCCCGTACGAGGCTGACGAGTTCTTCTTCACGGTCGTCAACCAATGCAAAAGCGTGTTTAAGATCCATTTTCCTGCCTCCTTTATTTAGTTTTATTGTTCGTTCCGGTTTTTCGCTCGAATTTCGCCGCAGTCTCCCGCAGCCAGCGGGCGATATTTTTACCATCAAACGTCAGAGGATCTTCCCCGGCCGAAATTTTGCGGAGCCGGCTGGAGAGTTGGCGGGCGAAAATCTCCAAATCATTTACCAGTTCACGCACCGCCGTTTTGTCGAAATCATCCGGCGGAAGCGACGGCACCGCCGTTTTCTCGATAGCTGTTCCCTGGATCCGGAAACAGTCGCTTCGGTCCGGTACCACTGTGTCGAGGCCAAATTCTTCGTTGACAGCTGCGGCAAAGCTTGCGGCGGCTTCTTCTTCGCCGTGTACAACAAACACCTTCTTCGGCTTCTTGACAAACTGACCAATCCACTGCAGCAAGTCGTCCCGGTCAGCGTGAGCGGAAAAGCCGTCAATAGAATAAATCTTAGCTTGAACGGAAATGTCCTCCCCGAAGATTTTTACCTCTTTTTCTCCATCCAGCAGGCGACGCCCCAACGTCCCTTTCGCCTGGTAGCCGATGAAGAGAACCGATGCCTCCGGCCGCCACAGATTATGCTTGAGATGGTGTTTAATGCGGCCGGCCGTGCACATACCGCTGGCAGAGACGATGATGGCCTGCCCTTCCAACGTATTGAGAGCTTTTGACTCATCCGCCGACCGGGCGAAATGAAGACCGGGAAAAGAGAACGGGTCGTCCCCGCTTTCAAGCAGTGCCGTGGTTTGCCGGTCGTAATTATCCCGGTGGCGGGTAAAGATCTGCGTCGCTTCAATAGCGAGAGGACTGTCGAAGTAGATCGGTATCCGGGGGATTCTCCCGCTTTCGGCCAGTAAATTTAATTCATATAAGACATCTTGCGTCCGGCCGACGGCGAACGCGGGGATAATGATTTTTCCCCGGTTTTCAACCGCTTCCAGGATAATGTCGGACAGCTTTTTGCTTTTCTGCTCTTTATCTTCGTGGCGCCGGTTGCCGTAAGTCGACTCGATGATTAAATAGTCGGCAGCTTCGATCCGGTGCGGATCGCGGATGATTGGCTGATTCTTGCGGCCCAGATCGCCGGAAAAAACAAACTTTGTTTTTTCACCTTTTTCATTAATGGTGAGTTCGATTATCGCCGCGCCCAGAATATGGCTGGCGAAATGAAAACAGACGACGGCATTTTCTCCCAAGATTATTTCACTGTCGTAGTCAATCGGCTGGAAAAAACGGAGGGCGGCGGCGGCGTCTGCTTTGGTATACAGCGGCTCCACCTCTTTCGCCCCGAAGCGCTTCCGTTTCCGCGTCTCCCACTCCGCCTCCATTTCCTGGATATGGGCCGAATCGAGCAGCATAATCCCGCACAGGTCGGACGTGGCCCGGGTTGCGATGATTTTCCCCTGAAAACCCTCTTTGACAAGGCGGGGGATGAGGCCGCTGTGATCAATATGGGCATGCGTCAGGAGAAGGTAGTCAACCGTAGACGGATCGAACGGGAACGGGCGGTAATTCAATTCATCCGCTTCGCCGCTGCCTTGAAACATACCGCAGTCTACCATAATCCTTACATCGTTCGTTTCCAGCAAGTGGCAGGAGCCGGTCACGGTTTTCGCCGCACCGTGAAAAGTGAGTTTCAAAACAATTCCTCCCATTGGTTCAAATTGGACTCGATTCATTTCGGACGGCATTCTCCCGCAGGCTGGCGCATATAGCATCGCCGACTTCACTTGTCGTATTCCGGCCGCCCGCATCGGGTGTCCGAAATTTTCCTCTCTTCACGATATCTTCAATGCTGCGCATCAGCAACTCCGCCCACCGCGTCTCGCCCAGATGGTCCAGAAGCATTTTTACCGCCCATACGGCAGCGATCGGATTCGCTCTGCCCTGTCTGGCGATATCGGGAGCCGAACCATGAATCGGCTCGAACATCGAAGGATACCTCCGTTCCGGATTCAGGTTGGCACCGGCGGCATAACCCATCCCGCCTTGAATGGCGGCGCCAAGGTCGGTGAGGATATCACCGAAAAGGTTGGAAGCGACAACAACGTCAAACAATTCCGGCTTCCGGACGAGAAACATGGCCATCGCATCCACATGAATGAAGCGTGTTTCTACCTCCGGGTACTCAGCGGCGATTTCTTTGGCGATTTTGTCCCAATACACCATGGAATAATTTAAGGCGTTCGATTTGGTGACCACCGTCAGTTGCCTATCCCGCCGGCGGGCGAGTGCAAAGGCGTAATGCATGATTCGCGTAACGCCATTCCGGGTAAAGACGCCGGATTGGGTCACTGTTTCTTCCGGCGTGCCTTCCCCGGTGATACCGCAGACAGCGGCATACTCGCCTTCCGTGTTTTCTCGCACCACAATAAAATTGATATCCTCCGGGCCTTTGCCCTGAAGCTGACCGGGCGCTCCGGTCAGCAAACGGATTGGCCGCAAATTAACATACTGCTCGAATCCTTTCCGGATCGGCAGGAGAAGCCCCCAGAGGGAAATATGATCCGGTACCGTGGGATAACCGACGGCACCAAGATAAATAGCGTCGTATCCGGCGAGAATTTCCAGAGCATCCGGCGGCATCATCTGCCCGCTCCGCAGATAATATTCACAGCCCCAAGGGTATTCGGTGAAATGAAAGTGTAAAGCCGGGTCGAGAAAAGCAACCGTTTTGAGCACCTTGACTCCTTCCGCGACGACCTCCGGCCCTACTCCGTCCCCGCCGATGACAGCTATCTGATACTTCCGCATCACTCTTCCCCTTTCTCGCCTAAACTGTTCCCCGGCAATCGGCCAGCCCCGCATCTCTCTCCGGCTGCTTTATTACTCCATCCGCGCCAGGAATTTGGCGACTGCCTCCAGCAGTATGGCTGGAGTGTCGATCGAAGCGGCCAGTTTCTCGATGGGACAAATGTCGGTACGGGTCCGGTTCAGCACAAGCGGCACTTTCTCCCCACACGCGAAAGGAATTGCCTTTGCCGCCAAAACATTCGCCGCCGGTTCACTCAGTAAAGCAGCGTAGACTTCTTTCACCCGTGCCGCTGCGCAGAGCAGAGCCGCAGCTTTTCCCACGACCTTATCGGCAACGGCCGCCCCGGCCAAGAGGCTGCCGTATTCCGGGTTGGAGACGATCTCGTAAAGAGGGCGGATACCTCTGCCGGTCCGCGTCAGGACAACGGCGCCATCTTTCGCGACAACGACGGCATTGCCTTTCATAAGAGCAGCTTTGGCGATTTCTCCATCCGTCAAAATTATCATCCTTTCGTTGCTGCATTCGTTTCAGTTGAATAACAGCTTCTTAGGGCAATTCTCTCAGCGGCCTCGATTTTTGCTGCCACAATCACAACACCACCTAAGAGACTGGAAAAGCGAGTTCCTCATAATATTCCCTTTTTGTTGTCTTAAGTCCTTTTCAAGCCGAAACGAATGTTTCTGCCGTGTCATTTTCCGCATCCGCCGCTCCTTTGCGGTCTCACATGAAAATGTATCACTTGGGGATAATAACGATTGACTGATGTTTAATGATTATAAAGGAGGTATAAAATTGTCCGACACAGTATTGGGCATCTTTGACAATCTCAAATCTGCCGAAAAAG